>JBATEX010000087.1:0-56081 GCA_049664225.1 Thermoanaerobaculia bacterium
GGGATCCTGCCCCCCGGGCTGACCTCACAAGATCGTGGTCATCTGCTGAGGTCGGAGGACCACAGGACCCCAAGGATCGGCCGGAGCAAGCGACGGCAGCCTCAACCCAAGGACGGGTGGGGCTCACCTTCTGCGGGCCCGAATCACGACTTCGATGACTCCGGGCCGGTCGTTCTGGAAATGGAGTCGGATCTCTCCGGCCTCGGTCTCGTCCACCACCGCGGGCACGGAGCTGTCGGTCATAGACCAGCCGGCTGGCAGGACGACCGTGTTGCGGGGCCGCCCAAAGCTCCGATCCCAGATCAAGTCCTCCCCGTCCAGACCATATCGACCAGCGTCTGTGTAGGTCTCCTCGATCCGCAGTCGCTTCGACTCCCTTTCGCCCACCGGATCGAACCAGATTGCGACAACCTCCGTCGCCGCCGTGATTGGCTCACCGATATCGAGTCCCTTGTCGGTGATCTCTTGTCCTCGGAGAGTCTCTACTACAAGCTCTTCACCCGTGTCGAGATTCGCCGCCGACGGCTCCTTGGCTCGGCTCCCGGGACGCACGACATTCAGGTACCGATCGACCCCGGGCCGCTTCTCCGTGTAATCGTGGTAGAGCCTGAAGGAGTGGGTTTCAGGCTGCAGCAGGAAATACACGATCTCCCGGTCTTCGAAGGCTCGCTCTGTCACCTCGAACTCGGTCCGGGCACTGGCCGGAACGGGACGGGATTCGGCTTGCCGGACCTCAACCTGTCCCGGCCCGCCACCTCCTGTCTCTTTCCTCGGCGTCTTCAACCCTGCGGAGAGAGGACGTGCCACCAACCTGAGCGGCACGCTGGCACCTCTGCCCATGAACGAAACACGGATTCGGCCATCCTCCTCGGTTGCAACCTGGGACGGGTAGTTGCAGCTCACCACCTCGAAGCCAGGAGGCAGCACAATCGCGTTTCGCTGCACTCCCAAACTGCGCTCGAAGACGATGTCCTGGGCCTGCTTGAAGTAGCTGGCCGGATCCTTGTAGGTCTTGTCGATTCGAATCCGGCCTTCCCCACCCTCCGGAACCGGACGTGCCAGCGACACCTGGATGAATTGCCCATCGTGAGTCGATCCCTTGAGACCGGCGGCCGCTGCCGACTCAGTGCTCACCAGCTTCCACTCCAGTTGCTTGCCTGAGGCCAAGTCGGTTACGGCGTGCACCGTTGGCTCGCTTCCCTTGCGAATTGGATTGAAGTAGAACTGCGCACCCGGAGTCGTGGCCGAAACGTCGTACAGGATCCTGAAACTCTGCGTCGACAGGTCGAGGAGCTCGTAGCGGGTATAGGAGTCGGACTGTCTTTGGGCGAGTCCTTTTGTAGGCTCCTGAGCCCGAAGCCCACCAGTGAGAAGAAAGAGGCTAGTCACGACTGGCAAGAGAACCACTGCAGTCTTCTGCATCATGACCGACAAGAATAACCCAGCCATCGTCAGGAGATAGACTAGGCACTCCTTTGTCAGCCGAACGCCAGTCTGCAATCGAACGGATCCTGCAGGAGGTCGCAATGTTGGATCGGAGCACGAAGACGCATCGAGTTTCTACCTCTGTCGAGCTCAAGCTACTCCTCGCTCTGCTCTTGGCCTTGGTTGCGGTGGTCGGCCTCGGTCGTGGGCTTCAGGCCCAAGATGAGCAGGCGCCTGACTCTACCCAGCAACAGCCGGGAGAGCCCTCGGCTCCTGACACGGCCTCCGTTCTCGCCGATATCGTGCAAAACAAGGAGGTCTCCACGGAATCGCTGCGGCAAATTCGCATTCCGCCGGACTTGCTTCGCACAGTCTCCTCCGAGCAACACGCCGATGTGATGTACATGAATCGCAAGATCAGCCGCCTTCGGGCCCAGATCATGGGGAATCTCCCCGACTACAGGGCCCGGGACTCCTCCGAACGCATCGAGAAACAGGTGGAGATACGCCGCACCGAGCCGGTGGACTCGGTCTACATCGAGCAAGGGGTGCTGATTCGCATCGCCGGGAAGACTATGTTCGCGATCACCACGGCCGATCTGGATTTGGTTGCCGGCGAGACTCTGGAGGGCCGCGCCGAGGAAGCGATTGCCGATCTCGAGAAAGCGATCGGGGAGGCTGAAGCCCTCCGGCGACCAGGGCAACTGCTCCGCAGCTTGGGCTTCGCGGCTGTCATCACCTTGGTCTATTCGCTGTGGATCCTCTTCCTGGTGCGATTGGAACGGCTGTTCGAACGCAAGTTGGAGCAGTTCACGGACAGGACGCTGAAGAAGTCCATTGCCGGAACGATCGCTACCAAAAGCGATCAGAGTCTCAAGATCGTCAAATTCGCCGGTCAACTGGCCCGTATCGTCGGTGCGCTGCTCATCTTTACCAGTACCTATCTGTGGCTAACGGCGGTGCTCAAGCGGTTCCCTTTCACCCGCCCGTGGGGCGAGGCGCTCGGCGACTACCTGCTGGGCATTTTCGCCTGGATCGGCAACGGCATTCTCCAAGCCATTCCAGGCCTGTTCATTGTCGTGGTGATCTACTTCCTGACTCGGGCAACCTCGCGTGCGGTGTCGGCGGCCTTCACCGCGGTGCAGGAGGAGCGGCTACACCTACCTGGGCTGCACGCCGAGACTGCGCGGCCAACTCGCAAACTGGTCATCGTTGCCCTGTGGCTCCTGGCGGTTGTGGTGGCCTTCCCTTATCTACCAGGCAGCAGCACTGACGCATTCAAGGGCCTGAGCGTCTTCCTGGGACTAATGATCTCCCTGGGCTCGACCGGCGTCGTCAATCAGGCAATGAGCGGGTTGATGCTCATGTACTCTCGGGCCCTCCGAGTCGGAGACTGGGTACTCGTGGGCAGCGTCGAGGGCGAGGTCCTGCAAATGGGCATGCTCTCGACGAAGGTCAGAACCCGTGCCGGCGAAGAGGTCACCGTGCCGAATGCGGTGGTCATCGCCAAGGAGACCGTCAACTACACACGATTCGCCAAGGCCGGAGTGAGAGTGAACACGACTGTCACCATCGGTTACGACACTCCCTGGCGCCAGGTCCATGCCCTGTTGGAGGGTGCTGCGGCAAACACAGCCGGACTGCGCAAAGAGCCACCACCCTTCGTGCTGCAGACGGGACTGTCAGACTGGTACCCCGAGTATCGGTTGGTCGCCGTCATCGAGGATCCCTCGATTCGACCTCTTGTTCTGTCGGACCTACACCAGAACATCCAAGATCTATTCAACCAGTTCGGCGTGCAGATCATGTCGCCGCACTACATCAACAACCCTCCGGAGCCCTTCGTCGTTCCGCCGGAACGGCGTAGCCCACCGCCGGCGCCAGCGGAGAGAACTTCGGAGAGCGCACCCAAGCCGACTTCCGAAAGCTAGTTGTGCTTCGGCGGGCCTGTCCTCGCCCCGGTTCCCGATCAGGCGGTGAACTACTGCCGTCGCCACCAGGGGTCTGTGCAGGTGGACTCCTTCACTGCATTGAAGCGTTCGTCTCGACTACCATGGCCTGTCCGACGGGGCTACGGGCCGACGCCTTCGGTTCGGGCTCGCGTGGAGGAGATTCGCATGAGTCTTACAGGCACGCTTTCCGAGTTCGGCCCGATCGAGATCATCGACGTCATCGGCACCTTGGGCAAGAGCGGCACCCTGAGCCTGAACCGCGGAGCCGATCGAGGGTTGGTCGTCTTTCGCCATGGAAAGATCGTCTACGCCGCATCCTCCGGGCTTCGCGAGAACCTCGGTAGCATGCTCCTGGCGCGGGGGCTGATCACTGAGATCGAATTGGTCGATGCCCTCGGAACGCAGGCCCAGGCCAACAAGGAGCGACGCCTGGGCAGCATCCTGATCGAGATGGGAGCGCTGTCCCAGGAGGATCTCGAGAAGGTGATCCTCGCCCAGGCGGTCAAAGCTGTCTCGGCCTTCACTCACTGGTCCACCGGAGACTTCGAGTTCAGCACCGTCTCTATCGAGAACCATGGCGAGATCGAACTGGAGACCGAGGAGCTCAAGACTTCGCTCGGACTGTCACCGGCTACCTTGATGTCGGGAATCAATCCACACGCAGATGAAGCCGACCAGGTGGGCTCAGACGTCTCTTTCGAGCCGCAAACCCCGTCATCGCCTGAGCCTGGAACCGACGATTCAACGCCACCAGGTGAACCCGATTTTCAAGAACCCGGCGAGACCAGCTCTCTGAATGACTTCGTCGGCGAGGTATGCGGACCCCAGGCCAAAGGCGAGTTGATCCAGCGGCTTCTCGAGCAGGCGGCCGAGACGTTCGGAAGATCTGTCGTGTTCTCGGCAGGTCACAGTGGTTTTCATCCCATCGCCCAGACTGGCAGGTCGCTCCCTCAATCCTCCGGTGGGCCTCCACTACTCGATATCGTCCTCGAGCGACACGTTCCCAGCCTGCTCAGCCGATGCATGACCGTTGGCCAGACTGTCACGGACGAGCTACCAGGAGAAGAAGGCGATCGGATGCTCATCAGCGCCCTGGGAGGACCTGCGGAGGGAGAAGCGGTCGCGATTCCCATGCTAGTCCGGGGCGAGACGGTGCTGATTCTCTATGGCGATGACATCCTGGAAGAGCGGCGCACGGGATGGCTCGAAAACCTCGAGAGCTTCCTCGAGAAAGCCGGTCGCGCGGTAGAAGCTGACATCCAGGCAGAGATCGCAGCTCAGACCTCCCCCGAGTGACAGTTCCGTGGCGAGCTGCTGCTCCAGACGCTGACAGTCCCGAACTCGAAACCGTCTTTGACGATCGGTAGCTCTTCGGAACTGTAGGTCTTGCCCTGATTGATCCCTGCTCCCTCGAAGACGGGAGACCAGGAGCCCTGGCCTCGGAGCGTCAGGATGGCTATCCTGCCAAGAGCCGGAGAATGCCGTGGGGACCGACCCGACTCCCAGCAGGAAACTAGCCAAGCGACACTGGGCACTCGCCCTACTGAGCGCCGCCCTGGGGCTGTCGGTCGCTCTCTTCTGGGCCGGTGAAGCCTACTGCCGGAGGGACTTCAGGAACCACTTCGATCGTCTGCGCGGCACCCTCGAGCATGTGGAAGAGACGCACCTGGCGACCGTCGGAGATCACGAGATCGCCGAGGTACGACTGCGCGACGATCGTGGCCTCGCGGTGGTCGGGCACCTCAAAGTTCCAGTCGGCTCACACGAGACGTATCCGGCCCTGCTGATTCTGGGTGGAGTGCGCACCGGCCGGCGGACGATCGACTATCTCGCCGACACCCGCGGCGTGATCCTCTTCGCCCTCGACTACCCCTATGAGGGCAGGAGGTCGGGACTGAGCACGGTGGAGTTTCTCACGTCCCTGCCAGCCATGCGCCGGGCTGTGATCAACACGGTGCCGGCTGCGCAGTTGGCAGTCGACTACCTGCTCTCGAGGAGCGAGGTCGATCCCCATCGGATCGTCCTCACCAGCGGCAGCGTGGGGGCCATCCTCGCTCCGGCGGTGGCCGCCACCGACACTCGAATCGATGCCCTGGTGGTTCTCTTCGGAGGTGGAGACATCCAGTCGCTCATCCGAACCAATCTCGACCGACCCGCATGGATGACGATTCCGGCAGCGTGGCTGGGCAAAGTAATCACGGCGCCAGTCGAGCCACTGCGCTACATCGGCGAGGTCTCCCCGCGCCCAATCTTCTTTCTCAACGGCACCGAGGACCTGGGATTTCCCGTGGCCAACGTTCGCCTTCTGCACGAGGCGGCTCGGGAGCCCAAGACGATCCGCTGGATCGAAGCCGGCCACGTGATCATCAATCGTCCCGAGTTTCATGATCAGGTCACGGGCGAGCTGGTGGCGTGGCTTCAACAGCAGGAGCTAGTGCCGCCTGACGCCTGGGTCCGGGTGCAAATAGACGACGGTAGCCCCTGATGCCCCCTCCCCATCTTGGGAGGGTCAAGAGAAAAGGGCACCCTGGTTCGAAGCCCGGGTGCCCCTGAGGTGTTCGGCAGCGTGCGCTTTACGGCTTTTCGATCAGCGGAAGCTGCTGTGCGAGCTGCAGGTCGAGGAGCATATTGAGCTGGTTCTCGACCTGGAGGAATCGTGTCGCGACGACCGGCGAGATCCCCGAGGCGAGCTTCTCGAAGCAGTCGTGCTTGAGCGCCATGCGCTGCTTCTCGATGCCCATCGCCGTCTCACCCAGTTCCTTCGCCTTCGCATCGGTCATCGACTCGAAGTTGGCCGCGAAATCCTTGATCAGGGCGACCCGCTGGTCACTGACCTTGGTGAGCTCGGTCTCGTAGCCTTTGTAGATCGGCCAGAACTTGCCGGCCTCCTCGGCGCTGAAATCCATCGCAGCGCCGATGATGGCAACCTTGTCCTTCTGGATGTTGCTGCGGATCAACTCGATGATCTCTTCCTCGGTCATCTGGTCTTCCTGAGCCATGGCCGGAAAAGCGACGAGGACTACTGTCAGGGCGAGAGCCCAGAACGCAAGCTTCTTCATACGGTGATTCTCCCTTCAATGGTTAGTGAGATTCGAGCCGTGCAAACAACAGGTCCAACCGGCCCAGGGCCGCCATTCTATTCCAATTCCACAAACGGGGGACACAATACTCATTTCGGCCCAGCGAAAAGAGTATTGTTTCCCCCTGGTCAGTCGGCCTGGACGCTACTGGAAGGTAGCGAGCCAGAGGTCCGTTTCTTCCACCCCCTGAATGAAGTAGACCGTCTTTCCATCCGAGGAGGGTGCGAGCCCGACAGCACCTTCAGGAGCTGTCCAGAGCTCTTCGAGGCCTCCCTTCTCCAGATCCAGTGTGGCCAGCACGTGGGAGTCATCCGACCTTCTGAGCTCGAGGAACATGCCGAGACCATCACTCCTCCAGTAGGCTCCCAGGACTGCGAGTCCCTCCTCTGGCTCGTAGATGATCTCGTACTCGCCCGAATCCAACGAGTAGATCGCGACGCCCTCATTGCCACTCGGTGCCTGATTGGCCCGCAGTACAACACCCGCGAGTCGCGTGCCATCGGGAGACCACTCGGGATCGAACAGATATCTCCCGTCCTCGTCGATGGGTGGCAAGAGCTCGTAGTCGCGAGCTGGTTTCGTCAGACTCAGATCCCAGATAGCGCTCGAGTTCGAGGTCGTGGCGCTGATCTTCTCGCCATCCGGCGACCATTTCGGATAGAAGAACGAATCGCCTTCGCCGTCGGTTACCTGCTCGAGCCCCGAGCCATCGCGGTTCATGACCCAGAATTCGTAGCGCCCGCTGCGGTCAGAGTAGAAGAGGATTTGCTCACCAACAGGCGACCAGCTGGGTCGTCGGTCCTTGGCGGAGTCGTCGGTCAGCTGCAGCAGGTCGCTGCCATCGGCACGAACGACGTAGAGATCCTCCTGGCTGCCTGTCGAGCGAAATGCTACCCACTCGCCATCCGGCGACGCCTGGGCCTGCACGAACTCGCTGCTACCGCGTGTCACGGCCACCGGCAATCCGGCACCGCTGGCGGTTTCGAGCTCGACACGAGCGACATTCGAGGAGACATTCTCATCGGTGAAGACCATCTGCTTGCCGTCTCCAGAAATGGCGATTCGGCTCACCAGCCGCGATGGCGCCGTCAGAGGCCTTGGCTGGCCCGTAGCTTCACCGGAAGCTGGATCCAGTCCGATTCGCCAGATATTGGCGCTGCCGCCTCGGTCGCTGATGTAGTAGAGAGACTCACTGCCTGGGGACCACACCGGGCTCCAATCGACGGCCGAGTCCTCCACAACCCATCTCGGCTCGCCACCGTCGGCCCTGATTGTCCCGATCTCCCGCTGCGCGCCCCCGCCGTCGAACTCTCGGATTCCCCAAAAGGCTATGGTCCGCCCGTCAGGCGACCACGTCGGCTGCATCGCGTCGCCTTCTGAGATCCTTACTGGTTCACCACCGGCGAGCTCCACCACCCACAGCTCACTCTTGGCGGTTCTTCCGTAGGGATCCGAATGACCTTCGGTCGCGAAAGCGATCTTCTTCCCGTCAGGCGACCAGGTCGGGTTGAAGCCGAAGTCGGTCAAACGACGGACCGACTCGCCGGTCGCCCCCATGACGAAGATCCCGCCGCCGTCACGGTCGGAGAAGAAGGCGATCAGCTCGCCATCGGGCGAGAATGCAGGGGCTCTATTGTTGGCGCCGGACCCTTCGGTGAGATTGACCGGATTCCGGCCTCCCACTCGCAGCAGATAGATGTCGTCCTCACCCTCGGCATCGCTGACATAGACCACATATCGGCCATCCGGAGAGAGGTTTGGCTCGTACTCGACCCCGGGCTGCTGCGTGATCCGAGAGAAGCTCGCAACGGGCTGGTCGACAGCTACCGGCGGGGGGTTCGAGCTTTGAATGAACTGCACAATCGCCAGCACCGACAACGCGACGATGGTGACAGCGGCGGCCATTCCCAGCCAACGCTTCCGATCGGGGGGCGCCGAGATCGCAGCCAGTGAACCACTGGCGGTGGAAGCAACCGAATCCGATCTCGAAGCCAGCTCGTCCCAGTCGTCGACCAGATCCGCCAGGCCCAGGCCAAGGTCCTTCATCGACTGATACCGCCGCTCAGGATCCTTGGCCAGACAGCGACGAATGACGCGCCGCACGGCCGAGGGCGTTTCCGGGCTGACCTCCCGCACCGAGGCCGGTTTGGCCCGCAGAATCTGATGCATGGTGTCGACGGCGGTCTCGCCCTCGAAGGGCCGCTGCCCGGTCATGGCCTCATAGAGCAGACAGCCGAAAGAGAAGATGTCCGTCCGGTAGTCGACCCGCTTGCCCTGCACCTGTTCCGGTGACATGTAACCCACGGTTCCCATCACCGCGCCTTCGGCCGTCTGGTCTCCAGCCATCGTCGGTACGTGGGTATTGCCCACTTCGGTCAGCGGCTCGGTCAGCTTGGCCAGACCGAAATCCAGCACCTTGGCGTACCCGTCGCTCGTGATCATGATGTTGTCGGGCTTGAGATCCCGGTGGACGATTCCCTCGGAGTGGGCCTTGGCGAGCCCCTCCGCCGCTTGCCCCAACCAACGGAGCAAGTCCTTGGGGGAGGCCTGCTCGTCGTGGATCTTGGTCTTGAAGGTGGAGCCGTTGATCCGCTCCATGGCGATGAAGTGGAGGGCAGGTCCTGGGTCCTGGGGCTCGGGTCCTGGGGATTCGCTGACCTCCAATACAGATCTGGCTTCGCCGATCTCGTAGATCGTGACGATGTGCGGATGGCTGAGGGCCGAAGCCGACTTGGCCTCCTGGACGAATCGCCGCACCCGATCGGGATCGCGGACAACTTCCGGCGGCAGAATCTTGAGCGCCACAGAGCGCTCGAGACTCTCGTCCCAGGCCTCATAAACCTCTCCCATACCACCTTGGCCCAGCTTGGCGGTAATCCTGAAGTGAGACAGTGTTGTGCCGATCATGTTGATCTACTCCTTGGACAGCTCGATCCTTCGGTGGCGGGAAAGCTGGCCTATTCTAGTCGACCCACGGCCTGTCTGCGGTATGGTCCTCAGGGAACCGTAACAAGGAGGAGAAATGAGCGAAGCTCGGTGCCTTGCCAAGACTCGATGGATCGCCATGACGACCCTGATGGGTGCATTACTGACTGGCCTGGCGGCGGGCGAGGAGCCAACGGTATTCGCCGTCGGCCCGCTGAAAGCGGCTCGTGGAGAACAGATGTCAGGTTTCCTAGAGGTGCCGGCTGGCAGCGATGAAGGCACCCGCATTCCCATCACTGTGGTTCAGGGCCGCTCGGAAGGTCCGGTACTGGCGCTCATTGCCGGGACCCACGGCTACGAGTATCCGCCGATCCTGGCACTGCAGCGGGTACGCAGAGAGCTGGATGCGGCGGCGCTTTCTGGAACCTTGATCCTGGTTCACGTCGCCAACCTGCCTTCCTTCCTCGGTCGAACGATCTACTACAGCCCGATCGACGGCAAGAACCTGAACCGGGTCTACCCTGGCGATCCGGAGGGAACCGTCAGCGACAGAATCGCTGACGTTCTGTACAAGCAGGTCATCGAGTTGGCCGACTACGTCGTCGACATGCATGGTGGCGATGGGAACGAAGCGCTGAGGCCCTATCTCTACTTGACCGTAACAGGGGAATCCGCACTGGACGAGCGCTCGAAGGCCCTGGGATTGGCCTTTGGCCTGGACACGATCGTGGTCCAGGGAGGTTGGTCCGACGAACCCACCGCGCACGTCTATACGGAGTGGGCGGCATTGGGCCTGGGAAAACCGGCGATCACCACTGAAACCGGATCCATGGGATCGACTGACGAGACACTCGTCAGCCTCGCAGAGCAGGGCGTCTGGAATCTCTTACGACATCTGGGCATGCTCGAAGGCGAGCCACAGCGTTCCCCGGGTGTCGTCTGGCTCGAAGAGGGGCAAGTAGTCCGCAGCCCGGCTGCAGGTATGTTCCAACCAGCGGTCAAAGAAGGCTACTTCGTCGAGAAGGACGGTCTTCTAGGCACCCTGAGCGACTTCTTCGGTGACCCCATCCAGCCAGTGACTGCACCGTTCGCTGGCGTCGTCAACTATGTGATCTCCACCCCTCCAGTCAGCGAGCGCGAACCACTGGCAATGGTCAGTCGAGTGCGAGGAGCTGACTAGCTGCCCGCATGGGCTCTTCCATGCCGCCTGCGCCCAGCTTGGCGGTGCTCTTGAAATGAGAGAGGGTCGTGCCGATCATCGGGTCAGGCCGGGACGGCCTCTCCTTCGTCGAGGAAAGCAACCATGGGCTGGCCGGTCACACCGGCATCGGCCATTGCCGCAGCCAGTTCTTGCGAAGCGATGAAATCTCGAGCGTTGTCTTCGCCGTCCCACTCGAGGACGACGACGACTTCATTCGAATCGTCAGAGCTGCGGTAGACAGTGCCGCCCTTGCTGCCAGCCTCACCGCGAGTCGCTCCGTGCTCATCGAACTTGCTTTTCCATTGATCGAAGTTCTCGACCTGATGCCAGATAACGATGTGTGCCATTGGTATTCCTCCTTCTCGAGCGATACCCGGTGCGATCCACCTCGCCTCGAAACAGGCTCGAATCGTCTCGGTATCGGGTTCGATCACACGGATCCCTTCGACCCAGTCAATCGACCCTCCTGTTGGAATCGTAAAAGCTGCGCCTGATTGTATGCCAACCAGCAGCTGTCCAAGGACCCAGCCCCTAAGTCCCTACGCCCCTGAGCCCTTAAGCCCTTAAGCCCTGGACATAGTCCTAGCTGTTATCCCCAACTAGTTCCTGGAACCGGGGGTCGTCCCGCAGCGGGTCCCACTGAAACTCGTACCCGAGGCGGTGCACCGTGAGGGAATCTTGGTATTCCATGGCGAGTAACCGCTCGATCTGTTTGAGGGCATCGTCCCTGCGATCCACCAGAGCATAGACCGCGGCGAGGTTCTCAACCGCGACGGGCCCTGAAAAGGCGTCCTTGGCAGTCAGATCCACCGCCAGGCGTGCCTCACGAATGGCGGCCTCGCTATCACCGAGCTGGGCGTAGTTCAGGCCGAGAACCTGTCGAACATCCGCATTGGAAGGAGCTTCCTCGAGGATCGCTTCAAACAGGTTGATCGCCGACTCGAGATCACCGCGCGCCGCATCGAGGCCGTATTCCATTCGCCTCGCCCAGCCGAGAATAGTAGCCCTGAACGCCTGAATGAGTGGGTTGTCCGACTCCATTGGCTCGAGTCGGTCGATCACGCCCACGAAGTCCCGCTCGTTCAAAAGCTGACTCGCCCAATTGAAAACAGAGAACTCACTCGAACCTGAAGCCTGGTCCAGAATCTTGTGCGCCTCTGCCAGGTCCCCCGTCAAAGCAGCCACGTGCCCTGATTGGTTGAAATAGGAATTGTCATCCGGGCTCAAGGCGACCATTCGGTCATCGATTGCCAATGTCTCTTCGGTTCGTCTCATGGCACGAAACGTCGACGACAGATTACCCAGGACATTTCCATTTTGAGGATCGAGCTCCTCTGCCGCCTCGAGCTCGGACAGGGCCTCCTCGAGCTTGCCTTGTCGTCGATAGATAAGGCCGATGGCGGCCCGCAACTCGGAGTCGTTGGGCACAACCGCAGAAGCCTCCTGGAACTCATCCAAGGCCTGGTCGTACTCCCGGAAGCCATAGTAGTGATAGAAGCCCCGGGCCAATTTCACGTTGGGCAGATCGTGACCCAGCGCTTCGGCTCTCTCCAACGCCGCCTTGGCCTTCGACAACCTCTCTTCGGTACGCTCGAAGCCGGTGTACATGTTGGAATGATGGATCGACAGTCGACTCCAGGCCTCGACGAAACCAGGGTCGAGCTCGACCGCTCGCTCGTACTGAGCCTCGGCCCCTGTCGTCAGCTCTTCGAGAGTGGCGCCGTGGAGCTCCAGATCTCGCGCCCTGAGAAAAGCCTGGTAGGCCTCCACATTGTCCGTTGGTGCGGCGTCCAGTTCCTCCTGCTCTCCACCCAGTAGTGTCACACCGAGCGCGTCGATGACTTCGTTGGCAATGTCGCTTTGCACTTCGAAAATGTCCTCGATCTCCCGGTCGTAGGTCTCGGTCCAGATCTGCCGATCGTCGGAGACCCGGATGAGCTCGGGCGAGATTCGAACGCGACTCGTGCCGTCACCTTGCCGGGCCCAGCGGACGGTGCCACCCAGCACGTAGTCCACCTCCAGTTCGTCTCCAATCTCTTGGATCGATTTGCCGGTACCGGCGTACCGCGCCGCAGTCTGACGCGAGATAACGCCCAAACTGTTGACTGAGGCGAGTCGTCCGCTGATCTCGTCTGTGATTCCGGCGGCAAAATACTCGTCTTCGGCTGGCCCCAGATTCTCAAAGGGTAGAACCACGGCCATCATGCGGTCATCGGCTGAAGAAGCTGGAGCTCCGGTAGTCTCTGCTGTCTGGCTAGCAGCAGGCGTCTCGGAATCGTCCGATCGCATGAAGAACATCACAAGCACCAGCGCGATCGCCGCTGCAGCGGCCAGACCGATCCATAGGCCCTTACGAGAACCAGAAGATGGAGTCTCCGGCGGAGCTGCCGGCATCGAAGCGCTGCTCAATCGCGCCACCCCGGACGAAACCTCGAGCTTCAGGCCTTCGAGCTCGTTCTTGACGTCTTTGGCGGTCTGGAAGCGCTTCTCGGGATCCTTCTCCATGCACCGCTGCAGCACCCGACCGAGGTGATGGGGCAGCTCGGCCCTTACTTCAGTGACCGAAGGCGGCCGGTCGCGCAGGATGGCCGAGACCAGATCGGCCGAGCTCTTGCCCCCAAAGGGCCTTTCGCCGCTGGCCATCTCATAGAGCACCACTCCTAGAGAAAAAATGTCGGTGCGGTGATCGACGCCTTCACCCCGCACCTGCTCGGGGGACATGTAGGGCACCGTCCCCACAGCCAATCCCTCCTGGGTCAGGGCCTGCGTCGGCTGCTCGTCCGAGCCTTCTCCCGTGCCCTCCAGAGCCAACTTCGCGAGGCCGAAGTCAAGAACCTTGACCCTGCCCTTTTCAGTCACCATTACATTCGCCGGTTTCAAATCCCGGTGCGTAATGCCTTCCTCGTGGGCCGAGGCAAGCGCGTCAGCGATCGGCACACCCAGCGCGAAGAGCTTCTCCAGCGGCATGGCCCCTCGGGACATGAGCTGGCCCAGGGTCTGACCGTCCACCCATTCCATGGTCAGGAAGTGCGTACCATCCACTTCCTCGACCGAGTGAATGGTGACGATATTGGGGTGGTTGAGGGCGGCTACCGACTCGGCTTCCCGCTTGAAGCGGGCCAGGCGCTCGGGGTCTGCGGCCATCTCGGCGGGCAGGACCTTGAGGGCCACCTTGCGCTTCAGGGAGGTGTCTTCGGCGAGATAGACTTCGCCCATTCCGCCCTCTCCGATCTTCTCGAGGATTCGATACTGCGACAGTGTGGTGCCGATCAAGGGTCTCCGCCTTTCTGAATCCAGCCGGTCCTGAGCCTCGGATGGTGGCCCCATTATAGCGACGTTCCGCCGCTACCTGGCTCGACTCGGAGCTGCCGGATCGACCACAATGGGTCGAGCTCGAAAATCCGAGCTCTGATCGCATCTTGCCGAGATACTTCCTCCCATGCCGGCCAACGACCAACCCCGATTGAGCCTCGAGGCCTCGATCCTGCTCGCGTACGCGACGGTAAGCCTCCTCTGGGGCTCGACCTACCTCGCGATTCGAATCGGTGTGCAGTACATGCCACCGGCTCTCTTCGCTGCGAGCCGCTTCCTTCTAGCCGGCCTGATACTGCTGGTCTACGCTCGTCTTACCAGCCAACCGCTGCCGAGCCGCGCCGTGGACTGGCGCACCAACATCATCGTCGGCCTTCTTCTATTGACAGTCGGCAACGGGCTCGTGGTCTGGGGCGAGCAGTTCGTCGAGTCGGGCCTGGCCGCCATCTTCATCGTCACCTCACCGCTCTGGATGGTGCTGTTCGCCGCCACCTTGCCCGGCCTCCGGTATCGCCCGACTGCAATGCAGCTCGTCGGCCTCGTGGTCGGCTTCGTGGCTGCTGCCAGCCTGATCGGTATCGACCTCGAAGAGCTCAGTAGCGCCGACTGGCGAGGACCGCTGGCCATTCTAGGTGCGGCCGCCTCCTGGTCTCTGGGCTCGGTCTACTCTCAGCGCCACCCAATATCGAGCGGCCCGGTCGTCAATTCGGCGCTGCAAATGCTGGCCGGGGGAGTTGCCCTGGCTGTCGCCGGGCTCGTGCGAGGCGAGTGGCGGCGGTTCGAACCCAGCTGGCAGGGCATTGGCGCCGTCCTCTACTTGACCATCTTCGGCTCGATCGTTGCCTTCACCGCTTATGTATACCTTCTCGACCACTGGCCCGCGCCGATTGTCAGCAGCAGCACCTACTTGAATGTCGTTGTGGCGGTCTTCCTAGGCTGGTTGATCCTGGATGAGACCGTCACGATCCGGATGCTCATCGCCACAGGCGTGATCTTCGCCGCGGTGGCAATGGTCCGTGGCTCCAAGCCAGTGGACCTGGCTCCAAGTTCCACCAACACGACTGACGGGAGTTGACAGTCGCTGGGTCTAGCCTCCTTCAAGACCAAGGAGGCTAGACCGATGCGACGATTCTTGACCTACTGGACGCTCACCTTCCTGCTTTTCCTGCCCTCCTGGGGCCTTACGGCGCTGCGAGGTATGGCAAGCCCTGTCGATCTGGTGTGGACTGCGGCCCTCGCAGGCTCGTTGGCGGGACTCGCCGCCTTCAGCCGACCCACCGAGGCAGACGGCTACGTGAGCCGCGGCCCTGGCGGGAGTGGACAAGAAGCGTAGAAGGACGGAAGCGCCCTTCACTCGAACCAGTTACGGGTTTTGCGAGATTGGAGCACCAGCCGGGAGCCCTGACTCCCGTGCTGTTAACGAGGACCCTGCCCGTTTGGACGGTGCTCGATCGCTCCGCTGGGTCTACAATGAAGGTGGAGGTGGGGCATGGCTGCCACCTGCTGGACCCGAAGGAAATTCTTGCGCTCGACCGCGGCCGGAGTCGCCTGGGCGACCGGTGGTGCGAGAGCGACTGCAGGTCTCTTTTCCTTCGCCAGGCAGGGAACGTCTGCCGCTCCCGAGATCGGGTCCCTGGAGGAGTTGATCGCGTCGGCACCGACCGCTCGATACTGGACCTCCACGACCATCGCCGCCTCCAAGGCCGACTGCCTGGCCTGCCACGAGGCCGCCGCTCTGCCGGAGAACCTCGAGCACAAGCACGAAAACAAGGTGGTCCGCTGCCAGCTCTGCGCCCAGAGCTGTCTCATCGACGACGGGGAGCGGGGGCGCTGCAAGGCGCGAATGAACCGGGGCGGAGAGCTCAAGACCCTGGTCTACGGCCGCCCGATCAGCGTTCACGTCGACCCGATCGAAAAGAAGCCTTTCTTCCACTTCTTGCCAGGCAGGGCGGCTTTCTCGATGGCCACCTCGGGCTGCCCGTTGTCGTGCAAATTCTGTCAGAACTGGGAGATCTCTCAGGCCAGACCCGAGGACTTCAAGCCGACCTATCTCTCACCCGACCGAATCGTTCGTGAGTCCACGCGACGCAGAGCTCCCATTGTGGCGTTCACCTACAACGAGCCGACGGTCTTCACGGAGTATCTCTGCGATATCGCGCGGATCGCGAAGCGAGAGGGTCGCCGCTCCGCGTTGGTCAGCTGCGGCTTCATGCAAGAGGCACCGCTCGCCGAGATGTGCCGGGCCCTCGACGCCATAAAGATCGATCTCAAGGGCTTCAGCGAAGACTTCTACAGCCGGGTCTGCAGTGCGCAGCTCGCCCCGGTGCTCCGCAGCATCAAGCAGGTGGCTGCTTCCGGGATTCACCTCGAGATCGTCAATCTGGTCGTGCCGACGCTCAACGACTCCATCCCGATGCTGACGGAGCTGGCCAAGTGGGTGGTCGGTGAGGTGGGGCCAGAGGTGCCCGTGCACTTCACCCGGTTCCATCCCGACTATCAGCTGCGGAATCTGCCACCCACACCCGTAGCCACACTGGAGAAGGCCCGCGAGATCGCTCTTCGCGAAGGGATGCACTATGCCTTCGTCGGTAACGTCCCCGGCCATGAAGGCAACAGCACCTATTGCCCAAAGTGCGGCGAGGTCGTGATTCGGCGTCACGGGTTCTTGCTTCAGGAGATCAAGATTGACCAGGGTCGCTGTGCCCAATGCCAGCACCCCATTGCTGGCGTTTGGATCTAGATACCTTCTCCGGAGGAACCTGATGAGGCAAGGCAAAGGTCGTACGCTCCTGATGCTTCCTCTGCTGACCTTGCTTTGGATTCTTCCGAGCACCAGTGCTGCGCTTGCGAAAGGTCGCCCAGCCGCCGTTGCCGGGGCCTTCTACTCGGCCGATCCGGCGAAGCTCCGCGCCGGCATCGAAGCGTACCTCGAGGATGCCCTGCCGGCGCGATCGGAACGTCCTTTGGCTCTCATCGCACCCCACGCCGGCTACATCTACTCCGGCCAGATCGCCGCCGACGCTTACGGCCAGGCCATCGGACGCGACTACGACCTGATCGTCATTCTCGGCACCAATCACACGGCGGCCGGCTTCAAAGGGGTGTCCGTCTACGATGGCTCGGGCTACAACACCCCTCTCGGGCTCGCACCGATCGATCGGCAAATCACCCAGCGACTCCTGACAGCCGAAGAGGTCTCGTTCAACCCCATCGTTCATGCGAGGGAGCACTCTATCGAGGTGCAGGTGCCGTTCGTTCAGGTGGCCTTCCCGGGCGTACCCATCGTCGCTGCAGTCATCGGCGCCCCTGATCTCGACCTGTGCCAGAGATTTGCCCGAACGTTGATCCGAGCCATCGATGGGCGCCGACCCCTGATCGTCGCCAGCTCCGATCTCTCCCACTACCCCACGTATGGCAATGCCGTGAAGGTCGACCTCGAGACTCTTGCCGGTGTCCGTACACTGGACCCCGCCTCGCTGCAAAGGACGATCGCCCAGCAGTCGAAACTCGGGGCGCCCGGCCTCGCGACTCGTGCCTGCGGTGATGCACCCATGCTCACAGCGATGGTGGCGGCCAGGGCACTCGGCGCGAAGAGTGCGCGGATTCTCAGCTATGCCAACAGCGGCGACGCCCTGATCGGGGACCGCTCCCGAGTCGTCGGCTATGGGAGCGTGAGCTTCATTTCCGATCCTCCGGATACCGATGGTTCGTCTCCTTGGCAGACACCGAATCCCGCCGCACCGGGTAAGTTGACCAACGAGGAGCGGCGCGAGCTGCTGCGCTTCGCCCGCGACAGCATCGAGCGCTATCTCGAAACGGAGACGACCCCGTTACCCCGCCAGGCAGCCGGACCTCTCTGGCAAAGGCAGGGCCTCTTCGTCACCCTGGAGAAGGGCGGCGAGCTGCGCGGCTGCCAGGGATTCGTTCAGACCGATCTCCCCATGGCGACTCTCGTGGGGCGGTCAGCCCTGCAAGCCGCCTTCAAAGACCCGCGATTCGAGCCCGTCACGCCTGCCGAGCTCGGCGAGATCGACATCAGCATTTCGCTCCTGGGTCGACTGGGAAGGGTGGCGAGCACTTCTCAGATTCAGATGGGTGTAGATGGTGTCTTGTTGGTGAAGAACGGTCGCCGAGCTCTCTTCCTGCCCGAGGTGGCCGAGCAGTTCGGACTTTCGCGACCGGAGTTTCTGGATCAACTCTGCCTCAAGGCCGGGCTTCTCGGTGGGTGTTGGGAGAAAGGAGCCGACCTCCAGACCTTTCGAACGGAGTCTTTCTCTGAATCCGAGCTGAAGGCTGCCGGCCCGTGACGCTCTGGCTCTTCGCCATCGGCCTCGTCTCGCTGCTGGGCCAGGTGGTCTTGCTACGTGAGCTCGGCGTGGCGCTCTACGGCAGCGAGCTCATCTACATTTTGGCCCTGGGTTTCTGGCTTCTGGGCTGCGCGATCGGCGCTGCTCTGGGTCGAGGCAGGGTCCTGCCTTCGATCGGAGCGATTCGCGGCGCGCTCCTCTCGTATGGCTGGGCTCTTGCAGCGGCTTTTGTCCTGACTCGAGGCCTGCGCATCGTGCTGGGCACGGTGCCAGGTGCCTTTCCGCCATTTCCGCGCCAGCTCCTGGGCATGATCGGCATCGTGGCACCCGTCGCGCTTCTTGCGGGTCTTCTCTTCCAGTGGGCTGCCAAGCGATCGATCGATGGCCGGCGGACTCTTGCCCGCGCCTACGCCATCGAGAGCGCAGGCGCCCTCGTCGGTGGCGTGCTGGCCACGCTGGCAACTCGCTGGGGGGTGCAGAACTTCTCACAGGCTCTGCTCTGCTGCAGCGTCGCTGTGGTGGCCGCCTGGCTGCCGCGCAAGAATCCACGCTCGCGGTTTCTCATCGGAGCGATATCAGCCACGGCTGTCGTGCTCATTGGCTCCTTCCTCTCTGCCCGACCCCTCGACCAGGCCATGACTGCCTGGAACCACCCGGACCTCTTGGTCAGTCGCGACTCGCCGTATGGACGCCTCACCCTCACCTCGCGCGAACAGCAGCTCTCGGTGTTCGAGAATGACGCCCTGGCCTACGAGAGCGAAAGCACGGAGGCCGAGGAATTCGTGCACATCGCAGCGGTGCAGCGCCCCCGAGTCGGGCGAGCCCTGGTTTTGGGTGGCGGCATTGAAGGCCTCGTCGCGGAGCTCCTGATGCATGATCCCGAGCGAGTGGACTACGTCGAGCTCAACGCGACCCTGCTGGAGCTGGTCTCGGCTCACTACCCACCCAGAGTCCGCGAATCGCTCGAATCCGAGCGTGTCGAGATCCACGTCACCGATCCCCGGCGCTTCCTCGAGCAACCCGGCGACTACGACCTCATCCTCGTCGGCATGCCCGAGCCTGAATCAGGCCAGACCAACCGTTTCTATACCCAAGAATTCTTCGAGGCCTGCGCTGCCCGACTCAACGACAGCGGCGTCCTGGCGCTTCGTCTGCGAGGTGCCGAGAACCTGTGGACTCCCCAGCTGCAGCGACGGATGGCCAGTATCCACCGGACTCTCGGAACGGTCTTCGACGACGTCGTCGTTCTACCCGGCACGACCAATATAGTTCTCGCTTCGCTCGATACCCTCTCCCGCGATCCGGCACCTCTGGAGCGACGACTCATCGAACGCGAGGTGGAGGCCAGCCTCGTCGTGCCCGGTTATCTCGACTACCTTTATTCCAACGATCGCTTCTTCACGATCGCCGAGACCCTGGACCGATCTTCCGCTCCGCTCAACACGGACTCGCGCCCGATCTGCTACCAATACACACTGCTGCTCTGGCTGTCCCGGTTCTATCTGGACCTGGCACTCGTCGACCTTGCCGAGCTCGAATCCGGCTGGGTGGGGACAAGCCCATGGATCTGGCTGACACTGCTGGCCCTCGGAGCGGCCCTGCTGATTGCCCGCCGAATCGACCTGCTTCGGCGCTCGCTTCTGGCGGCCACCGCAGGCTTCACCGGCATGGTTCTCGAGACGCTTCTGATCCTCCACTACCAGACAGCCAGAGGCGTGCTCTTTCAGGATCTCGGCTTTCTGCTGACGATGTTCATGGCCGGCCTCGCTATCGGCGCCTGGGCGGTCGATCGTCGAGCCTCGACCCGGAATCGTCTGGCAGAGCCAGGCTCGGGATTTGGTGCCTCGATTCTGATCGTCTTCGCTGTTGCCAGCCTCGTCATTTTCTGGTTCGTTGCCAAGGGTATGGCGAGCTCGCTGGCCGCGGTCTCGCTGCTCCTACTCCTCTGCGGCTGCCTGGTAGCAGCTGTCTTCGCCTTCGCCTCCCTGCAGCGCCGCCACGACCAACAACCCCCCGATCAACGAGCCATCATCTCCCCCCTCTACGCGGCCGACCTCATCGGCGGCTTCGCGGGCACCCTGGCTGCCGCCCTGGTCTTGATCCCGCTTCTCGGGATGCCGGCTTCGGCTCTGATCGTGGCCCTGGTCGCTCTGCTGGCGCTTCTGCTGGTTTGAGACCCTGGCCTGCAGTACTGCAGGATCAACTTTCAGTCTCCTGAAACCCTGATCGGTCTGACCTCGATCGGCGCTCCTGCCTCGACACCCAGCTCGGAAAGGGAATTCGCCCCCTGGCGGCCCAGAACCAATCGACCGGGCTCTCTCGGGATCATGGCCCAGTCGCCGGCCTGAACTTCGGCGAAGTCTTCCACGACCTTCGCTCGCAGCTGTTGGCCGCCGACACGCACCTCGAAGACGTCGCCGCGCTCGATGCCCAGAAACTTCAGATCGTCCTCGGAGAGGTTGGTCTCGAGATTGCAGAAGGGGCCGACGAACTTGCGCACGACCCCTCGCGCCACACCAGCGTCGACTCTCGCTCGATTCGGGAGATCGGCCGGCATCCGCCGGGCCCAGGCCTGGTTGATGCCGTGCTCACCGTAGCGAAAGGTTCGGGTCTCGCCATCGGAATCGACCAGGAACTCGACCACGTCTCCAAGCTGATGCACCGCAAAGGTCCGCTCACCAACCGGGACCATCTCGGCTCGGCCGCGGAAGTACTTGCCGCCAGCGCTCGAGATCTCCATCTCCGTACCCCCACTGCGGTCGAAGACATATCGACCTTTGAACCGGGCGAAGCGCTCCGCCGACATCTCCTGGATCTCGAATTTCGGCAAATAGCCGGGCCAGTCGTATTCGGCAGCCACGGCTCGGAGTATCTCGCCCAACAATGGGTAGGCCCCGCCGTTGATAGCGACAACCGCCCCCTGTCCAGTCTCGGGAAAAGCAACGAAGAGCGCCACGAAGCCCGGCATCCCACCACCGTGCAGGAAGTACCGGCCCCTTGCCTCTCCGCGCAGCCGCACACCGAGACCCTGGCCCTGGATTTGCGGCGACAGCATCTCGCGCGCCAGCTCGGTCGGGAACCACCGGTCCTCGTCCCCACGGTACGCGAGCATGAGCTCTTGTAGAAGCCGACCGAGATCCGTGGGCGTCGACCAGAGCCCTCCCACCGCAGCCGGAGGGTAGAGACCCTTGCCGTCAATCGGAGCCTGGTCTTCGCCCGTGTGTCCCCAGGCGGCCTGCTCGTAGAGAGCCACAGGGAGTTTCCGGGCGAAGGAGGTGCTCTTCATCTCCAGGGGATCGAACAGAGTCTTCTGCGCCAGCTTGACGAGATCTTCCCCGCTGACATCCTCCAAGAGTTGCTCCATCACCGCGTAGCCCGCATTCGCGTACTCGAATCGTTCGCCTGGGGGCCTGACACGAACCACCGGTGGAATCGGACTCTCCGCCTTGTTCTTCAGGAGCGCCAATACACCTGGGTATTCCTCACCAGGCTCATACATGTGTAGGGTGAAAGGTGCGATCCCGGCACCATGGCTGAGGACGTGGCGCAGGAGCACAGGCTCGGTACCACCGGCCGCGGAGTCGGGCAGCTTCCATGACGTCAGGAGCTCGTTGACTGGGTCGTTCAGTCCGAGTCGCTCCTCGGAGACCATTCGCAGCGTGAGGAGCGCGGCCACAGGCTTGCTGATTGAGCCGAATTGAAAGAGAGTCTCCGGCGTTGCTCGGGCGTCGCTACCCAGCTTCGTTACACCCCAGGCCCTGGCCCACACGATCTCGAAGTCATCCAACACCGCCAGGCTGACCGCTGGCGCCTGGTAGTGCTGCATACGCTCCGCCAGCGTCCACATTGGTGAGGCCAGATCGGTCCGGATCAGGCTCGGCAGCAATCCCGCCTCGACTCTGGCGATCCGGGCCTCGGTGTTGTTGGACTCCTCCGCCCACGAATCCGGACCTGACACCATGCCCGCAAATACTGCAATTAATAGACTTATGGCTATTCTTAAATGATTCATGGCACCCTCCGCCCACCGAGCGCGGCTTCTTCGGCCACCTGAATCCGCGCACAGCAAACCCACCCGGCTCTGACTCCGGGGCTTCACCGCATCCATCATGGGCTTCCTGCCTTTCTTGTCAGAAGGTGCCGACTACAGACCGCCACCCCACACGTACGAGTAGCCCACAGCAATGGCGTCGAATGCTGCGCCGATGGTCGTCCGCGCGCCCCGACTGTAGGCGAATCTCAGCGAGCTTCGCCGGTTCAGAGGTAGCATGAATGTCAGACCAGCGCGCGAGTTCTGCTGTAGATCCAGGTTCTTCACGCCATCGACCTTGGTCGTGCCGCCGTTGTAGTAGTTGAGGTCAAGGGCGAGCCACATTCCGGGTTTGAAGGTGTAGAGGGTGTGCCCTTGAAAGGAACCGATGGGATCCTGCTCCCGCGTCTTGCCGCCAAAGAAATCCGTGTTGTCGGTAAAGAACCAGACACCGGCGTAGCACTCCAGGGACCATTTCCCCAGAGCCCTCGTCACACCGATCTCCGGTTTGAAGGACCAACGATTCGTCCCCAAATTGATCAGCTTGCTCGAGTCATATTCGCCGAGAGGTGCCAGAATTCGAATGCTCGCGCCGACGTTGGTCTTCGGCTTGTAGGAGGCGAACTCCTTCAACTCCATGGCCGGGCCTCCGTACAGATTCACCGCCAATCGAAACAGGGGATCGCGGAGCCCCGAGCGATCCACTTCCGTGAACTCTCCGATGTAGATGCCTTCCAGGTGGCCCACGGAGTATGGAGCCACGACTCCGAAATTGGCCGACCGTCCGAACAGGCTGAGCGTTCGTCCATACATCACGGTCATCGTGTTGATGGTCGCCTCGGCATCCTCAACCGGCAGAGCAGGATTGAAATTGACGTCGCCGACCGCCAGGACGTAGCCAACCTGAAGGAGGTTCGCGTTGATCGGCACCACTTTGTAGGCAGCCGGCTCGAGCTCCTGGCCGGCCAAAGGAAAGGCGAGGACCAGCAGCGCAACAACGACAGTCAAACCAACGAATCGCATGGAGCCCATTCTAGCTTCCGTTGACCCGTGTTCTCCTAGAAGGAAGACAGTTTGGATGCACAGCCTGACCTCGTCACGCTCGAATCGAGTTCTTCTGGGTGGCAGTGCGGCTTCCAGGGCTCGGCAGGAGGGTTCCAGGGGGTTCTGGCAGCGGAAGGGAGGAAAGCCCCCTGGGGCCCCCTGCCGAACCCTTCAGTGCCGGCTGCTACCGGCTCCACCGCCCCTTTCGTTGGTCCGCCAACTCCGCTTCGAGCTCCTCGATCGACTTCTTGGCGAAGCCGCTGTCGGGATTGTGAGCGAGGGCTTTGCGGAAGTAACCGAGCGCCTTCTCGGGATCGCCCTCGAGACGCCACGCCTGGCCGTAGTTGTTGAAGAGGATCGAGCTCTCGCCCAGCTCCTCCTTGGCCAGCTCGAGAATGGCGAGCTTGGTTGCGAAGGGACTCACCGAGACGGAATCCTGTAGCTGCATCCAGTCCAGCAGCTCGATCTCGGGATCGTTCTTCTTCACCCGGTCAAGGACCTGGCGAGCCTCCTCGACGTCGGCCCGCAGCAGCATCGCGAACTCGGCAGGACTGGGCGGAGGCGGCAGCGCGGCCCGAGCGGTCAGGTTCTCGATCACAACTGCCGGCTTCATTGCCCTCAAGTTGCCTTCGAGCAGCACCTGGCGGTTGACCTCCAGACCCTTCAGATAGGCGTCGAAGAACAGTCGGGCCTGATAGGCGATCAGCCCATAGGCCTCGTCGACCAGCGCACGACGCGCCGCATCCGGCTCGCCGGCACTGTGGACCTGGATTCGGATGAGGTCGGAGGCGAAGTCCCAGTGCATGAGATCTGGATAACGCAGTTCGAAAAGGTCCGTGTAGAGGGCATCGTCGGCCAGGGACCTGGCCGGCTCGCGATCGCCGACGATGGCGAGATAGCCGCCTCGCAGCCGTCTCGGCCGAAAGTCGTACTGCTCTTCGATGGAGGGAATCTCTGCGTGCTCGAAGGTACCGTCGAGGGCCAGCACAGCCTGGGCATTGAAATTCCGCATCCCGAGCATCACGGCGCTCAAGGCTCCCCAGCTGAAGCCCGCGGCGCCAACCCGTGTCAGGTCGGCGTGCCCCACGTCGTGGAGTGCATCGAGGATCAGCTCCAGGTCTCGAACGCTGGCCTCGACTCCCGCCAGATCGGCGGACATCTCTCGGGTTTCAGGGCCGGAAGAGCGACTCGCGGCAATGATGTAACCATGGCTCGCCAGATACTCGAAGAGAGCCGAATTCTCGAAGGGCTCGTAGCTGAAACTGGAGGCGTAGACGATCACCGGGTGCTGACCGGCGAGCTGCACGGCGTCTCGGAAGGCGGTCGTCGGCTCCTCGACCATCTTCCGAAGCGTTGCCTCGTCAGCCCCGCCGAAGGTGGAGTGGGCGACATAGGCATCGACGCCGACCAGCAGCTCGCCCTCCATCTGGGTCTCGAAACCGACAGCCTCGACGGTGTCCCGGTACAGCATCGGCCGGCTCTCTTCGTCGACGACAGCCGGGTACCAGAGAGAGATCCGTACCTGGCGGAAGTTGTCGCCCGGACGCTCGACTCCTCGCCAATCGATCCGCGGCGCCACGGTGCGGCCGTAGTCGGTCACATCGAGGGTACGGAATCCGACGCGGTGAGGGCCGGCCTTCAAAGTCGGCCAGGGCATCTCGTCGGCGTTGATCCGGCTCCCTGGTACCAGGGCCAGAGAAAGCATGGCAAGGAGGGTGGTCATCGCGCGTCGCATCAGAGCTGGGTCTCCGTGGAGGATCTGACCCTTCGGTCGGGTTTACCTCGTGGTATCAGAACATTAGACGCGACAACGGCCCGGATGTTTCCCCACATTCAAGGCTCTGGGCCTCCATATGACCACCCACACAGGTAGGCAAGAGTCCCACCCGGGTGGGTATTGCCCGCAACAATCGGCTAAGATGAGACTCTACCCCTAAGGTTTCGATCATCTCGCGGGGGAGGACTGACAGAGTGTTTTCTGCTCAGGACTTTGGGCTGGACCCAGGGCCCTTCTCAGGGTCCCCGGTCGCCCACCGCGAAGTTCTTCTACCGTCACGGAATGGAAGATAGGAAGGAGACAACCATGAGAGGAGTGGGCAAATGAGCAGAAAACCAGGGACTCGGCTCTGTACGCTCGGCGGGAGCGTCGGTTTGATCGTCCTCGCTGTCGTACTGGGCACACTCTCGACAGTACCTGCAGAGGCAGCCGATCTCTCGATCGGGCAGTTCCAGTTCCTCGTCGACACCACGCTGTCGTACGGCATTCGCTCCCGGCTCGACGACCCAGACAAGCGGATCATCAGCCCATTCGAGGGTGGTACCGCCTGGTCGGTCAACGGCGACGACGGCAACCTCAACTTCGACAAGGGCATCTCCAGCAACGCTGTCAAGGCGACGGTCGACATCCAACTCGCTTACAAGAACGTCGGCGCCTTCATTCGCGGCTCCGGGTTCTACGACTTCGAGCTCAAAGGGGGAGAGCGCGCCCGAACGCCGTTGTCAGGCCCGGCCCTGGATTGGGCTGGCAGCCGCGCCGAGCTCCTGGATGCCTACGCCTGGTGGCAATTCGATCTCGGCAGCCGGCGGGGCCAGCTCCGCGGCGGCCAACAGGTGTTGAACTGGGGCGAGAGCACCTTCATTCCGGGTGGCATCAGCAGCATCAACCCCGTGGATGTATCGGCGCTGCGTGTGCCCGGCGCCGAGCTACGCGAAGCCTTTCGGCCCGTGGGCATGGCCTGGGCCTCGGTCGACCTCTCGGAGACCCTCTCCATGGAGGCCTTCTACCAGTACGACTGGGAGGAGACCGTCATCGATCCGCCAGGTACCTATTTCTCGACCAACGACTTCGCTGGGAGGGGTGGAACTCACGTTTTTCTGGCATTCGCGAGTTTCCCGGACACGGGTGAATCGCCGTTCTTCGTCCAACCACCGCTGAATCGGCCGTTCATGGGAGTGCCGCGAGGGTCGGATATCGAACCTTCAGACAGCGGTCAGTGGGGAGCAGCCCTGCGTTGGCTCGCCGGATTCGGCAACACCGAGTTCGGGTTCTACTTCATGAATTACCACAGCCGGCTGCCGACGGTGAACGGCATCACCGGTACGATCCAGGGTGCCGGAGCCGCGGCCGTGGCGGGACCGAGAGCCGCAGGGGTCATCTATCAGACGTTTGGAGTGCCGCCGGGTGTCAGCCCCGAGGTGGATGCCCTGGCCGCGCAGGCGGGACAGGCTGCCGGTACGGATGCCTATGCCGCGACGGCGAGGTACTTCATCGCTTACCCCGAGGACATCAAGCTCTGGGGAGTGAGCTTCAACTCCCAGATCGCCACGACCGGAATCGCGTTGCAGGGCGAAGTCTCCTACAAACAGGACTCCCCCTACCTCGTCGATGACGTAGAGCTGCTCTTTGCGGCCCTGTCGCCGATCTCGGCGGGACTGGCTGCCGTCAATCAGGTGGTGCCGGGCGGCGCCGGATTCAACGAGGTCATCCCCGGCTACCGGCTCCACGACGCAGTCCAGGCCCAGTTCACTCTCACGAAGGCCTGGGGGTCCATCCCGGCTCTCCGCGCCGATCAGGGGCTCCTCCTATTCGAGCCGGCCGTCATCCACGTTTCGGGGATGCCGAGCAAAGACGAGCTGCGCTATGAGGGCCCGGGCACCTACACCAGCGGTAACCCGCTCATGTCCCAGCCCGGTGGTGCTCACGCTGGAAAAGCCTTCGAACCGGCCGAGCATTTCGCAGACTCGACCTCCTGGGGTTATCGTCTGGTCGGTCGCCTGGTCTACAACAACGCAATCGGCGCCTTCAACCTGATCCCTCGTTTCGGCTGGGGGCATGATGTCGATGGCATCACCCCGGGGCCTGGTGGCGCCTTCATCGACGGTCGGACAGCCTTCACGCTCGGGCTCGGCTTCGAGTACCTCTCCAAGCTACAGTTCGACCTGAGTTGGACGACCTACAGCGGCGCCGGTCGCTACAATCTCATCAACGACCGCGACTTCATCGCGGCCAACATCAAGTACTCGTTCTAGGGGAAGGAAGGCAGACTTATGCATAAAACCAAGCTGATCCTCTTGTGTTGCGCGCTGACGATCCTCGTCGGTTCGGCGGCCGCGCTCCAGGCACAGCTGTCGTCGGAGGAGATCGCTCGACTCGGTGCCGACCTGACTCCTCTGGGCGCCGAAAAAGCCGGCAATGCTGACGGCACGATTCCGGCCTGGGACGGTGGCATTACCACGCCACCTGCAAGCTACAAACCCGGCATGCACCACCCCGACCCATTTGCCAGTGATGCGGTGCTGTTTACGATCACCGGCGACAACATGGGGGAGTATGCGGACAAGCTGACACCAGGCTACAAGGCGGTGCTCGAGGCTTATCCAAGCTTCAAGATGAACGTCTACCCGACGCACCGTAGCGCCTCCTACCCGCAGCGGATCTACGACAAAACCAAAGAAATCGCCGGCACCGCCAGGCTGGTCGAGAACGGCCATGGGGTGGAGGGTGCGATCAATGGGATCCCCTTTCCGATCCCGAAAGAAGGCGTCGAGGTGATCTGGAACCACCTGCTGCGTTTCCGTGGCGGCGTCGCGTCCCGAACGATCGCCCAGGCGGCTCCGACCCGGGGTGGCAAGTACACGCTGGTGCAGTTCTCCGATGAGTTCTTCCTGCTCTACAGCATGGACGGCATGACCGAGGCGGATCTCAATAACAAGATCCTCTTCTTCAAGCAGGAGGTCACAGCACCTGCGCGGCTGGCCGGCGGCATCCTCATGGTCCACGAGACCATGAATCAGGTCAAGGAGCACCGCAGCGCCTGGCTCTACAACCCGGGCCAGCGCCGTGTCCGTCGTGCTCCCAACGTGGCGTACGACAATCCTGGAACGGCCGCCGACGGCATGCGAACGTCGGATCAGTTCGACATGTTCAACGGCGCGGTGGACCGCTACAACTGGGAGCTCGTCGGCAAGAAGGAGATGTACGTGCCGTACAACTCCTACAAACTGCACAGCGACAAGGTTCTCGTCAAGGACATCCTCACCCCGCTGCACACCAATCCCGACTTCAACCGGTATGAGCTACATCGGGTCTGGGTGGTGGATGCAACGCTGAGAGAGGGCGCTCGCCACATCTACAAACGGCGCACCTTCTATATCGACGAGGACAGCTGGCAGATCGTGGCCATGGATCAGTACGACAACCGGGACCAGCTCTGGCGGGTCTCCGAGGGTCACGCCATCAACTACTACGACCTGCCGACGTACTGGACTACACTCGAGGTACACATCGACCTGCAGGCAGGCCGATATCTCGCCATCGGTCTCGACAATCAGCTGCCGATGTACAAATTCGGCATTAATCGAACCATGGAGGATTTCACCCCGGCGGCGCTGCGCCGTTCGGGCGTCCGCTAACACTTGACCTCGAGGGCGACGGCGTGGGCCCGTAAAGGCCGCACCGTCGCCCTTGTTTCGTAGGTGGGGGACATGCCCTCCGCGCAGGTCCTGGGGAGGACGGAAGATGGCTTGGAATCGAGGAAATCGCCCGCCGGCGCTGCCTGGTGCGCCTTTCGCCACCGGCCTTTTGCGCTACCTTGCCATCGCCCTGCTCGTCTCAGGCTTCGGCGCGATGGCTGCTTACACCCAGGTGATCGAGCCGGAACCGGCTTCACAAGCGCGACTGGCTGAGAGTTCACTGCTGCTCGACGCTACCGCTGCCGACGGCAATCTCGTCGTTGTCGGCGAGCGCGGCCACATCCTCACATCCACCGACAAGGGAAGCTCGTGGCAACAGGCCTCGGTACCGACCCGCGCGGCACTCACCGCCGTCTATTTCCACGATAGCGATCTGGGCTGGGTGGTAGGCCACGACGCGGTGATTCTGCGGACCTCGGACGGCGGCAAGACCTGGGAGCTGGTCAATTGGGCACCCGAAGAGGAGAGCCCGCTGCTCGATATCTGGTTCTCGGACGCCGACAACGGCTTCGCCATCGGCGCCTACGGCAGCTTCTACCGCACTTCCGATGGCGGGGCGACCTGGAGCTTCGAGCCGATCAGCGAGTGGGACTTTCATCTACATCACATCGCGAAATCGGCCGAAGGTCGGCTCTACATGGCGGCCGAGGCTGGGATGATCTACCGCTCCGACGACGGCAGCGAGACCTGGGTGGAGCTTGCCTCACCCTATGAGGGATCGTTCTTCGGCACTTTGCCGCTGGACGGGGACACCGTCCTCGTCTTCGGACTGCAGGGGCACCTGTTCCGCTCCGAAGACGCCGGCGAGAGCTGGGTGCCGGTCGAGACCGGAACCACGGCTTTGCTCACCGACGGGATTCGGCTCGCGGACGGCAGAATCACCATCAGCGGACTCGGCGGTACGCTGCTGGTCTCTTCCGATGATGGATCTACCTTCGAGCTGCTGCCCCAACCCGATCGGCGTGGAATCTCGGCGCTCGTCGAGGCGGGCGACGGACAGTTGCTGATGGTGGGCGAATTCGGCGTCAAGATGATGGCAGTTGAAAGCCTGTCGAATTAGGCGGAAAGGACACCTGGCACGATGATCAACCGGCTCCAGAACCTGATCTTCGGCAACCGCCGCCTGGTGGTCGCCATCTTCGCCCTGATGACGGCGTTCATGGCCTTCCAGGCCTCCAACCTTCGCATCGACGCCGGCTTCGCGAAGCTGCTGCCGCTCGAGCACGAGTACATGAAGACCTACGTCGAATATCGGGACGCGTTTGGCGGCGCGAATCGGGTGGTCATCGCCATCCGGGCGCGCGACGGAGACATTTTCACGCCGAAGTTCTTCGAGGTGCTGCAACAGGTCACCGACGACGTCTTCTTCATCCCGGGCGTGGACCGCACCCGGGTGATGTCGCTTTTCACACCCAATGTCCGCTTCACCGAAGTCGTGGAAGACGGCATCTCGGGCGGCAACGTCATCCCAGATGATTTCGAGATGAACGACGAAGGGCTCGCCAAGGTCCGTGCAAACCTCCTCAAGTCGGCCTACGTCGGCCGACTGGTGGCCAACGACTTCAGCTCCGCGCTCGTCGTCGCCTCGCTGCTCGAGATCGACCCCACTACCGGCGAGCGCCTTGACTACCTGAACGTCGCCGACCAGCTCGAGGAGGTTCGCCAGAAGTACAGCAACCACGAGGTAGGGGTCGAGTTCGACTACCACATCATCGGCTTCGCCAAGGTCATCGGCGACATCGCCTCCGGGGTGGCACGAGTCGTGCTGTTCTTCCTGGTCGCCTTCTTCATTACCGCGGTCTTCGTCTACCTCTACTCCCAGAGCGCCAAGCTCACCCTCATCGTCGTCGGTTGCTCGCTCATCGCGGTCATCTGGCAGCTGGGTCTGGTGACCTTGCTCGGCTTCGGCATCGACCCGATGTCGATTCTGGTGCCGTTCCTGATCTTCGCCATCGGCGTGAGCCACGGCGTTCAGATGGTCAGCGCCTTCCGTGCCGAGGTCTACGAAGGTTCCAATAGCCTGGATGCGGCCAAGATCGGCTTCCGCAAATTGATCATTCCGGGCAGCATCGCCCTGTTGAGCGACACCATCGGCTTCATCACCATCATGCTGATCAAGATCCGCATGATCCAGGAGATGGCGATCACCGCCAGCCTCGGTGTGGCCGTGATCATCCTCACCGATCTGGTGCTGGTGCCGGTGCTGCTGTCCTACGTCAATCTCGACGAGAAGTACGAGACCAAGCTGCGGACGCGGGCCAGCAAGATGGATAACCTCTGGAGCGTCCTGGCCAAGGTGGCCGCGCCTCGCCCGGCGGCGATCATCGTCCTCGTGGCGGCGGCGCTCTTTGCTCTGGGAGGCTGGAAGGCAACCCAGATCAAGATCGGCGACCTGCATCGCGGCGTGCCGGAGCTGCGAGCCGATTCTCAATACAACATCGACACCGAGGTCATCACCAAGCACTTCTCCATCGGCGTCGATGTCATCACGGTCATCGTCGAGTCCGAGCCCGAAGCCTGCACCCGGCACGACCTCATGACCACCATCGACCGCTTCGAGTGGCACATGCGCAACGTTCCCGGGGTGCAGTCGGTACTCGGCATTGCCACTGTCGCCAAGATCATCAGTGCCGGCTGGAACGAAGGCAGCCTCAAGTGGCGGGTGCTGCCCCGCAACCCCTCGACCATGGCCCAGGCGGTGACCTATATCGATACCAGCACGGGGCTGCTGAACTCCGACTGCAGCGTCATGCCGGTCTACATCTACTCCCAGGATCACAAGGCCGAGACCATCGATCGGATCGTCTCCGCGGTCAAGGACTACCGGGAGCTGTACGGCTCTGATGAGGTCAAGTTCCGGCTCGCCACCGGCAATGTCGGGGTCATGGCGGCCACCAACGAGACGGTCTCAACGGCGCAGTTTCCGATGCTGATGTGGATCTTCGCGGCCATCATCGTGCTCTGCCTGATCACGTTCCGATCGCTGCGGGCAACCCTGTGCATCGTCCTCCCACTGGCGTTGGTATCGATCCTCGCCTACGCGCTGATGACGATCCTCGAGATCGGTCTCAAGATCTCGACCCTGCCGGTGGTCGCTCTGGGTGTGGGCATCGGTGTCGACTACGGGATCTACATCTACGCCCGGTTGCGGAGCATCCTGGCTGAGGGCGAGGGCCTGCAAGAAGCCTATCGAGACACGCTGAGACTCACGGGCAGCGGGGTGATCTTCACCGGCTTCACCCTGGCGATGGGTGTGGCCACCTGGATTTTCTCGCCGCTCAAGTTCCAGGCCGACATGGGCATCCTGCTGACCTTCATGTTCCTGGTCAACATGCTCGGCGCCATAGTGCTGCTGCCCGCCCTGGCCTACTGGTTGCACCCGAAACCCTAGGATTTGAACCAACGGACCACGGGAGGGGGCAGACCCCTCCCTTACATTCACTCTGGGGAGAGAACCATGCTGCGTTTCGTCTCGTTGATGTCGCTCGTCCTGATCGCCGTAGCCCCCCTGTCTGCCTCCGATGACGACACCGATTCCCGGGTTCTGCGAGATGATCCACGTGTTGCAGACGCAGTCGCCGCCTGGGAGGCCTGGGTCGAGTACCAGCTGGGAGTCAGCCGGGTGCCAGCCGCCTCGATCGGTGTCGTTCACGACCAGGAGCTCTTGACCGCACGTGGCTTCGGTCTGGCGAATCCCGACACCGGCGCTCCGGCCACGCCCGAGACGATCTACAGCATCTGCTCGATCTCGAAGCTCTTCACTTCCGTCGCGTTCATGCAGCTCCGCGACGAAGGCAGGGTCCGCCTCGACTCGCCGGTGGGCGAGTACCTGGACTGGTTTACGCTGCAGGATGCTCATCCCAACGACGAAGCCATTACTGTTCGCCGATTACTGAGCCACTCATCAGGCCTGCCGCGGGAATCCGACTTTCCCTACTGGTCGGATCCAGACTTCATCTTCCCGACGCACGAGGAAATCGTCCAGCGGCTGTCAAGCCAGTCGACGCTCTACCCATCCTCGCGCTATTTCCAGTACTCGAACCTGGGGCTCACTCTGGTGGGCGAGATTGTCACGGAGGTCTCCGGTCAGGACTACCACGAGCGAGTGCAGGCCGAAATCCTCGACCCCTTGGAGATGAGCGACACGTTTACCGACATCCCCGCAGCTGAGTGGGGTAAGCGGATGGCTCTGGGCCATAGTGCCCTGCAGCGAGACGGCTCGCGGAGGCGGCTGCCTCTCTTCCAGACCCGCGGCATCGCACCGGCTGCCGGTTTCGCCTCGACCGTGCCGGACCTTGCCCTCTTTGCTTCCTGGCAGTTCCGCCTATTGGGGAGTGACACCGAAGAGATCCTTCGCTCCTCCACTTTGCGTGAGATGCAGCGAGTCCAGTGGATGGATCCCGATTGGGAAACGACACGTGGCCTCGGCTTCGGCACCTGGAAGAGCGACGACCATGTTTTCGTCGGCCACGGCGGCGGCTGCCCCGGCTACTACAGCCAATTCCTGCTCGAGCCGAAACACAAGCTGGGCGTCATCGTCCTGACCAGTGCCATCGGCAGTCCTGTGACCTTCTACGCCGAGAAGGCGGCGGATCTCATCGTGCCGGCGATCGAGGCCGCGACAGACAGCCCCGACGATCTTCCCGATTGGGACCCGGATCTGGCCCGCTATGTTGGCGTCTACGACTCCGCCTGGGGCCAAACCGCGATCCTACGCTGGAAGGATGGACTCGCCGTTCTCGGCTTGGGGACTCGCAATCCGAAAAAGAGCCTCTTCGAGCTCGAAAAGGTCGGTGACCACACCTTTCGCCGAGTCCGCAAAGACGACAAATCCCTGGGCGAGGAGTTCTTCTTCGAGGTCGACGAGGAAGGCAACGTCACCCGCTTCCTACAGCACAGCAACTGGGAAACGAAGGTGCGCTGAAGAAGGGTTGAGGCGCCCGGTCGTACCTCCCGGGCGATCCTTGAGGGCTTGAGGTTGAGGCAGCCGGCAAATGTGCCGGCTGATCCTTGGGGCAGTGGGGGGCCGCTAGCTGTACTGGGCCACGCCCGAGGCTCTCTTCCGTCGTCCTGGGCCTCCGGCTGGAGACCTCGAACGCGGCCTTGCACCGTCTTCAGCCTTCAGATCGACAAGGATGTTCCAAGACCCCGCTTATCGAGTCTTCCCCTAGGCCCTTACGCCCCTACGCCCCTATTGCCACTACCGGTGCCAGAGGTTCGGCGTGGGGACCTCCATGGGGGTTCTTGCAGCGGAAGGGAGGATAGCCCCCTGGGGGCCCCACGTCGGACCCGCCCACGGTCGAAGCTTCTGGTCCGGGCGCAAGACTTGGTCCTAGGGTTTCGTCATGTCAGGAGAGGAGTCGCACTGCTCTGTGGCTCTACGTCCAAGAGTTAGCTATAATAGCTAAATGAAAAGGGCCACACTGACTGAAACAAAGAACAACCTCAGTGCCCTGGTCGACCAGGTAAAGCACGGCGAGACGATCCTGATTCTGGACCGGGGTCGGCCTGTTGCACGCCTCGAATCAGCGGTCGACGATGCCCTGGACTCCGAAGGTCGGCTGGCTCGATTGGAGAGGCAGGGGGTCCTGAGGAGGGCTAAACGCGGACGCCCTGATCAGCTTCTGAAGACTCTTCCACCGCGACCGCGAAAAGGCTCGAGCGCCTTGGAGGCGTTGCTGGAAGAACGTCGGAGCGATCGATGAGGTTCTGGGACAGCTCGGCTCTCGTGCCCTTGCTGACCGAGGAGGAGACCAGCGAGGCGGTCCTCGAGGTCTATCTCCAGGACGAAGAAGTGATCACTTGGTGGGGATCTCCTGTCGAGTGCGCCTCAGCCCTGGCTCGCCTCGAGCGTGAGGGAGGTTTGAACGCCAAGGATGCCCAGGAAGCTTTCCATCGATTGGCGATACTGGCGAAGTGTTGGCATGAGATCGAACCGGGCCAAGTGGTTCGGGACACCGCACAACGCCTGCTTCGCGTTCACAATCTGAGGGCTGCAGACTCGCTGCAACTGGCCGCAGCTTTTTGGGCCTCCGAGGGGCACCCCTCGACCCTCGAACTGGTGAGCCTCGACGATCGGCTTGGCCTTGCCGCGCAGAGGGAAGGATTCACGGTGCTCGATCGACTGGATCTGCGATGAGCCTAGGTACGAATCGACTTCTGTCGCCTTCCGCCAGCAGCTCGTTCAGGCGTTCCTTGAGTCAGACTAGCTCGGCATCGAAGTAGGCTGAGTCCAGAAGGCTGTAGAACTGGATTCGACCCTCGTCGTCGATGATCAGGTTCGAGGCAATCGGCACGTGGTCTCGCAGCAAATCGGCTCGAAAGGGCGCCTGTCCCCTTTGGAATCGGAACGTGAATCCACCCTTCTACCCGCAGCCTGCTCTGGCGACATGTAGGAGACCGTGCCGAGAATTGTTCCCTTCCAACGTAGGCAACAGAATGCGCGGCACACGAGACCGCAAGTTCGTCACCGTAGCGGCCCGGCGCCACTACCGCTATCGAACAGTGCTACCCTTCCGGACTCAACCGAAAAGGAGGCAGACATGTCGATCGCCCGAGCCCTACTACCCGAGTTCGATCACGAGATGGCCAACACCCGCAAGACCCTGGAACGAATCCCAGCCGACAAGCTCGATTGGAGACCTCATGAGAAGTCGTTCGATATGCGCGGCATGCTGACGCACATGGCCAACATGCCGAAGTGGTCCGTGATGACGATCAACGAGTCCAGCTTCGACATGGCGCCAGAGGGAGAAGACCCGACAACAGAAGAGCCGGTAGTGTCCGTTGAGGGCGCTCTCGAGATGTTCGACGCCAACGTTGCGGCGGCCCGCGAAGCCATCGCGAACGCCAGCGACGAGACCCTCATGGCCACCTGGTCGCTGCTCAAGGCGGGCGAGGAGGTCCTCACCTTTCCCAGAATCGCGGTCCTGCGGAGCTTCATCTTGAACCACATGATTCATCATCGCGGTCAGCTGACAGTGTATCTGCGCCTCAACGACCTACCGCTGCCGGCTCTCTACGGCCCCTCTGCCGACGAAGACGAGTGATTGCCTGCACAGACGGCGCCGGTGGGAGACGTGCAAATGGCGATTGACCGCGCGCAGTGGGACCAACTCAGGGCTCATGCCGGCAAGGTGTTCGGCAGCTCTCTGCACTTCGCGATCGCAACGACGAATGCTGATGGCACCCCCCACGTCACTCCGATCGGATCTCTGATTCTCGGGGAGCCCGGCGAAGCCTATTTCTTCGAGGTCTTCGCCCGGCAGCTGTCGAAGAACCTGGACCGTGGCAGCGCCGTCGCCGTCCTTGGGGTGATCTCGAGCTCCAGCCTGTGGGCGCGATCCCTCATCGCCGGCCATTTCACTAGCCCACCGGCATTTCGACTTGTCGGGGTGGCCGGCAAGCGACGCACTTCGACAGCGGAAGAGAAGGCCCGATGGAGGCGAAAGCTCCGGTATCTCAAGTGGACGCGGGGCCATGATCGCCTGTTCGGCAATCTCGACTTCGTTCGCGAATTACATCTTCACGAGCTGAAACCAGTACGCTTCGGCCAGATGACCTCCCGCTTCGAGTAGCTCGGTAGAGCCGAAAGTCATGCATTGCGCATTGGTCTTCTATTCCAGGGTAGATCGGGTGCTGGTCGACGGAATTCGGCGACGGCACGACCCTACAGTCGAGCTCATCGAGCCGCACGTGACTGTTCTGTTCCCGGTGCCTGGTCGAGTCGGCGAAGAGATCCTAGTGGCACACATCGACAGTGCTCTTAGCCCGCATTATTCATGACGCCGCGAGCAGATTGTGGAAAGCGTCTGTCAGATCTGGTCACCCGCAGGGAGGAGCACCGGAGGCAACCTTGCAGGTTGTTGAGGAGCGACGAGCGAGGACGGCCGGAGATGGCGGGCGATCTCCGCTAGATGCCGTGGGGCTCATGAATCATGCGGGTTAGGGGCCACACTCCATTCGAGGTCCGTCTGGGTGGCTTCCACAGGTCGCCGGATCACTGGTTGTTCTTACTCCTCCAGAAGGGCAACCGGGCAGTCAAGAAGCTCTACAGCGCACTGTACACAGGACTCCTCGCGGAGTTGCGTCGAGACGATCTCGAGTTCATCCCTCACCTGGGCCTTGGCCTCTTCTTGAAGGAGGGTGCAACTTACAACTGGAACGACCCACGGTCGTACGACCTCGATCTTGAGTCCTGCCAAGCCGTCCAGAGAGAAGTGGAAGCTCGAGGGGCCGGTTGGAGCAGCGTCGTCGACACCCTTCACCTGGTTGGGATCCCAGACGAAGTACTCGAGTGGGCAACGGGTAGGAGGCAGAGCTTCCCCAGGACATCGCGGCCCAAAGAGGTGCACCAGTTCCATCTCCGAGCGGGCAGCTCGCCCGATAGCACCGTTTGCCTCTAGTCTGTTGCCGGGCCTGCCTGGAGCTGGCGATGGTAGTCGGCTTCGTCGTAGTTGCCCTGTGAATCCTGGATCAGGCCGTCGCCTCCGATCAGCCAGTCCTCGTAGCCGCTGAAACGGACCCGGGCTCCGGTGCCGCCCGGCCCCGTGTTGGTGCCCTCAAATGTCCAGTGGAAATGGGTCCGCCCATCGCGCTCCTCCAGCTTGTCGAACGTCAGCACGTGGTCTGGGAACGCCGTCATGTAGCTGCGCGCCGCCGCTGCGATGGCCTCTCGCCCTGTCGCCGGCTCCCCCTCATTGATGGTCAGCGAACCGTCCTCGGAAAAGAACGAGGCCACACTGACCGGATCTTGGCCGCACCAAGCTGCGGCGTAGCGCTCTGCGAACTCGTTCATTTCTGGAGTCTCCCCGCCAAAAGCAACGCTGCCAGTGACCGTGCAGGTCACCATCATCACGAGTGCGCGATTCGACCTGCCTAGAGCCCGACTAAGTGAGGACACCGGCCTTGACCTGCTGCTTCGAGTACCAGACCAGGAAAATCGAGATGACCCAGATCAACACGGTCATCACGGTCCCAGTCCCGCCCATGATCTCCAGCCCATTCGACAGGAAGAGGGTGTAGATCGAGCTGATGGCGAGACCAGCCAGGGAGACGGCGAACGCCAGGACCGACCACTTGCGGCGCAAGAGTAGTCCAACAGTGCCCACGAGGCCGATCCAGACGGCGATGGCCCAACCCGATACGGCCCACGCCGGGATGCCATAGAAATACTCCAGCTGTTCTTCACTGAAGTTGCCCATGTAGGACTCGAGCTTCAGCTGGGTGGCCAGGTAGTCGAAGGCCCCCATGAAGTTCCATAGCAAGGCCAGTACGCCAACAATCCACAGGTGCATCGGTGTCTTGGGGCGAGCCCCGGTTCCAGTCGACTCGGCAGCAGTCATACCGCTCCTCCTTCCATTCCTTCGGTTCTTAGAACTGGCGCAACTCTAGCACGCAGGAGCCCGAGGCCCTACACGATCGAAATCTGTTTCAGACGGGCGGGGGCAAGCCCCGTCCCTGCACACATCGCTCCGGAAGATAGCGGCGACTACGGCCGCTCGAGGTCCGCGGTCCAACCCACGACGAGGGTCAAGGGATCCATGCTTGCCGATTGCCCGCTGTCTTCCTGCAGTGAGGCGAAGAGCAGTCGCTCTCCATCTCTCGAGATATCGAAATCGAACCCGCCACCCTGGGTCGGGAACTCCGCGACCTGGGAAATCGGCCCGATCTGGAATGTGCTGCTCGAGCCATCGACTTCGGCCACCCGCACAACACCGCTCGGATCCATCAGGAAGATCTCGTCGTCGGTGACCCACCGAGCGTACAGACTGGGCTGCGTGGAGACCTGCCACTTGCGCCCCCCGTCCGGGAAGGACGTTACGTAGACCTGATCGCTCCCGGACTCGTCACTGACATAGGCCACCCACCGACCGTCGGGTGAGAGGACCGGGACCCGTTCCGTGAAATCCGTGGCCTGAAGCGGCATCGGCTCGGAGCCCTCCTCGAGGTCGAGAGCGAAGATATCGGAGCTGCCGTCGGTGCCCCATGACTCGTAGAACAGGTGCCGCCCATCCCTGCTCCACGAGGCCGGGTACTTGAGCGTCTCGTCGTCAAAGATCAACTCCGCCTCCCCACCGCCAGTGACCGACTTCACGTAGAGATCGGACGAGCCGCCTCGCTCGGAGCTGAAGGCGATCTTGCTGCCGTCCGGGGACCAGACTGCAACCCAATCCTGGGCGGCATCGAAGGTGAAGCGGCTCTTGAGCTGCCTCTCCAGGTCGACCAGCCAGAGGTCGCGATTACCGCTCTCCGGGTCGCTGATGTTGACGACGGCCGTGAGTCCATCCGGAGAGAGATTCACCTCGGAGTAGGGCTCCTGCGACCCGACCTCGGACAGGATATTGCCCGAGCGATCGATCCACTTCAGCGTCGACAGCACATCCTCGCGAGGCGTTCCAGTCTGATACGCGAGCACTCCGTTCTCACTTGCCGAGAAGACTCCGAGAAGTGCACCCTGGTCCCCCCACACCCGCTCAGCGATCGGAAACGCGTCACCCCTAAGCTGGCGCCGATCGGCATCGAACGGTCGGGCCATCAGCGCGGCGTCGAAGACATAGAGCAGATGACCAGCGACATACTCGGTATTCGAGGTCGCCGGCATGAGCTCGCTCGACTCGCCCGAAAGCGAGCCGACGATCAATCTACTGTTGGCGCTTCCTCCACCGAAGCCGACGCGGGCGGTATAGAGGAAATGCTCTCCGTCGGGCAGGAAGCGGGGATGCCGGTGGCTGTCCTCGGCGCGTTCCGCATCCATCTGGGTGACTTCCGCCGGCTCGCCACCTGCCGCCGAGACCCGGTGCAGGGTCGTAGTATGGGCCGGAGCGAAAACGATGACCCCGTCCCGGTTCCAGGTGCCACCTTTACCGTTAGGCGCATCGCAGAGGCTCATCGCCGGGCCGCCGGTGACCTCGACTTTCTTGAGCTTGCCCTGCGCGAAGAAACCGACGAAACGGCTGTCCGGCGACCAGAACGGATACATGGCACCATCGGTGCCGGCCAGCGGCCGCGCTTCGAGGTCGTCCAGTTCGCGCACCCAAAGCCGCTTGGTCGTCCCGTCCTCTTGCACGCCATACACCAGGGTCCGGCCGTCAGGCGAAATGGCAACCGGGGCCGGATAATCGGTTCCAAGATCGAATTCCGCACCCACCGGCGCCGGGATGAAGGCGCGGGTGATCGCTGGCGGCTCCGATTGGCTGGCCCGCCAGAGAGCGAAGCCCAGTCCGGCCGCCAACAGAGCGAGCACGGCGGTGCCGACTTTCCACAGCAGGCTCGTCTTCGAAGATGCTGCCACTGCCTCCGGCTCTGCATGCAGCCCTTCGGGATTGGCCAGCAGCTCCTCGAGCTCCAACCTGGCATCGCCGATGTCGCGCAGCCGCTGCTCCTGGTCCTTCTCGAGGCAGCGGCGCAGCAGGCGAGTCACTGATTCAGGAGTGTGGGCCGGCAGTCTCTCCCACTCCGGCTCCCGCGCCACCACTGCTGCGATCATGTCGGTAATCGTGTCGCCACCGAAAGCCTTGCGCCCGGTTAGAGTCTCGAGCAGCACGGCGCCGAAAGCCCAGATGTCGGCTCGCTTGTCGACCGGCTTGCCTCGCGCCTGCTCCGGGCTCATGTAGGCCGCGGTGCCAAGAAGCACGCCGACCTCGGTCATGCCCTGGGTCAGGGTCGGCGAACGGCTGATCAGCGGCGCGCTGCCCGAGGTCTCCTCCACGTCCCAGGCCTTGGCCAGGCCGAAGTCCAGCACCTTGACGCTGCCATTCGGCGTCAGCATGACGTTGGCGGGCTTCAGGTCACGATGAATGACACCTTTGTCGTGCGCGGCTTCCAAGGCCAGCGCCACCTGTTGTCCAACCTGAAGTGCCTTTTCGAGGCCGAGCGGCCCCCGAGCGAGCATCTCGGAGAGCGATTCCCCTTCGATGAGCTCGAGAACGAGGAAGTGGACAGAGGGGCTTGAGGGCGTAAGGGCCTGGGGGCTTAGGGGCTCCCCCGCCCCGCCCATCAACTGGTCAGGGTCTTGCAGTCCAGCATCCTCTTCAAGAGGCTCACTGCCTCCTTGCCTCACTGCTTCGCTGCCTTCGATCGAAACAGGCGTCGCGTGCTCGATCGAATAGATCGCGCCGATGTTGGGGTGGTTGAGGGCGGCGAGCAGCTTGGCTTCACGCTCGAAGCGGGCCATTCGCTCCGCGTCGCCGGCCACCAACTCGGGCAGTACCTTGATCGCCACCTCTCGCCCGAGCTTGCTGTCTTCAGCACGGTAGACCTCTCCCATGCCTCCTTCACCCAGCTTGCCGGTGATCTTGAAATGCGCCAGCGTCGTTCCAATCATGCGCGACTCCTCTTGATGCGGCCGTCACCTCGACGGACCGCTGTGGCGACCGGGCCTCTTGCCTCGCTATCGCGGAATTTTCCGGATTCTACTGCATACCAAGCGGGTATGAGGCAGCGAGGGTCTTCCGCCAGACCGAGCCCACCGAATCCGTCCATAGGACCAGGCCCTCATTTGGGATTGTGCGATGCGCACCACTCGCTATTTCGAAGAACAGGTACTGCGAAAGCGGTCCTATATCCGGCGGGAATGGTGTCGCAGAGCGATCGAAGATCCCCTGGCCAGGGCGACTCAGCTGGACGGCCGTGTGAGATACTGGGTCTGGGTGCCCGAGGCACAACACTATCTGCGCGTTGTCACACTCGAGGACGGCGTGACTGTTCACAACGCCTTCTTCGACAGGCGCTTCGGCGAGGAAATCTGATGCGGCTGCACTATTACCCCGAGACTGATTCTCTCTACATCGACCTCGCCGAGCGGCCTGGTGCGCAGGTTCGAGAGGTTGCGCCGGGAGTCAACCTCGACCTCGACAGCGAAGGAGTTCTTGTCGGGATCGATATCGACCACGCAAGCCAGATTGTCAATCTGTCGAGCTTGGAAACCGAAGCCTTGCCGGTCGCTCCCACTTCTGGGTCCCACTAATCCAGCACCAAGCCGAGCCTCGGTGATCTCCTCTTTTGGCTTCCAACTCTGACGCAGCCGGCAAAGCGATTCTCCCCAAGGCCCGGGCTTGAGATGCAGTACAATCTCCCAGCGCCGCCAGGAGCGACAAGTCGATGTCGGCGAGCTGAATCTCCATGATCGGCACCACCCTTTCTCACTACAAGATCACCGCCACGCTGGGAATCGGCGGGATGGGTGAGGTCTACCATGCCGAGGACACGAAGCTCGGGCGTCGGGTAGCTCTGAAGATTCTGCCTGCTGCCATGGCTGCGGACCCGGAGCGTCTAGAGCGTTTCCAGCGCGAGGCCAAGGTGGTCGCCTCGCTCAACCACCCGAACATTGTCACCATCCACTCGGTCGAGGAGGCCGATGGCTTGCAGTTCCTGACCATGGAGCTGGTCGAAGGCAACGATCTCGAGCGTCTACTGCCGGACGATGGCTTTCCGCTCTCCAAGATCTTCGACATCGCGGTGCCGCTCACCGATGCCCTGGCAACAGCGCACGAGAAAGGCGTCGTCCACCGGGACCTCAAGCCGGCCAACATCATGCTGACCAAGGAGGGGCGCGTCAAAGTCCTCGACTTCGGTCTGGCCAAGTTGGGCCTGGACAGTCCGGTTCCCCTGAGCGACCAGGATGAGACCGCGTTGGCTCCGACCTCATCGCCCCTGACCGGCGATGGCACGATCCTGGGGACCGCTCCGTACATGCCTCCCGAGCAGCTCGAAGGTCTGCCGGTAGATCATCGAGCGGACATCTTCTCGGTCGGCGTGTTGCTCTACGAGCTGGCGACTGGTCGTCGTCCGTTCGAGGGTTCCAGCTCGATCGCCCTGGCCTCGAGCATTCTTCGCGACACGCCTCCCCCAATCTCAGAGATCAAGCAGGACCTCCCACGCCACTTCGGGCGGATCATCGAAACCTGTCTGGAGAAGGATCCCGAGCGGCGGTATCAATCGGCCAAGGACCTCCGCAACGCGCTGCAGAGCCTGCACCGAGAGACGGAGAGCGGCTTGTCAAGCAGCATCCACAGCGAGCTCACAGCCCACTCCGAGGTCTCGACGCCGGCACCAACCCGGCGGTCGCTGACCGCCGTCGTCATCGCCGCAACCGTTGCCATCGTGCTGATCGCCGCTTTCTTCCTCCTGCGCTCACAGGGATTTCTGGGTAGCCGCGCCGCGCCGCCGTCGCAGCCGGAAGTGAGTTACGAAGCTCAGGTGTTGCTCGACCAGAGCAGGAAATACTCGCAAGATGGTGCCACCCTGGCGAAGCTGAAACTCGCCGAGCAAACGCTACGCCGGGCCCTCGATATCGAGCCGGGCAACGCATTTATAAAGGCCGAACTGGCACATCTCTTGGCAGGGATGCAAGATGAGTATCCCCAGGAGGAACGGCGTGAGGAAGCCCTCGAGCTCGCCGACCAGGCGCTGAGCGCCAATCCTGCTGCGGCAAAGGCCTGGCTGGCTAGAGGCGAGCTCAGCATGCTCGAAGGCGACGGCGAAGCAGCTGCCGGGGCGGCCCAGCACGCCATAGCCATCGATCCCTCGAGTGTTCGTGCGCAAGTGCTAAACGGACAGGCCCTGCTCGAGCAGGGCCGCCGCGAAGAGGGCTTGAACCAGTTGCGCCAGGCCGTGGAGATGGATGGAGGTGCCATCATCGCGCGCTACTCCATAGGCACGGCCCTCTTGCGCATGGGGCAGCTCGATGAAGCGACTGTCGAGTTCAAGCGGGTACTCGAGTACGCCCCCGGACACGTCTCGGCGATGAACAACCTGGCCAACGCGTATCTGTACTCAGGTCGATATCTCGAAGCCGTGCCGCTGTATCACCGTGCCTTGGAGCTACAGCCCGACGAGATCGCGGCGACCAACCTGGGGACCGCCTACTACTACCTCGACCAGATGGAAGAGTCACTCGCGGCCTACCTCAAAGCCGAGGAGATCGAGCCGGGCTATCCGACAGCCCAGAACAACATCGGCGATGTGTACGCCAAGCTCGGCGATCCAGATTCGGCCCGCACCTGGTTCCTGATGGCGATCGAAAGCTGCGACCGCCGATTGGCGGCGGGTGGAGATCAACGAGAGTTTCAGGGAATGAAGGCGCTGCTACTAGCCAAGGTGGGCAGTTTCGAGCAGGCCATCGATGGCATCAGTGGCATCTTGGACAAGAATGTCAGCGCTCCAGACGAGCCCGAGCTCCTTTACTCGGCCGCCCAGATCTACGCCCTCGCCGGCAAGCGGGACGAGATGCTCGAGCTCGCCGAACGAGCAATGAAAGCCGGCTACCCTCGGGAAGAGTTCCGCCGGGCCCCTGAGTTCGCGGACTTCCAGAGCGATCCCGAGTTCACCCGGCTCATGGTCGCCAGCTTCGACGGTTCCTGAAACCTCGACTCGCTCGCTCTCCAATGCGGACGGCCCCCGTTGCAACCGTTCCGTCATACAATAGGCGCCAACAAGTTCCGCCCAATCAGGGATTCGAAGTTCGGAATGTGAACGGTGTAGGTGTGTTGCACCTCGAGGAGAGAATGAATGATCGGTGAGACTCTGGCTCATTTCAAGATAACCGGCAAGCTGGGCGAGGGCGGCATGGGTGAGGTGTACCGTGCCGAGGACACCAAGCTCGGCCGTGAAGTGGCGATCAAGGTGCTGCCGGAGCTTTTCGCTCAGGATGCTGAGCGAATGGCCCGATTCAGCCGCGAGGCCCAGGTGCTGGCGTCGCTGAATCACCCCAACATCGCCGCGATCTACCAGGTCGAGCACGACGACGATCACAACTTCCTGGTCATGGAGCTGGTGGAGGGCGAGACTCTGGCAGAGAGGATCAAGCGGGGTCGATTGTCCCTCGATGAAGCCATGACCATTGCCTTGCAGATCGCCGAAGCCCTGGAAACTGCGCACGACCGAGGCATCGTGCACCGGGACCTCAAACCGGCCAACATCAACTTCACCGAAAGCGGCAAGATCAAGGTTCTCGACTTCGGCCTCGCCAAGGCCCTCGAATCCGGGGTCGGCACCGACTCGAGCCCTAGTAACCCCTCGCTCTCGCTGTCCCCGACCCTGACTGCACAGATGAACACTGGAGCCGGGATGTTGCTGGGCACTGCTGCCTATATGAGCCCCGAGCAGGCGCGGGGCGAAGCCGCCGACCGCCGAGCCGACATCTGGGCCTTTGGTGCCGTTGTCATGGAGATGCTGACGGGGCAGACTGTCTACGCCGGCAAGACCATCTCCGACACCCTGGCCGGAATCCTGGCCCGCGAGCCCGAATGGGAGGCGCTACCCGCCGACGTGCCTCCGGTCGTCCGCAATCTGCTCGACCGCTGTCTCCAGAAGGAGATCAACGATCGGCTCCAGGCCATCGGCGAGGCTCGAATCACCATCGCCGGCTATCTGGCCGATCCCGAGGCTGCCAAAGCCCAAGCCGCCGCAGCCGACTATGCTCCGCTACCCACCTGGCGCCGCGTGCTGCCGTGGGCCGCGCTGGCACTGGCTGCCCTTGCAGGAGCCGCCGCCATTGCCGGCTGGACCCGATCGCCAGATCGGTCCCAGGCGGAAACCATGTGGCTCAATGTCGAGATCCCCGTCGAGGACACCCTGCTGACTCAGATTGGCAGCAGCGTCGTGATCTCGCCGGACGGCACGCACCTGGCCTATGTATCGGGCAACCCGGCCACCCGCGCCCTGCATCTGCGGTCTTTGGATCAACTCGAAGGAAGAATGGTGTCGGGTGGCGACCTCGCCTACCTGCCCTTCTTCTCGCCTGACGGCGAGTGGATCGCCTTCGTGACCCCCAACGAGCTCAAGAAGGTGTCCGTCTCAGGCGGTACACCACTGACCATCGCCACGGTGGATTTCTGCCGTGGTGCAACCTGGACACCGGACGACCACATCATCTTCACTCCCGGGCAGCAGGCCCCACTCTTTCGCATTCCCGCGGTCGGTGGTGAGCCCGAGCAGCTGACGACACTCGATGAGGAGAAGGGAGAGATCACTCATCGTTGGCCGCATGTTCTGCCCAATGGCAAGGCCGTCCTCTTCGTATCCCACACCGAGAATGCCCGTTTTGCAGAGGCCACGATCGAGGTTCTCGATCTGGAGTCGGGCGAAAGAAAGGTGCTGATCCAGGGCGGTACCTACCCGCGTTGGGCCGACTCGGGACATCTACTCTACGCTCGTGAGGGAACGCTCTACGCGGTACCAATGGACCCCGTCACTCTGGAGCTCCAAGGCTCTCCCGGTCCGGTCATCGAGTCCCTGACGACCAACGAGGGTGCCTACGGCACGGCTCACTACGCCGTTTCTGACAACGGTAAATTGGTCTACATGCAGGGTACGGCGAGTGCGGCCGCCTATGAGGCCGTGCGCGTCGGCCTGGACGGTCTGGTCTCGCCACTCCTCGAGGATGCAGGTACCTACTGGACTCCGGCCTTCTCGCCCGATGGTCGCCGGCTTGCCCTCGACATCGCCGCGGAAAGTGGCAACGGCGACATCTGGGTCGAGGATCTCGACCGCGGCATCCATACCCGGCTGACCTTCGACGATTCCGACGACACTGGCCCCGTCTGGTCCCCGGATGGTGAGTGGATCTACTTTCAGTCCGACCGTGGAACCTCGTACGACATCTTCCGCGTCGCAGCCGATGGCTCTGAGCAGCCGGTTCGATTGACCGAGACCGAATTCGACCAGGCACCGACCTCTGTAACACCCGACGGCAAAACACTCGTCTTCAGTCAAATCAACCCAGAGAGCGACTGGGACATCATGACCATGGAGCTCGAAGGCGACGGGGAACCCGTGGTGTTCCTCACCACGAAGTTCCTCGAGTACGGTGGCAAGATCTCGCCCGATGGCAAGTGGATCACCTACGGCTCCAACGAGTCGGGCTCCTGGGAAGTCTACGTTCGGCCGTTCCCCTCCGGACGTGGAGAGTGGCAGATCTCTTCCGGTGGCGAACGGGCCACCTACCCAACCTGGGCGTCGGATCAGAAGCAGATCTTCTATCGAACGGCCTTGGGCATGTCGGCGGCCTCGGTCGAGACCGCCAGAGACACCTTTCGAGCCAAGCGGCCCGAAACGCTCTTCGAGACTCGATTCATCGATCTGTTCCCAAGCCTGGACTACGATGTCGCACCTGGCTCCGAATACCTGGTGATGTTCCAGGGATCAAACAGCGCGGATACGATCGATCACGTCGTCATGGTCACCAACTGGTTCGACGAGCTCGAACAGATGTTCACGGTAACCGAATGATCGGCACTACTCTTTCTCACTTCAAGATCACCGCCAAGCTCGGCGAAGGCGGCATGGGTGAGGTCTATCTCGCTGAGGACACCGAGCTGGATCGCAAAGTAGCTCTCAAGGTCCTGCCGACGGAGCCTCAGCGACCGACCAGATCTTCAGGCAGATCGTGGGGTGGGCTGAACTCGAAGGGGTCGTTGAGACCCCGGATGACCGCCGCATCCCGATTGTAGATGTCCTTCTTGAACACCACGGTCCCGTCCTCGCTCACCTCGGCGGTCCAGTAGAGCAGCATCACCGTCAGCGGCTCCGGCAGCAGGACGGTTGTGGTCTTGTTCGAAGCCAGGGTGCGCTCCATCGCGGCCTCGCCCCACTCCGGCAAAGCCTCGAGCAGAAGCTCGGCGAGACGTAGAGGATCCTGCACCCGGATACAGCCGTGACTGAAGGCCCGCGAGGCCTTGCCGAAGAGCGTCTTCGACGGCGTGTCGTGAAGATAGACCATGTAGGGGTTCGGGAACATGAACTTGACGCGCCCGAGAGCGTTATTCGGGCCGGGCTCCTGCCGGAGGGTGTAGGGAAACGGTCCGGTCCAGTCGATGGTAGCCGGATCGATCAGCTGACCCGAGGAGGCGACGACGCTCATGTTCTGATTGGCAAGATAGCTCGAGTCCTTTCGCACTTTGGGCAGGGTCTCGCGCCGAAGGATCCCCGGCGGCACGGTCCAGGTGGGATTGAAGACCAGGTAGGTCATCTGCGACTTGAAGATCGGCGTCGAATGATAGGGAAGACCCACCTGCACCGGGGTGGTCCAGATCTCGGTCCCCTGGCGGAAGAGGTGGAGCTCGAAGCCGGCGATATCCACGATGAGCAGATCGTCGACCAGATCGCGGAAGACCCAGCGGGCGCGCTCGAGGCTGGCCCGCAACTGGTCGATTCGGTGCTCTACTGGAACATTCAGCTCACCCAGCGTCTGGGTGCCGACGATGCCATCGGAGTCGATCCCGTGTCGCGTCTGAAAGGCGATGACCGCGGCTTCGAGGGTCTTGTCATAGCGCTCGGCCGAGTCCTCTGGGCTGGCATCGAGGTCGCCGCCGGCTTCCAGCCGCCTGCGCAGCGTCGGGACCCGGGAGTCAACGACATCGAGCTCGAGGGCCGGCCCGTCTTCGACGATCGGCCAGCCACCCGCCGCCTCGATGGCCCGGTATTCGGCCAGAGCCGGGAGCAGGCGTGAATAGTAGCCTCCCTGCGGCGCCGCCTGGTCGACCACCTGTTGGATCTCTCCCGATCTCAGCACGTCTTCCAAGAGCTTCACCGCGTCGATACCCTCGAAAGTTCGACTCAGATTCCACTCCGGATCCAACTGTGTCGGATTCAGCTTGCCGAAGTGGAGGGTGAAGACGAGGCGGGCCAAGCTGTCGGTGAGCAGCAGATCCAGGTCCACCCGCACCGCTGGGTCGACCGACTCCCAGTCGCCTCGCGCCAACCTGGATTCGATCGCCGCCAGGTGATAGTCACGGGGGTCGAGGCCGTGGCCGGCGGCACCGCGCACCGCGGTCTGGAGCTCTTCGAGCATCTCCCGTCTCGTCCATGCCAGCTGGAATCCGAGGCGCTCGTAGAGCGCGGGAATCAGGCGAGTCGCCGCCAGCCGTGTGTCCCCGAAGTCGAACGCTCCCTCGACATCGAGACGCTCGACCGCCTGGCGCAGAACTTCCTGGGAGCTGCCGAGGGAGTCGGCACCAGCTCTCGAGGCCAGAACCAACCCGAGAGCCGAAAGAACGAGCCACCGCGTCAGCCGCTTTGCACGCATCGAGAAACTCCTGCCGCTCATTCAGCGGCGATCGGGGCCAGGGTGTCAGGGGAGATCACGGCCAGAGATTATAGCCGGCAGGCTGTTTTCCGGGGCCAGCGGGCGATCCGTTGTATCGCGGGCCGAGGTTCATCATAATACTGACATCGGCTCGGCTTTCGGTATGGAGGTGGCACGATGATCCGTTGCGTTGTCGTCTCGATCGTTTGGGTCGTGACCCTGTTGGCCTCAGCCCTTTGTATTCCCGCTAGTCACTCCGCCAGCATCGATTTCAGGGCCTCCTACGTCAGAATCGTCGATGGCGACGATTTCTTCGGTCCTGAAATCGATCTGGTGATCGAAGACGCCACCATGAGCGGCGATGGATCTACTGTCGTCTTCTACGGTCGTCAGTCGGACACCAACGAGAAGAAGATCTATCTGGTGGACGCGGACGGCTCGAACCTCACTGGCATCCTGCTGCCGACCGACCCCGACAATTCAGCGGAGCAGATCTTGCCGGCCGATCTCGCCATCAGCCGTGACGGCTCGAGAGCCTTCTTCGTCACCCCCTGGACTCAGCATCGCGTTTACAAGGTCGAAAGCGGAACGATCAGCGAAATCTTGGATACAAACGACTGGGTGGACATCACTCCCAGCGTTGCCCGTCCTCTTATACGCACTACATGGGATGGCCAATATGCGTACTTCAAAGAAGATCGCCAGGATATCTGGAGGGTGCACCACACCGGTGGCACGCCGTCGCTGGTGGTAGACGACGAGGCTGTGCTGCGCAACGGTGGGCTCAAGGGCTGGGCGGTGGCCACGTTCGACGTGTCCGATGACGGCAGCCAGATTGCCTTCACCCTCATGGGCTATTGGGAGCCCCCCCCAGGAGTTCTGGTGACCATTACCGACCTCTTCGCCAAGGCGGACGGTCAAGACTGTGGGCTGGGCGACCAGTGCCAATTGACCCTGGACACCAATATCGAGGACTACCCGGCGATCAGCGGCGACGGCAGCACGATTGCTTTCAACAACGGCGTCAGCTGGTTCTCGATCGACCCCGACGGCAGCGACTCGACCGAGCTCGAGCCCCGAGGGTTCAACGTCGGTGGCAACACCATGACCCTGTTGGGCGATCGGATGTTCTACTACGACACCGAGGCAGGCGGCGGCCGGCTGACCCAGACCGACGGCACCGGCGGTCTCGATCTGTTTCCCGCCTGGGACGTCAACAATATTGCGATCGCCTCTACCTGGGATCCAGTGATCAGCGACGACGGGTCGAGGGTGTGCTTCCGCCACGACCTCCTCAGCCTCTACGTCGGTGATCTGAACCCTGTCGCTCCGGTCTCACCCGCACCGATCATCCACAACATGGTGTTCGACCCGCCGTACATGCCCAATGACGATCCGGCCGCACGGGTTATCCTGACGTCGCAGGTATCCGATCCGCAGGGCTTGAGCGACGTTGAAGAGACCGCGACGGACGAGCTTCTCGAGGGCATGCTCGAGAACAACTCCAACATCCTCCCCATGTACTTCAACATCCCGGCCCACGACGATGGCGTCTACCCAGACGCGGCCGGCGGCGACGGGGTGTTCTCCACCGAGGGGCAGCCTGCCGGCGGAATTCAGGACCACGATTCGGTCACTATCAGGATGGGAGCCATGGACTCGGACCGCAATGTGACGGTGGCAGACGCGGTTCTCTATGTCTCAGCGGTACCCCCTGAGGTGTTCGCGGATGGATTCGAATCTGGCGACCTGTCTCAGTGGTCGGCCGTCATCCCCTGACGCACCGCATCCTCGAGGCACTGCCGTCGACCAGGCCGAGGTATCTCCGCTCTCGAAACCATCTGAGAGGAGGGTGCCGCCGGTCTAGAAGCTGTAGATTGCGGAAATCGAGGCCGTATCGACTTGATCCGAGAAATCGATACCGAAATCGATCTGAAACCGCTTGAAGGCCAGACCGACCCCCCCGGCATAGTGCATCTCGTCGCTTCCGGGCGGCAGTAGGGCCCGGGTGAAGGGATCGTCAACCGTCGCTCTCAGCTGGTGATCGGGATCCAGCCACGCCCCGAGGCGAACCCCGATCAGCGTCGTTGAGCGATGAAATACATACTCGCCACCCAGATGGAGCTCGTCGGCATCGTCGACCGTCTGGTCGTCGAGCTCGAGGCTCTCGACGATGCTCGAATACCCGATGTGATCCCACTGGAAGCTCACGGTCAGGCGATCGTCCGGGGCTCGGTACGCGAATCCCAGGCCGAAGACCGAGGGAAATTCCACCCCGACCCTCGGTGAACGAAAGATCACTTCTCCGGGCGGCACTCCGAAGTCGAACACCGTTCCCGCCACCAACTCTGATCCAGTTTCCACTTCGGGGCCCTGTCGGTAGACGCCCCCGATATTCCAGCGCTGCGAGACATGCCACAGAAAGCCACCGGTCAGGGTCCAATCGCCGTCTTCGATCGTAGCGACATCACTGAATATCCAGCGCTCCGGCAGGTAGGAGTTCGGCCGAAACAGGGCCTCAACGGAGTCGTCGTCCACCACATAGGCATCGGTGACCGCGGTCAGTGAGGCGTCGAGGTAGGTCACTCCCAACCCCAGGCTGAGTGTTTCGCTGACCCGATAGGACCCGGAGAGCCCGAGGTTGGCGAAATCGAAGTCGTTGGTGGTGCGCTGATCGAAGAATCTCCGCTGACAGCACGATGTCCCGCCACCAAAGAGCCCCTGGGTCTCACCGAAAAACTCGAAGTTGGCCAACTGATGCCTGAAGAAGGCGATAGACCACTTGCCTTGCGGATAGGCCAGTGAGAAGAACGATATCCCCGAGACCACATTCTCGGATCTCGCTGTCCTCAGTCCGACCGTGTTGTCGATTCCGAATCCACTCGGGGCACCCTCCGCCCTACCCCCCTCGGTATACGGCGTCGAATAGCTGGTGCGTCGCCCTTCGAGTGAAATCTCTGGCCTGCCGAGCTGAACCAGACCGGCCGGGTTGGCGAACGCAGCCGTGGCATCGTCGGCCAGGCCGACGAAAGCGCCACCGAAACCCAGGCTGCGGGCACCGGGATCGGCGAAGTTGAACTGCAGGTTGACGACCGGCTGGGCCAGCTCCTGACCCTCGCCGCACGCCGGCGCCAGCACCGCTGCGACTGATAGCACGACGGCAAGCACCGACTGTCGCTGGCTCTGGATCGCCATCCTTCCTATGCCTGTGGACGAGGCCCTCTTGTCATGAGTCTCCTGCTCTTTCTGCGGCCACGCAACACCCGAACGGGTAGGAGGAAACACCACCCTGAAGATGAACTGCGCGTTCTTGTCATTTCTGCCGCGTCTAGAGGTAGAAGGAAGTAAAGACCATGAGAAAACAACTCAACCACCGAAGCATTCGGACCCTACTGTTGGCACCGATTCTCCTGGCGTTGGTCGTGGCCGGTTGCGACAACGAGATGAATATCGGACCCACCGCGCCCCTATTGCCACAATTCCCACGCACGGGGAACGCTACCTGGACCCTTCACATCTCCGGCAGCCTCGCCGCCGCGAATGGCTCGCTGTTGAACGCGACTGTTCTCTTCGACGGCCAGGAGATCGACGGCGCACGCATCCGGTGCGAACAGGTGAAGGGATGCGCACAGTTGGAGCTTGAAGGGGTCGTCGGCACCCCCTTCCGTGGTCACCATCCGATAACCTTCCAGGTGCTGCGCCAAGCGGCAGAGAGCGATGACTATCTCGCGACTGGGATCGTTGAGGTGTCTCGAGTCGACGCGCCATCTCTCGACCCGCTCGTCATCCAACTGGAGCCCATCCGAGCCACCCTGCAAGCCGGCGAGGGCGTGACGTTCGACATTGAATTCTGGGAGTGATCGCTCACGCTCCCGACCTGACCCGGCCGACCCCCAAGGGTCGGCCGGGTCTTTTCATTCCGATCCGTGAGACTGCTTGCGACGCTGATAGTGGCGGCGGGCCTTGGCCCGGTTGCCACAGGTGGACATGTCGCACCAACGGCGGCGGCGGGTTCGGCTGCGGTCCACGAAGAGCCAGCTGCAGGTCTCCGAGGCGCATTCGCGAACGGATGTCACATCTTCGGAGGCAAGTAGCTCAGCCGCCGAGCGAACGACCGGCCAAAGCGGGCGGTCGAAGGCATCGGCGTGCCCTGCCCATACCCAGTCGAAGGCTCCGTCCTTTGCTCGAATCTCGAGCTGGGGAAGAGTCCTGTGCAGCTCCGAGTTCAGAAACCGGATGTCTTCGAGCTGTGGCTCCTGATCGCAGGCAAGACAACCGAAGATCCGGTAGAGGGTTTCGCGCACCTTGATCGCTCGCCTGAAGGCGCTCGTTGCCTTTCGAGAGTACTCCTCGGACAGATGCTCGAGCTCGTCGAGGGCTTCCACAGGCAGAGAACCCGCCTGACGACTGAACTGCAGAAGATCCTTGTAGCTGCCCAGATGCTCCTCAGTCGAGCGCGGCCGATCGCCAAGGGTGTTGGCGAAGTCCAGGCAGAGGGCGCCCCCGGTCATCTCGAACTCGTGACTGGTTTCCGCCATGCTCATCGGAGTCATTATAACCGATAAATATCTCTTGACAGGTTATAAGTCGACTCATTATAATCTAACCTATCTAAAACCCTAAGGAGGTTACACCATGTCCTCAGACAGCACCCCTGCCCCCATCCTAGAGACCGAGAGGATCGTCGACCAGATGGAGAGGGCTTTCGAGGGCGATGCCTGGCACGGTTCTTCGATTAGCGAGATTCTTGCCGACATCCCCGCAGAGGTCGCCGCACTCCGCCCTCAACCCGACGCTCACTCCATCTGGGAGATCGTGCTCCACACCACTGTCTGGCAACGGACCGTACGCCAGCGCCTTCAGGGACGACCCATTGCCTCGCTCCCCGACGAGGAAGACTGGCCGCGCGTCACCGACGCCTCGCCCTCCGCTTGGGCCGAAGCTGTTCGCGACTTGCGGGCCGAGTACGAGCTGCTCCGCACCGAGGCTCTGCAATGGAGCGACAGCGATCTAGGTGAAACGACCGAAGGTCAGCGGTACACTGTCTACGAGATGTTGCAGGGAGTTATCCAGCACAATCTCTACCACGCTGGACAGATCGCGATCCTCAAGAAGGCCGCCAGGGGAGAAAGCCGATGACCACCGCCGTTTGCGAGATCTGCGACGACCCTCTTCACGAAGATCGGCTTCACGCCGGCCCTTTGAAGCGAGTCTGCATCGAGTGCCTGACCGATGAGCAGCGGCAGGCCCTCCAGCACGATCTCGATGTCGCGGCACAGATTCAGGCGCACCTGCTCCCCGAGCGCAACTTCTCCTTCGGTCGCTGGCAGATCCATTACCACTACGAGCCACTCGGAGCAGTCAGTGGCGACCACATCGATCTCATCCGGCCGGGACGTACCGGCCATGCTCTTCACTTTCTCTTCGGCGACGTCTCCGGCAAGGGAGTCGCGGCATCGATTCTGATGGCAAATCTCCAGGCTCTCTTCCGCAGCCTGGTGAGCCAGGATCTGGCTCTGGCGGAGATCATGGGCCGGGCCAACAGCCTCTTCTTCCAGAGTACCGGCGCCAACTCCTTCGCCACCCTCGTGGCCGGGAGGTTGAATGGAGACGGCCTCCTCGAGATCTGTAATGCCGGACACAACCCCCCACTGCTGGTTCGCGACGGGTCGGTTTCGCCGCTGCCGGCCAAGGCCTTGCCTATCGGCATGTCGGAATACCTCCTCCTCGATTCCGAGCGTTACCATCTCGAGCCGCAGGATCTCCTCTTCCTCTATACCGACGGTATCTCCGAGGCCAGCAACGGCGCCGGTGAGGAGTACGGATCGAAGCGAATGGAAAGCTCGATCCAGGACCTGCGCGGACTGCCGGCGCGAGACGTCGTGGACTCCGTCCTCGTTGATGTGCAGGCCTTCCAGAGCGGCTCTCCCCAGGTCGACGACGTCACGGCGATGGCGATTCGCTGGCGCGGCGAATCAGTGAACTGACCTGTCCCGGTCGCGCCCTCCCGTGATGGGGAATCTCCAGGACCCAGGACCCAGGCCCTGTTTCTCCAGGACCTCAAGACCCCAGGACCAACAGTCCACTTCCTCGTCATGGAGCTGGTCGACGGCGACACCGGCGGCCTACCCGAATCCTCGAGCCCCGACGGCCAGACCGTGGCTTATACCGTGGCCGGAGCCAGGCCGGACATCCAAGCGAGGCCCACACACACCAGCCGCCACGGGTGCGTCCACTTCAAGGGGCAAATCGGAAAGAGGCAAGGGCCTCGCACATTGCGGAATCAGGGCGGGAGGGCGCAAGGCCCTCCCCTACACCCCTGACAAGTCGGGACCGAGTATGGCTTCGACCGGCCCGAGCCACGGTAGGAGTCAGTCAGTCGCTGACCGAGCACCGCAAAATAGCGCTCGAAAAGGAAAGAAAAGTCTTGACAGGTTTTCGGCGTCACTTTTCGCGACTTCCGAGAACGGGCCCAGAAGGGGCCTGGAGCGCGCGTAGCTTTCCTCTGCGGTTCGTTCTAACAGCCAGGCAACAATGACGTCTCGAGGACCCTCGATCGTGCCTTGGAAGGCAAGCTAAAGCGTTGAAAATGCAGGGTTTATAATGGTGTATTGCCCTGGAGAACGCCATGATCGAGCCCTTGCAAACCCCGAAACCGATTCCTCAAATTCGCCCTGGAAGACCGGAGGTCGACCAGCTTGGCGAGAGGATCGCTGAGCTTTCGGCCCAGATCCAGGCCGCCACCTATCACCTGCTGGTCATGATCCGGGAGTTCGACGAGAGAGGTGGTTGGAACACCGGGTTTCGCTCCTGTGCCCATTGGCTCAACTGGCGCACTGGCCTCGACCTGGGGGCGGCTCGGGAGAAGGTGCGGGTGGCCAAGGCTCTGGGCGAGTTGCCGAAACTTTCCGAGGCGATGCGTTGTGGGGAGCTCTCCTACTCCAAGGTCAGGGCCCTGACCCGGGTGGCGACACCTGAGAATGAGGCCGAGCTCCTGGAGTTCGCCCGAGCCGGCACCGCCGCTCATGTGGAGACATTGGTGCGGGCTTGGAGACGGGTCGATCGGCAGGACGAGCTCGAGCACGAGAACCTGCGGCACGCCAGCCGCTACCTTCAGGCCTACACGGATGAAGACGGCATGGTTGTCCTGCGGGCCCGGTTGGACCCGGAGGCTGGCGCTGCTGTACTGAAAGCTCTGGAAGAGGCAGAGCAGGTGCTCTACGACAAGGAGCGGGAGACGAAGGACGAGCGGGGCGACGGAGTCCCAGTTGGCCAACGAAGAGCGGATGCCCTGGGTCTAGTCGCCG
>JBATEX010000088.1:0-1502 GCA_049664225.1 Thermoanaerobaculia bacterium
ACCATCTACTGGGCACTCAGCCAGCACGATCGGTTGGACACGAAGCTGGTTGTGAAGACCACCGGCGATCCTCTGACGCTGGCATCGCCGCTTCGTTCGGCGATTCATGAAGTCGCGCCCACCGTGCCCATTTCTTCGCTTCGGCCGATGAACGATGTCGTCTCCTCGTCGCTGGCGCAGAACAAGTTCCGAACTCTCGTTTTTGGTGCCTTCGCCGCGGTCGCCATCCTGCTCGCTGCGCTCGGGCTCTATGGTGTGCTTGCCCAACTCGTCGGCCGTCGAACCCACGAGCTCGGTGTGCGCGTCGTTCTCGGAGCCGACCGCACAGACATCCTGGGCCGCGTCCTTGGCCATGGCATGAGGCTCACCCTGGCCGGCCTCGCCCTGGGCCTCGCGGGCGCCGCAGCCACCACTCGCCTGATCCGAGGAATGCTCTTCGGAGTGGAGTCACTGGATCCGGCCTCCTTTGTCGGCGCGACCGCCTTTCTCGCTGTCACGGCATTGGTAGCGGCCCTGCTCCCGGCATGGCGGGCGACACAAGTCGACCCGGCCGACTGTCTACGGTCCGAATAGACCTGATAACACCATAGACCTGACAACACCGCGGCCCCGGAAGATCCGGCAGCTCCGAGGAGCTTGGCTTCGTTCGGCTTTGGAGAGGGACACGGCGCCGTCCCGCCGCGCCGCGATGAGCACCTCTTCATCCGGGATAGTCGGGACACAAAAAGGGTGCCTGTCCCCCTTTTTGAGCGGCATTGTCTGGCAGGGTGTCCACGAGTTCGAGGTGGCGTCCTCATGGAGTCTCGAGGGAGAGGGTCTTCCCTATGCGAAGTGGTTCTTCTCCCAGGAGGATGCCGAGAGGATGATGGCAGGTGAGCCGATAGCTCTCAGGAGCACCTACGCACTCGACGAGAACGACCCGGATGCGCTCGAGGCAGCGACCATTCCGGTGGAAGACATCAACGGACCGGTTCTGCTGGTGTCGGGAACCGATGACCAGATGTGGCCTTCCGACGTCTTTGGCGACCTGGTGATGGAGCGGCTGGCGGCGAGCGGACATCCCCACGCGAGAAGGCACCTGAAAGTGGAAGGAGGAGGGCATCTCGTCTTCCTGCCGGTCTTTGTTACCGGCGGCAACCGCGAAGCGCTCCCGTTCGTATTCGGCGGGACAGCCGAGGCCGACGCCCATGGAAGTGTCGAGTTCTGGGAAGCCATGCTCGAATTCCTGCACGAGCACCTGGATGCAGGGGGCGGCCCCTAGGGCTCGCCCACTCCCGGTGCCAGATTACGATCGAGCACACGCAGGATATCCATGGCGCGCTCGTTGTAGTTGTTGCCGCCGGTGATGACGACTACCAGGCGAGCTTCGGGTACGACCCAGATGTACTGACTGCCCACACCCCAGGCTAGAGTCACGATACCCAGGGGGAAGTCCGGTGGCGGCGGGTCGAAGCGCCACCAAAGGTAGCTGTAGCCCTTTCCACGATCGGTTGGGATGAGGG
>JBATEX010000089.1:0-5321 GCA_049664225.1 Thermoanaerobaculia bacterium
GTATCTCCGTCTTGCTATCGGGCGGGTAGGCTCCGATTCGCAGGTCCAACAGGCTCGTGGCCTCCAATCTCGATCGGAGTCTGCGCAATTCCCAACGGTACCTGTGCGCGAAGATCGCTCCAAGGAACACCAACCCCAGAACCGCGGCAATCGAGAACGATCCCACCAGACTTCTGCGCGTCATAAGCCACTCGAGGTTTCGACCGGTGAGGCTTCCGACGACGCCACTGCGTCCCGTACCAGCAGAACGAGCCCAGGAAGCGATGCGACGATCGTTATCGCATCGGCCAACAGAGAAAGGGACAAAGACTGCTCGACGGTGAGGCCCAGAATCGTGAACACGAGGACCGAAGCCGCCTGCGCCAGTCCCCAGCCCTCTACATAAATAGCCAACCGTCGCACCATCGCCGCAACACTGATGCCAGCTAGAAAAAGGGGCATTTCGAGCTCGACGCCAATGGCTCGCCCAGAGAAGTAGAGCATCAAGAACTGCACGATGTGCTCGAGAATTGTCAGGATCTGAACCCGGAGAACCGTCCAGCGTTTGCCGCCGACCAGCCGATACGCGCCCGAGAGCCTCTCGAGGATGCTGCCGAGGCGCTCCGGCGCCAGTCTCGAGACGACCTGCAGCATTCGCAGATGAAGGCCCTCATGCAGCGACAGGCCCAGCAAAAGCAGGCTCGCGACAAGCCCAAAGAGGCCAACCACCATCAATGTGGCACTCTGATCCCCGGCTCGATGGGCTGCCAGAATGAAACTCAGACCGAGCGTGCCGAGAAAGAAGGCCGAGATCAGTCCCAGGGCCTTTTCCATGACCACGGTGGCGGCCACGACTGCGCGTTTCCCCAAGCGGCTGCCGATCCAATGCATGCGGAGCAGGTCGGCTCCGATAACCATGAAGGGTACCTGGCTGACCATGGAACTTCGGTAGTAGGCTCCGAGTGCACCGACGAAAGCGGCCGGCACTTCGGCGGCCAACAGCAGTCGGTGCCACTTCCAGGCCATCAGGAATCGGCTCGTGGTTGCCAGGGCCAACACCAGGAGCACATACCTCCAGTCGGCCGAGATGATCAGCTTCCAGACCTGGGTGAAGTCCACATAGCGAACCGCCAGCGCGACAACGCCCACCAGGATGGCCAGGTTCATGAGCCTCCGCCAAAGAGGGAGCTTCCTCTTCAAGGCCTGCACGTCGTGGTCCACCTGCGAGTGAATCTTCATGGTAGATTTCCTGCGTCTGGCGGCATATTCTCGCACACCTCCAGCACCTTCAATGGTCTCTTCCATTCACTCGAACGCTTCTGGAGACGGCTCGCACACAGGCGAGTCCCTTCCGAAGACTGAGCCTATTTGGCAGCTCGAGATGTTCGGCAGGTCGCTGAAGAAGAGGCAGAAATTGAATCTCCTGCTCGAGCAGATCGGCAACGTCGTCGGGAAACAGTGTCTTCTGATTACCAACGGCGACAACAATGGCGCCCTCAACTACCATTTCCGCTCCCATGGCGGCGATTGGACCTGGGTCGAGAACGAGCCCGACCAGATACCCGAGATCGAGACCTTCCTCGGGGACTCGGTGCTGGCTGGAGATGCAGGATCGATTCCAGCTGCCGATGGCAGCTTCGATGTCGTCGTGAGCATCGACGTTCACGAGCACCTGGACGACTGCGACGCTTTCAACCGGGAGCTCTTTCGCGTCGCGCGGCCGGGCGGCATGATTGTCGTTACGACTCCCAACGGGGGCAACTGGCGGCCATTGACGGTGCTCAAGAACCTGGTCGGAATGACGCCCGACAAGTACGGACACAAGGTCGTGGGCTACACTGTCCGACAGCACCAGTCCATGCTGCGGGAGGTAGGGCTGCAGCCGACCAGCTCAGGGAGCTACTCGCGCTTCTTCACAGAGCTTATCGAGCTCACGATCAACTTCGCCTACGTCATGGTCCTGTCCAAGAAATCGAAGAAAGTGCGACCCGAAGGGCGGATCGCTCCCGGATCGTCCGAGGAACTGAGCTCCATGGGCAGACAATTCAAGCTCTACTCCCGTGTCTTCCCGCTTCTCAACGCTGTAACAAGACTCGACGGACTTCTCTTTTTCCTCACCGGCTACGCGGTGTCGGTCGTGGCCCGGCGTCCGTGAGACGAGACTCGGACCGATGGCGGAAGGCAAGGTACTCGTTACCGGCGCGGGAGGCTTCATCGGCAGCCACCTCACCGAAGCACTCCTGGAGGCGGGCCGAGCGGTTCGAGCTCTGGACTTGAATCTCGACCGGATCCAGCACCTTGCGCTTACCCCGAATCTACAAGCTCTCACCTGCGATATCCGCGACAAGAAGGCCGTCGACAAGGCACTGGCTGGCGTCTGCACCGTCTTTCACCTCGCTGCGGCCCACCTCGGCGCCTCGACACCCGACACCGAATTTCAGCAGGTCAACGTCGATGCGGTGAAGAACCTGGTCTCGATCGCCAACCGCGCTGGTGTCCAGCGATTCATTCATTGCAGCAGCGTTGGAGTATTCGGCAGGATCGAGAATCCTCCCGCCGACGAAACAACGATCTGTCGACCCGAGCTGACCTATGAGAGGACCAAGCTCGAGGGCGAGAAGTCTGTGCTAGAGCAAGGGAAATCCGGAGAGCTTCAGGTAGTTGTCTTGAGACCTGTCTGGGTCTATGGCCCGGGTTGTGGCCGCACTGAGAAGTTGTTCAGGGCCATCAGCAAGGGGCGATTCGTCGTTGCCGGCCGGGGAGGGACCCTGCGCCACTGTATCTATATCCGCGACATGATCGACGCCTTGCTGCTTGCCGAGACCTCCCTGGCAGCCTCGGGGGAAGTCATCATCGTCGGTGACCAGGAGGCAACGACGGTCCGAGACCTGGTCGACAAGATCGCCAAGATCACTGGCGCCAGGCCACCTCGTTCAGTGCCTCTCGGACTTCTCTGGGCGGCCGCCGTCACGGCGGAAGCAGCCTTCTTGCCCTTGGGTAAGGAGCCGCCAATCTCACGTCGATCCTTGAGATTCTTCACCGGCAATACAGCCTTCTCGACCGAACGGGCCAGATCCCTGTTGGGGTTCGAGCCGCGATACGATCTAACGAGAGGTCTCGCCGAGACCCATGAACTGCTCGGTTGGGCCCACAGGTAGACTCTCTGAGCCCGGCATGGAATTCCACGGACCTCCCTTTCTCATCGACGGTCACGTTCATCTCCACCCCTGCTTCGACGAGGAGAAGTTCTTCACGTCTGCGGCAGAGAACTTCGCCGCGGCAGGTCTCGTACTGGGGTTCGAAGATTCTCCTTGCGGGATCCTGATGTTGACCGAAAGCTGCGGAGAGAATCGCTTCACGGATCTTCGGCGGCGTGCAGGGAGTCGAGAGGAAGCCGAACTGACTCTGAAGGAGACAGGCGAGGAAAGGTCCCTGCTTGTAGCCTTGTCGTCCAAGGGAACCATGCTGGTAGTCGCAGGACGCCAGTTGGTCACCTCGGAGAGCCTCGAGGTCCTGGCCTTGGGCTGCGCGGTCGAGCTGCCTGACGGCGACAGCCTCGAGGCGACGCTGGACCGCGTCCGCGAGGCCGAAGCAATCCCAGTCATTCCATGGGGATTCGGCAAGTGGCACTCGAGCCGTCGCCAAATTCTCGTCGAGGTCCTGAAGGAGCAATCCCCCAGCGGGCTCTTTCTGGGCGACAACGGCGGTCGCGCCGCGATGATGCGGAAGTCCTCCGTCTTTCGAGGTGCCGCTGCGATGGGCATTCGCAATTTTCCCGGCTCCGATCCTCTACCCTTCGCACGCGAACAATCGCGTGCCGGGTCTTTCGGAGTCGTTTTCGACAAGCCGCTGGATCCGGTCAGGCCAGCCACCGATCTCCTGCGGCTGCTCGCCCAGACAGCAGCACCGCTGCAGGTCTATGGAACCGGACTCGGGACCCCTCGCTTCGTCCGCAACCAGGTGGCGATGCAGATTCGCAAACGCTCGAGAAGGAAGCAGGGATGAAGGGCCTGGTGATCGCTCCCCAGCCCTTCTTCAGCCCACGCGGGACGCCCTTCAGCGTTTACCACCGCTGCCTGGTGATGTCGAAAATGGGCGTCGAGCTCGACCTGATGACCTACGGCCAGGGCCAGGACGTCGATCTACCCAATGTCTCGATCCACCGCGGTCCAGCTTTTCGTTGGCTGGGTGATGTCCCGATCGGCCCCTCCTTCCTCAAGCTCTTCCATGACGTTTTCCTCTTCGCGTCCACCGGCTGGCGACTTGTCGTCCGGCGCTACGATTTCGTGCATGCCCACGAGGAAGGGGTCTTTCTGGCGGCCCTCCTGAAGCCGTTCTTCTCGTACAAATTGGTCTATGACATGCACTCCAGCCTGCCGCAGCAGTTGACCAATTTCGAGTTCACCCGCTCGAAGGCGTTGATCGGTTTGTTCGAAAGGCTCGAGAGCTGGGCACTTCGCAAGGCCGATGCGGTGATCACCATCTCCCCGGCGCTGGCCGACAGGGTCCGGACTCAGAAGATTCCCGGTGCCCTCTTCCTGATCGAGAATTCGATATTCGAGGAGGTCCAAACGGCCCCCTCCTCCCCTTCTCTGGAGACTACCGAGGAGGATCTACCCGATCTGCCGGCGGGCCGCCCGACGGTGGGTTATGTAGGCACCCTCGAAACCTACCAGGGAATCGATATCCTTCTGGATGCCTTCGCACTCGTCCGAGAGTCCATTCCAGAGGCCTTCCTCTTGATCGTCGGTGGTACCCCCGAGCAGGTAGAGAAATATCAGGCGATGGCGCGGCGGTTGGACCTGACTGAGGCCTGTCTGCTCACGGGACGCCTGAGCCAGAACATGGCTCGCAGGCTCCTCGCCGAGGTGGATGTCGTGGTTTCGCCCCGCTCGCGAGGTACCAACACACCACTCAAGATCTACGAAATTCTGGCCTCTGGCATCCCTCTGGTGGCGACCCGAATCGAATCTCACACTCAGGTTCTTTCCCGGGCCATCTGTTTCCTGGCAGATCCGGAGCCGGCGGCGCTCGCCAGAGCTATCGTGTCGGCGCTCGACGATCCCGACAAGAGCCTCGAAATCGCGCAAGCGGCGCGCGCCTTCTACGAAGAGAATTACTCGCGCGCTGTTTACGATTCCAAGATCAAGGCGCTGCTCGAGGCCATCGGCTGATGTGCGGAATTGCCGGGATCGTCGCGTTCCCCGGGGTAAGACCCCCGACTGCCGACCAGATCGCTCGGATGTGCGACACCCTCGTCCACCGTGGCCCGGACAGTCAGGGCTCGATTCTCGAGGGCCCGGTGGGGCTCGGAATGCGGCGCCTGTCGATCATCGATCTCG
>JBATEX010000090.1:0-25534 GCA_049664225.1 Thermoanaerobaculia bacterium
GCCTACAGATCCGGGAAATTGACCTCGAGACAGGTCTGACCACCGCGGTGGTCAGACCTGTGGGAGACTGAAGAAGTGTTACCCATGTGGTGATACACAACCGTTACCTATGTCCTGATACAGAACACGCACGGGGCTCCCCTACAAAGCCGACGCCGTCCCCCTGCGAACCCCACGTCGGAACCCCATCGACAACGGTCATGTTTGCTTGGGGCCAACGCCTTCGAGCCACTCGGACGGACCTCCACGAGAAGATGGTCATCCGTTCAGGACCCAAGCCCCAGGACCCAGGGCGATTGGCCCAAGCGGGCGGCCCAGTTTGTGGCCTCTGACTCAGCTTGGAACGCGGTCGACGGAAATCTCGAGCCGCTTCATCATTTCGTGAAGCGTGGTCGGCTTGACCCTCAGGAGCTCGGCCGCGGCTTTCTGCACGCCACCGGCGGCCTCCAGGGCCTTGACGATGAGCTGACGCTCGTAGGAGCTGACGGCTTCCTTGAAGGCGACTCCGTTGCTGGGGAGCATTGCGCTCGGGGCCGGTAGGGAATCGGGCTCGCGGACGCTGGGTGGCAGAAGATCCACATCCAGAGTGGAGCCCGACGAAAGTACGACGGCGCGCTCGATCACGTTCTCCAGCTCCCTCACATTGCCGGGCCAACGGTAGTCGAGAAGCAGCTCCATCGCGGCGGAGGAGACCTCCTCCAACGTCTTGTCGTTTTCCTGCGCATACTTGGTCAGGAAAGCTCTGACCAGCAGGGGAATATCCTCGGAGCGCTGCCGCAGAGGAGGCAGTTGAATGGTAATGACGTTCAGGCGGTAGTAGAGGTCCTCACGGAAGATGCCCTCCTGCACCGACTCCTCGATCAGGGCGTTGGTCGCAGCGATGATCCGGACATCGGTTTTGAGGGTCTCGACACCTCCCAGGCGCATGAACTCCTTTTCCTGGATTACACGCAGGAGCTTCGCCTGGGTATCCAGGGGAATATTGCCGATCTCGTCGAAGAAGATGGAGCCGCCGTGGGCGAGCTCGAAGAGACCCTTCTTGTTGGAGACTGCACCGGTGAAGGAGCCTTTGACGTGCCCGAAAAGGTTGCTTTCGAGTAGATCGGCGGGCATTGATCCCGAGTTGACAGTGACAAACGGGCCGCCGGCTCTTCGCGAATGGTGATGGATGGCTTTGGACACGAGCTCTTTGCCAGTGCCACTCTCCCCCAAGATCAGGATGTTGCTCTTCGCCGGCGACGCCAGTTGGATCAGCTCGAAAACCTTTTGCATCGGCTTGCTCTTGCCGATGATGTTGTCGAAGCCGAATCGTTGCCGAAGCTGCTCCTTCAGGGATCGATTCTCGGAGGCCAGCCGATACTGGTCCAGACCCTTGCGGATCGTCAGCAGCACCTCTTCATTCTTGAACGGCTTCGGGATGTAGTGGAAGGCGCCCTCTCGCATCGCTTCTATGGCGCCTTCGATGGAGGAAAAGGCGGTGATGACGATAACCACCTGATCGGGGTCCGAGGCTCGGACCCGTTTCAGGACCTCCAACCCGGAAGTGTCGGGCAGCATCAGATCCAGCAGGATGAGCTCGACTTCTTCTCTCGCCAGCAGGTCCAGAGCCTCACGCCCGGTGCCGGCGCTGAGCGTCGAATAGCCCTCCTTGGTCAACAGGGAGGTCAGGACGTCTTGCAGGATCTCTTCGTCGTCGACGATCAGGATGCTCATGAGGCTTGCTCGGGTCGCGGCTCGAGGCGGGGAAGCTCGACGATGAATCGACTTCCCTCACCCCGGTGGCTTACGACACGGAGCTCGCCGCCATGGCGCCGGACGATGTTGTAGCTGATGGACAGACCCAGTCCGGTGCCACCTTCGGCCAGCTTCGTGGAGTAAAAGGGCTGGAAGATCTTGTCCAACTCTTTCGTTCCGATTCCCGGACCGTTGTCCTCCACAGAAACGACGATCCACTTGTCTCTTAGTTCGAGCTCCACTCGGAGCTTACCTTGTTTGTCTGTCTGTGCCATGGCGTCCAGGGCATTGATGACCAGGTTGGTGAAGACCTGCTGCAGCTCACCCTCGTGGCCCAGGACCACGCTCTCCTCTTCCGGCGGGTGCCACTCGAGCAGCGTGTCACTCTCGAGCAACCGCTCCTTGAGCAATTCCAGGCTCTCTCCGATCAGAGGTCGAAGGGAGACCGGAACCTCGGCATGCTGTCGATCGCGGGCGAAATCGAGCAGGCTGTTGACGATCCTGGCGGCACGAAACGTCTGTTTCTCCACCTTTTCCAGCAGCTGCCTTCTCGGGTCACCTTCAGGCGTTTCGGCTAACAGCATCTGTGCATAGCTGGAGATGCCGGTGATGGGGGTGTTGACCTCGTGCGCCACTCCCGCTGCCAACATTCCCAGGGAGGCCAGGCGCTCTTTTTCCTTCAGGGCGTTCTCCATCGCTACCCGCTGGCTGACATCCTGGACGATGATGACCCGTTGATCATCTTCGGGGCCCTCTTCCAGCGGAGCCATGGAGATCTGTAGATAGCGCTCCTGTCCTTCAGGATCCTGAAACCGGAGCTCTCGAATCCCGTCACCAGGACTTGGCAGGGAATCCATCGCCAGGACTTCCCGGAGCGAGCGTCCCGGGGCCTGTGCAAGGTCGAGACCCACGAGTGAGCCGAAAGCCCGATTGATGGAGCGCAGCACGCCGTTGCCATCGACCACGGCGATGCCCGCCGGAGAGGATTCGATGATCTGACGGGTGTGGCGCTGCAATCGGTCCACCTCCTCGAGTTGAGTGCTGACCTGCTCGAGCAGTTGAGCGTTTTCGATCGCCAGAGCCGCCTGATTCAGCACCGTTCGGATCAACTCGAGATCGTCGCTGCTCAGCGGCAAGTCACTCTGCTTGTAGCCAGTCAGGAAGATTCCGATCTGGTCGTCTCGTACTCGCAAGGGGAACGCGTACCGGTAGCCGGCCGAGAATAGCCGCTGCTTGGTCGTCAGCTCGTCCGTCGGGAACTCGACCCCGCTGAGGGCCTCCGCTTCGATGCCCCAGAAGTCGGCTTCGAAATCGTCGAAGCTCAGGATCGGGGGGAGTCCCCTCTGTGGCCGATAGGGAAGCAGTCGGTCGCCGCTGACCAGGAACAGGGTGGCGTGGTCGAGCTCCACGGCCATCTCGAGCTGGTCGAGCAGGCTGGAACAGAGTCGACCCAGAGAGCGCTCCTCCAGCATCTGTTGGCCGAAGCGAGCCAGGGCTCGGCGCTTGCTCCATGTGGTGCGATGCTGGAAGCGCTCCAGCGACGAGCTCACGCCACGCCTGGTGGGTACGAGAAGTCCCGCAATCACCAGACCCGACAAGAAGGAGGCCAGCGTGCGAGCCACATTGAGCTCGGTCGGAACCACTCGCGTCACCAGCATGTTGGCCAGCGAGAAACCGATGACACCGACAAGAATGGTGACACTCAGGGAGACCGTGTCGCGGACAATGGCACCTATATCCCAGAGCTTGTAGCGCAGGATCGCGTAGGCGAATGTCAGAGGCACCAGCGCCAATGGCAAGACGGCGAGGGTCGTTACGGCGGTTGGCCACTGAGCCCCGAAGGTCAGGGGCAACACGTAGAGCGCGAGGAAAGGAACATAGCCGGCCGCCATTCCAACTGCGATCCAGGTGGCCTGCCGGTGGGGCTCGGGCTGGCTGATACTCCTCAGTCGCCAGATCAGAACCGCTACCGCCGCCAGCGCGAAGAGCACCAGGTGGTAGAGCTCCAGTTGGTCGAGGACGCCGAGGGCCGTTTCCACCCGGCCACCCAAGAGCCACCGGCCGTCGAAGAAGATCAGATCGGCCTGCAATGCCAGCAGAAAGGCGCTGGGAAGGTAGAGATACGGAATCAGGCGAGAGAGCTTCTCCTGGCGAATCAGGGGACGCGGGAAGACCAGGAAGAGGTGAAGCGTCAGGGGTGCGAGAAGAATCCTGGCCACCTCGTCGAGAAGATAGATCCCTCGCCCGGCCAGGTCGTACGGTGGCGCCGGTGAAGCGATATAGAGGACCGCGGATGCCAGGCACCAGAGGTAGAAGAGGAAAGAAGGTCGACGCTGGTCCCGGAGAAGGGTGTAGATGCCGATCAGTAGATAGGCGATACCGATGAGCGCCAGGATCAGATAGGGAAGATCGACGGCCAGAGAGGGGAGCTCGTAGCTCACCCTCGCCATCTGCTCTCCGCGCAGGACCACGAGCTCACTCGATACCCGCTGCCGCAGGGCACCGGTCGGATCGGCCAACTGCCCGAACTCCTGTCCATTGATCAGGAGGATCTGGTCGCCGACCAGAAGACCGCTGTCGTCGTGATCAACGGCGGTGACTTGCCAGAAGGCGCCCTTGTCGTCGGCGGTAAACCCCAAGGGTTGGAAGGACGATGCCTTGCGAGAAAAGCTCAAGCCCGCGAAGGCGATGACCAGGGCGGCCAGGATCAGGGCCGCGATCAGAGGTCTTGCACGAGTTGGAGTTGTTCGTGTCATTCGCGTGCCCGCGCTAATCCGAAGGCATTCTTAGCAGGAATCATGCCACCAAAACGGTTCTTTGAACTCGCGATGGGGCTCTGTTTCCAGGGGTTTACGCATTTCGCTTCAAGATTTTGGCGGAACTCAAGAATATGGATTCAACAGATTGAGGCCTCGATCGAAACTCCAACAGGACGACTTCCCGACAGCGGGGCTTCGTCGGGCCTGCCGGCCTCGGATCGAGACGTGTTGTGCAGAGAATCGGGGGAGGTGTAGGCGAGGCTCAGAACTTGACTGCCACGCCACCGGTGATGCGCTTGTGGAGCTCGTCGTCGGCTTCCGCAACCGTCGGTGCGGCTTCAGGCATGCCGCGACTGACTTCCATGTTGAGCTGCACGGCCCAGTCGGCGACGGATTCGCTGAAGATCACGAGGTCCTGGCTCAACAGGAGCTGCAGGCGCTCGAGCTCGACGAGGGTGGGTTGGGCCACCCGTTGTTGGCGCCAGCGGCCCTGATGCTGCTCGATCGGCGTCAGCTGCTGCGCCATGTGGTGGAAAGCCAGCAACACACCGGTAGAAGTCTGCTGGAATCGGGTGTCGAGGGAAGTGACCAGATACCGAACTTCGTTCTCATATTGAGACCGGTCAGCCGTGCGCAGAATGCCTCCGCCGCCAGCTGCTATGTTGGACCTCAGCGTCGCCAGGATCATGGGGGTGAACTGATGACTGGCCGAGAACTCCAGCTCCGGAATCTCGTCGCCACTGACCAGGTAGAGGCTCTCGAGCCGGTTGAAGAAGTCCTCGTTGAAGTAGAGGTGAAGCGTCTCGTCGAATCGCCGGTGGGTGAAGCCCAGGCTCATCTGGTCGAAGTTCTGACCTTTTCGCGCTACCAGCAGTTGGTAGCAGTACTCTTCCGAGTAGCCGCAGGCGCTGCTGTGTTCCTCGAATAGAACAGGAGCGAATCCCTGGTGGATGGTGTCGACTTGCAGGTCGTGGACCTGGTAGCTGCCCGAGGCGTGAGCCCGCCAGTTCTGCCCGAGACTGATGACCATCCCACCCGTGGGTGATACTGCCGACAGGTTGCCGTCGCGCAGGGACGACAGGAACCCGGCCTCGATCAGGATTGCCGGTCTGACCTGCATTCCAGCCTTGCCGAAGACATCGATCCTCTCGGCAGGCAGCGGTGTCACGAGCCCTCCAACCCTGGGGTTGGGCCCGAAGAACTCGGTCTGCCGGTCGAGATAGCGCACACCAGTCTCGAAGTTGGTACGGGATGTCAACGCCGCTCTGTAGTTGCCCTCGATCCTCCATGAACGGGAGGCATCCGGTATGCCGATGGGTTCGATGGGAGCCTGGCGGTAGAAGTTGTTCTCCTCGGTGTAGTGCACCGCGAAATCGGACTGGCCGGTCTCGCCGACGTTCTGAGTCCAGCTGACGCTGTGGGATTCCAACCCGATATTGGAGAGATCGGCGCTCTTCGAGCCTGGGGAGATCATCCGATTGCTCAGCGAGGTGACGCGGACGGCCGACTGGTCGGAGTTCTCCACCTTGACTGAGACCAGCTGCGTTCTTCCGTTGGAAACGGCTGCAGATTCCTCGGTGTTGGCGCCCGGCTGCATCTCGACGAAGTTGCCGGTAAGGCCGATGTAGAGATCGTTCACCTCACCCTGAATTCCGACACTGCCTCCTGCCAGCTGGGCGTTGCCGATCTCGAGACCCTGTTGCATTCCCGCCACCGCCTGCATCTCGGTCTCGACATTCCGCGGCTTCAGACGATCGTTGAGTAGAGCGTTGTTGACATCGGCGGTGGCCTCGGCGGCGGCGGTCTCGATATCTCTCAATACGTCCGAAGGAATGCGGTCTCGAACGGTCCAGAAGCTGTCTTGGTCGGAGGGCGCGGTTGCCGAGTCCTTTTGGAGCTCCATGTCCAGGAACTGCTGCGCCCGGGCACTGGCCCGTGTCAGCAGCGCGATACTGGGGACGAAGCCGTCCCGGAAGGCGATGACCTTGTACAAGCCCGCTGGGAGGCTGTCGAATCGGAAGTTGCCTTGCGTGTCGCTGACCACTTTTCGCAGGCTGGTATCACCGAGATGATACGCGTAGACCATGGATTGGGGCAGGGGGGCGGTGAGGCTCTGGACATGCCCGCTGAGGGCACCGTTTGCGGAGCCGATGACCTCATCGGCAGACACCACCCCGACACCCAGAATGGACAGGGCCAGGACGGCAAGTAGGGACTTCCTTAAATAGAGCATCCGCAACAGGTAGCTATACGACTATGCATTATATTTGGATGTGGCGACGAGTGTCAAAGACTCCTTTCCGCTGATTCTGCCGCTGGAGAGATAATAAGCAAGACCCAGGCCAAATCAGATCGGCTCCGGTGTCCTGCCGCCAGTGAGGCAAATCACCGAGGTGGCTCCGGAATCAAGGAGGCGGCCGGTCGCGGCCCCGAGTGTGTTACGAGTCGTAACAACATCGTCCACCAGCAACACCCGGCAACCCTCGATTCGGCTTCGGCCGCTGCGAGTGGTGGTGAAGGCTCGTCGCAGGTTGGCCGCCCGCGAAGCTCGATCCAGGCCGGTTTGGGGACGAGTGGCGGTATTGCGACGCAGGGCTCGAACCAGAGGCAATTCGAGCTCGTTGGCTATTGGCCGGGCGATTTCCTCCGCCTGGTTGAAGCCCCGGCTCATATGCCGGCGCCAATGAAGCGGCACCGGAACGACCAGATCGACGTCCTCTCTCAGGCACCTGTAGCGAAGACTCAGGGCACGGCCAAGACTTGCGCCGAGAAATGCAAGGCGCCGGAACTTCAATGCGTGGACTACCTCGACGAGTGGTGGCTCGTAGGACCAAGCGGAGTAGAGTCGCTCGAAAGGAGGTGGAGCTTGTCGACAGGAGCCGCAGAGATAGCCGTCGGGCAGTGGGTCGGCCTCCAGCTGCCGGCCGCAGCCAGCACACACCGACGGGGGTGTCGGCTGGAGCTGTCGTCTGCAGTCCGAGCACAGCCCCAGTTCCAGGGCTTCGGTGCCTTCGATTCGATGGCAGGCCACGCAGACGGGCGGGAGGAGAAGCGTCAGCAGCCGAAGGCCGGCTTCCTCGAGCTCGGTTTTCCATGTATGTGACAAATGAGTTTCTCCGGCGTACGAGATACTTGAGATGAGAGTAGCGGAGCTCGGATTCCGGGTGACCGCGGCCTACGACCGTCTCCCCGTTAAAAGACGGGACAAAGGTCGGTATACTTGCCAGTCGAACGAGACGGAGGAATAGGTCGCCCTTTCGAATACGCAAAGTGCGACGGTCCAAGAGCGGGGGAAGACGTGAGACGATCGCAGACTTTGGTCGTGATGTTTCTGGCGGGATTGCTGCTGGCTCCTGTAGCCGCCAGTGCCCAGGAGCTCTACTCTTTTACCGGTAGTCTCCTGCTCGGGGTAGGCGGCTCTTTCGACGAGAGCGAGGCGGGATTTGGCAACCCGTCCTTTCAGCTGGGCTTCTCCCACGTCCTGGAAAAAAGGACCCACGTAGGTTTCCGACTGGGGTACATCGGCTTCGGCTCCAACGACTACCTCGGAGAGCTCAGAGGAGCCGACCTTACCTATCTCAATGTGGCTGGCGAGTACCGCTCCGCGAAGAGCTCCTTTTCGGGCAGCCTTCTCGACTCCGGCGTCTACATCGGCCTCGGCGCCTACCAGATGAGCGGCGAGATTGATGACGGAAGGAGCGAAAGCGGGACTTCGATTGGGCTGGTTCTGGGCTTGACTGGAGACATCGAAATCTCGCCCGATTTTTCTATGAGGATCGAGCTCAGCGGCCACATCCTGAGCTCCGATGTCGCCCGATACTTCGGCCTGGCCCAGGTCGGTGTGGTCTATCGCTTCTAGCAAGCAGCTCTCGGCAGTCGAACTTGCTCACAGAAACCCAGCTTCCATCAACGGGCCAGCGTCGCGCTGTCTTGGTCGGCTTGAGCCTGCCGGGCCAACCGGGCTGGTTGGTAGAGGAGCATCTGGACGAGCTGGCCGAGCTCACCCGGAGCGCGGGTGTCGAAGTCGCGGCCCGGGCGCAGCAGCAGCGCAAGACGCCGCATGCCGGCACGTTCATTGGGCGTGGCAAGGCGGCTGAGGTCGGTGAGGCCGCGCGGGAGCTCGGGGCCGATCTGGCGATCTTCGATGACGACCTGTCGGCCAGCCAGGTGAAGAACCTGGAGGAGATCCTCGACCTCCAGGTCATGGATCGAAGTGGCCTGATCCTGGAGATCTTCGTTCAGAGGGCAAGCACCAATGAGGCCCGGACCCAGGTCGAGCTCGCCCGACTCGAGTACCTCCTGCCGCGGCTGACTCGTCGTTGGACCCACCTTTCCCGACAGGTGGGCGGCATCGGCGTTCGAGGTGGTGAGGGCGAGACGCAACTGGAAGCCGACCGGCGAATGCTGCGCAAGAGAATCCGCCACCTGAAGCGGGATCTGGACAAGATCGAGCGCACCCGTCAGATCCAGAGGCGCGGTCGCCGTGATGTGCTACAGATCGCCCTGGCTGGCTACACCAACGCGGGCAAGTCCACGCTCTTCAACCAGCTCACCAGGGCTGGAGCCCCAGTGGAAGATCGGCTGTTCGCAACCCTGGACTCGAAGCTTCGCCGGGGCGCCTTGAGCACGGATACCTTGGCGGTGTTTGCCGACACGGTGGGGTTTATTCGCAAGTTGCCACATCACCTGGTCGCCTCGTTCAAGAGCACTCTCGAGGAGATCACCTACGCCGACCTGGTGCTGCATGTCGTCGACCGTAGCCATCCTCAGTGGCAAGAGCAGCTCGAGGTCGGCGAGGCCGTTCTTCAGGATCTGGGTGTGGATGCCGACAGAGTCCTGACTCTCTTCAACAAGGCCGACCTCGCCGGCAACACGTCGCGGTCCACCGAGGCTGCGCTCTGGATCTCCGCTCGGACGGGCTCCGGGTTGGAGGAGATGAAGAAGGCCATCCTCGAGCGCCTGAAGCCAGACCAACCGGAAGTCGATTCCGACTCCCCCGATCGATCTTTGAGGGCTTGAGGGTCGAGGCGGCCGTCGCTTGCTCCGGCCGGTCCTTGAGGGCTTGGGGGTTGAGGCCGCTGGCCCTCTGCCAGCGGATCCTAGGGTTGTTGAGGTCTTGGCACTTGGACCAACGAGATCATAGCCAGACAGGCTCTCGCTGCGTCACTGAGTCATTGCGTCAACGGTGCCAGAGGTTCGTTCGGGAGACCCCAGGGGGTTCTGGCAGCGGAAGGGAGGAAAGCCCCCTGGGGGCCCCGGACAAACCTCCTCACAGTCGTAGTCACATGCCCAGGTCCCAGGACCCCAGGACCCCAAGACCTCAAGACCTCAAGACCCCAAGACCTCAAGACCTCAAGACCTCAAGACCCCAAGACCCCAAGACCCCAAGACCTCAAGACCCCAAGACCCCAAGACCCCAAGACCCCAAGACCCCAAGACCCTGTGTCCAGCTGGATGAACTTCCTTATCCCAGTGGCAGGCGCAGTCGGGCGCAGCAGCCCCGGTGCCCGATGCGGTTCTCGAGAGTCAGGCTACCGCCGTGGGCCTCTGCGATCTGGCGGCTCAGGACCAGTCCTATCCCTGAGCCTCCGGGCTTTGTCGTGAAGAAGGGGACGAACAGGTTGGCGCTCTCTGGAACACCAGGCCCTTCATCCTGAATCAGCACCTCGCAGCTGTCGGCGCGACGAGACCAGCTGATCTCGACTCCACCACCGGCCTCGAGTGAGGCCTCGACCGCGTTCTTGACGATGTTGATCAGCGCCTGCTCGATCTGCGCCCGGTCGGCTTGCACGTTGAGCGTCGGGCCTTCCGTGATCTCGACCTGCAGCCGTGACTCCATCGCGGCTGCGTGCTTCACGACCCCGGCAATGGTCAGGGACTCGAGGGTGGGCTCCGGCAGGCGAGCCAGCTGCGAGTAGGACGCCATGAATCGGCTCAGGGCCTCCGATCTCTGGCGGATGACCTCCAGGCCACTGCGAAGATCCTGGTGCCACTCTTCGGCGCCGGGCTGCTTGCCGGTGAGCCGGTGCAGGGTCTCGGCGGTGGACTTGATGGGACCCAGGGAGTTGTTGAGCTCGTGGCCCAGGACTCGAATCAGGCGCTGCCAGGTCTGGCGCTCCTCCTGACGCAGTGTCTTGCTCAAGTCGGTGATGACCAGTAGTTGGTGCGGCATGCCTTCCTGACGGAAGGTGCTGCGTCGCACTCGCCAACGCCCGACTGCGCCCGGGAATGCTCGCTCGACAGTGCCGGAGAGCTCGCCTTCGAGCCAGTCTTCCAGGCCCAGTTCCTCGGCCGAGCTGCCGAGCAGGCGGGACGAGGGGCGGGCGAGAATCGTCTCCCCGGCACGATTCACCAGCCGCAGACGATGCTCCGGATCGAAGGTGAAAACCGCCACGTCGATTTCGGCCATCACGGCCCGCAGAAGAGCTGAGGCCTCTAGAGCACTGAGGCGTTGCCCGCTCAGGCTTTCGCTGAGCAGATTGATCTCTCGGAAGACGTCATCCAGTGCATCGTCGGCACCGACTCGGTGGCCGCGCAGGGAGTAGTCCTCCTGCCGCAAGGCCTCCAAGAGGCTGGAGATGGTGCGCAGCGAGTAGACGGCCCGACGCCTCACCGCGACGGCTAGCGCAGCCCAGGTGACCACCAGGAGGACAGTCAGGGTCCAGCGGGAAGAAGCGGGGAGAGCGGAAGTCCAGAGGAGGGCTAGGCCGAGGATCGAGCCTGGCAGGCCAACCGCGAACGCCAGAAGAACAAGGCGTCGCTCGCTGCTCAGGTGAAGCCTGGGACTCGGCCGCATACCGAACCCCATTCTAGTCAGTTGAGGCCGTGCTTCTCGAGACGGCGGTAGAGAGCGCTGCGACTCAGACCCAGGTCCTCGGCTGCGAGACTGACGTTGCCCTGGGCTTTGTCCAGCGCTTTCTGGATGAGAAGTCGCTCGGCGTCTTCCAGAGTCATCTTCTCGAGCTGCGCGGCCGCCTCGACGCCGGACTCCAGGCCGAGGTCTCCGGTAGCGATCAGCGGCCCCTGTGCCATCAGGACGCCCCGCTCCACAGCGTGATCCAGCTCTCTGACATTGCCGGGCCAGCCGTGCTTCCGCATCGCAGTCCGCGCCGACTCGTCGAAGCCATCGAGCCGTTTGCGGTACTTGGCAGCATGCTTGTCGAAGAAGTGGTTGGCGAGGGGCTCGAGGTCCTCGCCGCGCTCACGCAGTGGTGGAATGCGAATTTCGACCGTTCGCAATCGGTACAAAAGGTCCTTGCGGAATCGACCTTCGCCGACGGCAGCCTCGAGGTCGGCGTTCGTTGCCGATAGGACGCGCACATCGGCCGATTGAGTTCGCGACGCGCCGACGCGCTCGAACTCTCCCGTCTCCACGACGCGAAGGAGCTTGGCCTGCTGAGCCGCTGGAAGATTGCCGATCTCGTCCAGGAAGAGGGTGCCGCCGTCTGCCATCTCGAAGCGCCCGAGCCGGTCGCCTTTGGCGTCGGTGAAGGCTCCCTTGACGTGCCCGAACAGCTCGCTTTCGAAGATGGACTCGGAGAGGCCGCCGGTGTTGACGGTCACTAGGGGCATGTCGGCACGGTCTGAAACCGAGTGCAGCAGCTGGGCGACGATTCCCTTGCCGGTGCCATTCTCGCCGGTGATCAGGACGTTGGCGTCGGAGGGACCGACCCGTTCGATCAACTCCAGGACCGGTCGCATGGCTCGCGAGTCGGCGATGAAATCGATCTCGTCCCCACCCCGCAGCAACCGATTCTCTGCTTCGAGCCGTTCACCCTTGCGACGTGCTTTCCTCAGCTCGATCTGGTTGCGCAGGATCGCCAGCACCCGCTCGTTGTCCCAGGGCTTCTCGAAGAAGTCGCTGGCGCCGAGGCGCATGGCTTCGACTGCCAGCTCGATGCTGCCCCACGCCGTCATCACCACGACGGGAAGGCTCGAGTCGAGCTCCCGGAGCTGGGCTAGCAGGTCCAGCCCCTCCCTACCCGACGTCGTATCGCGTGTGTAGTTGAGGTCGATGAGGGCGGCGTCGAAGTCGCGCTCGCCGGCGGCGTCCATAGCCTCCTCTGGAGAGCTGGAGAGCTCGACGGAATAGCCCTCGCCCTTGAGCAGCAGACGCATGGACTCCAGGATGTCCGGCTGGTCGTCGGCGACGAGAATCGATGGAGCTGGAACGCTCACTTCAGTGATCGTAACTCACCTATGAGGGCACGGCTATTGTCTCGACGGCGGGCTCTGAAAGAACTTCCTCCGAGACGATCCGGCCGTCGAAGAGCTCGATGTTGCGGTTGGCATGGCGGGCCCAGCGAGGGTCGTGCGTCACCATGCAGATCGTCGCTCCCTGCGCGTGCAGGTCGTCGAGCAGTTCCATGACTGCTTCGCTGTTCTTGGAATCGAGATTTCCAGTCGGCTCGTCGGCGAGCAGAATGGAAGGGGACCCCACTACGGCGCGAGCCACCGCGACTCGCTGTTGCTGACCTCCGGAGAGCTGGGAGGGATAGTGCTTGGTGCGGTGGGACATGGCGACTCGCTCGAGTGCTTCCACGACCCGGACCTTGGCTTCGGAGGAGCTCATCCCCCGGTAGGTGAGCGGCAGCTCCACGTTTTCGTAGACCGTCAGGTCACCGATGAGGTTGAAGGCCTGGAAGATGAAGCCGATCTCGCGGTTGCGGATCTTGGCCCGCTCGGCGAAGCGTAGGCCAGCGACGGCCTGGTCGTTGAGCACGTAGTCGCCGTCGGTCGGCGTGTCCAACAGGCCGAGAATGGAGAGCAGTGTCGTCTTGCCGCAGCCGGAGGGACCGGAGATGGAGACATAGTCGCCCTTCTGGATCATCAGGTGCACGTTGGTCAGCGCATGGGTCTCCACCTCGTCGGTGAAGAAGACTTTCTTGATGCCCTTCATTTGAATCAGCGGATCGTGGTTCGAGCTCATGGTTTCTCCCGTCCTTCTCTTCTCAGAGTGGTTTGTCGTCACTCGATGCGTATGCGGTCGAAATCGTCCCATTTGGAGGTGTCGGAGAGGATCACCCGATCGCCCTCTTGGAGGCCGTCGATCACCTCGACGGTGGAGACCGAGCTGCGGCCCAGGCGCACCTGAACCCGCTGTGCTCCGTCTTCCTCCTCGTTGACGAGAAAAAGACTCACGGTCTGATTGGCTTGACCATAGGCCGGGCGGCCGACATAGAGCACATCCTCGAGACGCTCGATCTCGATGGTGCCATCGACCCGCAGGTCGGGCCGGGCGCCTTGGGGCAGAGTCCCTTCCAGCGCGACATCTACCGTCACGCTGCCCTCACGCACGGCAGGATCCACGCGGCTGAGCCTACCCGGAACGACCCCGTTGCGGGTGTCGATGGAAACAACGAGCCCGACCCGCAGGTCCTTGGCCTGGGTCTCGGGGATGCGAAGCTCGGCTTTGAGTTGATCGGGCTGCGCCACCTGAGCGAGCGTGGTGCCGGCCGTGACCCGTTGGCCTTCTTCGACCCGCACCTCTTGCAGGACCCCTGCCATTCCGGCCCGAACCTGCAGTGAGGCGAACTGCTGTCGTCGTAGGTTCATCAGGGCTCGCTGTTGCTCGAGGCGGCTGCGGCCGGCCTGGAGTTGGGCCCCTGTGGACCGGCGTGCCTTCTCCAGCCGAACCCGTTCGATCTGCTCGAGCGTTTCGAGCTGGTTTGTTGCCAGCTGAGACCGTTTGTAGTCGATCTCGGGCAGGAGCCCCTCGGCCGTGAGTCGTTCGTTGGCTTCCAGTTGCAGCTTGGCCTGGCTGTGCTCCGAGATGGCCTGGGCGAGCACCGACTCCTGGGTGAGCACCTGGCTTTCGAGCTGCGCTTCGAGCATGACGTAGTCAGCCTCGACCGCCCGGAGTTCGGACTCGGCATCTACGATCTGCTGCTCCAGCTCGGGGCTGGAGAGCTCGAGCAAGACGGTATCCGCCTCGACGACCGTGCCGGGAAGAACGAGGATGCGCTCCACCCGTCCCTGGGTAGCTGCCGTGATCCATTGCAGGCTCTCGGGGACCAGGGTGCCCGGTCCGCGGACCTGGCGAAGCATCTCGCCCCGCTCGACGTTCGAGAAGTACAGGGCGCCTCCCTCGACGGTCGGCGCCGCAGGCTCGAGCTGTGCCAGCCCGATGGAGACCAGGATCACAGCCGCCAGCGCCACCCCGATCAGGAGGGTCCTCTTGCGCTTCTTCTGGCGCATCAGATCGGTTCGCTGCACATCCATGACTTCAATCTCCACTGGACACTAGAGCATGGCCCGTGCCAGCCTTGAGTGAGATGCTAAGTCATTGAAGGAGAGCAGTTTATGCGGATTTCCCGGAAGAGTCTGAGTGTCCGTTCTTGGGACGACAGCCTCGAAATCGGAATTTCTCGAGAAGAGTCCAAAGGTCGGTTTCAGGTCCTTCATCCTGTGCCGCTGTCGGATACAATGGCTGTTGATCTCGTACTACCTGTTCAGTTCGTGACGGCACCATCATGATCGGTGAAACGGTCTCCCACTATCGCATCCTCGAGAAGCTCGGGGGTGGTGGGATGGGTGTGGTGTACAAGGCCGAAGATACGACACTGGGGCGCCTCGTCGCGCTCAAGTTCCTGCCGCCAGAGATCAGCCAGAATTCACAGCTGCTCGAGCGGTTCGTCCGCGAAGCCAAAGCTGCCGCCGCACTCAACCATCCTCACATCTGCACGATTCACGAGATCGGCGAGCACGACGGAGCTCCGTTCATCGCCATGGAGCTCCTCGAAGGTCAGACGCTCAAGCACGCGATCGCCGGTGGACCGATGGCGGAGGATCAGCTGCTTCAGCTGGGTCGTCACGTGGCCGAGGCTCTGGTCGAGGCTCACGCGAAGGGAATCGTGCATCGCGACATCAAGCCGGCCAATCTGTTCGTTACCCGAATGGGGCATGCCAAGATCCTCGACTTCGGCCTCGCCAAGCTGGCTCCAACAGTCGGTGGCGTGGATGCGGTCGCAGGCCTCTCGACCGAACCGACCGAGGCTGACCTCACACAGCCGGGCTCGGCAGTGGGAACGGTTGCCTACATGTCGCCAGAGCAGGCTCTCGGAGAGGAGGTCGATGCCCGCAGCGATCTCTTTTCGCTCGGCGCTGTTCTCTACGAGATGGCTACAGCGCGAAAGGCTTTCGATGGGGCTTCGCCAGTAGCGATCTTCGATGCGATCCTGCACAAAGAGTCGACATCCGTGGCGCGTATCAACCCGGAGATCTCACCCGAGCTCGAGCAGGTCGTCGTCCGATTGCTTCAGAAGGACCGCGATTTGCGCCATCAGACGGCCGCCGACCTGGTGGCCGAGCTTCGACGTCTGGAGCATTCCTCGGCCTCTCAGCGATCGGCCACCTCTTTATCAGGTGCTTCGGCTGGTCCCTCTGCAGCGGCATCGATGAGGACAGAAGACACACCCTCTGAGGAGGTCTCCTCCAGCGGCTCGTCTACAGTCCAAGCCATCAACCGTGCTGGATCTCGCCACTGGAAAGCCATAGCCGCCGTCTTGCTGTTGCTTGGCCTGGCTGCCACGTTTTGGATGTGGAGCGCGAATCGCCAGCCAGCCCTCACCGAAGAGGACGTCTTGGTCTTGACTGACGTCGTCAACACGACCGGCGATCCGGTCTTCGACAGTACGCTCAAGCAGGCTGTCGAGGTCAAGCTCCGCGAATCGCCCTTTCTGAACGTCTATCCGGACGCCAAAGTGCGCGAGACGCTCGAGCTCATGAAGAGATCCCCTGAGGAGCGGATCACGCAGGCGATCGGTCGCGAGGTCTGCCGCCGGCGAGGATTGAGAGCGATGGTCACGGGGCAGATCGCACTCCTGGGCGATCGCTACGTCATCGACCTCGAGGCCCTGGAGTGCGAGTCGGGGGAGACGCTGGCTCTCCACCAGGTCGAAGTCGGTTCGAAGGAGGAAGTCCTCGGCGCTGTGGGAGCTGCGACGACCCAGATGCGCAAACAGCTGGGTGAGAGCCTGGCGTCGATCAAGCACTTCGACACTCCTGTCGAAGAGGCCACCACGGCGTCGCTCGAGGCCCTGAAAGCCTACAGCCTAGGCCAGGAGCAAGTGACCGATGAAGCTGCGGAGCCCTTCTTCGAGCGTTCTCTGGAGCTCGATCCCAACTTCGCCGTGGCCTATTCGCGTTTGGGGACGATTTACAGGAACTTATGGGAGATGGAGAGGGCGGCGGAGTATCAGAAGCGGGCCTACGATCTGCGCGACAGAGTCAGCGAACGTGAACGCTTGTATATTACTGCGCACTTCTTCGAGTCCCTTGGAGATCTCGAGAATGAGGTCGAGACTCTCCAGCTCTTCACGCGAAGCTATCCCCGCGACTGGGTCGCACACCACAATTTGGCGCTCAAGTTGATGATGCTGGGCGACTACGAGCGTGCCCTGAGCAGCGCCCTGGAAGCCCTGCGGCTGGCGCCCGACAATGCTTTCGCAAATCACAAGGTCATGTGGGCCTATCGTTGTCTCGGTCGATCGGACGAGGCCAGGGCTATCGGTCAGCAGGCGTTGGAGCGGGGATTGGACACCATCTATCTGCGCGAGAACCTCGCGCTGATTGCCGCCCTCGAAGGTGACGAGATGGCGCTTCGAGAGCACCTCGATTCCCAGCTGGGAACGGTCCACGAATCGAGAATGCTGGCGCTGGAAGGGTCACTAGAGGCCCAACGGGGCAAGATGGCCAGCGCGCGAGAGCTGATCGAGCGTGCTGAAGAAACAGATTTGCGGGAGGGCCTGACTGAGAGAGCTGCTCTATTCCCGGCTCAACTGGCCATGGCAGAGGCCGAGATCGGCGAGTCCTCCCGGGCCCGAGACAGTGCAGAGAGGTCTATGTCGTTGGCTCGCAGCATGGACGCGCTGCCCGCCGCTGCGCTGGCACTGTCCAGAATCGGCGATCCTGCTGCCGCGACAGAGCTCATCGAAGAGATGACTTCGCGCTTCCCACATCACACCCAAATCCGCTCCGTTTGGATCCCGGCTATCGAAGCAACGCTGGCAATGCAGCAGGGAATGCCGGGAGAAGCGATTGCTGCGCTCGAGAGAGCGCGGGAGTACGAGCGGCGGTTACAGGTCACGATCTACCTGCGTGGGCTGGCTTATCTGGCCAACGGCTCGCCCGGCCTGGCCGCCTCCGAGTTCGATCGGCTTCTCGGTCCCGTCATGGGTGCTCGTTCGATCGAGATCGAGCGGCCGCTCGCTCATCTCGGCCTGGCCCGCGCCCATGCGCTCTCCGGCGATGTCATGGAGGCTCGAAAGGCCTACCAGACCTTCTTCGAGGTGTGGCAACAAGCTGACGAGGACATTCCGATCCTGCTCGAAGCCCGAGCCGAGTACGAGAATCTCCAGTAGGCGACGATCTCTACGACCGCACTGACCGGAGTTGGTTGACACTCGCCAGCAGCGTCGCTATATTCCTCAGTCCTCGCCATTCGTGGGGCCGTAGCTCAGTTGGGAGAGCGCTTGAATGGCATTCAAGAGGTCGTCGGTTCGATCCCGTCCGGCTCCACCATCTAGCTCTTCTGAGATCAATGAGATACGGGCCGGAGTCTGGGCGGGCTCTAGTGCCTGATCCTGTGTTCGAATCCCGTTGAGGATCCCTGACGCTTACAGCGTGCTCTAGTGTTCCCGCATGCGCTTTCTGAAGGGGGCTCTTTGCTCGGGTGCCCATCACCACACGGACAATCGACGACATCCTCGTAATCTCAGTGAACGGTCCCTTGACGAGGGGGGGCAGGGCCGACGGCTTTGCGAGCCCCGAGCTCCAGGGAGAATGAGCGATCGACCCGCGTGACCCCAGCAGAACAAGCTCTAGCCCAGGAGCCCGTTCGGTCGATACCGATCCGCAGCCGATTCCACAGTAAGTCAACTCTTCCCGTGGTAGTACCTCGGCAGCAGTAAACCGACTTAGCGGGGACCTCTCGTCACACTCGGCCAAATTTGGCCGGCAAGATTCTGTCGCCTCCTCTGAGCCCATCTCGAGGAGGGACGATGTCCCAATACCCGCTCTTCACGTCGCCACACATACAGGATTCCCCTAGTGGACGCGCGGCCAAGGCCGCTGCCGCGTGGTCCGCGACACCAGCCAACGGTCGACAAGTGCGCGTCGCAACCGCAGTCGTGTACTGCGAAGGCAACTTCGGTTCCAGCGACGGCAAGACCGCCAATGGGCTCGTTCGTCACTCGGAGAAGTAAGCGATCCGCTCGGTCATCGACAGCGAAAAGGCTGGCCTGGATGCCGGCGCGGTGCTCGACGGGGAGCCGAACGGCATCCCCATCTGTCGTGACCTCGGCGAGGCATTGGCGCAGGCCGGAGATTTGCCCGAGTACTTCATCTTCGGGATTGCGCCGGCCAGCGGCACATTGTCGACTGACGAGCGCGGCATCGTGCTCGAGGCCATAGGCCTTGGGATGAACGTCGTGAACGGCCTGCATGAGTTCCTGAACGACGACCCGGAGTTCAGAGCGGCCAGCGCGGCGAGCCATGTGAAGATCCTCGACGTCCGCAAGCCCCGCCCCAAGAAGGACCTGCGGTTGTTCAGCGGTCGCATCGCCCAGGTCACATGCCCGCGCATCGCCGTACTCGGAACCGACTGCGCCATCGGCAAGCGCACGACTTCCACCATCCTGACCCATGCCCTCAACGCCAGCGGTTTGAAGGCGGTGATGGTCGGCACAGGCCAGACGGGGCTGATCCAAGGTGCCCGCTACGGCATCGCGCTGGATGCCGTAGCGTCGCAGTTCTGCTCGGGTGAGCTCGAGGCGACCATCATCGAGGCGTTCGAGGGCGAGGACCCCGACGTCATCATCATCGAAGGGCAAGGTGCCTTGAGTCATCCGGCCTACTCGACCTCTGCCTTCATCCTGCGCGGCAGCTGCCCTGACGCGGTCGTGCTGCAGCACGCACCTGGAAGGCCCTATCGCTGCGATTTCGAAGAGATGACGATGCCAACGCCAGCCAGCGAGATCCATCTCATCGAAACCTTCGCCGATACCAAGGTCATCGGCCTCACGATCAACCATGAGCACATGACCGACTTCGAGGTCGCCGCGGCCATAAGACGCTACGAGCGTGAGCTCGGCATCCCCGCCACCGATTCGCTGACCCGCCCGCCTGAGCATCTGGTGGACATGATCCTGGCGGCGTTCCCAGAGCTCGCTGAGAAGCAAATAGCCGCCGCGCGATGAGCGCGCCCCGCTTGGAGATCGACCTCGTCAAGATCCAGCACAACGCCCGCTCACTGGTCGAACGACTGGCCGAGGGTGGAATCTCGGTCACGGGCGTTACCAAGGCAACCCTCGGCTCGCCCGAAGTCGCCGGCGCGTTGCTGCGTGCAGGAGTGCGCACGCTCGGCGATTCTCGCATCGAGAACATCGAGGCAATGCGGCGTGCACGCGTGCCTGCCTCGATGACCCTCATCCGTTCTCCGATGCTCAGTCAGGGGGATCGGGTCGTGGCGCATGCCGACGTGAGTTTCAACACCGAGCTCGACGTCATCAGCAAGCTCTCGTGCGCCGCACAGAAGATGGGGAAGACGCACGGGATCGTGCTCATGGTCGAGTTGGGAGACCTCCGTGAAGGCATCCTGCCCGGCGACCTCGAGTCCACCGTGCGTCAGGCGCTTCGCTTCCCGAACATCACGCTCGAGGGCATAGGCACCATTCTCGCCTGCCAGAGCGGAGTGGCACCCGACGCCAAGAACATGGCCGAGCTGTCCGCGCTGGTCGCTTCGATCGAGGCGACCAGCGGTGTCAAGCTCGGCATTGTCTCCGGAGGCAATGCCGCCAACCTCCCATGGGCGCTCAACGGCGCAGACAAGGGGCGCGTCAACGATCTCCGGCTGGGCGAATCACTCCTGCTCGGTCGCGAACCTCTGCGTCGCCAACCGATCGACTGTCTGCACACCGACGCCATCACGCTCGTCGCCGAGGTCATCGAGTCGATGATCAAGCCATCGCAGCCTTGGGGCAAGATCGCACAGACCGCGTTCGGGGAGAAGTCACCCGCGTTGGATCGGGGCGATATCTCGCACACGATCCTGGCCATCGGGCACCAAGATACCGATCCGCACGGTCTCCTTCCGCCTAGCGGGATCGAGATTTTGGGGGCTAGCAGCGACCACCTCATCACGGACTCCGGCCAGCAGCGCCTGTCCGTCGGCACCGAGGTGAGGTTCCAGCTCAACTACAGCGCGCTGGTGCGCGCCATGACCTCGCCCTTCGTCGCCAAAGTCATGCAGGTCCAGGCAGCCACATCGCCCGTGTGACGAGCGAGCTTCTCTGTACGGTGCGATCCGTGAGCTTGGTCGAGCGCTCAAGACCGTCCTCATCCTGGAGTACCTGCGCCAACAAGAGTTCCGCCAGCGCGCATTTTCCGCTTTAGGAAGGTTGCCCAGTCAATAGGGTGCCAGGCCTCACACCTCTGCGGCAGCCTAGAAGAGCGGGTTTGATCCGGCCAGAACCAAGGCCAAGTAGAAAAGGGCCCCCCTTGCGGAGGGCCCGAGGCAGATTCACCGGAGCCGAGGTCCCGAGAACCTCGGCTGCGACTAGCGACTAAAAGGACGGCCGGCTGTCGGAGCCGCCGCCGTCACGCCGTGGCCGCGCCTCGTTGACGGTGAGGCTGCGGTCACCGAGAGTGGTTCCGTTGAGTGCGCTGATCGCCGTGTCAGCGGTGGCGGGATCCATTTCCACGAAGCCGAAGCCCCGCGACTGACCGGTTTGGCGGTCGGTGATCAGTTTGACCGACTCGACAGTGCCGTGCTCGGTAAAGAGCTGGCGGAGATCGTCTTCGGTCGTGTTGAAGGACAGGTTGCCCACATAGATTTTCTTCATAGTCTCTCTTTTCCCTTGTTCGTGTAGCCGAGGTCGTAACCTCGCTACACCGATTTGCCTACACGATTCCGGAATCGGAATCTTCCGACCGAGCAAGTTCGCCTGTTGTCAGTTGGGAAAGCGGCTACTTCAGGAAGAACTCGGGATGCTTCAGGCTGCAGTGCACCCACTTGGCAGAGCTATTTTGCTCGTCCCGTTCACACTACGGTAGTCGAAGACCGAAGTCAACGCCTGTCCCAGAGCAAGACCTTCGAGACTTTACGTCGTCAGAATATTCCGGACAGTCGGGGTCGATTTCTAAGAGACGGTTCGTGGTTTCGATCTAGGCGGCCTTGGCCGCCCGGTACTCCCTCTTTCTGCGCTGCATCGTCAGCCGCTTGATCCTGGCCCTCTCGGACAGCACCTCTCGGTGTCTCCCCTCCGAACTCGAAGTGGCAGTGGAACCTCAATGGCATGTACCAGGTGACTCCCGATCATCCCTGGGGGTTCAATGTGTCGGCCAACTTGACCGGTCGCGAGGGTTATCCGATCACCTGCATCCGCAGAACCTTCGGTTCGGACGGAGTCGGCCGAGAGACTATGGTGGTCGAGAATGTCGACGATTTCCGTTACGAGGATGTCTTTGTCGCGGATCTGCGACTCGAAAAGGAGTTTGCCGCGACCGGCAACATCGGCGTCACTTTTAGCATCGACGCCTTCAACATCTTCAACGAAGGCTATGTCCTGAGCTGCAACACCAATCTGAATTCGGGGAGCGCCGACTGGGTCAATGCAACACTATCGCCGCGTATCTTCCGACTCGGAGTTCGGGTCAATTGGCGGTGAGCGGCCGCCCTGGGCCTACTCGTGTATACTCGGGCGGCATTAACAACTCAGAGGAGGACCGGAGATGTGGAAGATGCTGCAGCTGGCTGCGCTGTGCGTGCTCGCGCTGGTCGTGACGTCACCCTTGGTGGCGGGAGAGCTGACCGCACAGCAGGCGTTCGATCAATTGAAGAGTCTGCATGGCACCTGGGAAGGTCCGATAGAGGGTGAAGGTGGGGAGGCGGAGGCGGCAGCCAAAGCCGCCGGCCCTGCGACCCACGATATCCGGGTCTCTGCTGCCGGTACGGTGGTGATGGAAACCATGGGCCCCGGAACCGAACACGAGATGATCAACATGTACCATCTCGACGGTGAAGACTTGCTTCTCACCCACTACTGTGCGGGCGGCAACCAGCCTCAGATGCGGCTCGACCTGGGCCAGAGCACGGCCGACCTGATGGTGTTCGAGTTCGTCGGTGGGACCAACCTCGACCCGGCTACCGACCACTACATCGGCTCTGCACGGATCGAGATCGTCGACAGCGATCATATGGAGAGTGTCTGGGGCTCCTATGCCGGTGGTGAGCGGGCCGCGACGATGACGTTTCATCTCGCGCGGGCTGACTAGTCGGTGTAGATCGAGGCCCTCGAGAGAGATCTACAAACGCCTTTCGGTTCGCGGCATCAAGTCATGTAAACTGCGCGAATTCAATAGCTTGCGGGAGGAATAGCGGCCTTAGGGGTCGGATTGGCCAGATCGGCCAACATAGCTGCCACATCCCTCGAGCCGACTGGCCTTCAAGGAGAAACTAATGTCCAACCTGTTTTCGTCGCTACAGCTGGGACCCTACGCGCTACCCAACCGCATCGTGATGGCACCGATGACCCGCTGCCGGGCCGACGCCAACACCGTGCCGACGCCCATCATGATCGAGTACTACCGGCAGCGCTCTTCAGCCGGTCTCATCATTACCGAGGCCACGCAGGTCTCGCGCCAGGGTATTGGCTACCCGAACACCCCGGGCATTCACGACGGGCGACAGGTGGAGGGCTGGAAGCCGATCACCGGGGCCGTCCACGAAGCCGGCGGGCGCATCTTCCTGCAGCTCTGGCACTGCGGTCGTATCTCCCACTCTCTGTTCCAGGACGACGGCACGCTGCCGGTGGCGCCTTCGGCGGTGGCGCCAGCTGGTGAACACCTCACGCCGGCGGGGATGAAACCGTTCGAAACCCCACGGGCACTGGAGATCGATGAGATCGCCGGTGTCGTGGACAACTATCGTCGTGGGGCGCAGAGCGCTCTGGAAGCCGGCTTCGACGGGGTCGAGATCCATGGCGCTAATGGCTACCTGCCCGACCAGTTTCTTCGTGACGGCAGCAACCACCGCACCGACGCCTACGGAGGCCCGGTGGAAAACCGCGCCCGCTTCCTGCTCGAGGTTACCCAGGCTGCGGTCGACGTCTGGGGTCCTGAGCGTGTCGGGGTTCGACTCTCGCCGAGCGCCACCTTCAACGATATGCGGGACTCCGACCCGCTGGCCACCTTCGGGTACGCCATCTCGGCCCTCGACAAGCTGGGGATCGTCTATCTGCACCTCGTCGAGGGAACGGAAGCTGACGAGCGCCACGGCGGAAGTATCGTCCTCACCTCCGAGTTTCGGCCGCTGTTCGAGCGCGCGCTGATCGTCAACTCCGGCTATGACCTCGCTCGCGGCAACGCGGTCATTGGTGCCGGGGAAGCCGACCTCGTCTCCTTTGCCCAGCTGTTCCTCGCCAACCCTGATCTGCCGGCGAGGCTCGCCGCCAACGGTCCTTTCAACGAGCCCGACTTCGAGACTTTCTACGGTGGAGGAGAAAAGGGCTACTCAGACTATCCTGCTCTGGCCGAGAGTTGATCAAAGGTCCCCCGTGGCTGACTCTGCGCACTCTCTACCGTTAGGAAGAAGTCGAGGAGAGGTCGGGCCCCTTTCCCGCCCCAACGGAGGTGACAAAGACACCTCCGGGGGCGTAGACTGTAAGGGAGCCTCGACAAGGCCTGACCCGGTGTGAGTCCGGGGCGGAACCAGACGAATCCAGATTCCGATTTCGGATAGAGCCGGCGGCCCGTCGGGGGGCTCGCTCTTTCCATTGCTCTGGGAGGTTCGTCATGACTGGTCTGTCCCTGGCGCACAAGTTCACGTTCCTCGTTCTGTTCATGCTGATGTTGCTGTTGGCCTTTACTGCTTTCCTTGCCTGTGGGGGCAGTAGCGGGGGCTCTTCCGGCCCGATCGGCCCCGTAGATCCTGGTGACATTCTTGGTAACGGAAACGTGGTGGAGGAGTCACGCTCGGTGAGCGGGTTCTCGTCCGTCAATCTTTCTGGAGAGGGCACACTGATCATCGAGCAGACCGGTTCCGAGTCTCTGCGAGTTCGTGCGGATGACAATCTCCTGCAGTACATTCAGACCGCGGTTGTCGGTAGCGAGCTCGAGATCCGAACAGAGCCTGGGGTCGACATTCAGCCCACACAGGGAATCGAATATCTCCTGACTGTCGACGACATGACGAATGTGGGACTCTTGGGCGTGGGTAGGATCGAATGCGATGGCCTGACCACGGACAGGCTGAGCCTGGTGTTCAGCGGTGTCGGTAGCGTGTTGTTCACTGAACTGGACGCTCGGCAGCTGGATGTCAACATGAGTGGTGTCGGTGACGTCCAATTCAGCGGCACGGTGACGGAGCAGGAGGTTCGGGTCTCGGGGGTCGGCGACTACAACGGACGGGGGCTATCGAGCAATCGGGCCACTGTAGTACTCAATGGTTCCAGCTCGGCAACCGTGCGAGTCAGCGATCGCCTCACGGTGCGGGTTGATGGTAGTGGCTGCGTCTCCTACATCGGCAATCCGATCATCACGGGCACGGGCTGCACCCAGAAGCTCTAAGACCGGCTCTATCGATGCGCGTTTGAATTGAGCTGATCCACAGCTCGGGTGGCGCGACGCCGGCGGATCTGCTACCCTCCGCTCTCAAGAGATCGCCGAGACCACCTCGGCGCGCGGCGCACAACAGGGTCTCCAACGAGTATCGCGTCGCCCGAAAGTACCCCCTATTCACTGCTGTTGTGTGGGAAGGCAAAGCGGCCGTGTGTCGTCAGGACGACGATCCGGCGCGCTGGAGAGAAATACACGCATGTCTAGAAACAACAACGAAACTGTACCCGGGTTCGCCCAATTCGACCTCGACCCCGTCCTGCACCGCGGCATCGCGGCGGCCGGCTTTGTGGAGCCGCGACCGATCCAGGTTCAGACCGTCCCCGCTGCCCTCCAAGGCCGCGACGTGCTCGGCCTGGCCCAGACCGGGACAGGCAAGACGGCAGCCTATGCGCTGCCCATCCTCGAGCGGCTCGTGGCGGAGCACA
>JBATEX010000091.1:0-5396 GCA_049664225.1 Thermoanaerobaculia bacterium
TCGTTGGCGCCAAAGCCGAATGATGCCATGACCGTGAATCTCGTCGAGGCTGGCCTGCTACCGCCCCTAGTGAGAGCCTTTATCGACGGTTCCGGAGTCGATTTGTTGTCACCGGTGCGATTTCAGATGCCAGGCGGCCCACCGCCCAAGGCCCCGACTCCTGCCGGCGATCGCCGAGAGCTTGGCACCGCGCTGGCGACCGCCAACCACGGTTACGGGCATCCGGAGGCCGAAGCCCTGGGTAGAAAGCTGGCCGACCCGGCAACGCTCGTGGTGATCACCGGGCAGCAGCCGGGTCTCTTCGGTGGGCCGCTCTATGGTCTTTCGAAAGCGGTGGCGGCCGTGCGCTGGGCCGAGCGCTTGGAGCAGGCCGGCCAGCCGGCGGTGGCTCTGTTCTGGGTTGCCACGGAGGACCATGACTTCAGGGAATCCTCCCGTGCCACCTTCTTCACCCAGAACGGGCCACAGACCTTCGATCTCGGCGAGGATCGCTCGCCCCTGCTGCCAATGGGACTGCGCGAGTTGGGGCCGGAGGTCGACAGGATTCTGGCGGACCTGCGCGAAGCCATCCCGGGCGATCGCTTCGGAAGCTGGGTCGATCAACTGGGTCAGTGGTACCGACCCGAGAACGGCTTTGGAGAAGCGTTCGCAGGTCTCATGGTGCATCTGCTTGGGCGCCGCGCGCCACTGATGGTGGACTCCCTGCTGCCGGCGCTCAAACAGGCCCAGGCACCGTGGATGAGACGCCTGGTGGTTGAGCGACACGAGGTCGCGGCGGCATCAGCCGAGCGGGATGGAGCAATCGAGGCAGCTGGATTCTCTCTCCAGGTTCGACCCCAGCCGGGTACCAGCCCCCTGTTTGTGCTCCACGAGGGCCAGCGTCGGCGGATCGAGTGGCAGGGAGAGGACCGACTGAGGCTTCGAGGTACGCCAGAGGTCGAAAGGGATGTAGAGTGGCTCTTGGCTCTCATCGACCGAGAGCCGGAGATCGTCAGTGCCGGAGTCCTGGCCCGTTCAGCGATTCAGGATGCGGTGTTCGGTACCGGTCTACAGATCCTGGGCCCTGGGGAACTGGCCTACCTGCCGCAGGTCGCACCCTTGTACACTCTGCTGGAGATCGAGGCTCCATCGGTTGCACTTCGCCCCCAGGCATTGGTGCTCGAGGAGCACCTGTTGAAGAAACTGGAAGGTGGTGGCCTCCTTTTGCCGGCATTGGTGGATCCGGATCTGGAATTGGACGAACAGTTGGCAGGCAGCGTTGGGGAGGAGTTTCTCGGTCCTGCACGACAACAGCTAGAGACGCTGCTGGCTGGCATGGAGGCTCCGGCCTTGGAGTTGGACGCCGGCCTCGCAGGTCCGTGGCGCAAGACCGGTGAGCAGATGGAGCGGGCCCTGGAGTCCTTCAGCGGCAGGGTCAAAGCCGCTTCGGCGAGACGAGATCAGATGGCGAGGCAGCGCCTCGAGACCCTGCGCGACACCGTTCGACCCATGAACCAATTGCAGGAGCGAGTCATCGCTACCGGGCACTACCCTGGTAAGTATGGTAGAGGCTTCTCAGAAGCCATGTTGGAGCAACTCGACGAGCAGGACCCCATAACCCTGCAGGTGGTTCGTCCGTAGCTGGTGTGGACCATGACCTGAATAGTCTTTGGAGCAGAGCATGAAGCTGGACATCTTGGCGATCGGTTCCCATCCGGATGATGTCGAACTGGGTTGCGGCGGCACGGTAGCACTCCTGGCAGAGCGTGGATTGAAGGTGGGAATCGTCCATCTGACCCGCGGCGAGGCCGGAACCCGGGGCACGGTGGAAGAACGTCGCGCTGAAGCCGAAGCAGCGGCCGCTCTGTTGGGAGCCGCAGAGTTGGAGCTTCTGGATTGTGGAGACGGCGCTTTGCGGACCGGCCCTGAAGAAGAAGACGCCCTGATCGCTGTGCTGCGGCGCTATCGCCCGGATCTGATTCTCGGCCCGAGCCCCTCCGATCGCCACCCCGATCATGGGCGGGCCCATCGACTCGTGGCTGCAGCGAGCTACTATGCAGGCCTCGCCGGCCGCGGGAAGTCCGAACCCCACCGGCCGGCCGCGGTGTTCTCCTACATGCAGCACGATCCGTTCGAGCCGAGCTTCATCGTCGATGTCAGCTCTACCTGGCAGATAAAGCTGGAAGCATTGGCGGCCTACACGAGTCAGCTGCATCAACCCGGAGGCTGCCGCGACGAACCGCTCACCAAAGTCGCATCGCCCGAGTTTCGAGCGGCCGTCGTGGGTCGGGCGCAGCACTTCGGCCTGGTCGTGGGCGCCGCCTATGGAGAACCCTTCTGGAGTCGGCTGCCCCTGGCCGTGACCGACCCCTGGGCTCTGCTGCCGGGAGGTCTGCGTTGAGGATCGGCATCAGTTGCTATCCGACTTTCGGTGGCTCCGGCATCGTGGCCACGGAACTGGCGATGGCTCTGGCGGCAGACGGTGATGAGGTTCACGTCATCAGCTATGCGCTGCCGTCCCGCTTGTCGTTCATCAACGCCAATCTCTTCTACCACGAGGTCGTGGTCCCTCACTACCCGTTGTTCGAGTTTCCACCCTACTCCCTGGCGCTTGCCACACAGATCGTCGAAGTAGCTCGGCATCAACGCCTCGATCTGATTCACGTCCACTATGCGGTGCCCAACGCGGTCTCGGCCGTGCTGGCGCGAGAGATTCTGGCGCCACAGCCACTCAAGGTGGTCACCACGCTGCACGGCACGGACATCACCCTGGTGGGCAACGACCCCAACTATCTGGAGACGACCCGCTTTGGAATCGTCAAGAGCGACGCCGTGACAGCGGTCTCCTATGCATTGCGCGAGGCGACCCAGAAGCAACTGGGCATCAGCAATCACATCGAAGTGATTCCCAATTTCATCGATCCGACGCGCTACGACAAAGCGCGAGCCCATCCCGGAGCCCTGCGGTGGAGCCGGGAGGATGAAAAGGTCCTGGTTCATATCTCCAATTTCCGACCCGTGAAGCGGGTGTTCGATGTCGTGGAGATTTTCCATCGGGTGAGGCGGAAGATGTCGGCGCGACTGCTTCTTGTCGGTGATGGCCCGGATCGACCCAAGGTCGAACAACACTGTCGCGAGTGCGGAATCTGCGACTCCATCACCTTCATGGGCAACCTGCCGTTGGTGGAAGAGGTCCTGGTGGGGGCGGATCTGTTTCTGTTGCCGTCGGAGACCGAGTCCTTCGGCTTGGCTGCATTGGAGGCCCTGGCCTGCGAAGTGCCGGTGATTGCCACGGATGTGGGAGGGCTGCCGGAGGTCGTACGAGAGGCAGAGAACGGCTTTCTGCTGCCGGTTGGAGATGTCGAGGGCATGGCGGCGGCGGCCATGAAGCTGCTGGAAGACGACTCGTTGCGTCGGCAGTTCGGTGAGGCTGGGCGGCGATGGGCCGTGGAGCGCTTCGACGAGGCTTCCGTCGTGCGGCAGTATCGAAGGATCTACCGACAGGTTCTCGAGGACTAGAGGGAATGACCCCCCCCGGGGAGCCCTACCTGGCACCGGCTGGGACCGCTCGTTCCGAGGTTCGGGAGAAGGGTTCCCGATTTCTGGCGATCGTGGAACCGGTTGACGACGAGCGGGAGGCTCGTCGGCGCCTCGAGAGTCTGGCCGAGGAGAACTCCGACGCGACCCACGTCTGCTGGGCCTGGCGAATCGGCCAACCACCGCGCGAAGGGCGTTCGGATGCCGGCGAGCCCACCGGAACCGCTGGAGCTCCAATGTTGCAGGTCTTGCGCGGCTCCGAGCTGTCAGATGTCCTGGTGGCCGCGATCCGCTGGTATGGCGGAGTGAAGCTGGGCAAGGGGGGCTTGGCGAGAGCCTACGCTCAAGCCGTGCGCCAAGCTCTCGAGCAGCTACCAAAGGTGGAGTGCATACCCACCGTTTCGCTGGAGGTACTGATCCCCTACGCCCGATTCGGCGAGATCAAGCGGGTGGTCCACCCTCCCGAGGTCGTGATCGCGGAGGAGCGATACACGGACGAGACTGTTCAGCTGAAGCTCGAGGTGGCTGTCGGCCGACTGGCTTGGCTCAGGGAGACCCTTGCGAGTCTGGGTGCCGAAGCGACTTCCCCTGGCGAGTAGAGCGCTGGGCCTGTAGACTTCGGCTACGATCTGTCAAGCGCCCGGAAGGGACCACCAGCCCAGCGGGCAAACGGTTGAACTCGACGTGACAACGCGTTACCGGTTCTGCAAGAAGGAGGAAGTGCGATGAACGATCAGGATACCCCGCAGAGCGATGTACCTCAGGAAGAGACCCCGACGCCAACGCCGCCGCCGACCACGGGTTCTTCGGAGTCGTCCAATCGGGGAGTGATGATTGTCCTCTCCTATCTTTGGATTCTCGCGTTAATTCCTCTGCTGGTCGACAAGGACGACAAGGAGGTGCAGTGGCATGCCAAGAACGGCCTGGTTCTGACCGCGGCCGAGTTCGCCCTGTGGCTTGTCTTCAACCTCCTGGCCGCCACTGGCATTGGCTGCGTCTTCCTCATCTTCCTGCCGATTATCTTCGTCGTCTTCGCGGTCATCCGCGTCGTTGCAATCGTCAAGGGGCTCAAAGGCGAACGGTTCGTGATTCCCGGGCTCAGCCAGTACGTAGACAAGTTCTGAGTAGAGACGTGTAGAAGTACCTGCGCGAGGGTCTTGCCTATGAGTGAACCGATCGGGACTGCCGGCTCGCTGCCTCCGGAACCACCAGCAGTCCGCGACGAGCACCAGGGTAACCCCTGGGAGCGTCGTGGCGAGTTGGGAGCTAGCCAAGGTTTCCTGGAGGCGTTGAAGCTGTTTGTCGTTTCACCAAGCGAAGCCTTTGCCCAGACTCGGCTTCAGGGGGACTACGGGAGTCCCCTGCTATTCGCCATTGTCTTGGGGTGTGTCGGCGTCCTGGTCGCCAAGGTCTGGGAGACCCTCTTCGGCATATCGGTCCTGTCAGCGTTCCCTCCGGAGGTGCGGGAGCAACTCCCATTCCTGGTCGGTGGTTCGACGTTCGGTCTGGTTCTCACCCTGGTTCTGGCGCCGATCTACATTCTCGTGGGACTGTTCATCTGGAGTGCGCTGCTTCATCTGTGCCTGGTCCTGGTGGGGGGATTGAAACAATCGACGGCAGGCTTCGAAGGGACCTTCCGGGTGGTCTCGTATGCGTCGGTTGCACAACTGGGCAGCCTCGTGCCGGTATTCGGCAGTCTCATCACCTTTGTCTGGACAATCGTGCTGGGGGTCATCGGCATCACCAGTTTGCACAAGAGCTCCCAGGGACAGGCCATCGCCGCGCTGCTCATCCCTTTAGCCCTCTGTTGTCTGTGTGTCGTCTTTTTCATGATGGCGATCGGCGCCGGGCTCTTGGCGGCATTCGGAACACAGGGCTGA
>JBATEX010000092.1:0-2331 GCA_049664225.1 Thermoanaerobaculia bacterium
GACGATGACCCTCCCAGGCTCCCCGCACACATGGGTGTCAACCGCTTGGATCATCTTGGACAATCGCATCGTTGCCCCCTCCCCACCGGTGGAACCTGCGCTCTGGCTGATCTCAGGGCGCGGTCCAAGCCGACCGGATCCTCCCCTGATGGAGCGAAACTGCCCCAGAGGTCACACAGATCCCTGGTCCATATCATCCCAATACTGGCAGCATATCGTGCGAATGCTCCGAGGAAGGCAGATCCAACCCCGATTCGATTCGAAATCTGGTCGGGGAGATGAACAGCGCAGCGAGCCTAGAGCTCGCCTATCTGGAAAGCACCGCAGAAGCCGTTCTCGATGGCCTGTTGGAAGCTTCCTCGACGCTGCCCTGCGGCAGTGATCCATTTGGCCGGGGCAGCGTCAAGGCAGCTCGATCCGACAATCTGTGAAGTCGAACCTTCGTCCCTCGTTAGTGCTTGGGCGGCGAGAATCTCCAGACGTCGTTGTCGACTCTCAGAAAGTTGGTGGGGTCGGTGAAATCGAAAGTCTCTCGATCACCGCCGAAGGTGAAGATCGACGGGCGCTGTCCTCGCTTGCCGCCTTGCACGACCAACACGTCGAAGTCGTACTTGATGTCATCCGCCGAGGCGGAGTCCCACGGTGAATCAACGAGCTCCCGCCAATCCGCACCGTTCTTGCTGACCCAGACGTCTTGCGGATTCTCGAGAAGGCCAAAGCCGCCTAAGCAGACGAAGTTGTTCAACACCACGGCACACTGGTGCCCGGGTCGCGGAGACCACCCAGCCGCCTCGGTGACCAGCTCCCAGTCGGCACCGTTCCGCGACCGCCATACGTCGTTGAAGTACGGGGGTTCGCAAAACGGCAGTGGATCGCAAACGAATCCTTCCTCTCCCCCCAGCAAGTACATATAGCCGTTCTTCTCTACCAAGACCGCGCCGGCCCGCGCTTTCCACGGGGCATGTTGGGTCACGAGCTCCCAATCCCTGCCATTGCGAGACTTCCAGACGTCGTCAAAGTAGATCCTAGCCGGGCCACCGGGACCAATCGACTCGTCATCATTCTGAGAACCAGCCATCACATAGATCTCGCCTCGGAAGACAATACTGCTGAGACCTGCACGAGGCTCCCAGCCAGCATCGTCGGTCAGCTCGACCCAGTCGACACCGTTCCTGCTGCGCCAGACATCACTGAAAAAGTCGGAGCAGATCGGCTCGTCTATCGGGCAGTCGACCGGGCCGGCCTTGAAGTTCTGTCCTCCGACCACGTACATCCACCCGCCCTTCTTCACGACCTGAAAGTAGGCTCGAGCGGGCCAGTGACCTGGGGAGTCGGTGTCGAGAATTCTCCCCCAGGTACGTCCCAAATTACGACTCTTCCAAACGTCTCCCCAAATGATGCTATCGCCGGGAATTGGAGGAAAGCTGGGTGGATTCGGAGTTCGTCCACCCATGAGGTAGAAAGTGTTGCGCAGCTTGACCACCTGAAGCCCAGCCCGCGGTGACCAGCTTCCATCGAAACGATCACTCGGCTTGATCACGTCCCACTCCCACGACTCGAAGTCTCCAGCCCCCCGACCTGACCCTTCAGCCGGCACTATCGAAAACAGCATGACCAACAGTAAACCCACCATCAGATAAATGGACCTTCCACCCGACATGCAACTCCTCCTTCCGGTTCACATCCCAAGAGTCTCGACCACAATGGTTCCAACAACCCAACGATCATAAGGCGGCGTGCGCGGTTACTCTAATTGATGAGTAGCCATTAATCTATAAGCGGTCATTCGCACTGAACACAGCCCTGACCATCGACCGCGAGCTCGCTCGGCACTACTCGAGACCGTTCTGTGGTTGGCTTCTCGCTTCACCTCGATCCGGCACCTTTGGTATTCTCTGTCCCCAGATCAAAGGAGATAGCTAAGTCGGGCATCGAGCTTGCTGCCGATGTATCTACGGTGGTCTCCTCTCGCGAACCACCGATATAGGGAACCCGAGTGGACAACTCAACGACACGCTTCAGCGCCAATGAATGGGCGCTGATCCTTGGGGGTTCCAGCGGTTTTGGGCTGGCCACGGCTCACAAGCTAGCCGAACACGGGTTGAACCTCTGCATCGTTCACCGTGACCGGCGGGGGGCGATGCGCAAGATCGAGCCCGAGTTCGAGCAAATCCGCGAGCGAGGCGTCTCCTTGCTGACCTTCTACCGCGACGCCCTCGATACAGCGATCCGGAGCGAGATCCTGGATGCCCTGGCCGAGGTCCTCGGAAGCCAAGCCAAGGTTCGGGTTCTCCTTCACTCCATCGCCTTCGGAAACCTGAAACTCGTCGG
>JBATEX010000093.1:0-27485 GCA_049664225.1 Thermoanaerobaculia bacterium
GACATCTCCGGCAGGATCTTCGACGACGAGGATGCCGACGGCGTGGAGGACCCCGGTGAAAGCGGCCTGGCCGGTGTGACCGTGGTGCTTCTGGACGACGCGGGCAACGTACTGGCCACGACGACCACCGACGCCAGTGGCGACTATGTCTTCCCCGATCTGCCGACCGGCAACTACTCCGTGCGGGTCACCGACGATGCCGGGTTCCTCGATGGCTACAGTCTGACCAGCGGTTTGGACGAGTTGTCGGCCCAGCCCGGCGACAGCGACGTCGACTTCGGCTACACACGGCGACCGGGCACGGCGGCGATCGGCGATCGACTGTGGCTCGACGCCGATGGCGACGGCCAGGCCGGGCCCAACGAGGCCGGTTTGGCAGGCGTCACGGTCGAGCTTTGGGAAGACACCGATGGCGATGGCGTACTCAACCCGGCGAATGACACATTGATCGCCAGCACGGTGACCGACGCCAACGGCGACTACGTCTTCGACGGTCTGTCGGCGGGCAACTACTTGGTCGACGTCGACGAGACGACCCTGCCGGTGACCGCTTCCGGCGACCTGGTCGAGACCTCCTATCCCGCGGGGACGGACCCCTCTGCCGTGATCGCGCTCTCGGCGACCGAGCGCTTCGGTGGGGCGGATTTTGGCTACTTGCCGGCTTCCGGCACCGCAGTGCTCGGAGATCGGGTGTGGTACGACGCTGATGGTAACGGTCTACAGGATCCGGGTGAGCTCGGCATCGGCGGCGTGGAGATTCAGCTTCTCGGTCCGGGTTGCGACCCGACGCCCTGTACGGTGACGACGGAGCCGGACGGTTCCTGGTTGGTGACCGGCCTGGCCCCCGGCGACTTCCTGATCACCTACGACCCGGCGACCCTGCCGGCAGGCTACAACACGATTCCCACGAATCTCGAACCGGACGATACCTATGGCATCACCGTCGCCGCCAACGATGTGATGACCCAGCTCGATTTCGGCTTCGACGGTGGTACCACTGGCACGATCGGCGATCGGGTCTGGCTGGACGAGGACGGCGATGGAGCGCAGGACGCCGGTGAGCCCGGCCTAGCCGGGGTGACGGTGAATCTGCTCGATTCCTCGGGCAATATCATCGCCACGACGACGACGGCGGCGGACGGCTCGTATCTGTTCTCAGGCGTGCCCGATGGCGACTACACCGTCAGCCTCAGCGACATCGACGGCGTCCTGGTCGGGCTGCCGCAGTCGTACGACCCGGACGAAGCAGGAGTGTGCACGACCTGTGACAAGCAGGGCTCGGTCTCGGTCTCCGGCGGCGTCAGCACACCGGCAGATGTCGACTTCGGCTTCGCGCCTTCCGGCGGCACCGGAACCATCGGCGATTTCGTCTGGCACGACGCCGACGGGGACGGTGTTCAGGATCCTGGCGAGTCGGGGATCCAGGGCGTCACGCTCGAGCTTTGGCTCGACGTCAACGGCGACGGCGTGATCACCCCCGGGCTCGACAACCTGGTGCGCAACGCGGTGACGGATCAGAACGGCGAGTACCAATTCAGCTCGCTGCCTGATGAGGACTATGTGGTGCGAGTGACGGACACCGCAGGTGTGGTTTCGGCCTTCGTCCAGACCGGCGACCCGGACGAAGCAGGTACCTGCACGGTTTGTGATGGTCAGGGCGTTCTGAGCCTGGCAGGGGGCAGTGGCGACTTCGGTCAGGACTTCGGCTATGCCGCGCCAGCAGGCCAGGCATATGTGATCTCCGGCACGGTCTTCGATGACGAGAGCAGGGACGGGATCTTCGACGATCCAGCCGAGTCGGGGGTCGAGGCAGCGCTGGTGATGCTGTTCAACGATCTGAACGGCGACGGCGTGCTGGATCCCGACGAGCCCCTCATCGGCAGTACGGTGACGGACGCAGATGGTAACTACAGCCTGGCCGATCTGCCGCCGGGAGACTACCTTGTGGCGGTGGATACTTCCGGCACCACGGTCGACGGCTATTTGCAGTCGACCCAGACCGCCACCGCCGGTCTGCAGCCCGTGGAGATCACCACAGCCAACGTCGCCGATCAGGATTTCGGTTTCTGGAGCGGCGGACCCACAACGACGCCGGTCACCCTGGCGTACTTCGGCTCGGAAGGCGGGGGCAACGTCACCTTCGAGTGGGCGACGGCTACCGAGACCGGCAACCTTGGTTTCCACCTCTACGTCCTGGCCGAGGACGGCATGCGCCGGCTCAACGAGACGCTGATTCCCTCACAGCTCGGTGACGCGTTGGCGCCGCAGCGCTATGCGCTCGAGGCCTGGGGTGTCGACGGCGATCAGTTCCTGCTCGAAGATGTCGATCTGTATGGTCAGACGCGGTATCACGGTCCGTTCGAGCTCGGCCGGACCTACGGCAACCAGGTCTGGAACGTGAAGCGCACCGACTGGGTCGGGATTCGTCGTGAGCACCATCGTAAGGCGGCGGCGCGGCGATCGCGGCGGCTAGCGGGTCTCGGCGGCGGCTCGAGCATGGGATCTCGCCCGGCTCTGGGCCGTGCCGCGCCGGTGTATCTGCGGGTGCGCGAGGACGGCCTCTACCGAGTCACCTACGAGGCTCTGGTGGCGGCCGGGGTCGATCTGGCCGGATTTCCAGCATCGAAGCTGGCGCTGCTGGAAGGTGGTCAGCCGGTGCCCATCAGGGTAGGAGGGCCTGGGCGCTTCGGTCCGGGCTCGTTCGTGGAGTTTGTGGGACGAGGTCTCGACACGCTCTACACCGACACCAACGTCTATACCCTGAAGGTGGCTCCGAAGTACGCGGCGCGGGTCGGCCACGACGCGGGCTTGCCGTCGACGTCGGCGAGGATTCCGGGGTTCTACTACGAGACTCGGACCGCAGAATTCAATCGAGCCTATGACTTTGCCGCACCAGGAGACGACCCCTGGTACGACACCCGACTGTTGGCGATCTCCGGGCCGGTCGAAGCGTTCTTCGAGCTCGAGCTCGAGGATCGGCTGCCGGAGGCGGGGCCTGTCGAACTGACGGTGGAACTGTGGGGAGTGACCGATTTTCCGCAAGCGCCGGATCATCACGTGGTGCTAGAGGTCAACGGGGTCGAGCTGGCCGACGAATGGTTCGATGGTTTCGAGGACCGAGCCGTCCGAACGGAGATCCCAGACTGGCTGCTCGGCCCGGACAGCAACAGGCTGCGGGTGTTGCTGCCCCACGACACCGGAGCCCTCTACGATTTGGTGAACTACGACCACTACCGTCTCCGCTTCCCGCGTCGCTTCGAAGCCATCGGAGGTCAGCTGCGCTTCAGTGCGGCGGCGGAGGCGTTTCGTGTCGAGGGTCTGCCGTCCGCCGACGTGGTGGTCTATCGGGTGACGCAGGAGGGGGTCGAGATCCTCGAGGCCGTGCAGATCAGCAGTCTTGCCGGTGCCTACAGCGCCACGTTCACGGGGAGCCAGAGGGAGGCCACCTACTACGTGTCCACGGTGGAGGCTCTACAGATGCCGCTCGCCGAGCCGGCGCCGCCACGCAAGCCAATCTTGGATGCGGAAGCCGAGATGCTGATCATCGCGCATCCGGACTTCGTCGACAGCCTGGATCCGTTGGTCGCGGCTCGTCGCTTAGAGGGTCTGAGCGTGCAGGTCGTCAATGTCGAGGAGCTGTACCGCCGCTTCAGTCACGGGGTCTTCGACCCGCGGGCCATTCGGACTTTCGTCCGGCGCGCCTATCGCGATTCGGGCGCCCGTTACGTGCTGCTGGTCGGTGGCGACACCTACGACTACTTCGACTATCTCGGCGGCGGGGCAGTTAGCTTCTTACCGACCCTCTATACCCAAACCGATCCGATTGTCCGTTTTGCGCCGGTCGATCCGCTCTACGGTGACATCAACAGCGATGGAGTCCCCGAGGTGGCCGTCGGACGCTGGCCGGTGCGCACGACAGCAGAGCTCGAGGCGATCCTCGACCGAACACTGCGCTACGCCGACATCGACTATGTGCGCACGGCGGTATTCTCTGCCGACGCCTACGACGCCCCAGCCGGCTATTCCTTCAGCGCGGCCAGCGAGGAGATGCTCGGCTACCTGCCGGAGACCTGGCAGGCCGAGAGGGTCTATCTCGACGAGCTGCCTCTCGAGGAGGCCCGTCAGCTGCTGATCGACGAGATCGACTACGGCGTGGCACTGACCAGCTACTTCGGTCACTCGGGGCCCTCGGTGTGGAGCTTCGACGGCCTCTTCGACTCGAGCGACGCGGACGCGCTCGAGAACTTCGGCCGGCCGACCGTGATCACCCAGTGGGGCTGCTGGAACACGTACCACGTGATGCCGACGTACGATACGCTGGGTCATCGGCTGCTGCTCAACGACGGGCGAGGGGCCGCGGCGGTGCTGGGTGCCGCCACGCTGACCGAGGCGCTGTCCGAACAGAAGCTCGGGCGGCGGCTGTTCGCACAGATCGGAAGCCGGCGACAGCGGCTGGGCAAGGCGTTGATCGATGCCAAGAAAGATCTCGCTCTCACCGATCCCGAGCGCCTCGATGTGCTTCTCGGATGGACGCTCCTCGGTGATCCGACCTTGGTGGTGGAGCCCTGAGTCGGCGGAACTGATACCAGAGGAGGCAGCGATGCGTCGGCTGTCCTCGACGTGAGCGCCTTTGCTGTCATCGCTCACCGCGATGGCTCTCCGGTGGAGGCCGAGTTGCTCGACAGGATGATCAGGGCGCTGTCGGCGCGCGGTCCGGACGGCTGTGATCTGCTCGTCCGCGGCTGGCTCGGACTCGCGCACCAGCACTTCTGGACGACGCCCGAGGAGGTCGGCGAGCGTCAGCCGCTCACGGCCATGCCGGCCGAGGTCCTACTGGTCTTCGACGGCCGTCTCGATAACCGCGAGGCACTGCTGGCAGCTCTTGGGTCCGCGGGGTCTGACCGAGTAGGCTCTGTCTCCGATGCCGAGCTGGTGCTGGCCGCCTACCAGCGCTGGGGCGAGAACTTCGGCCAGCATCTCATCGGGCCGTATGCCCTGGTAATCGTCGATCTCGAACGACGCCAGGTGGTGTGCGCTCGAGACCCTCTGGGCGATCGGACGCTCTTCTATCACCTGAGCAATGACAAGCTTCTGGTGGCTTCGGAAGAAAGTGCGCTGCTCGCCCACCCGGAAGTCGAAGTGGCTCTCGACGAGACACACCTGGCCTGTTTCTTCGCCCTGCGGGTGCCTGCCGATGGCTCGACGTTCTTCGAGCGGGTTGACGAGCTGCTGCCGGGCGAGATACTGCGAGTCGACCAGGAATCGGTGCGCCGAGCCGAGCTTTGGCAGCCTGGAGCCGATTCGCAAATGCGTCGACGCTCGGATTCGGATCTGGAGGATGAGTTCCTCGAGCTGCTGCGTCAGGCCGTGCGATGCCGGCTGCGCGCTACGACTCCTCCGGCGGTGATGATGAGTGGCGGTTTGGACTCGACTTCGGCCGCCGCGCTCGGAGCCGAAGAGCTGGGGCGAAGCCATCCGGAGTGGCGGCTGCGGACCGTCTCCTGGACCTTCGACGAGTTTGACAGCTGCGACGAGCGCTCTTTCATGGACCCTGTCGTGGAGCGTTGGAATCTCGAGGCGCTGCGTGTCAACTGCGATGACGCCGTTCCCCTCACCCATCAGCGTGTGCTGGGCTGCCACCCGAGCACCCCGGAAGACAACGTCTATCGGGAGCTCAAACGACGAGTCTTTTCGCTGGCAGCCGGGGCCGGCAGCCGCGTGGTCTTGAACTGTTCTGCCGCCGACGCACTCTATACGGGTGGCGAGTGCTGGTTCGAAGATTTGGCGCTCTCGGGCCATCCCCTGCAGGCGACGAGCGAGTTGCTGGCTGAAGTTCGCCGACGGGGACCCGAAGAGGCGCTACGACGCTCGGGCCTGCTGAGGTGGCCTGCGATAGTGAAACGGACGCTATTCCGGCAGCATTCCGTTGAGCTTCCGTGGCTGACTCCAGAGGCGCGACGACGGGTGACCGAAGTCTCGGAGCCGAGGTTCCAGACGCCCCGAGGATTGCGTCCGAACCAACTCGAGGCCGTGGCCGGCGTGAGGGCGGCCCGTAGTTTCAGTCTCGAGAACTCCTACGCCTGCCGGGAGGGAGTCGAGCTGCGCGATCCCTACCGGGATCTCCGCCTGGTGGAGTTCATGCTTCAGGTGCCAGCGCATCATCTCTACCGCCACGGACGATACAAGCCCATAGCTCGGCAAGCACTGACCGGGTTGCTGACCGACTCCATTCTGCAGCGCACCGAGCCCACGGTCCTGACGCCGCTCTTCGAGGCAGGCTTGCGCGGGAAAGACCGCCACATCGTCGAGGAGCTGCTTGGTTCGCACAATGCCATCTGGCCCCGCTACGTAGATCCCAGCTGGGTCTACCGTTCTCTGGGAGGGGCGATCAGCCCTGCCTTGGACGTCGTCCTGTGGCACTGTGTCAGCTTCGAGCTCTGGCGGCGCCGGTCAGGGTTGGAGTTCCACAGCAACCTCTCGAGGGCCGTCGTATGATCCGTCTGGTGAGGTAAGATCGACCCGTGAAGACGCCACTTGATTGCCACCCGGTCGTAGCGCCATCTGACGTTTCGGTTGACGAAACGGCACAGCAGGTCCTTGCCGGGCGTCGCCCCTACGAAAAGCCGCGGGTAATCGACCACGGACGTCTCGCCGACATCGCCCTCGGCGGTAGCCCAGGACGCGGCGACTCTGGTGCCACTTTCATTCAGCAGCCGCCCTAGCGGCACGATGGCGGACAAGCAGCCAGGTAGAGCAGTCGGGAGAGACCCAGTCATGTGGAAGAACTTCGTCCAGACCGCGCTCACCATCACGCTGCTCGGCGCCGCGACCACACCGTCGCTGTCGCAGGCTACTCGCGAGTCCGCTGCGCAGTCAGTTCCTTCAGGCACCGTTGTGGACAACGCCGGTAAGGTGGGTAGCCACGTCGCGATCGTCAGCGGCGACGACGGGTTGTCCCTTGTTGCCTACTTCGACGAGACGCTGGGAGATCTGAAGGTCGCCAAGTGCGTCGAGCCCTCTTGCTCGGAAGGAGTCTCGATCGCGACCGTCGACAGTGAAGACCGCGTCGGGAGCTACGCTGCGATGGCAATCGACCGTGAGGGTCTCCCGGTTCTCAGCTACTTCGACGCCACTGCTGGAGACCTCAAAGTCGCCCGGTGCAGCACTCCTGACTGCTCGGGCGAGGCGACCATCTCGAGGCTGGATACCGAAGGCATCGTCGGTCTGTATACGTCGATCGCGATTGGCCAGGACGATCTGCCGGTGATCAGCTACCTCGATCGCGACAACTGCAATCTCAAGGTGGCCAAGTGCAACGATCCGGCCTGCGTCGGTGGCGACGAGATCGTCTCGACCGTCGACAAGAAGGACTGCGTCGGACTCTTCAGCTCGATTGCGATCTCGACCGATGGCACGCCACTGATCTCCTACTACGACTCGAATCAGGGCCGGCTGAAGGTGGCCAAGTGCAAGGACTCCGCTTGCACCGGCGGCAAGGCAAAGATCTCCGTCGTCGATGAGTCGGTCAGCGCTGGCTCTTTCGCCGGGGTGGCCATAGGCGCCGACGATCTGCCAGTGATCAGCTACTACAATCACTCGCATGGCGATCTCAGAGTGGCTCACTGCAACGATCCAGCCTGTGCAGGCGGTGACGAGTCGATTACGACCCTGGACACCGACGGACTGGTCGGCAGCTTTGCCGCCCTCGGCATCGGCGATGACGGGCTGCCGGTGGTCGCCTACTACGATTTGATCGGCGGCTTCGTGAAGCTGATTCGCTGCCAGGACCAGGCGTGCGCTGAATTCGAGACTCCCAGGGTAGTGGCTCAGGACGAGGAGACCATGAAGTCCTTCCTGGCTATGGCGATCCGCCCCGATGGGACCCCTGTTGTCGCCTTCTTCAACCAGACCAACGGCGATCTCAAATTGGTGAGCGTCCCGCTGGAGAGCGACCTACCTTAGACCGTCGACCTGCTCTACCGCACAGAACCGGGGACCCAAACCCCGGGACCCTTACGCCCATAAGCCCCTGCGCCCTCGAGCCCCTACCCCCCAGGGCGCAGCCCTACACGTGCGACTCCTCGAACTGCTCCTCTTCGGTAGAGCCCTGGATGGCCGATAGTACGTCGCTCTGGGTGATGAGCGTGGTGATCTGGTCGAAGTAGCCGGCCCCCACTTCACGCTGGTGCTTGGTGGCGGTGTAGCCTCTGGACTCGGCAGCGAACTCCTGCTCCTGGAGCTCCACGTAGGCCGCCATCTGCCGCTCCTTGTAGCCCTTTGCCAGCTCGAACATGAAGTAGTTCAGGGAGTGGAAACCGGCCAGGGTGATGAACTGGAATCGGTAGCCCATCGTCGCCAGCTGGCGCTGGAACTTGGCGATGGTCGGGTCGTCGAGGTTCTGCTTCCAGTTGAAGGAGGGTGAGCAGTTGTAGGCCAGGGGCTTGCCTGGGAACTTCTCGTGAATGGCGTCGGCGAACTTCCTCGCCTCGTCCAGGTCCGGATGGGCGGTCTCGCACCAGATCATGTCGCAGTAGGGAGCGTAGGACAGGCCGCGCCCAATGGCCTGCTCGAGGCCGGCTTTGACCTGGTAGAGGCCTTCGATGGTCCGCTCTTTGCTGACCAGGAAAGGATGGTCACGCTCGTCCACGTCCGAAGTGAGCAGACTGGCGCCGTTGGCGTCGGTACGGGCGATCAGCACGGTCGGCACGCCCATGACGTCGGCTGCCAGGCGGGCCGCTGCCAGCTTCTCGATCGCGTGGCCGGTGTGGACCAGCACCTTACCGCCCATGTGCCCGCACTTCTTGGCGGAGGAGAGTTGATCCTCGAAGTGCACGCCTGCCGCCCCGGCTTCGATCATCGCCTTCATGAGCTCGAAGGCGTTGAGCACACCGCCGAAGCCGGCTTCGGCGTCAGCCACGATGGGCTTGAACCAATCCACCGATTCGTCCCCTTCGCAGTGGTGGATCTGATCGGCCCGCTGCAAGGTGTTGTTGATCTTGCGTACCAGGGCCGGAGCCGAGTCGGCTGGGTAGAGGGACTGGTCGGGGTACATGGCTCCCGCTTCGTTGGCGTCGGCGGCCACCTGCCAGCCGGAGCAGTAGATGGCGTTCAGCCCGGCCTTGACCTGCTGCATGGCCTGGTTGCCGGTGACGGCGCCCAGGGCGTTGACGAAGTCCTCCTCGTGGATGGAGCGCCACAGCTTCTCCGCTCCAACCTGCGCCAGCGTGTATTCAATCTGCAGGCTTCCCCTGAGCCGAACGACATCCTCGGCCGAGTAGGGACGCTCGATGCCGGCCCATCGTGGGTTCTCGTTCCAGTCCTTCTTCAGCTGGTCAGCTGTTGGTCGGGTCATATCACTTCTCCTCTTGAAATCAATTGGCTTACGGCCGAAGCTCGAGTCACTGCACCAGATCCGAGCTCATCTTCAAGAACGGGCGAAACTCGTCTTCGGTGAAGATGGCGCAGGCGTCGTTCTTCGCCTGCCTGTACCGCCCAAGCTCCGCTTCGATGGTCTCCTCGTCGAGACCGAGCATGAGCTCGCGAATCTCCTCTTCGATCGTTTGCAACTCTTCGTCGAACACCCGCTGGACGAGCTCTCTGGTGACCTCGATTCCATCTTCGAGCATGACGCCGTTGTGCAGCCACTGCCAGATCTGGGCTCGCGAGATCTCCAGAGTGGCCAGATCCTCCATGAGGTCGTCCCAGGCGACACAGCCGATGTCCTGATTCCAGCCCTTGACGTAGGCAATGCCGACGCGCACGTTCGTGCGTACGCCCTCCAGCGTCAGCGGCGGTGTGGCCTCCGGTAGTAGCTCGGGCTGGTCGTCGATATCGGGGATCACATCGAGTTGGTTCTTTTTAGGGAAGGCCGACATGGCCGGCGCGATGAAGTAGGGGTGTGACACCCAACAGCCGTCGTGGCCGAGGGCGAACTCGAATTGCTTGTCGTCGATGACCTTCTGCGTCTGCTCCTGGCGTCGCTCGGCGGTGCGGCCAGGGGTAAAGGCGGCCATGCCTCCCATGGCGAAAGCGCCATGCCGATGACAGATCTTGATCAGCCGCTTGGCGTAGTTCCTCATCCACGGACGATTCATGGAGATCGACGCGCGATCGGCGAGCACACGATCCGGGTGGCCCTTCAGCGTCTTGATGTCGCTGAAGATCTTGTCCCAGCGCCCCACATTGAGTCCCGTGGCGTGGTCCCGGAGCTCGTAGAGGATCTCTTCCATCTGGAAGGCGGCCGGCAGGGTCTCGATCAGGAACGTCGATCGCAGCGTGCTCTTCGGCAGCTCCATCTCTTCCTCGAGGCGGGTGAACAGCGTGTTCCACCATCGGGCTTCGAGGTAGTGCTCGACCTTCGGCACGTAATATTTGGGCGTCTTTCCCTGGGCCCTGAGCACGTTGGCGGTGTGGAAGACCGAGAGGGTCAAATCCATGATGCCGCCTGCCAGGGGTTGGCCGTCGACGCGTAGGTTCGACTCGTCCAGGTGAAGGCCTCGACAGCGCACCATGAGCAGGGGCATGTCCTCGGGGTCGAGTTCGTAGGTCTTCTCCGGCTCGTCGCCCTGGGCTGGCCTGACGAAGCTGAGAGTGCCGACGGCCGCGGCCGCAAGATTCTCGACTCCCTGCAGCACGTTGGCCCAGGCCGGCTTCATGGAGTCTTCGAAGTCGAGCATCGCCGCGTCGGCCCGATCGCCGGTCGCGGTGCGACTCAGCATGTTGATCACCATCTTGGTGTCATTGATCGGCCCGGTGATCTCCACCCTGCGTTGGAGCAGATCTTCGGCGAGGGGTGCTATTTGCCATTCGCCTTGAGCGATCTCGGCTATTTCTCCCTCCAGGAAACCGGGGACACCGCCCGCATCCCACGAGTTCTGACGCTCGACCCGAGCCGTCAGCAGCTCCAGGCGGGCAGGCTGCAGCTCCCGGTGCAGGCGTACCAAGAGAGCGGTGACTGCTGGCACGAGAATGCGTTCCGCCTGAGGATTCCAGGCTGGCAGGTTGATCTCCAGGCCCTCTGATAGGCCCTTCCAGGTGACGGTTCCCGAAGTCGCGTCGCCCTTCGCAGTTCTCACCTCGGTCATGCCATGTCCTCCGATTTTGGCACCGATCAAGTGCCTTGACGAAGCCCTCTTGGGCTATAACCAGTCTACGGCGAAATCACGCCAGTGGCAATCGGAATCGGGGCTGAAATCGGGCCGATTCACGGCGGTTTTCACTTGACATCTGGGTGTTGTAACGCTACCCTACCGAACGGTCGGAAGCTCCCGACCGTTCGGTAGGAGGTGAGTGTTGCAAACGGTGTCCCAAACAACGCACGAGAAGCTGCTTCTGGAGGCTACGGCGCTCTTTGCGCGTCGCGGCTACGGAGGAGCCTCCATGTCCGAGATCGCCGAGCGTGTCGGTGTGCGCAAGGCGAGTCTCTACAACTATTACGATTCGAAGGCGGATCTACTGATGGACCTTCTGGGCCGGAGTCTCGCTGCCTGGGAGATGGCAAGTCGACCCGCACTCGAAGGGCCAGGCACTACCGAAGAGCGGCTCGGGGCCTACCTGAAGGCAGCGACGGCTTTTGCCGACCGCAACCCGCAGGCCGTGGGTATCGTACGTATGGCTGCTACCCAGGTCGGGGGCGAATTGCGCGGCCAGGTGAACGACCTCCTGACCGAGCACGAGCAGGCTTCACGAGGCCGGGTGGTCGACTTCTTCGCCGAGGCAGTGGAAAAGGGAGAAATCGAGCCGGCGGCGCCGGAAGAGCTCGCCCTCTTTCTAGCGACCTTTCTCCACGGTCTCCTGATCAGCCAGATTTTCGCCACCAGCAGAGCGCATGAGTTCAAGGATCACCTTCCCCAGTTGTGGGAGTTCTTTTGGCGGGGCGTCAGCGGGAGGAAGCCTCAGATGGAGTTCGAACGATGAATCGTTATCTCGGTGTGATGGGAATCCTCTGCCTTCTCGCCTTGCCTGTGGCGGCTGCGGACGAGGTTCTGGATCTGGAGCGGGCCATCGATCTGGCTCTGCAGAACAATCCGTTCCTGAAGTCGATCGAGGAGAGGCGCCACCAGGTGGAGGCAGGAGTCAGGGAAGCCTGGGCCGATGTCTATCCGCAGGTGGCATTCCGGGGCGGCTGGAATCGCTCGCGCAACCCCTCGCTGCTCAATAGCGCGGATTTCGAGGACCTGATCGAGCTGTTTCCGGACTACAGTCCTCAGCAGCAGGACCTCTACAACCTGGGGTTCGATTTGTCGCAGCCGATCTATCACGCCGGCAAGATCGGCGCCGGGATCAAGCTTGCGAAGCTGGTTGTGGCGATCACCGACGCGCAAATCGCCTCGGCTCGACTGGATGCCGGGCTGATCGCCTCGGAGGCGTACTTCCGGGTTCTGGAGTCCCGTGAGGGCTTGGCGACGATCGAGATCCAGCGACAGGCGCGACAGGAATCGCTGGCTGTCGTCCAGGCCCGATACGACCTGGGAGATGCCACCGAGCTCGAGATGCTGCAGGCCAAGGCCGCTCTGGCCGAGCTCGATCCGATCATCGACCGGGCCAGAGGCGCCGTGCGGGTCGCCATTATCGATCTCAAGGCGGTGCTCAACCTCGACGCCGATCCGAACGTACAGGAGGTCGAGGACCCGCTGCCGGCCATGCCGGAGAAGGACAGGACACTGATGTTCGCCCTCGACACCCGGCCAGAGTTCGACGATCTGGAGCTTCAATTGGACGCCTACGACAAGCAGAAGAGGATCGTCAAAGCGGATCAATTGCCGCAGATCAACCTCAACGGGCTCTATGGCCACACGGTTCGAGTGCCGGAGAACTGGAATGACCCCCTGTACTCCGACTGGGCCGTGGCCATCGGTCTGCGATGGGAGTTCTTCAATGGCGGGCGGGTCAAATCGCAGGTGGCGGGCCTGGAGAGCCAGAAGCAGCAGGTTGCGTGGGAGTTGGAGGCGCTGTTCAATCGAGTGGAGCAGGAGGTCGAATCTGCGATCACCGAATACTCGGCAGCTTTGTCCCAGTGGGCGGCGGCTGAGATTTCCGCCCAGGCCGCCCGCGAGGCTAGTCGGGTGGCGCAGGATAGTTACGAGGAAGGAGTGGCCCTACAAACCGCTTGGCTGACCGCGCAGGAGCGCGAGATCTCAGCCGAAGTGGTACGGGTGCAGTCGTACTACGGAGCGAGAACCAGCGTCGCCCGCCTTGCCAGAGCAGTCGGCTTGCAGGCGGACGAGGTCTGGCGATTTACCGGTCACGAAACGGGAGAGCAACCATGAAGCGTTGGCACGGGATAAGACTATTGGCTCTGTTGCCGCTGTCGGTACTGACGGCCTGCGGCGGAGGCAGTGAAGCGGATTCGGCGGAGCCAGTGGTGGCGCCGGCAGATCGGGTAGCGTATGTGAGGTCTCTCGAGGTGCAGCCGGAGGAGATCACGGATCTGGCGCTTCTGAGTGCCGACCTGTTGCCCTTGCGGCGGGCGACCCTGGCGGCGGAAGTGCCCGGAAGAGTCGAGGAGCTGACCGTCGATGTGGGGGATCGCGTTCGAACGGGCCAGATTCTGGTCAGGATCGACACTCGGGCGTTGCGTCAGCAGATCGCCGAGGCCGAGGCACTGCATGTCCAGGCCGTGGATCGATTCGAGCGGGCCGAGCGACTCTATGAGAAGCGCTCCATCACGAAAGAGCAGCACATCGATGCCGTGGCAGGTAAGGATGTGGCCGAAGCGCGACTGAATTCGGCCCAGCTGGTGCTTGCCAAGTCGGAGCTCAAGGCGCCCTGGGCAGGCAGCGTGGCCGCCAAGCAAGTCGAGGTCGGAGACTATGCATCACCGGGTCTTCCCCTCGTGGAGCTGGTGTCGGTGAATCGCTTGAAGGTGAGGGCGGCGGCGTCGGCCTCCGACGTTCCCTACTTGAGCATCGGGGCGCCGGTGACGGTCCGGGTCGATGTCTTCCCCGGCGAGGAGTGGCGAGGCGAGGTGGTTCGACTCGGTGCCGAGCTCGACTCCGATACGCGCACGCTTGTCGTGGAAGCGGAGGTCGATAACAGCGAGGGCCGGCTTCGTCCAGGCCTTTTCGGGCGGTTGGAGGTACCACGCAGGGTGCTTCCCGGGGCCCTGCTCGTGCCGTTGGCGTCGGTAGTGGACTACGAGAGCGAGAAGATCCTCTACGTGGTCACCGACGGCGTTGCGCAGAGGCGGAGCATCGTCCTGGGTCCGACGGTCGGGGACCGGGTGGTGATCGCCAGCGGCCTCGAGCCAGGTGACCACGTCGTCGTCGGCGGCCAGCAGCAAGTGGCCGACGGACAGACGGTGATCGAGGCGGAGGAGGGCTGACAAGTGCGTTTGACAGAGCTTTCCCTCAGGAGCCGGGTAACGGTCTTTTTTCTGATGGCGGCGGTGATTTTCGCCGGCCTGACAGCCTATCGGACGCTGCCCAGAGAGTCGTACCCGGACATCGAGATACCGCTGATCATCGTCTACACGATCTATCCAGGGGCCGCGCCCGCCGATGTCGAAAAGCAGGTGACCGATCAGTTGGAGCGCGAGCTCAAGGGCCTCGAGGGCATCAAGGAGATCACTTCGACCTCGCAGGAGAGTGCCTCGGTCATCACGGTGGAGTACATCTCGGGCACGGATATCGACATGGCGCTGCAGAAGGTCCGCGATCGCGTGGACCTGGCCAAACCGGATCTACCCACCGACGCCGAAGAGCCGATCCTGCAGGAGATCAGCTTCTCGGATATCCCCATCATCCAGGTCAACTTGTCCGGCGACGTGGGACCGGTGGTGCTCAAGGATCTCGCCGAGGATCTGCAGGACGAGTTGGAGGGCATTCGGGGTGTCTTGAAGGTCGACCTGGTGGGTGGCCTCGAGCGTGAGGTCAGGGTCGATGTGAATCCGGAGAAATTGAGGCAATACGGTCTGGCCCTGTCGGACGTAGTGGACGCGATCGGGGACGAGAACGTCTCCATCCCGGGCGGTGACATGGATCTCGGGTCGCAGACGTTCGCCGTCCGTGTGCCAGGGGAAGTGAGCGATCCGCTGATGGTGGGCGAGTTCGTGATCAAGGCCAGGGGAGGCCAGCCCATCTTCGTCAAGGATGTGGCGACGGTCTCCTTCGGCTTCAAGGACAGGGACTCCTTCGCCCGGATCAACGGCAGGGAATCGGTGGCTCTCGCGGTATCGAAGCGCACCGGCGCCAATGTCATCGAGGTCGCCGATGCGGTCAAGGAACAGGTCGCCATCTACGAGGCCAAATGGCCGGGAGGGGTGGAAGCGACGATTCTCGGCGACCAGAGCAAGGACATCCGGCGGATGGTCAAGGACCTGGAGAACAACATTCTCTCCGGTCTGGTTCTTGTCGTCATCGTGCTGATGTTCGCCCTCAACTTTCGCAACGCCCTCTTCGTGGGTCTGGCGATTCCGTTCTCGATGCTCATCACGTTTCTCGCGGTACAGCTGTGGGGCGAAACGCTCAACATGGTGGTCTTGTTCGCGCTCATCCTGGCGGTGGGCATGCTGGTGGACAACGCCATCGTCGTGATCGAGAACATCTATCGCCACATGCAGGAGGGCAAGGGGCGAGTGGAGGCGGCTTCGATCGCCACCAAGGAGGTGGGGTCGGCGATCTTCTTTTCGACGCTCACGACGCTGGCCGCCTTTTCGCCTCTCTTCTTCTGGCCCGACATCGTGGGCGACTTCATGTGGTTCCTGCCGTTTACCGTCTGTCTGGCGCTGTCGGCCTCTCTTCTGGTGGCCTTCACGGTCAACCCGACCCTGGCCGCCACCTTCATGAAGGTCAAGGACAAGGACTTCAGAGGGGGTGGAGACGAGAACGACACCGGCGACGGCTGGCAGGGGATGATCGGTGGCTTCGTGGTCAAGATGTACAAAGGGACCCTGAGCTGGGCACTCGACCACCGTCTCATCGTTGTTCTCGGGGTATTGGGAGCCTTCGTTGGCGTCCTGTTTCTCTTTGGGGCGTTCAATCACGGGGTCGAGTTCTTCCCCGAGACGGAGCCCACCCAGATCATCGTGGATGTCGAGATGCCCCCTGGCACCCGGATCGAGGAGACGGATGGAGTCGTGCGCGAATTGGAGCGCCGCTTGGCTGGTTTGCCCGACGTGCGGGTGATGGCGGCCGGGACCGGGGCCGGAGCGCAGAGTGAGTTCTTCGCCGGCGGCTCGGGCAGCGGCACCTCTGGGCGCATCATGTTGGATCTGTTGGATCGCGGCGATCGATCCCAGAACTCTTTCGAGACTCTCGAGCAGGCCCGCGAGCTGGTCAAGGGGATTCCCGGCGCGGTCATCAATGTCGACAGGCCCGAGGAGGGACCGCCGGTCGGCGAACCGGTATCCATCGAGCTGACCGGTGAGGACTTCGAAACGCTGGGTCTGATCTCGCAACGCATTCGCCAGGAGATCGAGGACATTCCGGGCCTGGTGTCGTTGGACGACGACTTCGACCTGGCCCGGCCCGAGCTCGTCGTACGGCTCGACCGGACCCAGGCCTCGAGGCTGGGACTCACCACCGCCAAGGTGGCGTCCACGATGCGCACGGCCGTCAACGGCACGGAGGCTTCCACCTACCGCGACGGCGACGACGACATCGACATCACGGTGCGCTTGCAAGAACAGTCGCGTGCATCGTTGGCCGACATCGCTCGACTCACGGTGGTGACGGAAGGCGGCAGCCAGATACCCATTTCTGCGATAGCCAAGGTCGAGCAGACCGCATCGCTGACCAGCATCCGACACAAGGATCACAAGCGGGTCGTGACCGTCAGTGGCAAGGTGACGACACCGACCATGGCCGAGCCCGTGCGCTCCGAGGCGGTTCGCCGCATCGAGGCCACGCCAGATCTGCTGCCGATGGGCTATTCCATGAGCTTCGGCGGTCAGAGCGAGGACGAGGACGAGGCCAAGGAGTTTCTGACCTCGGCGTTCCTCTACGGCGTGCTGATGGTGCTGGGGCTGATGGTGGCGAAGTTCGATTCGCTGGCGCTGCCCGCCATCGTCATCACCACGGTCATCATGTCCATGATCGGCGTGCTGTTGGGGCTCCTGGTGACCGGTCTGCCCTTCGGCATCATCATGACCGGATTGGGTGTGATCTCCTTGGCCGGCATCGTGGTCAACAATGCGATCGTGCTGCTCGACTACGGGGAGCAGCTGGGGGCCAAAGGCCTGCCACGGCGTGAGCTCATCATGACGACCGGCTTGCGCCGTTTGCGGCCGGTACTCCTGACGGCCATCACGACCATTCTGGGGCTCATTCCGTTGTCCACCGGCTTCGAGTTCGACTTCACCGAGCTTCACTTCTCCAGTGGAGGAGAGAGTAGCCAGTGGTGGAAGGGGATGGGTGTGGCGGTGATCTTCGGACTCGCCTTCGCCACGTTTCTCACCCTGGTCGTGCTACCGGTGCTTTACGACTTCCTCCTGCAGATACGGCAGCGAAGAGCCCGGAAGGAAAGGCCCAAGCCCGAGCCGGTCGAAGCCATCGGCGAGGAGCGGGAGCAGGTGGCCTGAATCCCGGCTCGACCGGGACTCGGAAAAAGGAGTGCCTGTCCCCATCCTCACGGGGTACCATCGGTTCCTACCGTGGTGACGATCGATCGCAGTACGAGCCAGGGGCGCTGGAAGATTCTGAAGAAAGGGGTCGCGGCGGCGCTAGCTCTCGGTCTCGTGGCCTGCGGTGGCCAACCCGTCGATGAGGCGTCGATCGATCCAACGGCGCAGCCCCTGATCGAATCTCCAACCGGGCGAATCGAGCCGGTTCCCCAGTCTTCGGTTGAGGTGCTGGATGCCTTCTGGAAGCCTCGGCTGGAGACCAATCGACGGGTCACCATCCCGCACATCCTGCAGCAGAACGACCAGACTGGCAGAGTCGACAACTTCCGGAAGGCTGCCGGTCTTCTCGAAGGACCCTACCGTGGCCGCCGGTTCAATGACACAGACGTCTACAAGGCGATCGAGGCCGCCAGCTACAGCCTGATCGAGAGTCACGATCCGCAGCTCGACGCGCGCCTGGACGAGCTGATTGCGCTCGTCGCAGCGGCGCAGGAAGAGGACGGGTACCTGTTTCCGGCGCGGACGATCGAGCCGGAGAATCCGGCCCCCGGTGTCGGCCGCGAGCGATGGATCCACGTGGCTGTTGGCAGCCACGAGCTCTACAACGCCGGTCACCTGATCGAGGCCGCCGTGGCGCACAAGCAGGCCACAGGCAAGCGAACCCTGTTGGAGGTAGCCACTCGCTTCGCCGACCGGATCGATCGAGACTTCGGACCGAAGGCCCGCCGGGACATCCCGGGTCATGAGGAGATCGAGCTGGCTCTGGTCAAACTGGCGGATCTCACCGGGGAGTCCCGCTACCTCGATCTGGCGCGCTTCTTTCTGGACCAACGGGGAGGTGCCCACGACGGGGAGCTCTATCCCGAGGGCACGGACTTTGCCATCTACAACGATCGTCTCTACAAACAGGACCACCAAGCCGTTGCGGAGCAAGCCGAGGGCGTTGGGCACGCGGTGCGGGCGGCGTACCTCTACGCCGGCATGGCCGACGTCGCGGCACGATCGGATACTCCAGGCTATCTGGAGGCCCTGGAGCGAATTTGGTTGGATGTGGTCGGGACCAAGCTCTACCTCACGGGCGGCATCGGTTCGCGCGACACGGTGGAGTCGTTCGGCGATAGCTTCGAGCTGCCCAACCGGACCGCCTACACCGAGACCTGTGCTGCGATCGGCAACGGTCTCTGGAACCATCGGATGTTCCTGTCGACTGGCGAGGCCCGCTACCTGGACGTGATGGAGAAGACTCTCTACAACGGTGCGCTGTCGGGCGTTTCGGCCAGCGGCGACACCTTCTTCTATACGAATCCGCTGGAGTCCGAAGGCGGACTCGGTCGCAGTGAGTACTTCGATGTGGCGTGCTGTCCGGCCAATCTGGCGCGACTCGTGGCTCAGGTTCCCGGGCTGATCTATGGCAACCGGGACTCCGAGATCTTCGTCAACCTCTACGTCGCAAGCACGGCGAGTTTGGAAGTGCCGGATGCAGGGGCCGTGGTGCTCGAGCAGGAGACGCGTTATCCATGGGATGGGACCGTGCGGTTGCGCTTGACCCTCGAGAGGCCTGCACCGCTCGACATCCATCTCCGGATTCCAGGATGGGCCAGAGGTCTGCCAACGCCTTCCGATTTGTACCGGTTTGCAGGTGCTCTGGGAGACGAGCCTTCGATTCGGGTCAATGGTGAGGCCGTCCCTGAGCCGCTGGCTCGCGGCTTCGTGATGCTGAGCCGAACCTGGAGGAGTGGCGACGAGATTGTGCTCGAGCTGCCGATGCCTCCACGCCGGGTACTCGCCCATGCGGCCGTCGTCGAGGACGAAGGGAAGGTTGCATTGCAGCGCGGGCCCATCATTTACGCCGTAGAGGCGATCGACCATGAAGGTGGTGTCCTCGACCTCGAGCTTCTCGGCGACGCCGCGTTGGCTGCCGAGTTCGAACCGGAGCTTCTCGGCGGGGTTGTGGTCATCCGAACGGAGGCGGTTCGGGCCGGTCGGGAAGTGCCCTTGACGGCGATCCCTTACTTCGCGTGGGCCAATCGGGGCGATGGGGAGATGGTGGTGTGGATGCGGGAGGCCGATTCGGGATGAGTAGGTCCCAAGACAGCCGTGCTTCCTCGCCTGCTTCCGAGGGTTGGATCAAGGCGACCTATGCGCTGAGCCTGGCGCCAGGAGAGTCTGCAGAATCGAAGGCGAAGACCCTCGCATTCGAACAGACAGTGGAGCTCCCACCGGAGTCCGTGTCCGAAGAACTGGTGGCGAGCGTCGTGGGTCGGGTAGAGCGTCTCGAGCGGGGCGAGGGTGATCGATGGCTGGCGACTCTCCACTTCAGGTCGGGCCTTGCGAGAGGGAGTTTCTCCCAGCTCATGAATCTGTTGTACGGCAATATCTCCCTGCTTTCCGGGGTTCGTCTGCTCGAAGTGGAGTGGCCGGACGACCTGCTGGCTCGGTTTCCCGGGCCGAGATTCGGGCTCGAGGGGCTACGAGACCTCTGCGGTGTCGAGGCCCGACGTCCTCTGACCTGCGCGGTGTCCAAGCCCCTGGGTTTGTCGTCTCGACAGCTGGCGGAGCTGGTCGGCCCGCTCGCGCGGGCGGGCATCGACATCATCAAGGACGACCATTCGCTGGCCGATCAACTCGGCGCTCCCTTCCGCGAGCGGGTCGCCGTCTGCCAGAAGGCCGTGGAGGAGGTCAATCGATCGGAAGGAACTTCGGCCGTCTACTTTCCAAGCCTGGGTGGGCGACCCCGGGAGCTACTCGACAACGTCGGCTTCCTACAGGAAAGAGGGTGCCGCGGAGCCGTCGTGATTCCGTTCTATATGGGATTGGACACGATGGCCGGACTGGCTGCGGATTCGGACCTGGCGCTGCTGGCCCATCCTTCCGGCAGTGGCGTCTTCTTCGATCCTGAGCACGGTGTGGCTCCCGAGGTCTATCTCGGCCAGGTGCTCCGGATCGCGGGCTGCGACGCGGTGATCTATCCGCATGCCGGAGGTCGTTTTCGCATGGACGAGGCTACGGCGAGCGCTATCAGCGCCAATCTTCGCAGCGAGTTGGGGACTTTGCGCCCCTCGGCTCCGGCTCCCGGCGGCAGCATCGAACCGGCTGCGCTCGTCGAATGGCTGGATCTCTATGGCCCCGACAGCGTCTTTGTTGTCGGCAGTGCGGTAGCGCGTGCCGAGGATCCCACGGCAGCAGCCGAGGAGCTGGTCTCCACGGTGCGCGATGCCTTCGTCTGAGTCGGAAGGAGGACGACTGTGTCGAGATCGACGAGCTCATGGGGCCGACTCCTGATTGGCCTGGTCGTGGTAGCTGGCGGGGTTGCGGGATGTCGTGGCGACCTGAAGCCGCCCCTTTTCGTTATCTCTGGTCCTACCGGGCTACAGAGCTTCCAGCTGACAGAGCAGGATGGTGGGGTGCTGTGGTCTGTCGTTGCCGCCGAGCCGACGACCCTGAGTCGCATCGACTACGGCCTGGTTCCGGATGGGTTTCGCCAGGTGACACCAGAGGGCAACGAGCCGCCCAGGGCCTTGATTCCAGGCGAGTGGCTGCGGAGCGAGATCGTTGGTGTCGAGGGTACTTTTCACCACGAAGGGGTGGCAACCGGCACGGACTCCTTTCAACCGCTGACCAGCAATATGGTGCTGCAACAATCGGACTCCAGTTCGCTGCACTGACTATGTCGCTGGACTGACAGCGGCGAGCTCTTGTTCAACGGCTTCCCACTCCTGCAGGAGCTGTTCGATGCGTTCGGTCAGGCGTTTCTGCTCTTGCTCCAGCTTCTTCACTCCGGCCGCGGGGGTGCGGTCGAAGTACTTCGGGTCGCAGAAGATCTCGTTGATCTCGTGAACCCGCGCCTCTGCTTTCTCGATCGCGGCGGTGATCTCGTCTCGTCGTGCTGCCAGCTTGCGGAGCTCTCTGGCATCGGCCGAAGCTTCGCCTTCGGCCTGCCGGGCTTTTTTCTTTCGCTTTTCTCGTTTGACCTTGAGAGCCACCGCGTCGGAGTCGAGATGATCGTCGCCGCACTTGGCGACGTACTCCTCGTAGGTTCCTTCGAACCTCTGTAGGCCCTGCGGCGTAATCTCGACGATGTGATCGGCCAGCTCTGAGACGAACCATCGGTCGTGGGAGACGAGGATCAGCGTCCCTTCGTACTCTTTCAGTGCCTTGACCAGAGCCTCGATGGCCTCGAGGTCGAGATGGTTGGTGGGCTCGTCGAGAATCAGGACGTTGGGTTCCTGTACGCAGAGGCGGGCGAACAGCAACCGCGCGGCTTCGCCTCCCGAGAGGCTGCCAAGGCGTTTTTCGACTTCCTCCCTGGAGAAGAGCACCAATGCCAGGCGGGATCGCACGAAGCCGATTGTCTCCCCGGGGCAGAGCTCCCATAGGCTTGCCTCGACGGTCTGCTTCTCGTTGGTGAGTTGCTGATGGTGGTCCTGGGCGAAGTAGCCGGTATAGGTCTCATAGCCCCACTGCGCCTCGCCGGCGTCGGGCTCGACCTCGCCGATGGCGATCTTGAGCAAGGTCGACTTACCGATACCGTTAGGGCCGATGATGGCCACCCTCTCGCCGCGGCGCACCGTCAGGGAGACGTCCTCCAGGACCTGATTGTCACCGTAGGCCTTGGAGATTCCCTCCAGAGTGAGGACATCTTTGCCGCTCGGTCGCTGCTCGTGGAACCTGAAGGTGGGGTAGCGGCGGGAGCTCTCGGCCAGGGGCTCGAGTTCGTCCTGGCGTTTTTCGATCAGCCTCAGCTTGCTCTGTGCCTGTCGCGCCTTGGTGGCCTTGGCCCGAAACCGATCGACGAAGGCCTTGTGATGGGAGATCTCTTTCTCCCTCTTGGTGAGCTCCTTCTCCATGCGCTCCCGATTCGTCTGCTTGGCCAGCTCGAACTGGCTGTAGTTGCCGGGATACAAGCGCACCGTCTCGTAGTCGACATCGAGGATGTCGGTCGAGACGTTGTCGAGGAATCGGTGATCATGGGAGATCACCACGACAACACCGGGGTAGGCCTGCAGGAACGTCTCCAGCCAGCGGATGGAGAGAATGTCGAGGTGATTGGTCGGTTCGTCGAGCAGGAGGGCATCGGGCCCGGCGGCCAGTACCTGCGCCAGCAGGACCCTGAGCTTGAATCCTCCCGAGAGCGTTCCCAGCGGCTGGTGATGCACTTCGGCCGGGATCCCGAGACCTTCCAGAATCTCGGCGGCCTGTGCCTCCACGCTGTAGCCGTCGTGGTGCAGGATGATGTCCTCGAGCTCGGCGTAACGCCCGGCGTCGAACGACTTGTCGGCCTGGCTCAGGATCTCTTCCTTTTCGGCCATGGCGTGCCAGAGATCCTCGTTACCCATGAGCACGACATTGAGAATCGTCTCGGTGTCCTGAACGAAACGGTCCTGTCGCAAAACACCAAGCTTCAATCGCTTGGGAATCGATATGGTGCCGTCGGTGGGCAGCTCGTCGCCGGCCAGCATCCGCATCAGGGTCGACTTTCCGGAGCCGTTGGCGCCCACCAGACCATAGCTCTGCCCCGGGTTGAGCTGGAACGAAACGCCGGTGAAGAGGGTCTGCGGGCCGAAAGATTTGGCCAGGTTCGACACGGAGATCATGGGACGCGAGAGAATACCATGTAGGCAGGGCCAGAAGGGCTTGGCCCGAAGGTTGCTTAGGAGTTGCTCGAAGTCATGTCTCCGAAACGATCCAAACGCCGTTCCTCGAAGGGTAGACGCCGCAAGAAGAGAAATGCAGGCCGGTGGCGGCGCCGGTTCCTTGGATTGTTCCTGCTGCTGGCTGTGGCAGGTACGGCCTGGCTCGTCTGGCCATTCTGGCAGCTGTCGGGTCAGTTCGAGAACCGGGCGGTGAAGCAGCCCTCGAGGCTCTACGCACGGTCCCACCGCGTGGTGGTGGGACGCAGCGAGGACCCGGCGAAGTTGATCGGCGAGTTGGAGGACCTGGGGTATCGCCGTCGCCAGGGTGGAGACCTGACGAAGGGCGAGTTTGCATGGGACGGGCGGAACCTCGGGATCCACCTTCGCTCCCTACCGACACCCTACGGATGGAATGACGGCGGCTTGTTGGAAGCACGATTCTCTGGTCGGCATCTCGCTGCCCTCGTCTGGCGAGGCGCTGCCGTCAAGGAGGCTGATCTCGAGCCACCGTTGCTGTTTTCCTTTTACGGACCGGATCGCCTGGAGAGGCGTCCGGTGGCGCTCGACGCTTTGCCCGATCATTTGGTGCAGGCCGTTCTGGCGGCCGAGGACGATCGCTTCTACGAGCATCCCGGTCTCTCTCTGACCGGCATTCTCCGCGCTACTTGGGTGAATCTGCGCGGCGGCAGCTTTCGCCAGGGTGGCAGCACCCTGACGCAGCAGTTGGTCAAGAACCTCTTCCTGACCCATGAGCGGACGTTGGCTCGGAAGCTCCGCGAGGCAGCTCTGGCGTTGCTCATCGACTGGCGTTTCGACAAGCGCGAGATCTTGGATGCCTACCTGAACGAGATCTACTGGGGCAGCAGCGGCGGGATCAATCTCATGGGAATCGGATCTGCCGCCTGGGCCTACTTCGGCAAAGAGGCCTCACAACTCGATCTTTGCGAGTCGGCTGTCGCGGCCGGCATGATCTCCTCCCCTGGCGGCTACTCGCCGGTATCACAACCGGAGAAATCACTCGCCAGAAGGAACTGGGTGTTGGGGCGGATGGGGGAGTTGGAGTGGTTGACCCCGGAGCGGATGGCGGCGGCCCAGAATGAGCCGCTGTGCGTGGCGCCACAGCCGGTGGGTACTCGGCACGCGGCCTACTTCCGGGACCGAGCGGGGTCGGAAGTGAGACGTCGCTTCAGCGTCGGTGAGCTGGCAGACACGGGCTTCAGAGTCCTGTCCACTCTCGATCGGTGGGATCAGGAGTCGGCCGAGGCGATGGTGGACTGGGGGCTCAACTCGCTCGAAGATGGATGGGAGAAGGATCGCAAGGCGGTGGGTGAGTTGCAGGCGGCGCTGGTCTCGGTGGATCCGCGGACTGGCGAGATCCTGGCCTACGTCGGGGGACGCGACTACAGCGCCAGCCAGTTCGACCGTGCCGGGAGCGCCGAGCGACAGGCTGGTAGCGCCTTCAAGCCGGTCGTCTACGCCACCGCGTTCGAGGATCGGGTAGCCGCCCCGTCGACCATGCTGGAGGATGCACCGCTCACGGTCGCCCTGGCGGCCGGCAAGCAGTGGGCGCCCCAGAACTCCAACAATCAGTATCGCGGTTGGGTGAGCGCCCGCACCGCCCTCGAATACAGCCTGAACGTGCCAACAGCCCGTCTCGCCCTGCAGGTCGGACTCTCGAGGATTGTACAAATGGCCAAGGCCATGGGCGTCAGCACTCGCCTGCAGCCGGTACCGGCCTTGGCCCTGGGCGCATTCGAAGTGACTCCTCTGGAGTTGGCGACGGTCTACTCGGTCGTGGCCGCGGGCGGTGTCCGCCGCGAGGTGCATGGCATCCGGGGACTTCTGGATCCTGAGGGTCAGCCGGTGGAGGGTCGGCCCCTGGACCCGCCGCAGAGGGTGATCTCGCCACAGGCCACCTTCCTTCTAACCTCCGTGCTGCAGGGAGTTCTCGACCGCGGGACCGCTTCCAGTGTCCGGGCCCAGGGGCTCGAGGCTCGCCTGGCAGGCAAGACAGGCACCACGAACGATCGGAGAGACAGCTGGTTTGGTGGCTTTTCTTCGGACCGCGTCTCCCTGGTCTGGGTCGGCTATGACGACAACTCGACCACCCGGTTGTCCGGCGCGCGAGCCGCATTGCCGATCTGGGCGAGGTTTACCTGGAAGGTGGCCCCGACAGGAGGGTATTCGCTCTTTCCTCAGCCTGAGGGAATCAGCTCCGCGGTCATCGATCCCCTGAGCGGCGAGCTGGCGACCGACGACTGCCCCGAAGTGCTGACCGAAGTCTTCCTGACAGGGACGACGCCGACGGAAGTCTGCAGCCTGCACGGCCGATTGCGCCGCGACCCAGCCTGGCAGACCGCGTCGGACCAGCCCGTCGAAGGCAAGAAGCGCTGGCGGTGGTTGCGCAAGGTCTTCGGCAAGGACAAACAGAAAAAGACCAAGCCCGACTGAAGGGTTGAGGAGCCCGTCGTCCCTCCGGCCTATCTTTGAGGGCCTGGGGGTTGAGGCGTCCGTCGCTTGCTCCGGCCGACCTTTGAGGCAATGGGGTCTTGAGGTCCTGGGCGAATGACCGGTAGCTGGTGGACGAACCTCTGGCACCGGGGAAGGGCACCTGGGGCACGACGGTGCTGGGTTCTTATGTAGAGTCTTGAATTAGATTGTCGTTGACGGTTCTATCCTGGAAAATGGAGGGGTGGCAGATGTTGGTTCGTGTTCTTCCTGGTCTGACTCAGATCCTGGCGTCTTGAACACCGAATAGAGGCTCAATGGGAATTCGGAGGAACTCGATGAGCCACAAACTTTCCGTAGTTGTTCCAGTTCTCCTGCTGGCTCTGTCTTCTTCTCAGAGATCGTTGATAGGAGAGATCCAGGATTTGCCCGTTCTCGAGGAACAGCAGAAGATCTGGGCCAGCGATGGGGTCGTTGAGGACAGGTTCGGCTTCTCCATTGCCTTGAATCGCGAGTTTCTTGTTGTCGGGGCCATTGGCAATGACGCGGCAGGGGTTCCTAATGTAGGAGCTGCCTATGTCTTTCGACGCGATCAGAGCTCTGGAAGTTGGCAGGAGGAGGCCAAGCTCTCTGTGATTGGTGGCGACGCCTATGATGTCTTTGGGGTCGACGTCGCCGTTAGAGGAACTACTGTTTTCGTCAGCGCACCTCAAGATGATGACTGGGGAGTCGACTCTGGTGCAGTGTATGTGTACCGGAAAGATGGTGACCTGAATTGGATCATGACGCAGAAACTGTACGCGCCTGACCACAGATCTCATCACGGTTTTGGCGGGCCCTTGGCGGTAGGAGGCGATCTTCTCGTTGTTGGAGCGTTAGACGACGATCTTGGCTTCTTGGCTGGCGCGGCCTATGTCTTCAGAGAAGACCCTCTGGCACTTGGTACCTGGAGCCACCTGACCAAGCTGACAGCTTCTGAAGGTCAGGATCTCGATTCCTTTGGCAGTTCCGTAGCGATCGATGGCGATCTCATCGTCGTCGGAGCTGACAATGACGATCACGATGGCACGAGATCGGGATCAGCATACGTCTTCGAGCGGTGTCATCGGTGCTTCAGCCAGTTTCGAGAGGTGCAGAAACTGGTGCCACCTGACGCAGGAGAGGACTTCGAATTCGGAGGCGCAGTTGCCGTGTCAGATGGATGGCTGGCTGTTGGTGCGAAAAGCGAAGGGGAGGATCCCCTGAGGTCGGGAGCTACTTATCTATACAAGCGGCAGACTGGACTCTGGGAGTTCGCCACCAAATTGAAGGCTCCCGACGCCGCGGGCGAGAACCGATTCGGATCGGATGTGGATCTTGGAGATGCGGGGCTCCTCATAGGGGCATATGGGGACGGCGCTGGATCAGCGTATCTGTATCAACTGGCAGAGAGTCAAGAGGACTGGCTGTTGAACACGAAACTGAGAGGATCCGATTCGGTTTGGGTCGACTATTTCGGAGGGCGACTCGCAATGGCTGGCTCCCACCTTGCCATAGCAGCCGAGCTGCATGGTACCCCAAATGGCTATCGCTCTGGAGCCGCCTACACCTTCGATCTCGAGGTCTTTGGGGATGGTTTCGAATCTGGCTCGACCGCAGCTTGGACGGCTACTGTGCCGTAGCACTCTCGTCCCCTACGCCCTTAAGCCCCTACACCCCAAAGTTCCTACTGCCCACCGCTCCCTGCCCCAAGCCCTCAAAGACCGCTCGGCGATGTCGCCGAGCGCCTCACCCCCAAGCCCTCAAGGAACAGCCGGAAGGAACGACCGGCTGCCTCAACCCTCATCGCGACAGGGCAAGCTGCC
>JBATEX010000094.1:0-5635 GCA_049664225.1 Thermoanaerobaculia bacterium
GTCCTTTCCGGGATCCAGACAAAGCCTCCAAGCGATTGCCTCGTGGGATTCTCAAGTCCTCAAGGGACTCAGCAGAGTCCAACTGATCCAGTTTCCTTCTTGCCACACTCCTCAGGCGTTGCGGACAGGTCTTGCGAGCTTCTCTGGTATTGCGACCATTGAAGATCGCCTCGCTTCCAGCGTCCGCAAACGACTGAATCATTGTAGCATGATAGCACGGATACCATGCTACCCGACCTGTCTCTCGGAGATGTCATGTGATGGAGGTGCGGCTGGTTCTAGTCAGCCGGTTCCTTCACGGGAGGACTCTCCGATCAAAGGTCCGCAGCTCGTAACCGGTCTCAGCGACCGGTCGGACGGCCGATTCTGTTGCTGACTGCTGTCCACGGTTGTGGTTCATTGTTACCAAAATTGTTACCACTGACCTGGCAAGCGGTCCGAAGGGAAGCACCTGAAAGGTTGTAAGTATCTTATTTTGTGAAGTTTAGCTTGGTGCCGGAGGCGGGATTCGAACCCGCACAGGATTGCTCCTGGGGGATTTTAAGTCGTCGGAAATCCCGCAGACGACAACACTTCACAGCACGCAACCGCAACAAAACAGACGACTTACGCTGACAGGCGTAAATGCCATCTGCTGTCGATTACGGCCCTCTGTTGCTGTTCATTGTTACCAAAATTGTTACCTCTCTGTTGTGGGGTGCTGTCGCTTATGGCGGCGGTGAGTCCCGCGGAGGATCTTTTTGCACTCGAAGCCGAGGGCGCGCTGGAAGCCGGTGCCCTGGGCTTCATGCCGCGCCTTCTGGTCCTCACCACTCTCCCCCATCGCCATCCCAAGAGTCACCGGTTCGAGAGGGTCAATGGGCGGCATTGCCTCCGAATGAGTGCGCCTCGAAGAGTCGGTCTACCGTACGGCTCGTATCCCAGGCTGCTTCTTGCCTACCTGACGACCGAAGCGGTAAGAACCAAGAGTCCCAAGATCCGGCTCGGTATCACGCCGAACAACCTAGCTCGTCAGCTGGGGCTCTCGACGATCACTGGACCCCGGGGCACAACTCATCGCCTCGTCGAGCAGCTTAGGCGGCTCCTGAGCATGCGACTCGACTGGCAGACCTCTGTGGGCCTCGCCCCGAGATCATCGGGATCCGCATTCGTGACCGCGGTTGGTCCTGCGTGGTTCAAGCCGCTGCGACAGCTGCTCCCACGACAAGCATCGTGGCGATCGCACATCGTCTTGACCCAGAACTTCTTCCAGGAGGCCACACGCTCGGTTGTCCCGGTCGATCTCCGAGCGATCCGTCAGCTGCAGAGATCGCCCCTCGCCATCGATCTCTACGTCTGGCTCACTTACCGGATGAGCTATCTACGGAAGTCGACTGTGGTTCCGTGGGAAGGACTGCAGAGTCAGCTCGGCGCCGACTACACTCGGCCGCGAGACTTCCGTCGCAGGGTCTCGAGACTCCTCGAAGCCGTCCTATGCACTTACCCGACCGCTCGAATCTCCGTGACGGGCACCGGCCTGCGTCTCTACCCTTCTCCACCCCATGTTCGAGCTCGATCCCACAGGCAAGTTCGGCGCGTCACCAGGCGGTAGACACTGCCCACCCCAGCGGGTAGTGCAAAAGGGAGATAGGTTCGTTACGATGGTGATTGCCCGACTGGAAATCTGATCTCTAGGCGATCTTCTTGACGGAGATCGAGCGCGAATACCTTCCTCGGGGCTCATTGAGCCCACAGTCGAGGAGAGACAAGTGGTCGGGCATAGACCGGGTAGTAGTTTCGGAGATTCATTCGAATCAAACCTGGATTCCACAGCTTCTCTTGCTACCAGCATTCGTGCAGCTAATTCCATCATTCGAGACCGACTTCTCGAGCTGCCCCTCCCTAGGCCAATAGGCTCACGACCGTCTGAAGATCATCAGCGCGGCTCATCGAAGACAAGAGCATCTTCGTCAGGTTCAATTCCAGGACTCCCGGCGCATATGTCGGGACGAGATAGATCAGGCAGGAGGCACTAGGGATGCAGAGGTTTCTGCAACTGGGGAGGCCCGTGGTAGTGGCCACCGCAGTGATCCTGGTCATTGGTCTATTCCTGAAACTCGCGGTGGCTCAGACTGAAACGGTTGGTGATTCCGAGGTCTCGAGCACGATTCTCGAGCTCTTAGAAAGCGGGAGCGCTGCCGAGGCAAAGGACTTGGCCTGGGCACACTACCGAGAGACAAAGATGGTCTTCGGACCCGACTCGCGAGAGACAGCAGACACACTAGATCTGCTTGTCGAGTGCCTCTACCGAGGTGGCGACCATCGAAAGCCGCTGACGAGAGCCCTTGGGGAGAAGGCAGTCGCCTTGCGTGAGGAGCTTCACGGAGCTACTCACCCCGCCGTGGCACGCAGTGTCTACCGCCTGGCGCGCGTGTACTACTTCGATGCGCGGCTGGAGAAGGCACTCGAGCTTGCCCAGAGGGCGCTAGAGATCCGCATGGAGACTCTAGGTGGCGAAGACCCGGAAGTCGCCGAGAGCCTGAGGTTTCTTGGCACCCTGTACGAAGAGCAAGGCGAACTGGAGCGAGGTAAAGGGCTGCTCGAGGAATCCCTGAAGATCAGGGAACGTTCACTGGGGCCCAGCCATCCAGACGTTGCCGATAGTCTCAACTACCTCGCTAACTGCCTCTTTAGGATGGGGGACTACGAACAGGCACTTTCTCTCTATGCCAGGGCACAAGAGATCTCCGAGATAGCCTTCGGCAGAGTCCACGCTCGGGTCGCTAAGGCGCTCTACAACCAGGCTCTGGTTCTAAGTATCCTCGGGGACTACCAGGAGGCACGTGCTCTCTATGAGAAGTCGGTGCAAATCCATCTGGCCTCTCTGGGTCCAGACCATCCCAATGTCTTCATCGCTCGCTCGGGCCTAGCATCGGTCATGCAGCTTCTCGGAGATTTCGCGAGCGCGCGCGCTCAGTACGAACTAGTCCTGGAAGGAATCGAGCGGACGTTCGGTGCCGATCAACTCTACTACGCCAGCTCTCTCAGCAGTCTCGGACTCCTCTTTCAAGCTGGTGGACAAATCGACGAGGCCCTGGAAGTCCAACGGAGAGCGCTGCAAATCCGCACCGATGCCCTTGGACAATCTCATCCTGAGGTCGCTGCCTCCCTGAGCGTAGTTGCATCTCTGCACGCCGAGAAGGCCGAATGGACTTCTGCCCGGGCTATGTACACCAAGGCGCTTCAGATCCAGGAATCGGCCTTAGGAAATGAGCATCCGGAAATCGCGAACACACTTTCCGGACTGGCCGGTACCTTCCAAGGTGCTGGCGAAATCCAGTTGGCAGCGTCATTGTACGAGCGCGCTATTGATATTTATGAGGAAACACTCGGAAGGGATCACCCGAGCCTCATCGGCCCGTTGATGGGCCTGGGTGAGCTACTTTCCCGAGCCGGAGAGCCGGAACGATCTCTGGAGGTATTTGGCCGTTCCCTCCAGATCGCTAACGAGGTGGCAGGAGAGGAGTTCCCTGAGACTGCCAAGATCCTCAACGCTGAGGCACGTGCCCTGGCGAGACTTGAGCGTTGGGATGAAGCGTTCTCTGTCGCGATTCGTGGCGCAGCGATCGCCCGCACCCATGTTCGCGCGACTGCGCGCGTATTACCAGAGCGCGAGGCACTAGCCTACGCGAGGTACATGAAAGACAACTTGGATCTTCTTCTGGAGATCGCTGCCAGGCATTCAGAAGGCGTCGAAGATGCTGCCGCGCGAGCATGGGATTCTTTAATCCGCTCGCGGGCGCTGGTGCTAGACGAAATGGCGACGCGAAACAGGATTATCGACGAGAGTAGCGACCCTGAGACTCGTCGCCTGTCCGAAGAATATCGAAGCGCGGGCCAAAGACTCGCCAATTTGCTAGTCCGTGGCCCAGCAGACTTGTCCCTAGAGAGCTACCGGAAGCTCTGGGTGGGCGCGCGAAAGGAGAAGGAGCTTGCGGAATTGGCACTTGCGGATCGAAGCCTGAGGGCCGGTGAACGAGAGGAACTCAGAGGTAAGGGACTAGAACAGGTGAGGCAGGGCCTACCCCCCGGCAGCGCCATCGTTGCGTATGCCGTTAGCGATCAGTGGAAGGAATCGCGAATCGAGCAGGCCACGCGGGACTCGTTTTATCTCGCGTTCGTTCTACGTTTCGATGGCTTGGCTCCCGAAGTCCAGTTCCTCGGCGATAGGCAACTAATAGACGAACTAGTGGGCGAATGGAGGGCCGTGTTGTCCAGAGGCGACCCTAGTTCGGCGAGGGGCCAGAACCGAGAGACTGGTGCGCACCCGGACTCCGCGTGGTCCCTTCGCCAGCGTATGTGGGATCCAGTCAGCAACTACCTTCGGGGGATAAAGCGGGTGTTCGTGGTCCCGGAGGGAAGTCTGAACCTAGTCAATCTAGCTGCCCTTCCAGCCGGGCTCTCAACCTATCTAATCGAGACAGGCCCGACATTTCATCTTCTGTCAGCCGAACGTGATCTGATCCGCGAGCCTTTATTTCAAAAGGGCCAAGGCCTTCTTGCCGTCGGCGCGCCCAACTTCGACAAGAAGGCAACTGTAGTGCCCTCATCCCACGGATCCCCACGTGAACTGGGACCCCCTTCTGTGTCGTCAGAATCAACCTATCGGACTAACCTATCGTCCGGAGAACGATCACCATCATGCCGACAGAACTTTGAGTCACTGCGATTCACTCCCCTATCGGCCACGCTGGCCGAAATCGAAGCGGTGACTGGACTGTGGACTACAAACGACCGAGGGAAGACAGCTTCGCCCCTCGGTGGGGTTGTCAAGCTCACTGGAGAGCAAGCGACCGAGTCCGCGTTCAAGGCCTATGCTCCAGGCCGACGCGTCCTGCATGTCGCAACCCACGGTTTCTTCTTAGGCAGCCGTTGTGTTTCAGAGGCGGCACAATTCGATGGAGCTAAGAGTTCGTCTGCGAGTCAACTCCACGATGCGGAGCTAGAAGGCAATCCGCTCCACCTTTCGGGACTAGCACTGGCAGGGTCCAATCGCCGCAGCGAAGCTACGGATACCGAGGATGATTGGATCCTCACGGCTGAGGAGATCTCAGCCCTCGACTTGTCACAGGTGGAGTGGGCAGTGTTGTCCGCATGCGACACCGGAGTCGGAGCAATCCAGGCCGGTGAGGGTGTCTTTGGGCTCCGCCGGGCGATGACTATCTCAGGTGCCAGGACCGTAGTCATGAGTCTCTGGCCCGTTGACGATCGTGCCACCGAGGAGTGGATGAGGCAACTCTACTCCCGGCGCTTCACGGACAAGCTAGATACAGCTGAGGCCGTAAGGCAGGCATCACTGGGATTCCTCCGGGAGCTTCGGCGGAAAGGCGCCAACACAAGTCCCGCCCTCTGGGCAGGATTTGTAGCAGCAGGAGACTGGGAGTAGAAGGACATCTGTTTTCACCAGCTGCCTCGTAGGATGGGCTTGTCCGTTCGCGAGACAGAGAAAGGAGCGCGAGATGAGTGAGATGAGCACGAAGGCCAATTTGAGGTTTGAATTCAAAGAGGACGGGCGGATCGAGGGCGTACTTGAGCGCGACGGCCAGCGGATCGAGTTCAGCAAACAAGGGTCGGGGGGAGTTGACGACCTGCACCC
>JBATEX010000095.1:0-30967 GCA_049664225.1 Thermoanaerobaculia bacterium
CACCCTGCATCACCGCGCGGCGGACGTTGGGCCAGAGCTTGGCGAGCAATCCGGCATCGACTTCGGGTACGTCCCACCACATCTCACCCTCGGCGAGAAGGTGCACGAGTTGCTCTCCCGAAAGGAAATCGACCCGCATGACCGTGGTCTGGCCGGCGTTGACCAGCCGATAGTGGATGCCGATCCTGTGGCCCGCGAGACCGTCAGCGCAGCGGTAGACCTGCCGGTTCAGCCAGGCGGCAGGCTGGTCCTGCAAGACCCGCCCGCCCCTGGGGCGACAGGTGTCGGGCAGCACCGGTTCGGGCATCGCCTGGACCGGATAGAGCTTGGGCACCTGCCACTGAACCAGGAAGGTGTTGGGCTCCTGCTCCTTGGCCTGCACGTTGACGGGCTGCACGATGTCCGCCGCAGCCATCCCAGCGATGAACTGCGACACTATGACCGCACAGAAGATAGCTCTGCTCAACAGCCTCATTGCGAGGGGAATTCTACCCTCCTTCAAGGAGACTCGGGAGTGTCCCGGGCCTTGCGGCGCTTGAGGAATGCGGAGACAGGAATGTAGGCCAGCCAGGCCAGGTTCCAGTACAGCTCATCCAGATAGGCGAAAGGTAGGGTGATGAGGGCCGTGACCGGCTCGGTGAAGGTCTCAACGAACTCGTCTCGTTTCTCTTGGTCGCTGACCCCTTCCCGAATCAGCCCTTTGCGTCCTGCATGCCACCAGCCGAGCGCCAACGGCAAACCGATCAGGGCGACCGCGATGCTCTCGCCAGCTCGACTGCTGACACCGGCGACCTCGGCTCCGATGCGCACGATGTAGAGCAGGAAGAGAAGAAAGAACACCGAGGCGATACTCAGCGCGGTATGCACCGTATCGGTGCGCGCGAGAAGAGCCGTCCTGGCATTGCTGCGCAACCAGTAAACGATGACAAAAGCGAGCGCGATGCCGATGCTGACAAGGTTGCCTGCATACTCGGCAAACAGATCCATCAACAGGATCTTGCCTCCGACCATGGAGCTCTCGCTCGGCAGGGGCAGCCATTGAACGATGAGAATCAGAGCCAGGGCGTAGACGCAATCGGTCAACGTCTCCAGGCGTTTCAATTGTGTATGTCCAACCTCAAGCTTCAGTTTTTCACTCAGCGCCATGGTGGAGATCCCTTTCGGTCAGGTACTCGGCAGTGACGGCGTCGCTAGAGCTCAGGTCGCCGCCATGCGCTCGCCAGGCTGTCTGCGTACTCGTTCCAGCGGAAGCCATTGTGCGCCGCGATCCACTCGAGCCTACAGCCCGGGTGCTTGCGGTAGAGGACAAGTAGCTCTCTTACCAGATCGAGGTTCTTCAGTGGACTGCCCTTGCGCTTCCAGCCCTTACGCTCCCACCCCGGGGCCCACTTGGTGATCGTGTCCAGACAGAGCTTGCTGTCGGTGTAGACGACGATCTCGGCGTCCTCGGGTAGAGACTCGAAGGCCGCGATCAGGGCAGTCAACTCCATCCGGTTGTTCGTCGTGTCAGCGTCGTGTCCGTGCGCCTGGTCGCGAATCTCGCCATCCTCGACCCACACCATGCCCCAGCCACCGGGTCCGGGGTTGGGGATCGAGCCGCCATCGGTGAAGACGCCCGTCTCTGGACCCTCGGTGTACCGGTCCAGAACCTCCTCGAGAGTCAGGTTCTCCTCTCGGGTCACCGAGCCCGATCGGGGCCGCGCGGCTCGAGATCTGGCAGTTTTCTTATGGCGATTCGGCGAGTGTTCGCGACAGTACTTTGGAGTCCAACCCGGATATCTGTCCAGGGCAGCCTGTGGGACTTCGAAAGGCTGGTCACAGACGCTGCAGACGAATTTGGGCATGGGATCGAGTTCTCGGTATCGATCAGGGATTCAGTGGGGGTAGAACATCTACCAGACTACTCGAACCATACTCCTGCGTGCACAGTTGCTTGCGGGCCCGACCGACCGCGGCAGCGAGCGCTCGGCCACTCCAGACCGTCTCATCACCCCGGTTGTTCCTACCGAAGAGCCCATCCTCGAGAGTTTCATACTCGCGCGCTAACTTCTCGTCGCTGGCCATCGCCACAAAGCTCCGTGCGGAAGCCGGTGAGCCCACCAGCTCGAATCGATCCAGCCAGCCGAGAAGTGCCTGGTAGGTGCCAGCGGGATCATCAGATCTGGCCGCATCCTCGAAACGATAGAAGAAGATCTCTTCAGACTCCTCCTTCTTGACTACGGGGTCCCGGCCTTTCTTGATTGCTTTCCCGATCCTACGAGCAACGAGAATCCCAAGAGCCAGAGCACCCAGCACCAGTGCCCACTCCTTCCAGCCCCAACCCGGTTCTTGCATGGTTTCGGTCTTCGCCACCGACACCTCTGCTTCCTCGGGTTGGCCCATGTGCTCGGCCGCCAACTCTGCGTTGGCCTCGACAGTGAATTCGACGGCGGGGAGGACTTCCTGCTCCAACTTCGATGTGCGCAGATTCCACCACCAGATGTTCGTTTCCGGAAGTCGGTAGCTGCCCTCCGCCTCCATCACATAGGTCGCCCGATCGATCCTGGTGCCAGTGAGGCTGCCGCGGTCTCGCTTGTCTTCCACCTCGGGACGACCCGGATACACGGCAAGCCCCTCCGCGGCTTCGAAAGGGACTGGTGGCAGCAGCATGGCCACCGAGTCCTGGATGGTCATCGTCACCTGGCGCTTGAACGACTCGCCGACCCTGATCCCTTCCAGGGTCCGGTCATAGGTTTCCCGCACCGACAAGCCAGACGTCGAGAGAACCAGGCCGTGGCCTTCCGCACCCGCCGGCAGACTCGCTTCGATCACGATGGGGTCGGTCTGCAGCGTGATCGCGGGCGAGCGCGAGGCATCGTCACGGGCGACCACCAACACGACCGGGACGGGAGGAACCTCGAACCGGCCCGTGGTCTGGGGGAAGACCGTGTACGAACGTCCTTGGACCGCATAGTTCTGACCCCCGATCTTCTCGCTAGAGTTCACCCCGAAGGCGTCCGGCGGGATGACGATGGAGTCTCGTACCTCGAGTGTAGAGGGATACCGCGGTGCTTCCAGGAACCATGTGCGCGTCATGACCTCGACCCACACCCTGACCGGTTGGCCCACATACACCGGCTCTGCCGGATCGAGCCGATGGCGAATCATCACGTGCTTCGATTGGATGAGCTCCTCGGCCGTTTGAGCCAAGATCGGATTGAGGCTACCCACCAGCAATCCCAAGGCTCCCGTCGTGAGCAGCCAGAGTGTCCGTCGGAAAATCACTGCCCGCCTTCTCCGGTGGTAGCCATCGCCGCCTGATAAGCAAACTTGTAGCGCAGAAACGACGTCGGGCTCGTGTCCACCTGACGCAACCAGATCTCGGTCAACTGTTCGTCGGAGAGCGCCTGCTGATCGCCCTCCATTACCGTTTCGATGCCCTCCTGGTCGAGACGATCCTTGTCGGCATCGAAGACGATCTCATCCGCTGCCGCATCCTTGCCGACCGTGCCCATCTCGCCACCCTCGGTCTCAAGCGGCAAGAACGGCTCGAGGTACTCGATGTTCGCCTGGGCCCTGGCGAGCTCCGGCTGCAACTCGAGGGCCTTTCGATAGGCCTCCATGGCCTCCTCGTACCGTTCCAGATGAGCCAGCGCGTTGCCTCGATTGAACCACCCTTCCGCCGTATCGACCCTGGCGAACTGAGCCAGCGCCGAAGCGAAGTCCTGGCTGAGATAGTAGGCCGTGCCTTTTCTCAGGGGGTCCTCGAACCGCTGCGCAGCCTCTGGATAGTTCCCCTGATCGAACGCCCTTTGACCTTGCTCATCGGGGGTGAGCCAGAGGTCGACAAACCGCAGCTTGCCCCCACCACAACCAGTCAGCGCCAACAGCAAGATGATCATCATGTGGGGGAGGGCCTTGCGCCCTCCTTCGCGCCTCGCCGGGCGGGGGTCAACCCCGCCCCTACATCGGATCACGGCTGCTCGGCACCCACGCATCACCCTTCCCATTGCACCGTCCATCCTTTCCTGAACCAGCCCAAGGACAAGAGGGCAAGCGGCAACACCAGCCACCAGCCCTCATCTCGCCAGCGGCCCTCGCTGTCGTCCTGTTGCACAGCCGTCAGATGGCTGGCGATGCTGCGGTTGATGCGCCGTACATCCGTGTCATCTACAGTCACCGTTGTGACGTAGGCTTCAGACGCCTGCTTCACCGCCGCGAGCCCCTCGCGGTCGAGGGCGCTGATCTCTCCAAACCCGCCGTCGGCCGTTGGAACCGGGCCACCGTCGCTGGTGCCCACCGCCAGCACCGCGATCTGGTCTCGGTGTGTGCTGGTGAACTCACCGAAATCCGAAGCCGCCTCGGTTTCGATTCCATCGGTAAGAAACAGAATGGTGCCCGGAGTGGGCTCATCGGCCAACATCTCCTCGGCCAAACCCAGCGCCGCTACCGAGTCCTTCCCGGGCACCGGCATCACCGAGGGGTCCAAGGAGGTGACATAGGCTTCGAGGACGGAAGGATCATCGGTCAGGGGCAGCACCAGATGAGCTGATCCGGCATACGCCAGAAGGCCAGTTCGCGCCCCCTTGCGCTCGGCCAGAAGATCACGGGCCTTCTGTTGTGCCCGCTCCAGACGCGACGGCTGAACGTCCTCGACCAACATGGTCGCCGACAGATCCAGGGCCATGATCAGCGGTGCGGTGTCCTGCTTGAAGGGTGGAGGCTCGCGGCGCCAGCTTGGGCCCGCCACCGCCACGACAGCCAACACCAGGACTGCTCCGAGAAGGTGCGAGGGCCGCAGCCATGAGCCGTCTTTGGGCCGCACAACCAGGTGCTCGAGAAGGTGAGGCGCGATCACCGATCGCCAGCGCTGGGTGGCGCTCTGCTGCCGCAACAGCATGAAGAGGATGGTTGCAACGGGTATCAGCAGCCACAACCAGCCGGGGCGCAGAAAGTGGAAATCTGCCAGAAGAGGGATCACTGAGAAGCCACCTCTGCGCCGGCAGTCACCTTGGGCGTCGATCTCCGAGCTTGCCTGCGTGACTTCGCGATGCTCCACGCCCCCACACCCAGGTGATAGGCAAGAATCAGAATCAAGTAAGCCCCTACTGCCCACTGGTACAGCTCGAATCGCGGGCGGTAGGAATAGGTCTCGAAATCCAAGGGCTCGAGCTCATCGAGTTGTGCGTAGACCCGGTCGAGCTCCTCGAGATCGTTGGCGCGAAAGTACCGACCCTCCGTCGTGCTGGCGATCTGTTTCAGCGTCTCCTCATCCAGGGGTGCCTCCCCAGCCGAGGCGGGGTCTCCCACTCCGATGGTGTAGATGGTGATCCCATTCTGTGACGCAATCTCCGCTGCCTTGGGTGGTGGAACCCTGGAGCCTGTGTCGTTGCCATCGGTGAGCAGGATCAGGACACGCTGGTCAGCCTCTGAGGACTCGAACGCCTTGATAGCGAGACCGATGGCGTCACCGATCATGGTCTGGGGACCTGCCATGGCGATCTGCGCCTCGTCGAGCAGCTGCAGAAAAACGTCGTGATCCAGCGTGAAAGGCACCTGGACAAAAGCAGCATTGCCAAACAGAACCAGACCCAGTCGATCGGTCTCCCGCTTCGATACGAAGTCCTCCAACACCAGCTTGACTGCAGCCAGACGGTCGATGCGAGCCCCCTCCGGATCGACGAAATCCTCAGTTTCCATCGATCCCGACAGATCGACCGCCAGCATCAGATCCCGGGCCGATTCGATCTGTGTGATGGGATCATCGACCCACTGCGGCCGCGCCACCGCCACCACGATGAGAATCCACGCCAAAGGCAGCAGGATCTTCTGTCCGATGTTGCGCTGCAGCACCACCGCTCCCGCCGAGGGTTTCAGCCCTGCCCGGTCCGACAGCTCTTCGAAGAACGGCGCCCGCACCGATTCTCTCGGCTCTCGATAGTCCGGCAACAACCACCAGATCAGTAGCGGCACGGGGAGTAGGGCCAGGAGCCAGGGATAGGCGAGCTCGAACATGTCAACGATGTCTCCGAATCCAACGTCGCGCCAACGCGAACAGCTCTTTTGTGTCCGCTGCGCTCATGCCTGTGCCTGAGCCAGGGTTGTAGGCCAGGTCTGGCAACCTGCGACCAGCGCCCTGGGAAAAGGCCTTGGTGCCGAGGGTCCCGTCCAGGAAGCCCAGCCACGAATCACCGTACAGATTGGCTACTTCCGCACGCGGATAGGCCACCAGAGCCGTTCGCTTCAGCAACTCGGGAAGCCCTACGGGAGAGTCGAGCTTGGCCAACTCCTCGAGAGCGATCCGCCGATAGGCGTTGGCTTGCCGCCGCTTCCAGAGGCGCCAACCGAACCAAACCACGGCTAGAGTCATGAGCCCCCCCAACAGATACCAGCCCGGGGTCTCGAAGGTGAAGGGAACGGGCTCAGGGAGCTCGAGCTCCTGCAGATTCGACATCCACGGATTGCCGAAGTCCTCGGGTAGATCGGGAATGCTCGAACCGGCCATGATCTCCTTCAGCGACCGACGGTCGCCGCCTGCCGACCTCGCGCCTGTCCCAGGATGGCGCGAATCTGCTCTACTGGATCCCCGACCGTATCGATCAACAGGACCGGAATCCCCACCTTGGCCAGAATGTCTTTCGTCTCCTGCAGGTCAGCGGAGAAGTAGTCCGCGAGATCTCGCGTGAGCTTGCCCTTCGAGGTATCGATCTCCACCTGCAACTGCCCATCGGTCAAGACCAGGTGACCCCCTTCGAGAGGCTTTACCTTGCTGGGGTCGTAGAGGTGGGCGGCCAGCACATCGTTGTGCTCCGCCAGACGCGTCAGCAGTCGTCGGGTCTCGTCGTCAGCGCCGTGAAAGTCGCTGATCACGGTGACCAGATAATCGTGGTGGGCGGTCCTGACAACTCTCTCCAGCACCTTGTTGAGCATGGCGCCGTTGGGTTCGACCTCGATATCCGCCCGCAGCGCCCGGTTCTTGTCCACCACCGCCTGGAGAATCTGCATGACTCTCACACGGCTGCGGTGAGGTCGCACCTCCACGATGTCCTGATCGTCGAAAACCAACCCTCCGACTCGGTCACCCTGATCAAAGACCCGCCAAGCACCCAGGGCTGCCAGCTGCGCCGCCACCACCGACTTCATGGCCACCTGGGTGCCGAAAAACATGTTGATGCGCTGATCGACCACCAGAAGGGCGGGGCGGTCGCGCTCTTCGGTGAAAACACGCACATAGGGCTTGCCCGCACGAGCGGTGACCTTCCAGTCGATCGACCGGGGGTCGTCGCCCGGCAGATAGCCGCGCAGCTCCTCGAAGTCGAGGCCGCGACCCCGGATGCGAGAGGCATGCCTGCCGGCCAGCAAACTGTGAATCGGCTGCCGCGGCAGAAACGAGAACCCACGGGCCTTGAACTGCAGCCGGATCAACTCGTCGAGCTCGACATAGACCCCGGGAGCTGTCGCCTCCTGCTTGGCCTTCAAGGGGACTTTGGAGAAGTCCATCGCCCTTCCCTCTAGGCCACTGCCACCTGTTTGACGATCTCGTCGATCACCTGATCAGCGGAGACTCCTTCGGCATTGGCCTCGAAGCTCAGCATCAGGCGGTGTCGCAGACAGTCGTGCACCACGGCGCGCACATCGTCCGGCGTGACGTGGTTTCTGCCGCCGAGCCAGGCATGAGCCCGCGAGCTCTTGTCGAGGCCGATGCCGCCTCTCGGGCTCGCACCCACCTGGATCCACTTGCGCAGCTCTTCGCTGTAGCGCTTGGGGTATCGGGTGGCAAAGACCAGATCGACGATGTACCTGTCGATCGCCTCCGCCATGTGGACCTGGTCGATTTCGGCCCGCGCGTCGAAGACCGCCTGTTGCGGAATCGGGACGAGCTCTTCAGGCCCGGTTCCATGGCTCTGCTTGGATTCCCCACGCACCAAGCGAAGGATGTCGACCTCCGAAGCCTCGTCCGGGTAGTCGATGTAGACGTGCATCAGAAAGCGATCCATCTGTGCCTCGGGCAGCGGGTAAGTACCCTCCTGCTCGACCGGGTTCTGCGTCGCCATGACCATGAACAGCGGCGGCAGCTTGTGGGTCGTTCCGGCCACCGTGACCTGGCGCTCTTCCATCGCCTCCAGCAGGGCGGCCTGGACCTTGGCCGGGGCGCGGTTGATCTCGTCAGCCAGGACGATGTTGGCGAAGATCGGACCCGCCTCGAACCGGAACTCACCTCGGCCACCGGCCTGGTGGTAGACCTCCGTGCCGGTGACATCTGAGGGCAGGAGATCCGGCGTGAACTGGATGCGGGAAAAGTCCGACTCCAGATTCTTGGCCAACGCTTTGACCGCTCGCGTCTTGGCCAACCCCGGCAACCCCTCCACCAGCAGGTTGCCGTTGCAGAGCAGACCCAAGATAAGTCGTTCGACGATGTGCTCCTGGCCGATGATCGAGCGGCCCATCCGCTCTTTCAGTTCGATGATCAATTCACGTGCGGGCATTGGCGGTTCTCCCGGAACGGGTAGAAAACCAGGCCGCACCCGGTGGGTACGGGCGCGACCCGGCGAGTTCGTGCGGTGTGTCGTTCAGCGCGGCCTTACTTGTCGCCCGCGCCCTTGGTGATGGATTCCATCACCCGGTCGAGGTTGAAGCTGCCGGGCTTCTGACGCGGCGGAAACTCGCGGAAGCTCTGCAGCCATTGACCGACATAAGCGCTTGCAGGTGCAATCACGAACATGTGGTCGACCCACCACGTCGGATAACCGATGCTCTCGTCGTTCGCCTTCTCGAAAGGATCCATGCGCAGGTTGGCGATCATGGGTGCCCTCAGAGGGGTATAGGGATTCTCCCAGACAGCGATGCCCTCAGCGTCCTGCCGCAGGAAGGTGATCTTCCAGTTGTTGTAGCGTAGCGCCGCGGGGCTGCCGTCGTCGGTCCAGTAAAGGAACTCGTGGCGCGGCCACTCGCCCTCACCCTTGAGCACGGGGATCAGGTTGTAGCCGTCGAGATGGACCTTGTAGGTCATGTCGCCGACCGTCTTGCCCTTCAGCAGATCCTCTTTCACGTTGGGATCACCCGCCGCGGCGAGCAGTGTGGGCAGCATGTCCTCGTGCGCGCCGATTTCGTTGATGACCGTTCCCGGCTCGATCACGCCCGGCCAGCGGATCGCGGTCGGCACACGGAAACCGCCCTCCCACTGCGTGGCCTTCTCGTTACGGAACATGGTCGTGCCGCCGTCGGGCCAGGAGAAGAACTCCGCGCCGTTGTCGGTGGAGTACATGACGATGGTGTTTTCAGCAATGCCCAGCTCGTCGAGCTTGGCGAGCAACTCGCCGACCATCCCGTCGTGCTCGACCATGCCATCGGCGTAGACGCCGAGACCGGTCTTGCCCTCGGATGCAGCCTTGAGGTGCGTCCAGATGTGCATGCGGGTGCTATTCCACCAGAGGAAGAACGGTTTGTCGGCCTTGACCGCCCGGTCCATGAAGCCGAGCGCGGCGGTGGTGACCTCCTCATCGACGGTCTCCATGCGCTTCTTCGTCAGTGGACCGGTGTCTTCGATCCGACCGTCCGCATAGGAGCGGATGACGCCGCGAGGACCGAATTTCTCCTTGAGGGTCTTGCCGTCGGGGAACATGAAGTCCCCGGGATAGTCCGGGTTCTCCGGCTCCTCCTCCGCATTCAAGTGGTAGAGATTGCCGAAGAACTCGTCGAAGCCGTGATTGGTCGGCAGCATCTCGTCGCGATCGCCGAGATGGTTCTTGCCGAACTGGCCGGTCATGTAGCCATGCTCCTTGAGCAACCCGGCAATGGTCGGGTCTTCCTTCTGCATCCCCTCGGGTGCACCGGGCAGCCCGACCTTGGTCAGACCGGTGCGAATCGGCGACTGGCCGGTGATGAAGGCCGCACGGCCGGCGGTACAGCTCTGCTGGCCGTACCAGTCGGTGAAGATGGCGCCTTCCTTGGCGATGCGGTCGATGTTGGGCGTCTTGTAGCCCATCATGCCCATGTTGTAGGCGCTGACGTTGAACTGGCCGATGTCGTCACCCCAGATCACCAGGATATTCGGCTTGTCTTGCGCGATTGCTCCTGTGACCATGGCCAGACCGGCCACGAGCACCGCAGCCATCACAAATCTGTTGCGTTTCATTCAGGTGTCTCCTTTCTATGGAAAAAGACGTCTTCAATGCTTCCCGTGACTCCTGATTCACTCCGTTTGAGTTCCGCTAACCCTTCTCTCATCGCTGGCAGGAAATGCCTTCGGCGGTGCGGGCCTCTCGGACCTTGAGAATCGCCTGATCCGCCGCAACGCTCGCCTGCTGAACGGTGTCGACATCATCGTCGAGGTCGACGAGCTCAGCGAACAGGCTCTCCGCTGCGGCCTGGTCTTGGCTGTCGACGGCTACGAGAGCCTCGAGCCAGTAGCCCGCGAGAGCGAAGTCCGGATTCTCGGAGGTGGCCCCTGCCTTGGCCAACAGTGTCGCTCGATCGTGCTGGCAATCGACCAGGGCATCGAGCGCGTTCGTATTGTCCTCGCCGATGGCCGCGACCCACTCCTCTCGGGTCTGCGGCAAATCGTAGGCCTGTCGCTCGGCTTCCTTCTGGCGGAGCTCCTCGAGCTCTGCCTTGTTGGCCTTCTTCTTCTTGTTGGAGTCGGAGATGGCGCCACCTGCAGCACCGCCGGCTGCACCGACGGCCGCACCGACCACGGCTCCACCGAGGTCGCCTCCTACCAGCAAGCCGAGAATGGCTCCGCCGGCAGCCCCTCGGCCAGCCCAGCGCCCCGCACCACTTTTGGCGAAAAGCGGTCCGCTGGCCAAGACGATGAGAAGAGCAAGGCTCGTCAACATTCGAATTTCTCGCATCGGTGACTCCTTCCCATTCCTTCCATCCTGTAACGACTTCATGGCAACTCGAGACACTCTATCGTGCGCTCATTGGTTCGTGACTTCAGAAGATGATGCTGTGATGTCATGTTAACTGATGCTATGATGTCACAATGAGAACGACAGTGCGAATCGAAGACGATCTGCTCCTGCAGCTCAAGGACAAAGCCGTTCGGGAGAGTTCCTCCCTCACAAGGGTCTTCAACCAAACCTTGAGGGCCGGCCTGCGAGCCGAGCACGACACGAAGAAACCTCGCCGCCGCTACCACGAGAAGACCCATTCGCTGGGTGTCCCTCGGGTCGACCTCACCAAGGCACTGTCTCTTTCCACGCAACTGGAAGACGACGAAACTCTTCGCAAGGTGCAGCTGCGCAAATGAAGCTGCTCGACCTCAACGTCCTGCTCTACGTCGTCAACGAAGATGCGGTTCACCACCAGGTGTCTCTCGATTGGTGGGAAGAAACTCTGCAGGGAGATGAGCCCGTGGGCCTCGCATGGGTGGTTCTGCTCGGCTTTCTTCGACTGAGTACGAACCCGGCCATCTTCCCTCATCCTCTCGACACCGAGACCGCGCTCGCCAAGGTCGGGAACTGGTTGTCTCTCGACCAGACCCGCCTTGTGCGGGAGACGGACGACCACTGGCTCATCCTGACCGATCTGCTGGCCGAAACAGGCACCGCGGGCAATCTGACCGCCGACGCTCATCTCGCCGCCCTCGCCATCAGCCACGGAGCGACTCTCGTCTCCTTTGATAACGACTTCGCCCGCTTTCCCAACCTGCGCTGGGAAAGAGCCTCGGTTACCGGCCCTGGCTGACTCCCGCCGTCTGGTCCGGATCTGCCTTCTTGGTGAACAACGCTTCCGTGCCCGTCCCCCAGTTCATCGGCCAGCCGAGAGCGTCCGCCATCGAGCACTCCAAGCGCTCGAGCTTGCTCGCGCTGACGATCTGGAAAAAGCCCAGGCCCGGGGCTGGGGCCATCGGCGCAAACACTGTCACCCTGCCGTCCCGCAGCTCCTCGACTACGGCCACCAGGATCGTGGCGTCCGGGGAGACGCTCAAAAGTGCTGGCTGCAAACGCTCCTCCTCGGCGCCCGAGAGCCGCTGCGACAGGCTCTTGAGGATCTCGTAGGGTGGGAACTTGCCCATGACCGTCTCCTCGAACCACCTGCCGAAACGACGGGCGGTGGCGGTATGAGCAATCTCGGCCGCCACGACACAGATGACGATCAAGACCACGAAGGCGACGACGCGCCGCAGACCCTCACCTTGGATGACGAATCCGGGCATGAGATCGAAGATCGGCTGGGTCAAGCCGAGCAGCAGGTCGACCAACTGCCCCGCCATCAAGTAGGCGATCAGGAACGGCAACAGGATAAAGAAGCCCCGCAGGGCCTTGGCAGCCAATGACTCTCGCATGGCACTCATTTCCTCCCCAGCTTTGCGAAGTCGTAGAACGGAAGATCCGAGACGGCCGAGTCGGTCGGTACTTCAATCAGTCTGCTCGAGTTCCGCCTTCCACTCTCATGACGTAGCTTTCTGTTTCACCAATCTTCTACAGACTTCCTCCCGGAAGCCGCACCGGAAACGTGAATCCGATCCGCACGACCCAATCAGGAGCGCCGTCGGGCTTGATGACGTTGGCATAGGCCTGCAAGGAGACGTTGATCCGCGGTGGATCGTACTCGAAGCTCCTGCCGATGCCACCGCCCAGCGGCACGAGCCATCTCTGCCCCGAGGCGGCGTTCCAGTTCGCCGTGATGATGGGTGCGGAGACGAAGAACCATTTCCCGCCGAGGGTACGTCGGACCAGCCCTCGCGCCAGCAGCTGATGAATGTCCGCCCGGTCGGAATCGCCGGCGAACGACCATCGATTGGTGGCGAGTACCCCGAACCGCCAGGCGCCGACCTGGTGGCCGAGGCGCACCGCCGGCCCCGCCTGCCATTTGCCGCTGCCCAGAAGATCGTCGGTCGCGATGGGAATACCGACGGCCACCCCCACACCCCACATCAAACCCTCGGATGTCGTTCGCGTGTAGAAGACGGCGTCGGTGAGATCACCGAGGCCGAAGACCTTGGGCCCGGGAATCGGTTCCGGGTTACCGGGAACACCGGGTCTTCCTCCCGGCGCATCCGCGATCGTCACCATCGCGACGTTGAACAACTTCCAATCTTCGCGGACAACAATGGAGTTGACGGGAATCACTCGTCCGATGATGGCGTCGCCGTTGTCGGCTCCGAAGTCGGATTCGATCTCGAACGGCAGCAAGAAGACGCGTTCCACGGCCTCCTGCGCCACCACCGCAGCCGCCCACATCCCAACGACTGCCATCACCAGGAGGACTCTCGTCGAGCTCTTTCGTGCCAAGACCATTTTCCTCGAATACCCTCAGCTCCTCGACTTCGATTCGATACGTCTTACTCTGTCACCCAAGCGTGAGCGTCGTGGAATCTGAACTCGACGAGGAATCGTAGATCATTGACAGTACCTTCGGCGGGCCGCACGAGATTGTGAAAAAACTGCAAACCGAGGTTCATCTGTGCCCAGCCGAGCTCGAAGTGTCGCTGTACTCCACCGCCCACAGGGAGATACAACTTGTCACCCGACGGTTTGTTCCAGTACACCTGGATGCCGTAGGGAACGTACGTCAGGTCCCAGTGCTCGTTCACCGAATAGAAGGCAAACGGCTTGATCATGAGCATGTTGACGCTCTTTCGATCCTCGTCGCCGGCAACCGACCAGACCTGCAGCGCGATGGCGCCGGCGAACCAGCGGCCGCTCTCGTACTCGTAATCCAAGCTGGGTCCGAGCGACCACTTGCCGCTGCCGAGGGTATCGTCCGAGGCGGTCGGGAACTGAGCCGCCACCCCAGGCGCGAAATGGTGTTTTCCGTGGTGTTCACTCTTCTTCGAAAACCAGAACGCGGTGAGCAAGTCGGTGATGCCATCGGCGGCCGCGGTGCCCGGATCCGGATTACCCGCCGGTTGACCCGGTATGCCGCGGCTGTACTCCGCCACCTCGAAGTACGAGATGTTCTTGATCTCGAGGCTCTTTAGGCTGAGCTTGCTCTCGAACTCCAGTCCCAGCGTGGTCGCGTCGTCGCTCTCGTCCTGCAGGAAGCTGCGAAAGATCCAGTTGGCGTAGCGGCTGAGTCGGAGTCCACTCGCATCAGCTTCCACCGCTTCGCCATGCCCTTCCTCCGCTCGAAGAGGTTTCTCGGTACCACCGATCAGCAGAATGACGCCGATGGCGATGAGCATCGCGAGGTTTCTCGAGTTCATTTCTGGATCCTTCCCATAGGGCTCCTTGTCGTTGCACTCGCTAGGCGAGGTCGGTTTCTAGCTGTCGGGAATGCGGAACGGGATGGTCAGCCCGAACCGGATCACGCTACGCGGAGCACCGTCGGGCCGGACCACGTTGCTGTAGTACTGCAGGGTCACGTTGAACGGCCTGCGGGCCAGGAAATGCCTGCCGAGGCCGCCGCCGACCGGTAGCAGCCAGCGCTGGCCCGAGCTGGCGTTCCAGTTCGCCGTGATGATGGGCGCGTAGATGAAGAACCACCTCTCGTTGAAGGTGCGCCGGACGAGGCCGCGCACCAGCAGCTGGTGCACTTCGCCGCGGTTGCGATCACCAGCAAACGACTTGAGATTGCCGGCGAGAAGGCTGAGGAGCCACGGCCCGGATCGACGCGAAAGCCGCAAGGCGGGGCCCGCCGACCACTTGCCACTGCCCAGGGCGTCGTCGGTCGCAGTGGGGATTCCGAAGATCAGCCCCAAGCCCCACCAGCCGCCTGGCCGGCCGAGCATCAATGCGTCGGTGAAGTCGCCGAGACCGAAGACCTGGGGACTCGGGATCGAGTCGGGATTCCCCGGCGAGCCCGGCCTACCGCCCGGAGCGTCCGCGAGCATGATGATGGCGATGTTCATGAGCCGCCAGCTGTCGCCCAGGGCGAACGAGTTGGCCGGAATCAGACGAGCCATCAGCGCGTCGCCGTTGGACGCACCCGAGTCGCTGTCGACCTCGATCGGCAGCAGGAAGTAGCTCGGCCGAGCGGCCGGCTCCTCCGCAGCGGAGGCCGGCTTTTCATCCTCGGCCTCGGCGGCGTAGAGCGAGGCGTACCCGCCGAGCAGCAGCGCAATGAGGATGACTCGTGGGATTCCTCTCAAGGCCATCGTGTTTCTGCCTGCGGCGACAAGGTCCCCGGGGGGCCCTAGGCCCCCGGGGAACCTTTCTCAGTTGTTTGGCCGGGCCAGTGTCTCCAATTCCTGCAGGCGCTCCATGGCCTTCATCTGCTTGAGCGTGCCGTAGTTGATGCCAGCCGCGTTCAGGCTCGAGCCCTCCTGGAACGGGTAGTCCGGTATGGTCGTCAGGAACTCCTTGATCACCGTCTGGATCGGCACGAAGATCCACATGTTGTCGGCGTACCACCGCAGGTAGCCCATCTCGGCCTCGAACATCATCTCCTCATAAGGGTCGGCCCGCAGATTGACAATCGCAGGCCATCCCGTCACCTCGCGAGTCGAGGTAGCGATGTTGCCCGTCTGCATGGCGAAGTGAACCTTCCAGTTGCGGTAGCGCACCGCGTTGAGCTCACCGCCCTGGCTGAAGTAGACGATCTCGTCGCGCGGCGACTCATCGTCCTCGCCCTCGAAAAACGGCAGGAAGTCGTAGCCGTCGAGGTGGACCCGCCAGTCTTTGCCATTGGCGGTGTAGCCCTGCATGAGCTTCTCCTGGATACCGGGCACGCCCGCGGCGTGGAGCAGGGTCGGCATCCAGTCTTCCTGGGAGATGATGTTGTTGTATACCGTTCCTGGCTCGATCAGGCCCGGCCAGCGTACGACCAGCGGCACCCGGAAGCCGCCCTCCCACGTGGTTCCTTTCTCACCGTGGAACGGAGTCACGCCACCGTCGGGCCAGGTGAAGCTCTCGGCACCGTTGTCGGTGGAGTAGATGACGATGGTGTTCTCGGCAATGCCGAGCTCGTCGAGCTTGGCCAGCACCCTGCCGACCATGTCGTCGTGCTCGACCATGCCGTCGGGATAGAGACCGATGCCCGTGCGGCCCACCGCCTCGGGTCTGAGGCGCGTCCACACGTGCATCCGCGTAGCGTTGTACCAGACGAAGAAGGGCTTGTCGGCGGCATGAGCGCGATCGATGAAGTTCATCGCTGCGCCGTGAAACTCCTCGTCCACCGTTTCCATGCGTTTACGGGTCAACGGACCCGTGTCCTCCACACGACCGTCGGCGTAGGAGTGGATGACTCCCCGCGGTCCGAACTTCTCACGAAACTCCGGATCCTTCGGGTAGTAATAGGTCTCCGGCTCCTCTTCCGCGTTCAGGTGGTAGAGGTTGCCGAAGAACTCGTCGAAGCCGTGCTCGGTCGGCAGGTGCTTGTCCCGATCGCCGAGGTGGTTCTTGCCGAACTGCCCGCTGGTGTAGCCCTGGTCCTTGAGCAGATCGGCAATCGTCGGCGCCCAATCGGGCATGCCATGGTCCGATCCCGGCATGCCGATCGTCAGCAGACCCGTACGAAACGGATGCTGCCCCAGGATGAACGAGGCGCGCCCGGCCGTACAGCTCTGCTGGGCGTAGGAGTCGGTGAACAGAGCTCCTTCCTTGGCTATGCGATCGATGTTGGGCGTCTGGTAGCCCATGATGCCGTGGTTGTAGGCGCTGATGTTGTGCACCCCGATGTCGTCGCCCCAGATCACCAGGATGTTCGGCTTGTCCTGAGCCATGGACGATCCGGCGAACAACGCCGCGGCCAAAGCGAGTGCAACAGCTGTCCTGCGTAGAAATATCGTATCCATTATTCCGCTCTCCTTCTTCTGTCTCGACCGTGCTCTATCCCACCGGGATGGAGTAGGTCGCGTTGATGCGGTACGAATTCTTCACGGCGCTACCGTTCCAGCCTTTGTAGATTAGGCTGGTGCGGTACTCGCCGTAGAAGTTCCATGTGTGCTTCGCCTTGACGAACACCTTGCCCAGTCGAAAGGCGATGGGAATGTAGAGCTGGCCCGACTCCCAGTCGTACTGGGCCACCATGTCGCCATTGGAGATGTACCAACCCTTGGCCAGTTTGTAGTTGACGATCGGCACGATGCCGAGGGGATTGGTGTCGTTGACTGGCCCGGGTGGTCGTTGCTGATCGGGATCCACCGCCCGCCACACCTGGGTCATCAGAATCCCGTAGAACCAGTTGCCCTTCGCATTGACCACCGCCATGGCCAAGCCGTAGCCCCACTCGTCGCGGGCCACCTCTTCATCCCCGGGCAGGGTCACCAGGGGTCCGATGCCAAAGCGACCGCTGCCCCAATCCCAACTCTTCGGGATGATCAGACCGAAGATCTCGGTGTTACCGATGCCCGACTGACCCTGGGCGTTCTCGTAGTGGCGGATCGTCACCCGCGGCAGGATGGTAAACCCCTTGAGAGGAATCGGAGCCACGATCCGCAGCTGCAGGAAGTCGGTATTGCCGGCCGGTCGGGTCGTGCCATCGGCGAGCGTGTCGTCGTGATAGTCGGGCATCGCCTGCCAGGCGAACTGAAACGACCATTGTGTGGCTGTGGAGTCCAGCGCCATGGTGGCGCGCTCCTCGTCCGAGATTTCGGACGCCGCTTCCTCACCCTCGTCTGCACCTGCCGCTTCTGTGTCCGGTTGTTCCGCCTGGGCTACTGCAAGGCCGGAGATGCAGATCCCAAGAAGAACCAACATCCACAGGGGATTGAGTCTCTTGTGTCGTCGTACGGTCATCTCTGTGCTCCTCTTTCTGTCGCCTGTCTGCCGTGTCCCTGTGAATGCTCCGCGTCGATCTCATGCCTACCCTCGGCTTCGCTCCGCCCAGTCGAAGAACTCCAGCATCTTCATCTCCTCCATTCTGCCCAGAACCTCGATCGCTCCCAGCAGGGCTCGCAAGGGAACGGACTCCAGCCGCTCGTCGACAGCAGCCCGCGTGCCCCAGCTCTCCCTCCACAGGAACATGTTCTCGGCGCCCACTCTCTCGAAGCAGCTGCGGCTGCAGAGTGCTCTGTCGCCCGGGACCGACAGCAGGGAGATGGCCGTCTGCAGGAACTCCACCCGGTTGGCAGGCGCGATCCAGAAGGTGATCTCGAAGCCGACGCGATCGCTGGGCCCCTCTCGCGTCTTTTCGACTGGTCCGATGCTTTCCACGGTCTTGGCACTTTGCACCACCTGTGCCAACCTCACCAATTTCTCAAGATCCGGTTAAGCGCCTTTGTTTCAATGAATTAAATTGATTCCTCGCCCACGAGATTACTGGTACTGCCCATCGCCGACACGAAGTGCGGTCTCGGTACGATATTTCGTGCCCGGGCTGCTAAGCTCTCCTTTGACATGACTCTCCTTGTCACAGGGTGGATCGTAGCCGCAGCCACTTGTGTGTCCCTCGCGCTTCTGCAGCTTCTGATCTGGCTGCGACGACGCAGCGAGGTGAGCTACCTCATCTTCTCCGTGGCGACGTTGGCCGCAGCAGGCGTGGCCGTCGCCGAGATTCGGATGAGTGGCGCTACCTCCGTCGAGACCTTTATCAGCGGCTTTCGACTCGCCAACTACTGCATCGCCATCCTCTTCATCGCCCTGGCCTGGTTCGTGGTCAGCTACTCCGAGTCCGGACGGCGCAGGCTCGCCTGGGTTGCAACGGCAGGCTGGGTGGCGTGCGCCCTGATTAACGCGGCTCGACCGACCGGACTCGCCCTGGCCGAGGTCTCGGGCCTGGATCAGGTGGCCACTGCCTGGGGAGAGACCTACACAGTCGCGATCGCCCGCACGGACGCAACCAAGGCCCTGGCCGATCTTTCGGCCCTGGCCGTTCTGCTGCTCGCCTTTCTCACCTTCCTCGACATGCGGCGTGCCGGGAAGCGACGGCAGGCCGCCATCCTCGGGGCGATCAGCTTCTTCCTTGGCTTGGCACTCGTTCACACCACGCTCGTGGATCTCGGCCTTCTCGCCTCGCCCTACCTGGTGAGCTACTTCTTCCTAGCTATCGCCCTCGTGACCAGCTACCAGCTCGCGGCAGAAGTCGCCAGGGCATCGGTCCTGTCGGAGAGGGTGCGCTCGGACGAGCAACGCTGGCGCTCGCTCCTCGAAGGGGTCGACCTCCTGGTGGCTCGGATTCGAGACGACGGCACGATCGACTACGCCAACCCTCACCTCGCCTTCGTCAGCGGGTACGGGGAAGACGAACTGCTCGGCATGCATGCTCGGACACTCTTGCCGGACAGTGAGCAAGAGAGCGTTTTCCAGAAACTCGAGGAGGCCTTCAAGGGCCGAGTGGAGCCGAGCTTCGAGGCGGCGCTCCAGACCAAGGACGGCAGATTGCGGACCATCGTCTGGCGCAACGTGCTTTTCCGCAGCTCGCAAGACGGATCCCTCGAGGTCCTGAGCGTGGGAGCCGATGTCACCGCCCAACGGGAAGCCGAGCAGGCCTGGGACAAGGCGCTGGAACAGATCGAAGCGCTCAAGTCTCAGCTCGAGGAGGAGAACCTGTACCTCAAGGAAGAGATCAAGCTCGAGGGGGTCTTCTCAAACATCATCGGCGAGAGCGAGGCTCTCAAGTACGTCCTCTTCCGCATCGAGCAGGTCGCCCCCACCCATACGACCGTCCTGATCCAGGGCGAGACCGGCGTCGGCAAGGAGCTCGTCGCCCGCGCGATCCACGATCGCAGCCAGCGTTCGACAAGTCCCTTCGTACGCCTCAACTGCGCGACCCTGCCCGCCAACCTGGTCGAGAGCGAGCTCTTCGGTCACCTGGCCGGCGCTTTCACCGATGCGAAGAGCAAACGCGTTGGGCGGTTCGAACTCGCCAATGGCGGCACTCTGTTTCTGGACGAGGTCGGTGAGCTGCCCCTGGATCTGCAACCCAAGCTGTTGCGAGTCCTGCAGGACGGTGAGTTCGAGCCGGTAGGCAGCTCGGAAACCAAGAAGACCGACGTTCGCCTGATTGCTGCGACCAATCGCAATCTCGAAGGAGAAGTCGGGTCGGGTCGATTTCGCGAGGATCTCTTTTACCGGCTGCACGTCTACCCGATCACCGTGCCGCCGCTACGAGATCGACAGCGGGATATCCCTCTTCTGGTCGAGCACTTCCTGCCCCTGATCTGCGCGCGGGTCGGCAGAACCGTCTGCGAGGTCCCCTCCGGGGTGCTGCGCACCTTGCAGTCCTATTCCTGGCCGGGCAACGTCAGGCAGCTGCAAAACCTACTCGAGGAATCGGTCGTGGTTTCCACCGGTGGGGTTCTACGGTTGCCGGCTCACTTCGGTGGCACGCCGGGACGAGAATCCGGCGCGACCGGTTTCAAGAGTCTGGCCGAGTTTGAGAAGGACTACATTCAGCGCGTGCTCGAGGCTACAGACGGACAGGTCGGAGGTGGAGGCGGCGCAGCCGAGATCCTGGGCTTGCATCCCAACACTCTGCGTTCCCGCATGAAGAAGCTGCGCCTGTCGGTAAAGGACTTGGCCTCCCGCCGCCCCTAGAGTCTTTAGCCCGAATCACGGCACCGATTCTCTGAATCCAGGCCGGGGCTTCAATCCAGGACGACCCTCGAAGGGATCCTCACCGGCTCGGCCTTGAGCGAGGGCAGCTGATCGAGTAGTTCGTTGAAGTCGCCCTCCCGAAAGAGCAGTCCGACCACCGCGAAGTCACCCCCTCGTTTTGGTGCACGAAGTGCACCTCCATCGGGAAGCTCTCACCGTCGACCAGGTCGTCGAGGCCGAGCTCCTCTCGCAGTGGGCTGCTTCGTCCATGACCCCGATAATCCGGGTTGATCACCCGGTAGAACTGTGCCAACTCGGGCACTTGATAGCGCCATATCTCGCCGGAACAGAAGAAGCCGTGACCCAGGAGGATCGCCGGACCGGAGCCGGTCTCCTCATAGCAGATTCGCTGCCGCTCGCGCTCGACGAATGGCCTGGGAAACGCGCTTCCAGTCTGCAGCCCGGTTTCCCAGTCGACGCTACGGCTACCCAGATTCCCGATCACCGTACTCCTCGCGCAGGGACTCGGTGTCCCAGCCAGTATCCCGGGTCTCTCCGGTGTCTTGGAGGTCACTGAGCAGCAGCGATTCGAGATCGCCGATGCGCTGACGGGCGGTGTGGAAGTAGAGCTTGTCATCGTGGCGCATCTCAGACAGCTCTCGTACCGCCGCCTCGTCGTGAAGACGGAACTTCTGCGCCGCCCGAACGGCCTGATAGGCCCTCCGACCCAGCAGCCGCAGCGCCTCGACTCCGGTCCGCAGCCCGGTGTCCAGTTTCTCCCGATAGACGTGCTCGACACCGGCCTCGAGCAGGTCGTAGGCCTCGCGACGCCTTCGCGCACGGACGAGCAGCGTGATGTGCGGAAAGTGCTTTCGTACCGTGTCGACGAGCTCCATCCGCTTGTCGTGGGAATCGATGGCCACTACCAATAGCTTGGCGTGCTCGGCGCCTGCCGCTCGCAGCAGATCGGTGCGGCACGCATCCCCGTAGAAGACCTTCATTCCCAGCTTGCGAAGCAGGTCGACGCGATCTGAGTCGTACTCAAGGACCGTCGTACCCACGCCATTCGCTCGTAGCAGGCGTCCGACGATGCTACCGAAGCTGCCGAAACCCGCGATGATCACGGGGTTCTGCTCGTCGAAGACGTCCGGTGGGCGCTCGTCGCGCTCCCGGGTGCCGAATCGCGGCTGCACGATCTTCTCGTTCAAGAGCATCACGATCGGCGTCGCCGCCATCGTCAGCGCCACTACGGCGATCAGGGCCGAGGCCAGATCGGCTGGCACCACACCCTCTCGCACCGCGAACGACAGCAGCACGAAGGCGAACTCACCGCCCTGGGCCAGCGAAAACGAGAACAGGAGATTCTGATCCATGCTCATCCGAAAGACGCGCCCCAGGATGAACAGGATCCCCCACTTGACGACCATCAAGAGCAACACGAGCGACAGCACCGGTCCGAGGTTGCGACCGATCAGTTCGAAGTCGACCGCCGCACCGACAGCGATGAAGAAGAGTCCGAGCAGCAGGCCCTTGAAGGGCTCGATGTCGCTTTCGAGCTCATGGCGATACTCACTGCGCGCCAAGACGACTCCAGCCAGAAACGTTCCCAAGGCAGGGCTGACGCCGACCTTGCTCATCAGCATGGCGGTGGCGATGACCAGCAGCAGGGCTGCTGCCGTGAACAGCTCACGCATGCCGGTGCGGGCGATGAAGCGAAAGAAGGGCTGCAGCAGGTATCGCCCGAAGAGGATGATGACGGCGACAGCGGCGACGACCACCAGCGTCTCGGCCCAGCCGGGAAGACCCTCGACCCAGGTGACACCGTGACTGCCCTCGTCTGCAGCATGCTGGGCCCGCCCAGCAGTTGCCAGGAGCGGCAGGATGGCGAGGATCGGAATCACCGCAATGTCCTGAAAGAGCAGCACCGAAAAGGCACTCCGGCCGCCAGCGGTCCTCAACAGGCCCTTTTCGCTGAGGGTCTGCAGAACGATGGCGGTCGACGAAAGGGCCAGGGAAAGACCGATCGCCAGGGCCGGCCGCCAAGCGAGCCCGAACAGCAGGCCGATAACCGCCAGAATGATGGTGGTCGCGGCGACCTGTGAGCCGCCGAGCCCCAGAATCGGCGCCCGCAGGCTCCAGACTCGGGCCGGCTCGAGCTCGAGACCGATCAGGAAGAGCATCAGCACCACCCCGAACTCGGCGAAGTGCAGGACATCCTGCCCTTCCTCGCCAACTAGGCCCAGGACGAAGGGACCGATGACGACCCCGGCCAGCAGATAACCCAGCACCGAGCCCAGGCCGAGGCGTTTGGCGATCGGCACCGACACCACCGCCGCGGTCAAATAGATCAGGGCTTGAAGAAAGAAGCCTTCGCCGTACATCAGGCTCGCTCCGGTGCTTCCCGCAGCAGCTCGTCGACTTGGGAGTTGATCCGCAGCATTGCGCGAGCGGCCTCGATGTGCAAAGTCTCGTCCCGCAGGGCTTCGACAATTCGTCGATAGTCCTCGGCGTGAGAGCGAATCTTCTCCCTGGCCATGCCAAGGGTGCCGTGGACGACGAAGGGGGGCAGGTACTCCACACCGCACAGGCGGAAGGTCTGCTCGATCGGAGCCAGGAACTGACGCATCGTGAAACGGTTCAGTCCACCTTCCTGGTAGGCGCTCTCGCCACCCCCGGTGGTGATCACGCTCAGGGCACACTTACCGACCAGAGCCCTTCCCTCGGAGCCATAGGCCCAGCCGTGCTCGAGCACGAGATCCTGCCACTCCTTGAGCAGAGCCGGAGTGCTGTACCAGAAGAACGGGTGCTGCAAGACGATCACATCGTGCTCGACCAACAGGTCCTGCTCTCTCCGCACGTCGATATCGAACTCGGGATAGGCCTCGTAGAGATCGTGGAACGTCACCCCGGGTAGGTCGCGCACTGCAGCTAACAACTGCCGATTGACTCGCGACTTCTCCAGTGCCGGGTGGGCGAAGAGGACCAGAATCCTGTTCATGCGAGCGGTCTCCGTCATCAGTTCGGCGGGAAGGATACACGATTGCGACCCTTCAGCCTCTCTACACTCCCCGTCTGCGGTGTGGATAGACGATCCCCGACCCTGGCTCCCCACTGCGCCAGGGAGGGAGTTGCTTCCCTGAAGTGAGTTCCTACCGCACCAGATGGGTATTCTGGTTGACCGAAACCCAGTTGTACCAGAAGGTGTCGAAGCCAGTGAGCCTTTCGGCCCGTTCGGCGTCGCCCGATGTCAGTAGCGCCAGGAGGTCTTTCGACTTCTTAGTCTGGTCCGCCAAGGTCGCCGGAACGACCCAGGCCTGGGAAGACTCGAAGATGGAGGCCTTCTTGCCACGATAGAGGAACAGTCGCTTGTCGCCCCAGCCCTCGACCTCCAGGACCCTGCCACCTGGGTAGGCGGTGTGGGGCACGGCATATGGCTCGTCCCCCCACCAGAAGGAGTAGATGGAGTCCTTTGGCGCCAAGCGCTGATCATCGATCTTCAGATCGCGAAAGGTACCCTCGGAAGCGAAGTAGTTGTCATAGGGGTTGTTGTCGATGTGCTCCGCACCGTCCACCGACAGCACCAGGGTGTCCGGGTGACGCTTGCGCCAGTCTTTCCAGGTGGCCTTCTCGCCCTGAGGAAGCTCAACCAGGTCGGTGCCGTCCAACTCCCCGCCAATCGCATCAGATGTCATAATCGACCACCAGCTGTCGGTCTCGCGGTCGCGCATGACCAGAGAGGCGTCCATCAGCGCTCCCGAGGCTTCGAAGTTGAGCTCTTTGTCTCCTACTTTGCGGTCGTAGACTACGGCCGTGTTGGCCAATGGTCACCAGACCGCCGCAAACGACTTCTCGCCGATCTGGTCGTTGACCACCTCGTGCCGGTTGAGCAGATTCAGGCTGTAAGCGCGGGCCTGTCCGTCGATCTCCACTCCCAGCACCCACGCATCGTCGGCGATCTCCGCTTTATCGGCCGTAACGAACTGTGGATTGGAGATGGCGGCGATCTTGCCGCGTTCAAGGATCTGCTCCACACCCTCCGGCAACTCATCGGCTATGACGATGCCCCCCAGCCCGAGGCCGATGCTCAGCAGCGGTAGCACCGTCAGATTGCGTCTCCATCTCTTCATGCATGGTCTCCTTGTCTCGTCCACCCTGCAAGTACGGTCGCGGCGCTCGAGCAGATCTGATTGAGGGCGCAGCCTACCCCAGACACAAAAACGGCCGGCTGCATCGCCGGCCGTCTCAAAGCCCAGGACCCAGGACCCATGTCGGGAGAGGGGAGGGGACCGACCTCTCCCAGACTTCTTCAGTCGACGTGCTCTGAATACTCCTCTCCGTGGTAGTGGAGGACGTGCTCGCCGATCCACTTCGCCAAGATCTCCTCAGGCATCGGCTCCAGAGTGACAGTGACGTCCTGTCCTTCACCGTCGCGCTCGATGCCGAAGGTCACGGTGCCACCAGGACGAAACGACTCGTACTCCTGTTTTAGCTTCTCTTCGTTGGCCTCGTCATAGGGCACATCGTTTAGCGAGGTCAGAAGGTCACCCTTCTTCAGGCCCGCCTTCTCGGCCGGACTGGTGGGAGAGACCCACGTCAGCACGACACCACCGGCTTCCTCGTTCGCCTCCATGTTGATGCCGACCCAGCCTCTTTGGGCGAACTTCTCCTTCATCGTTCGGACACAATCCTCGACTTCGTTCGAGCAGTACTTCTTCTCCTCTTCCTCGTCCCCGGCAAGAAGGGGCGAGGCCAAGAGAACCGCAGCCACTGTCATCAGGGGAAGCCATGTCTTTCTCATCACGCGTTACCTCCAGATCCCGTCCGCCTGCATTCTAGATACAGGCGCTGTAGGGATCATCCGTCAGCTGACAATCCGACGTATCCGTGCTGAATCCCAGGGCCGGCATAAAGCTGGGAAAAACGGAGATGTCGTCGAGGGCGTTTCCTCCGCCACCCTGCGGCTGGGCTGGTGTCGCAGCCTGTTGCTCCACCACCGGTGTAGCCGCCTGTTGGTCGAGCACCGATGCCGGAATGCCGGTCTCATCGCCCGCACAGCCTAGCCCCAGAACCAAGAGCAGGACGAGAGCGAGACCTCCGACGTATCGGTACACGTAGACCATGACGTACCAATGATAGTACGGGCCGAGAGGGTATGGGTTGCATGACGAGAGGCTTGGGGGCTTGGATTTGAGGGCTTAAGGGCTTAAGGGCCTAAGGGTGTGGACCAACGATCCTCGAAAGGGGGTCTCAAACCCCTACGCCCCCAGGCCCTCCTCAGGGCCCAGGACCCAAGCCCCAGGACCCCCCTACTGCACGGCCCAGAGGGGCATCGTCGACAGGTCGAGGCCCAGAAGTCGTGAGGAGACGAGGAAAAAGAGCGTAGCGATCACCAAGACTCCGACGACGTTGAGGACCAGGCCTGCCCGAACCATGTCGCGGATCTCCACCTCGCCAGAGCTGAAAACGATGGCGTTTGGTGGCGTGGCGATCGGCAACATGAAGGCACAGCTTGCCGACAGGGTCGCCGGCAGCATGAGTAGCAGTGGATGGACCCCCATGGCGGTCGCCGTTCCAGCCAGAATCGGCAGCAGGACCTCGGTGGTCGCCGTATTCGAGGTGACCTCGGTCAGAAAAGTCAGCAGCAGACAGGTGGCAATCACCAGCAGGAAGGGCGGCAGGCCACCGACCTGCCTGGCGAACGAGGCTGCAAAGTACTCCGCCAGGCCCGACTCCTTGAAGGCCAGCGCCAGCGCGAATCCGCCGCCAAAGAGCAGCAGGATTCCCCACGGCAGCTGAACCGCAGTCTCCCAGTCCATCAGGGCCGGACGCTTACCATCCGGCTGCCGGTCGCCTGGAATCAAGAACGTGAGTAGCGCCATGCCCATGGCGACTGTCGCGTCGTGCAGGTGGCCTGCCGAGAAGCGCCCCGGCAGCCAGGCCTCGACGAGACTGGCCCAACCCGGAATCCGGAACGTTCCGAGATCCAGATCGCCTCGGGTGATCCACAACAAGGCTGTGATCACGAAGATCCACAGCATGCGACGCTCCGCACCGCTTATCCTCCCCAAGGCTCGGATCTCTTCGGCAATGACCCCCCGACCAGCGGAGAGCGAGCCACTCGGAACCCGGCTGCCAAAGATCCGAATCAGGAGCAGCCAGGCAATGGGAAGAAAGACCAACACAACGGGAAGAATGGCGAGAAACCAACTGCCGAACGAGATAGTGGGCGCGTCTGGGAAGAGAATCTCCACGATTCTGAGAAACGAGATGTTGGGAGGTGTCCCTATGGGAGTGGCCAGGCCGCCGATCGAGGCGGAGTAGGCGATGCCGAGCAGCAGCGCCGGCGCGAAACCCACGATGCGATCCCCTTCGACCTCACGCAGTGAGGCGACGACGGCGAGAGCGATCGGCAGCATCATGAGACTGGTCGCCGTGTTGGAGATCCACATCGACAGAAAGGCGGTCGCCACCATAAACCCGAGAACCATGCGGGACGGATTGGTGCCAAAGACCTGGACGATGTGCAACGCGATGCGTCGATGCAGGCCCCAGCGCTGGATTCCCAGGGCCAGAATGAAGCCGCCCATAAATAGGAAGATGATCTCGCTCGCATAGTTGACCGCGGTTTCCTTGCTCGTGAGTATTCCGAAGATCGGAAACAGAACGAGAGGTAGCAGCGAGGTGGCGGGAATGGGGATCGCCACCGTGATCCACCACGAAGCCATCAGGACTGCGCTGGCCAACGTCGACCTGGCGAGGCGGGGCATGGCACTCAGGGCCGGCGCGAGAAGCACCGCGGCGACGGCGCAGAGCAAGAGCACTGCGACGAGGACCGACGCTCGGTGCTGACGGCGGAAGATCAGCAAGGCCAGAGACCCCAGTGCCATCAACGGAACCAACCAAAAGAGGGCGCGGGCCCAGGGGGCGGCGAGCCAGGGCGCCAGCAGAACCCCGGTGAACCCACAGATGCCGACCAGGAGGCCCACCGACTTGCCGAGGGGGTTTGGCTCCCCTATGCGTGCCATAGCCGAAGGATACTAGGTAAGCGACGAATCAGAGCGTTCCAATCACTTCCGCAATACGCATTTGATTGACAGATTCCCTGTTTTTGAGTACTCTAAAACTCGCCGCCTTGGCCGTACCTCCACTCGACACTCCCAGAACGATCATGATCAATCCGTACCTCGCACTTCTCTGGGTGATCGGCCTGACGCTCACGGCCATCTATCTGCTGCGGCCCGATCGCGGCCTGCTGTGGAGGCTCCTTCGGGCCTCGAAAGCGACCGAGCGGGTTCTCGTCGAGGATGCACTCAAGCACCTATTCGACTGTGAATATCGGCAACAGGTGGGCACGCTTCAGAGCCTGTCGGGCGTTCTGACGATCTCGGGCAACCGCGCTGCCGAGCTGCTGGAGAGCCTCGAAGTGCAAGGGCTCATCTCCTCTGGCGAAGGTGGTTACCTGCTAACCAGTGAAGGCCGTAGACACGCCTTGCAGGTGATCCGGATCCATCGCCTCTGGGAGCGTTACTTTTCGGACGAGACGGGGCTGGAACCTCGAGCCTGGCATCAGGAGGCGGAGCTCCGGGAGCACACCACGACGCCTGCCGAAGCGGAGGCCCTCGCCGCCAAGATGGGCAATCCCCCGTTCGATCCACATGGCGACCCCATACCAACAGCCAGTGGCGAGATGCCACCACCGCAGGGCAGCCCCCTGACCGAGCTGCCGGTCGGCGAGCTGGCCGAGATCGTCCACATCGAGGACGAGCCCGAGGCGGTCTACGCCCAGTTGTTGGCCGAGGGCCTGCACCCAGGAATGCGGGTTCGGGTCAACGAATCGACTCCACGGCGTATCCGATTCGAAGCCAACGCCGAAGAGATCGTCCTAGCACCGGTACTGGCAGCGAATCTCTCGGTGGCCCCGTTGCCCGAAGAGGTAGAGATGCCTGGACCCTTCGAGCGGCTTTCCGAGCTGCCGCTGGGCCGGCAGGCTCGAGTCGTCGCCATCGCACCGACCCTGCGCGCCCCCGAGCGACGACGGATGCTGGATCTCGGCCTGGTACCGGGCACGGTTGTCGAAGCCGAGCTCCGCAGCCCCAGTGGAGATCCAACCGGCTACCGCATCCGCGGCGCCGTCATCGCCCTGCGACAGGACCAGGCCGATCAGATCCAGATCGAGCGGCTCGAAGCGAGTGCGGCCTCATGAGCCACAGTCCAGCCGATTGCGCTACCTGTCCGGCCCATAGCCTGCCCAATCTGGTCAAGCTGGGCGTGGACATGGAGAACTGGGACTATGTGGTAGCCCTGGCCGGCAATCCCAACACCGGCAAGAGCACGGTCTTCAACGCCCTGACCGGCTTGCGTCAGCACACCGGGAATTGGCCTGGCAAGACGGTGGCCCGTGCCGAAGGCGGCTTCTCGATCGGCCAGGCACGCTACAAGCTCGTGGATCTGCCCGGCACCTATTCTCTTCTTTCAACCAGTGTGGATGAAGAGATCGCACGTGATTTCATCCTCTTCGGCAAGCCCGACGTGACGGTCGTCGTCGTGGACGCCACCCGACTGGAGCGCAACTTGAACCTGGTACTCCAGGTCCTGGAGATCACCGATCGCGCGGTCGTCTGCCTCAACTTGATGGACGAGGCGAAGCGCAAGGGGCTGGAGATCGACCACCGCCGCCTGGCACGCGATCTAGGGGTGCCGGTCGTCCCCACGTCGGCCCGCTCCGGAGAGGGTCTCGACGAGCTGAATCGGGTCATCGCCGAGGTCGCCAGCGGCCAGCTGAAAAACAAGCCACGAAGGGTAGGCAGCCAGTCTTCCTCCCTCAAACGCGCCGTCCGGCAACTGACCGTGGAAGTCGAGAGAGCCTATCCGGGGCTGCCCAACGCCCAGTGGGTGGCCCTGCGTCTACTGGACGGCGACGAGAGAATCGCCGAGGCCTTCCGCAACGGAGAGTTGGGCGAGCTCCAAGAGCCGCATCTCCTCTCAGAGGGTGCGGCCGATTCCTCTTCGCTGGCCGCCTCGTTTCCAGATACCGAGCGACCCGATACCGAGGACATCTTTGCTCTCGCGGCGAGCCTGCGTTGGCAAGTGGGAAAGGACTTCCACCAGGAGTTGATGGAATTGATCTACACGGAGGCTGCGCGTCTGGCCGATCGCGCCGTCCACCGCACTGGTGAAAAACCCCGCTTCGACCTGGATCGGGCGATCGACCGCCTGGTGACCAGTCGCGTTCTGGGCTTTCCCTTGATGCTGGCTCTCCTTACCGGGGTGTTCTGGATCACGATTGCCGGTGCCAACGTACCGTCGAAGATGCTGGCAACCCTGTTTCTCGACAAGCTGCACCCTTTGCTGAAAACTGCAGCGACCGCCGTCGGAATGCCCTGGTGGCTCGACGGTCTCTTGATCGACGGGATGTACATGGCAACGGCCTGGGTCGTCAGCGTCATGCTGCCACCGATGGCGATCTTCTTTCCGCTGTTCACCCTGCTGGAGGATTTCGGCTATCTGCCACGCGTCGCCTTCAATCTGGACAAGACCTTCAACCGGGTAGGGGCCCACGGCAAGCAAGCTCTGACCATGGCCATGGGCTGGGGCTGCAATGCCGCCGCCATCGTCTCGACCCGCATCATCGACAGCCCCAGAGAGCGGCTCATCGCGATCATTACCAACAATTTCGCGCTTTGTAACGGCCGCTGGCCAACCCAGATCCTGATCGCCTCGATCTTCATCGGCGGACTGGCGCCTGCCTATCTCGCCGGCCTCATCTCGGCCCTGGCGGTGGTCTCCGTCGCGGTCTTGGGAGTGGTCCTGACGTTCGCCACCTCCTGGCTGCTTTCCCGCACCATTTTGCGCGGCGAGGTTTCCACGTTCAATCTGGAGCTTCCTCCCTACCGCCCCCCCCGTTTCTGGCAGACGATCTACACCTCGATGATCGATCGAACGCTAGTCGTACTCTGGCGCGCCGTGGTCTTCGCCCTGCCGGCCGGAGCCGTGATCTGGCTGCTCTCGAACATCCAGGTCTCCGGGACGAGCCTGGCGCAACACATCATCGGAGCCATCGAGCCCTTCGGCCTCATCGTGGGGTTGAGCGGCATCATACTGCTGGCCTACATCATCGCGATTCCCGCCAACGAGATCGTCATCCCGACCATTCTCATGCTCACCGTGTTGGTGACCGGCGTGGAGGGTGTCGGAGCCGGCACCGGGGTCATGTTCGAGCTCGACAGCCTGGAGGCTACAACCCGACTGCTCCAGGCCGGGGGTTTCACTCTGCTCATGGCCGTCAACCTGATGCTCTTCAGCCTTGTTCACAACCCCTGCTCCACGACGATCTACACGATCTACAGGGAGACCCGTAGCGCCAAGTGGACCACCATCTCGGCGCTGCTACCCCTCGGCATGGGCTTCGTGCTCTGCTTCGTCGTGACCCAGATCTGGCGCATCGTCGCTGGCTCCTGACCCCCCACCCTCGCTGTCTCGAAACACCCTAGCCCGCATGATTCATGACGCCGCGAGCAGATTGTGGAAAGCGTCTGTTAGATCTGGTCACCCGCAGGGAGGAGCACCGGAGGCAACCTTGCAGGTTGTTGAGGAGGGACGAGCGAGGACGGCCTGAGATGGCGGGC
>JBATEX010000096.1:0-2211 GCA_049664225.1 Thermoanaerobaculia bacterium
GTTCCGTCGGTCGCGAAACGCTGGGGTTCGAACTCGTAGCTCCGCATCACTCGACGGAAGACCTCTTTGAGGGCCCGTGCCCCCAGTCTGGGTTGCCGCGTCGCTTCGGCCGCAATGCGTCGGGCCGCTGCCGGCGACATCGCCAGCTCCAAACCCATCGCCTCGAAATAGGCCCTCGCCTGATGCAACCCGGAGTCCTCGCCCTCCAGGAATATCTTCAGCAGCTCGTTCTCCCCGAGATCATTGAGCAGGACCAGCGCATCGAAGCGTGACAGAAACTGGGGAGTGAGACCGTAGTCGAAGAGATCTTCATACCGCAGCCAGTCACGGAGCGCGAAATTGAGCTCCTCGTGCACTTTGCCCTCGCCCATGACGCTGACCGATTGCAGCGACCCACGATCGGCGCCAATCGTCACTCGATCGTAGACGCTGTCGTAGAGCCCCTCGAAGGCACCCGCGGCCACGAACAACAGGCCGCTCGCATCGAGCGTCACCGTCTTGCCACCAGCCCATGCGGGCAGGGTAAACGGCACAGCCTCGTTCTCGATCAGCGTCAGGAGCGCTTCCTGGGCCCGAATTCCGAGCACGTTCGGCTGGCCACCGACGACCGAGCGAATCTTGTCGATCTCGTCGACGAACACGACGGCCTGCGACGCCCGGCCGAGGACAGCTTCCATCGACGCATCATCCCCGAGCTGTTCCCGAGCCCTGTCGAGAATCCGGGTCAGCAGCACCTCACCCGCCCGCCCCTCCACCGTCTGCTCGGCCAACACGTTGGCGTGAACCCGGACTAGCGTCGAGTGCTTGGCCAGCTCCGGATCCGCCGCCAGGAAGAGCTCGACCGCCCGCATCAGGCTGGTCTTGCCGGTACCGGAGGAGCCGATCATCAAAATGTTGCCTGTCACCAAACCAGCCAGTCGCTTGGCGACGGCAATGGAGACTTCACGGACAGCCTCCTCCTGGCCGAGAACTCGCTGGCTCAGTGCCTCTGAAATCTCCGTCGGCGGCGGTGTCGAACTGGGCATTGGCCTATTGTAGTCCGCGCCAGCCCTGGATCGACATTGATTCGATCACACCACAGAATGGGGCCCCTGGCGCCAAGCCAACTGTGAAGTTCGCTCTTGAATCAGCCTGGGCCGGTGCAATACATTCGTTTCGATATGCAAACTCACGCATGGAAGCCTCCCGGTTGTGCCCGGTTCGACAGCGTGCAGTTGCTGGCCGTCGCCTTGATGAGTCTGCTGTTGCCAAGCTCGACGATGGCGGCTGACAAACACCTCGAGCAGCTGGCGCAGGCCCAGGAGCTGGTCGATGCCGGCGATGCCGAAGAAGCCATCAAGCTCCTCAACAAAACAGTCAGGGCGAAGCCTCCCCTGGCCGAGGCCTTTCTTCTGCGCAGCACCGCGAACTTCATGGTGGGAGACCTGCAAACGGGCCGTAGTGACCTCGAGAAAGCTCTCGAGATCGATCCGACGATGCGCCAGGCCTGGCTCAACCGCGCCGCCCTCGATCTGTCAGAAAGCGACCACGACGCTGCTCTGGAGGCCCTGACCCGGGCGAGAGATCTCGAACCGGCGGCTCTCGACAACGATCTGAATCTGGGGGTCGTCCTGGTCCTGAAAGGCGACCTCGAACCTGCCAGCCAGCATTTCGCTACGCATATTCAACGCAGTGGTGGCACCGCCGATGCCTACTACGTGGTCGCCAGCAACTACGGCATGGCTGGGCTCGCAGGACCGGCCATCGAGCACCTCAAGCAGGCAATCCAGATCGACGAGAGGGTTCGCCTGCAGGCTCGCACCGACCCCAACTTCCAGGACCTGGAGTCGAATCAACGCTTCCAAGACCTGCTGCTGACCGACACCTTCCGTCCGGAGCCGAGCTCACATTTCGCTGTCCAGAAGTTCGACTCTCCCTTCGGCGGGTTGGACAGCCCACTGGTGAGCGCGACCCTCGATGCGCTTCAGTTTTCGGGCCAGCCGTTCGACCCGAGGGTCGAGGTGACGCCCGACTGGGCGCTCATCTGGAGCGAGTATCGGATCAAGATCATGAGCTCCGATGGCGGCGGTGGCCAGGTTCAGCTGACGGCTCCGCCAAATAGCTTCACACCGTCGGAGTGGAAACGCCGCAGCGAAGAGCTGTTCCGCGAGATCACGGTCCGCCTACTGTCCCGCCAGCGCTGACGCTCCACCCACCCTGGGACCTGGTTCT
>JBATEX010000097.1:0-37779 GCA_049664225.1 Thermoanaerobaculia bacterium
CCGGCGAACGCGACGGCCCATCTGGGCCTGGGCAACTACCATCGCGGCGAAGGGAACGTGGACGCAGCTGAGAGGGCGTATCGCCGGGCTGCGGGCTCTTGGCTTGTGGAGTGGCCTCAGAGTGGCAGCAAGCGAGGACACCCGCTCTGTATTGTCAGGCCGACTGAGAGGTCTCGAGCTCGACCTCGGTCGGTGGCTCCTCGGACTCGATGACCGTCAGTGCCGTCGGACCTTGGAGCCCGCCATTGCCCGGTGATCCGACGCTCTTTTGAATCCTGAACGCCAATTGCCTCTCTTCGCGGAGCTCGCGAGCCGTCGCGTCTGCCTGTCTGAGGAGCGCCTCCAGGGTGGCTATCTTCTCGACGAGGTGCTCGACCATGGCCTTCTGGCCCTCGAAGTGTCCGAGATTGGCGTCGATATCGCTGACGACGTGGTTGAGCGCATCAATCTTGATCTCGGCCTTGTCGACGGCGCTGAGCTGGTCCTGGACCCCATCGAGTCTGTTCTCGAGCTTCTTCACCTGGGAGTCGACGTCGGTGACGGTATTGCCGACCTCCGCGATCTCCTGCCGGGCGTTGAGAACCTCGAGGGCCTGCGCGCGGCTCTCGTCGACCGTGTGGAGTACCTTCTGCACATCCTTCTTGACCCGATCGACGACGGCATGTCGTGAATTGACCGCTTCGACCTTGCGGTCGAGGTCTCGGATGAGGCCTTCGAAGGTCTGTAGCTTCTGGATGTGGCGATCGGACTGTCTCTCCCTTTCAGCTAGGACCTCGATGTCGTCTTCGAGCTTGTCGTGCAGGTCTCGAACCTCCCGCAGTCGAGTGTCTGTCACCTCGGCCTGCTCTCCGAGTTCGCGCTGTCGGGCTTCGAGTCGGGCGACACCGTCCATCCACCCGCTGAAGGCTTCCTGGGCTTCGATTCCCTGCTCCTTGAGAGTCTCGAGTCGGGTGGTGTGGGAGTCCAGCGCTCCCTGGGATTCATGCAGACCCTGGGTCACCGATTCCAGGCGTTTCTCGTTCTCCACCAGGGACTTCTCGAGCGATTCCATACGCTCCAGGCGCCGACTGGAAATCTGGATCCGGTCTTCGAGCTCGGTGAGGCGCTGCTCCATGGTCGCTAGCTTCGGGGAGCTCTGCAACGCGGTGGCGAGCTTCTTGAGGTCCTCGAGCTGTTGCGCCAGACCCTCCTGCGAGTGCTTCATAGACTCCAGGTCGCTCTGTGTCGCCAACTGGCTTTCGATTCGGCCGTCGACCTGTTGGCTCAGACTGTCGAGGTGATTGAGTCGCGACTCGACTCCTTCGACGAACTCCACTCGAGGCTCCAGATCTACGGCCGAGCCTTCAAGGGTCTCCACCAGCCGGCGCATCTCCTCCAGGCGTTGCTCCACATCGTTGATGCGCACGAAGTCCCCATCGAGCTCCTGAATCCGGCCGCGGATCTCGACGGTGGAGCTGCGGAACTCTCCAAAGAGCTCCAGGGTCTGGTCCAACTCCTGGCGTTGCGACTCCAGGTCAGCCAACATCTCCTTGACCTCCGAAAAGACGGAGGACAAATCGCTGAGTCGCTCATCCGTAGCATTGACGAGCGTCTGCCTCTTGTCGATGGACTCAATCTGCTGGTCGACCTTGCGACCCATCTCACCGAGGGACCCCAGTCGGGTTTCCAGATCGTCGACGCTTCCCATTCGTTCATCGATTGCATCGAACCGCTCGCTGAGGGAGGCTGCCTTGGCAATGAGCTCCTTGGTCTCGAGACCGGCGGCGATGAGCTCCTCGCCGCGGGCTTCCATGGCCTTGGTCAGATCTTCTTGATTGCGGAGCTGTTTGAACAGGGCTTCGACGCGGTCATTGACCGTGTCGAGGTCCTCTCGTAGAAACTCCGACCGGTTGAGCTCCGACCGCAGACTGTCGAGAGTCGTAGTGACCTCGCTGGAGAGATTGTCGGATTGACCTTGGAGATTCTCCTTTTCCTTTGAAGCATGCTCGAGGTCGCGCTGCAAGGCGCCGAGCATAGCTTCCAGCCGCTTGACCTCTTCGTCAGAGGACTCGATCAGTCGACTCTCCTCTGAAACTTGGGTCACCTGGCGATCGAGTCTCGATACCGCCTCTTCGACCTCACGGTTCTGAGCCTCGACCCGCTCGATGATTTGCTTGGAGTTCTCCAGCAGGCCCATCTTCTGATCGATGTGCTCCCAGAGCGCGTGCAGATTGCGCAGCTGCTCGTCATTCTTGCGGGCCAGCTCGCGGCCGGCAGAGAGGCTGATGAGAACCTCGTCCAGACCGGCGGCCATGACATTGGCTTTGTCGAAGTCCGCCAGCAGGCCACTGCCAGCATCCTGGAGGTTCTGAAGCCTTTCCTCGAGCCGGCGCGTAGTTCGATTGAGCTCCTTCTGCTCGCCTACGAGCGAGCCGAACTGGAGCTCGAAGTGGTCAAGCCTCTCGTCCAAGCCGCCGACGCGCGATTCAGCATCATGCAGGGCTTCGCTGCGGGACTGAAACCGCGCCAGGTCCCCCTTGGCTTCTTGGCTGCGACGGATCACTTCCTCGAGAATCGTGTCCAGACGATCCTTGGACTGCTCGATGACAGCGAACTTGGGCTCGAGCTCGGTCACGAGGCTCTCGAGTCGACCCCTCTCGGCGGCTACGATGCTGGCTAGCTTCTCGAGGTCCTCCGGTGACCAGGCGTCATCCGAACGTTGCAAGAGCTTCTGGATCAGGGTCGGCATGCCAGGACTCCTTTCGGGGCTTCGGTCTCTTACCGCGGGACGCGACTGTGAGCGCCAGTGAAGTGCAAGTCCGGTGCCCAATCGCCGAGGGGCTGTGCGTCTGAACGACGCCCGACGCAAGTACTGAGACTAGGAGGGTTGCAGTCTGAAATCGAGGGGAGAGGTGGGGTATCTTCAGGGCTGGCGCCTTGATGGTGGCATTTGTCGACAGTAGCCCTGACAAGGAGTGTCAGGGCCCGCCGCCGAGAGATCGCGGCCTCCAAGACTCCGAGTACCGCCATTTCCAGAGCCTCGAAGGCGGCCAGCAATGCGTGCCGGTGGATTCCGAGAAGGAAGAGCTAACTGCCAAGTTCCTCGCGCAGTCGGGTGAGCTCGCGAGCGAGCTCGTCCACACGTTGTTCCACCGCTGCCAACCGCTCGCTCAACCCGGGATCAGTGGCGGGTTGGTCGGAACGCAACTCTGGCGCGGGATCCGTGAGGTCGTGGACTGGTTCGGATCCAAGCCGGTGAGCCCAGCGGCTCTCCTTCGTGCCAGGCCGCCGGTCGAGCTCGACCACCAGCGGAGCGTCGCCTGTAGCCATCTCGCGCAGAGTGGTCTCGACCTCGGCAAGCTCGGAGAAGGAGTACAGCCGGCCGCTGCGGGATCGGAGCTGGCCAGGTGTCTGCGGCCCACGCAGCATGAGTAGGGTCAGGATCGCCTTCGACGGCGAACTCAGCTCGAGGCGGCGGCTGATCGACTGACTCCAGCGTTCGACTCGTGCGCCGTCGCTTCGCCACGCCAGGACGTCCTTTCGTAGCCGGTCGAGTGCCTCCACCACTTGCGTTTCGCTCAGCTCGGTCATCGGCTCGCGGTTGCTCTTCTGATTGCAGGCGGCGATGAGAGCGTTGATCGTCAATGGGTAGTAGTCAGGTGTAGCCTGCTCTTTCTCCATCAACGCCCCGAGTACCCGCACCTCGGTGGCGTCCAGTTCACGTATCGTTCGCATGATCACTGGCACTCTATCGCCAAAGCTGTCTCGGGGCTGACGCGCCGCCGAGAAGAGCACCTCCCATCGTCCCGTAATCGCTGGCTCTCGGCGTCGTACTCGGTCAGCGTACCGTTGATCGTCGTGGCGTAGAGAATCTTCTGTTTGTCGGTGAGCACATGGGCTTCTTCGCCCAGGTGGGTATGCACTGGAGGAGCACCTCTGGGGGCAATGTAGGTGATCCCGACGACCAGATTCTGGTAGCGATGGCGCTGGCCCTCCATCACATGGACGTACTCACCCGGGCCGGGATTGATGACGATGAGATCCTCCTTCGACAATGCGAAATCGGAGACTTCGGTCATTGCCGGGGCCTCGAACGAACCAGGAATCCTGCGGGTCTCGATCACACCGCCGAGCCACCTCAGCCACCTTCAGAGTCGAGGCCTGCTCGACCCTGATCCGGTGGCGAGGGAGTGGGTGCTGGCAGTACTCGCGAGGGTTGGAGTCCGAGAGTCTGAGGGAGGCTGGCCCGCGCCGCTTTGGTCACTCGGGCCTTACGGTGCGATACTCCCTTGAGTTCTGGGAGCTCCCGCGCCGAAGCGCAGGGAGACAGGGGAACACGAGGAGAATCACGATGGGCGACAAAGGCGGCAGGAAAGACAAGGAAAAGGGCAAGAAACAGAACGCCAGCAAGCAGAAGAAAGAGGCGAAGAAGAAGGAGGACAAGCAGCCGAAGAGGAGGCTCTGAGGCAGACGGGAACCGGAAATAGGGGACAGGCACCGATTTCCAGGCGGGCTGTGACTTGACCGGCGGCGGCACGACTGATGTGGTCGTCATCGTCACCGTGCGGTTGGAGTGCGGCTCTGGCAGAAGTTCGATACCGAGATCCAGTCGCAGATCGACCTCCCGGCTCTACGACTCGGTGACTCGACCGAGCACCTCCGCAATGCTCTGTAAGGAACGATCAATAGGCGTCGCCACGCGGGAGAATGGCGTAGACATGGAGCACTCTCGACTCTCTGTCAGGTATCAGGAGTACCCGCCAGGCGCCAACCTTGACGCGGTAGTCACCCTTGAGCTGTCCCGTTAAAGGCCTGGTGCGCGGATGAAGCAGAGGCTGTTGGCTGTCTTGAAGTTCCTGCAGAGCCTCTTTGATGCGCCGGCGAGTTGTCTTGTCGAGCTTGAGGTACTGCTTCTCGGCGGACGGCTTGACCTCAATCCGACAGCTCATCGAGCCCTTTGCCTTCGACACCCGTCTCCACTTCTTCCTTGCCACGAGCGATGATCTCGACCCAATCGGGGCGGGAAAGGAGGTCCAGCGTCTCCTGATGTCGCTCGATGTACTCGTCGATGAGCTCGGTGAGGATCTCTTTCATCTCGATCCTCTCGAGTGGTTTCTGGCAGCTACAATGGGCACTTCGTGCTGGCGTGCAGGCAAGCGCACTGAGGAGGGGTCGATGCAGGATTCGCTGACGATGAGTGGAAAGGGGTGGCTGCGGTTGCTGAGCTTCCTGTTCGGCATCGGGATGGTCGTCTCCTCGGTGCTCACGATCGAGCACTACTATGCCGCCAACTACCCGACCTCGATCTTCGAGGGCTCGTTCTGCGACATCAGTGCGTTCTTCAATTGCGACAGCTCGGCCTACAGCGAGATCTCCGCGGTCGGCGGCGTGCCGCTGGGCTATTTCGGTCTGCTGATCGGGGCGCTGGTTGCGTTGGGTGCGGTGTTCCCTTCGGTCGCCTTCGAGAGAACGAACAAGACGCTATCGCTGGTGAATGCGATCGGCGTGGTCGTATTGCTGCTCTACTCCGTGATCGGCCTGGGGAGCCTCTGCCTGTTGTGCAGCGGGTTCTACGTCTTCTCCCTCGCCAGCTGTTTCCTCTTCTGGAAGTACGGTATCGACAAGGACGAAGGCTTTCTGGCCAGCTGGTTCAGCCCATCGATCAAGCACCTGGTGACCTACGGGGTCGTGGCTCTTGTTGGCGCCTGGGGTTTCACGCTCTATACGGGTGCCAGGCAGGACGCGCAGTCGGGAGGCGTTGCGGCACGTGCCGTCAAAGAGTTCTACAACCTCGAGGTCGTGGAGTGGCCCAGCTTCATCTCACCGTTTTGGACAGCCAAGGCGACCAACAACTTCGAGGATGCTCCGATCCGGATCGTAGAGTACGGTGATCTGCTTTGTTCCGACTGTCTCTACCTGCACGAGCAACTGAAGCGGCTGAAGACGGAGTTCGAAGGACAGATGAACATTGCGTTTCAACTCTTCCCTCTCGAGGCCAAGTGCAACGACGTGGTGGAGAAGGACCTGCATCCCGGCGCCTGCGACATGTCCTATGCAGCGGCGTACGATCCCGAGAAGTTTCTGGCGATCCACGACGAGATCTTCGGGAACTTCCAGCAGGCCCGCCGGCAGGAGGAGTGGCGAGCAGCGCTACCAGGGCGGTTCGGCGTCGAGGCGGGGCTGACGGACCCGGCGACCATTGCGCTGGTCGATCGCATGATCCAAACCGGCAGGGAATACGAGAAGACAGACGAGCGCTTCGCTCATGGCATCCGATCGACACCGACGATGATCGTCAACAACAGGATGATCATCGGGACGCTACCCTACGAGCAATTGCAGGCCATCTTCCAGGCCCTGGTCGATGAACAGGATGCTGGCGACCGCCGTTTCATCGAGAGCTGGGTGGAGTAGCTCGCCCCGGAGCGGTTGTGTCCCCTGTGATACCAGACATGAGGGGTGTCAGAGGCCTGATCTTCGTCGGCTTGAATACCGCCCTGGTCGGTCCCCTTGGCCCTGATTGGCGCTCATCTGCATGGTTGGCCCGTGTTCCTGGCCGTTCTTTTCTGCCACTACCTTTTTGGCCGATGGCTCTTTGGTCCTTCGACGGACGTTTGACGCCATCGGAGTCTCATCCGGCGGTGAGTGGTCCCTCCAGTGCCTCTCCAGTCCGGAGACTTGGCAGACTCGCGGGAGAGTTCTAGGCTTCGATCAGGTGCTCCTCCACGACCGAGCTCTCGTTGGCGATCTCGACACGATTTCGCCCCGCCTGCTTTGCGACGTAGAGTGCCTCGTCTGCCAACTCGAGAAGAGACTCCTCGCCGAGGACGTTCTGGTTGGGGTAGGCGGCGCCGCCGACGCTGATGGTGATCCGTACCGTCTGGCTGCCGTCCACGAGCGACGATTCCTCCACGGCTCGACGCACTCGCTCGCCGATAGCTCTGATGTTCTCGCTCGAGGCCGCTGGAAGGACGACGAGGAACTCCTCGCCACCATAGCGGACCAGAATGTCCCCTTCGCGAAGCATCGAGCTGACGATACCGGCCACCGACGTCAAGAGACGATCGCCCACTTGGTGGCCGTAGGTGTCGTTGACACTCTTGAAGTGGTCGAGGTCGAGCATCATCACGCCCAGAGGGGTGTTGGCTCGGATGGCGCGGCCGAATTCCTCGTGCAGCCGACCCAGACCGAACCTGCGGTTGTAGACGCCGGTCAGCGGATCGAGAGCGGCCAAACGCTGCAATCGACTGTGGGCCATGGCGTTGTTCAAGGCTAGCCCAAGCCCATGGCGGAAGAGGTCCAGTCGCGCCAGGTCCTCGGCTTCGAAGGTCTCGGTCGAGGCCATCACGACGACGCCGAGCGGCACGCTCTTGTGGCTGACCGGCAGGAAGACGACCGCTCGGGGGCGAAAGTCGACCAGAGCGCCTTCGATCTCGACGTCCCGCGGGACCTCCAAGATCTCGGTCGAGTCAGATTGCATGGCGGCCCGGACGAGGTCGCGGTTGACGATGGTCTCCGGTTCTCGGACTCCGAGGCTGGCCTGCACCTGCAAATGCCCCCCAATGTCGACCAGAATCGCCCCTGCAGCGGCGCCGGTGTGATCCAGAAGTTGACGCAGAGCGCCGTTGGAGACCGCGTCCAGCTCCAAGCGGCTGCTGAGCATCTGAGTGAAGGAACGGACCGCGGCCTGGGTTCGCATCGAGCTGGCCAGTGCGTTGACCAGGCTGTTGAAGGCGCGAGCGCTGTCGCCGATTTCGTCATCCGAGTCGACGACGATCGAGCAGTTCTCCGGGGTGCACTTGCTCAGGTCGCCGGTGTAGGTCATCTCTCGCAGCTCCTCGCCGACCGTCCCCATCCGGTCAGCAAGCAGCCGTACACGATTGCCGGCGACCAGCTTGGCGAGAGTGAAATTGAAACAGCCGGCCAGGGCTCCGGCACCGAGACACGCGGCGAAGAACCCCGGCGTGATCGCAGTCTCCGGCGGCACGCCGAGGAGCAGTACAAAGAACGGGAAGACGAGGCCGATGAGGAGTCCGAACGCCACCATCCAGATGGCTAGATCGTAGAAAACACGATTCGTAAGTCGCATTGCTGTGCTCCTATGTGCCGCTCCCCATGGCTCAATGAGAGTCGATCTGGGCGGTTTTCACAATGGAAGCCAACACATCGGGGTTGTCGACGTTCGACAGGGTGTGTGTTACGGAATGGTGGCCGACCAGGCGCTCGTGTCTCCCGACTCGAAGCCACCGCTGAAGATGGCATGCGTGCTCGGCGGAGGCAGCGCCTGAATTTCTGCGGCGGAGAGGGCACGGGCGTAGATACGCACCTCGTCGAGGAGCCCGTCCCAGGGGCGGGCAGCGCCGTCGGGTGGATTGCCGCCGATCCAGACGGCAACGGCGCTGTTGGGGGTCAGGCTGCCGGTCTTGCCGGTGCTGCCGACCAGGCTGCCGTTCAAGTAGAGGCTCATCGAAGCGCCGTCGTACACTGCGGCAGCGTGCACCCAGGTGCCCTCGGGAAGGTCACCGGAAGATGCGATCAGCGTGGAAGTGACGCCGTCGGTCTTGAGGCGAAAGCGTAGCCGGGTGTTGGCGCCGTTCTCGATAGTGCTCAGCATGAAGTAGTGATCATCCTCGGCGGTACCGGTGGTCTTGGAGAGAATGCGACAGTCACTGGCAACACAGTTGGACAGGTCCTCGGAGTAGATCCAGGCCGCCAGGGTCAACGCTCCGCCGGTGGCATCCAGGGTGCCTACATCGACGTAGTCGTTCACTCCATCGAAATCGAGGCTCGGTCCACCGATCCACTGAGGACCATTGACCAGGGTCCCGGAGTGGCCATGTCCCGAGGCGTCCAGAGTTATGGTGCCTGTCCCTTCATTGAGGGGCCAGTAGGCGGCGAGCCCTTGAGAATCCTGGACGAAGACAAACGGAGTCTGGGAGTCGAGTGCGATCGCGTTGCCTGCCGTGTCTTCGACGTCATTGACGGTTAGCTGGTAGACGGTGCCTTCAGAGAGTGTCGAGGTGGTGAGGGTTACGGTTGTTTCATCAGTATCGAGATGCGCATCCGTAACACTGACTCCACCTGAGATCGCATAGTTGGCAATATCCTCGGCGGTAGTCGGGTCCAGAGCTTCGCTGAAGTCGACGACCACCTGGGTGGGACTACTAAGAGCGATTACCGACTCGATCACCGGAGGCGTGAGGTCGACGTCTCCGCCTCCGATCGCCAGGTTCTCGTAAATGGTCAGGCTTCGCTTGGTCCAACCGATGGAGAGGATGTCGAGGTCTCCGTCCAGATCCATGTCCACCAGTTGGGTGCCGTCGTGGTGGTCGATCAGGGTGGAGTCGCCGGGGTCGACGGTGTGGGTGATCCAGGAGGCTCCCTGACCGTTGTTCTCGTAGACGTAGACTTCGCCATTGCCCTGGTGCGCCCCGCCCACCACGTCGATATCGCCATCCCGATCGATGTCCGCCGCATCGACGCTGAAGTAGTCCACGTCGGTGGCGATGACTCGCTCGGTCCAGGTCTGAGCGTCATCGGAGCTTTCGCCCCACACCAACCGCTGTCCGAACTCCACTCCGATCACGACATCGAGATCCCCGTCACCGTCGATGTCAGCCAGCACCACACGGTCGGGCACGCCGGCGCTCACCGCAACACCACTCTGGGTGGAGAAGGTGCCGTTGGCTTCCTGGCGGAGCCAATCGGATCCCAGGTGGATGTCGGTATCGCCGTCGCCGTCCACGTCGCCGGTGGGGACCTGTTCCTGGTTGGTGGTCGCGCTGATCGAGGCCACGGGCCAGTTGGCGACGGTGGGGTCGCTGGGGACCGTGAACATCGAGCTGCCGGAAGCACCGTTGTGCCAGGAAAGGACGACCTCTTCCTCGCCTCCGGCAATCACCTGGTCGACGCTGACGCCCTGCAGAAAGTCGCCCCCGATAGTCGGGGTCGTGATTCCTCGGATGGTGAACAGACCGGCGCCATTGTTTTGGCCCCAGGAGAAACTCTCGCCCGCGACCTTGCCGTTAGTCCCCAGGACATCCAGATCCCCATCGCCGTCGAAGTCGTGCACGGCGGCCATGTTGTAAAGCGGAGCGCCGATCGTCGTCCGAGACCACGCGCCGTCCAGGTCGCCCGGGTTCGGGTACCACCATCCACCCGTGACTAGATCTGGCAGCCCATCGCCATTCACATCACCACCAGCCACGAAGACTGCCTGCCAGGGCAGCGAAGTTTCGATGATGTGGCGCTGCCAACCGTCGAGGGAAAGCGGCCCACTCTGGTTCTCCCACATCTCGATGACAGCCGAGTTGGGAGCACTGTCATTCCAATTGGCGCCGTAGATGTCGATATCCAGGTCGTTACCGATGTCGCCGACCCGCAGATTGTGGGAACCGGTCGTGTCGACGACCTGCTGATTCCACACCAGACCGCTGCCTTCATTCAGGTAGATGCTCACCTCGTCCGGGTTCGACGACTGGTGCATCTCGGCCGTCACCAGGTCGAGATCTCCATCACGGTCCATGTCGGCGGCCTTGAAGGTGTGGAAGTACGACACCGCAGGGTCGATGCTGTGCTCGATCCAGGGGCCGTTGACCGGATCGGTGGTCTCGTACCAGGAGAATCGGCCTGAGCTTTCGGAGGGAGCGAGCACCACATCGAGATCACCGTCGTCGTTGATATCGACGACCAAGACTCCGACGTCCTCCGACCAGTTGCTATCGATGGTGTGCTCGACCCAAGTCGTCAGATCGACCTGCTCGACCCAGAAGCCGTTGTGAACCACATCGAGGTCGTCGTCTTCGTCCAGGTCGGCGAGGGCTGTGCCCTCACCATCGGTGGAGCTGACGGTGACCTGTGACCAGGAAGTGGGACTTTCCTGCCGCCAGAGGTACGTCCAACCGCCGGCCTTCTTGCGGGTCACCACGTCCAATGCCCCGTCACCGTCCACATCGCCGACCTCGACGTCGTGGTTGTTGGCGCCATCGGTGCCGATGAGGTGTACGGTCCACGTCGATGTCCGAGGATTCCCACCCGGCAGCGGATTCTCGTACCACTCGAGTCCGCTGGAGTCCGGGATGACGACATCCAAGTCGCCGTCGTTGTCGATGTCGGCCACCTGCATGTCGGTAGTCCAGGAGCCGGTGGCTCGAATGGCATGCTCAGTCCAGTCGGGATACTCGTACCAGAACATGCCACCGCCCGAGGAGCTGGCGGCGAGAGCGTCGAGGAACCCGTCGCCATCGATGTCGCCCAGAGCCTTGCAATGGGGGTCGCTCGGATTGGTCGCGTCGATGACGACATGCTGAAAGATCGGTGGCTGAGCCAAGAGAGGGCTGGACATAGCCACCGCGATGGCGACTCCCAGCCACACTCGGGAAGTCGCGAAGCCCCTTCCGAAGTGAGCTCGCGTCACTCCGAGGTCACGTTCGGAGCTCACCATCTTCGAGGGGACTGCGCTGTTGCCGCTTTTCATCGGATGTCCTTTAGGGCTGACTGCTCGACCAGTTGGAGAGGTTACCCGACTCGAAACCCTCGAGGAAGATCAGGAGGAGCTCTTTGAACTCCTCTGCCAGGGTCCAGCCCGGGTTGCCGCCGGGATTCCAGTGGTAAGCACCGATGTCGGCGCTACCCTGGCGCAGCAGACCGTTGAAATCGTCGACAGCCAGGTATGTCGGGCTCGCAGCTCCCACAAGCAGAGATCCGCCCCCCGGAAAGACGTCCTGGGGGAGCTGGCCCGAATAGCTCGCTGCCACCAGATCGAGGTCGATGTCCCCGGATGCGTCGAAGCCTGTGCTGACGCCCGTCAGCCCACCGCTGCCGGCATTCGACACCACCGTCAACTGCGAAGTGGTGCCCGAGACACGGATGGCATCGCCGTTCTGGACGAACAGCGCATTGTTGGCGATGACCACCGAACCTGCGATGCTGTTGCTTCTGACCGCCGAGTTGGCAGGGGCCAGCACGGTGTTGTGGGTAATCACGAGATTCGACGGCACCCCGCTCTGGTGCGGTTGGTTGCGAATGCCGTCCTGGGCCGCTCCCAGGATGATGTTGTTGCGAATCACGGCGTCTGCCGCCGACTGGATTGCGTGGTCGCCACAACCCCACAGGAGATTGCGCTCGATGACGTTGGCTCGGCCGTTGCCGACGGTGGAGTAGGTGAGGATACAAGGGTAGTTGGTGTCGTGGATCACATTGTCTCGAACGACGTTGTTGAAACTGCCCTCTTTGATCTCGATGCCGTCACCTTGTGAGACGCTCGGTCCGTTGGTGTGGTGAATGTAGTTGCCCTCGATCAGGCTGTCGAACATGCGGCAGTCGTCGTAGTTGCAGCCCAGGTACATGCCTTCGCCGGTGTTGTCGGTATCGTGGATGTGATTATGCCGCAGCACCAGGCCTTCATAAGAGCTGCCCGGTACGTTGGCGGACAGCGCTACATCGTTCGTGTGGTGAATGTGACAGTCCTCGACGGTGATGAAGTCCGAATCCGAGATCCGGATGCCGTGCGAGCCGCCGGTTACTTCGAGGCCCCGCACGGTCACGTACTCGCTGGATTCGACGTTGATGACATTCTGCGAGGTATTCGGATAGACGATGACCGGCGTCTCGCCGTCCTTGGCACGGATGAGGATGGGTGATGCCACCGTCCCGAGCAGCTGAATGCTGAAGCGCGAGCCGAGGGTGTAAGTGCCGCCACGCAGGATCAGCTCATCCCCGGGCTGCAAGGTGTTGACGGACGCCTGCAGGTTGTCGCCTGGCCCGATCTCTGTGGTCACGGCTCCGGCGGGCAGCGCCAGCGCAGAGGCCAAGACAAGCCACCCACGAACCGTGCAGGCTTGGAGGTTCATCACTCGCCAAGCTAGCCAGGGAGGCGGGGCCTCGATATGGAATTCGTCACAGTGGCGATCGGACCCAGCCTGGGCAACGGCCTCGCCTGGTGATGTCGACATATACTGGGCCGACTCCCATGACTGACCTGTCCGGCAGCTCCCCTTCTGAAGCCGTCACCCGAGGCCTTCGTGTCCGGGTGGAGCCGCAGTTCGATCCTGGTCGCTCGCAGCCAAGTGCCGGTCACTGGTTCTTTCTCTACACGGTGACGATCGAGAACCGGTCCGAAGAGACGGTTCAGCTGTTGACTCGCCACTGGATCATCACGAACGGGAATGGTGAGGTCGAAGAGGTGCGCGGCCCGGGTGTCGTCGGCGAGCAACCGATTCTGGCGCCTGGTGAATCCTTCCGCTACACCTCGGGATGTCCCCTGTCCACCGATGTCGGCAAGATGGAAGGTTCCTACCAGATGATCACGAAGTCGGGCGAGGCCTTCGATGCCGCGATCGCGCCCTTTACGCTAGCCGCGCCGGGTCTGGTGCACTGACGCCGCCTCGGGCCGCCAGCAGAGAGTAGCCACCATTGCTGTAGGCGTAGGCCGCTTCCGGAGGGTGGGTCGGATCCAGGAGGTTGAGATCGTCGACGATCTCTTCGAACGTTCCTCCCTGGCCGGCCCTGGCTCTCACTAGCATGCCTCCCCTGAGTTGTTCGGGTTGCGTGGAGCTCCTGGTGGTAGGGTCCTATCATTTCCACCGGGAAACAGGTGATGACATGAGCCACGATCACAGCCACATGGAGATCCTTCGCGGACTGCTCGAGAGCCAATTGCTCGGAGTGCTCGGCACCCAGCGCGAGGGAGAGCCGTACACCAGTCTCGTGGGATTCGCCGCGACACCGGACCTGAAACAGCTGCTCTTTGCCACCGGCCGGTCGACGCGCAAGCTCGCCAACCTCGAAGCCGACGCCCGTGCCTCGATGTTGGTGGACAATCGCAGGAATCGATCGACCGACTTTACCGAGGCATCGGCCACCACCGCGATCGGAGCGGTCGAGGAAATCCAGGAGCAGGAGCGGCCCGATTTCGAGCGCCTGTTCCTGGCCAAGCACCCCCACCTCGAGAGCTTTGTCCGGTCACCGAGCTGTGTGCTCCTCAGGCTTCGCGTCTCGGTCTACATGGTGGTGACCCACTTTCAGCACGTGATCGAGCTCCACATCGATCCATGAAGCTGGTCTACGGTCTAGACGAGATCACCGATACCGACGGCGATCGGGTCGGAGGCAAGGCTGTCGCTCTGGCCGCCCTTCACCGTGGCGGTCGGGCGGTCCCGCCCACCCTCTGTCTGGCTACCGAGGCCTACGACCTCTTCGTCGAGCAGGCCTCGCTGCGGTCAGCGATCCAGCAGGAATTGGGCCGCAAGAGCTTTGCCGAGATGCGTTGGGAGGAGATCTGGGACGCGGCGCTCCGCATCCGTAGTCGCTTCATCCGGGCGCCGATACCCGAGGAGATCGTGTGGGCGGTAAAGGCGCAAGTGCTCCCAGAGCTGCCGCAGGGCTTCCTCGCCGTGCGATCGTCAGCCCCGGGCGAGGACTCGCAGGCAACTTCCTTTGCCGGTCTCCACGATTCTTTCGTCGGTGTGCAGGGACTGACGGCCACGCTCGAGGCGATCCGGAAGGTGTGGGCCTCGTTGTGGACCGACCGGGCCCTGCTTTACCGGCGCGAGATCGGGATCGACGTCGAATCGAGCGCCATGGCGGTGATCCTCCAGGGCCTTGTGGAGGGCCCCGTCTCGGGGATCGCATTCGGAGCTCATCCCAACGAGCCTGAGTTGGTCGCCGTGGAGGCCGTCTACGGTCTCAATCAGGGATTGGTAGACGGCACCATCGAGCCAGATCGCTGGAGTCTGGATCGTCGGACTGGGCGCGTCGTCGAGCACAGCGCCCCGAGCGAGCGACGGCGCCTCGTCGCTCGCGGTCGCCAGACAGAGGTCGAGTCCGTGCCGGTCGAGCAGGAGCCGATAGCGCCTTTGAACGATTCGGGGCTACAACAGGTCTTCGAGGCGATTCGTGCCACCGAGGAATTGTTCGGCGGACCCCAGGACGTCGAGTGGACTTTGGACCAAGGTCGGCTGGTGCTCCTCCAATCGCGGCCCATCACCACGATGGCCGAGGACAGCGGCGACAAGCGAGCCTGGTACCTGAGCCTGTCGCGGAGCCTTCATAGCCTGCTCGCCTTGCGCGATCGGGTCGAAAACGAGTTGCTACCGGCCATGGACCAGGAAGCAGCAAAGATCGCGAGTCGGGATCTCGCGGCTCTGGATACAGCCGCGCTCGTGGAAGAGATCGAGCAGCGGCGCAGAGCGCACGACCACTGGGTGGAAGTCTACTCGAGCGATTTCATCCCGCTCGCCCATGGGATTCGTCTCTTCGGCCAGTTCTACAACGACGTCGTGCGCCACGCAGACCCTTACGAGTTCATGACGCTTCTCGCTGCGACTCCTCTGTTGAGCGTGCATCGGAACCGCGAGCTGAGTCGTCTCGGGGCGAGGGTGCGGGAGGATTCGGGATTGCGAACACGGCTGCAAGCCGGGGACTCCGGTGACGCGGCATTCGAGCAGGACATCGACGAATTCGGGAGGCAGTTCGGTGAGGTTGCCTTCGCCTCTCAAAAGTGCTTTGGCGACCGGGCGCGATTGATCCGCTTCCTGCTCAACCTGGCCGCGGCACCAGCGGTGACCGAGTCGGCCTCCGAGACCGACATCGAAGAGCTCACGGAGGCTTTCTTCAGTGCCGTCGACAGTGATCGACAGACACTGGCGCGTCAGCTGCTCGAGCTCGGCCGGGCGAGCTACCGATTGCGGGACGACGACAACATTCACCTCGCCCGCTTCGAGGCGCTGGTCCTGGATGCCGTCAAAGAGGGCCGCACCCGACTTCGTGGCAATCACCCTGAGGTTTTGCGGTCGGCCGATCTCGAGCGCGTCCTTCAGGTGTTGCGCCATCCGAATCTGGTCGTGGAGCCGCGGCAGGCGGCGGCCGAGCCTGTGCTCGAGAGGGGATTTCGCGCGCTGCCCCGTCAGCTCGTTGGCCAGCCGGCCGGGCCCGGAGTTGCGACCGGCGCAGCCAGGGTGATCGAAACCGCTGATGATCTGTTCCGATTTCAGGCCGGCGAGGTGCTGGTTTGCGACGCCGTTGATCCCAACATGACCTTCGTGGTGCCGATGGCCTGTGCAGTGGTCGAGCGGCGAGGTGGGATGCTGATCCACGGCGCGATCATCGCTCGCGAGTACGGTCTGCCGTGCGTCACGGGCGTGCCCGAGGTGACCAGCTTGATCTTCAACGGCGACCCTCTGACCGTCGACGGGTACCTGGGAATCGTCACAGTCTCCCGAGATTGAATCGACTCCAAGCAATGGCTACCCACAGCAGTGATTTCGAAAGCTGCCGAGAGCGGGCAGTGGCCACGCGAGAAACAGCGATTCGAGTGAATCAGTGCTCGGCTCGGCAGATGGCCTCTACGCCGCGGTGCTCGACACCTCGCTTGACAGTCACGGCGTAGTACGAGACCTCAGCGTCCTTCAGAACGCCAAGACTCTTGACACCATGCTGACGCTCGATTGCAGCTGCCAGGCCGGAGGGTGCGGGGAATAGGCCGAGGCCGGACTCGCTGAAAGACTTCATCAAGGCGCTGTCCTCGAACTCGCCGATGATGCGTGGCGCGACGCCGTTCGCCTCGAACCAGCGATCGAGAGAGCGACGCATGGCCGACTCGGCCGTCGGTAGGAGTACGGGAGCTTCCTCGAGAGACAACGGAAAGCCGCTCGCTCGTTGCGCCACGAGCTCGGGTGCACCGTAGAAGGCGATGTTCCATCGCGCCACTTGGTGATCGGCAGCCTTGATGGGCAGCGCTGGATCGACCGGGCTATCGAGCAAGACGACATCCAGTCGATGAGCCGCCAGCTCGGCCATCAGGCGATTCGGGGTGTCTTCCCGACAGATCAATCGCATCTCTGGATAGAGCTCCATTACTGGTTGGAGGACACGGGAAGCGGCCAGCTTTGGGACCGCGTCGGCGATGCCAACCTGAAGTAGTCGGGGTCCGGTTGTGCTCCATCCGTGTATCGCATGCGTCATCTCGCGCCCGAGGGCAAAGATCTCCTCGGCGTACCGGAAGGCCAACTGACCGACCTCCGAAAGGCGCAGGTTGCGACCCACTCGATTGAAGAGCTGCACTCCCTGAGCTTCCTCCAACTGGCCGATCTGGGCGCTGATCGTCGACGGAGAGACATCCAGAGAATCGCTTGCATGAGAGATCCCGCCCTCGCGAGCAACAATCCAGAAGTAGTACAGGTGATGGTAGTTGAGAGGGGGCATGACGAGCCTCTTTCTTTCGAAAAATACGAATGATCCATTTGTTCCTTCTGTCTTGTTCAGTATTCTACATTCGCCTAGAGTCCTTTTTGGCAAATCGACAACTCTTGCCGAAAGGAGACAAGTCATGAAGAGATTCAAGAAGATCCTCTGCTACGTGGGCGGTCCTGCTGACCCATCCTCCGGTCTGGAAAGCGCTGCAGATTTGGCCGAGCGCAACGACGCCCACCTGACGCTGATGGATGTCCTCCCCGAATCGACCGAGAGCGCCTGGCTCACTATTCCGGGCAAGCCCGAGCTCGAGGAGATGGTGGTGACATCGCGCATTCAAGACCTCGAGGAGATGGCAGCCGGCCTTCGTTCGCGTGGTTTGCAGGTAGCCACGGTCGTGACGAAGGGCAGCCCCTTTGTCGAGCTGACTCGTCGCGTGGTGGTGGAGGATCACGATCTCGTGATCAAGACCGCTCAGGGTCTGGAGAGCCGACTCGGAGGGTTGCTCGGTACGACAGCGCTGCATCTCATGCGAAAGTGCCCAGCTCCCGTCTGGGTAGTCAAGCCACCGACCTCGGAACAGTCTGGTCGCGTAATGGCGGCGGTCGATCCAAGGCCGGACCGACCGGGCGACGACCTGCTAGGCATCAAGGTGCTGGAATTGGCGTCTTCGCTCGCCGAGGCGAGCGGTAGCAAGCTCCACGTGGTTCATGCTTGGTGGCTCCACTCCGAGGCCATGCTGCGCAGTCGGCGCATCAACCTGCCGCCAGCCGAGGTCGACGGTCTTCTGCGTGAGGTCCGTGGCTCTGCCGAACAATCCCTCGACGCCCTGGTAGGCCGCGTCGACCTCAGCCGGGTCCCGCACGAGATCCACATCGTCAAGGGGCAGCCTTACGAGGTCATCAGCGGTTTCGCCTCGCAGTCGGATGTCGCCGTGATCGGAACCATGTCTCGCGGTGGCGTCGATGGCCTGCTGATCGGCAATACAGCCGAGCGCATACTCCGACGAGTGGACTGCTCGGTAGTGGCTGTCAAGCCCGAAGGGTTTCTGACACCCCTGCGCTTCGAAGAAGTTGTGGAGGAAGCCACAGTCTGAAGCGGTAAACCGCTGCAGATGTCAGACCGTTGGAATACAGGAGGCATCATGGGATTTGAACCGCAGCAGGATCCGCTCTTGCGCGTCTCACAGCGCCTGATACTGATTTCGGTGCGAGCACTCGTGCTACTGATGACCGGGGTGATTGTCTGGGGCGTAGCGGATGTCATCTGGGTGCTGTACGAGCGACTGCGCGAGCCGCCGTTGATGCTGCTGACGATCAGTGACATTCTGTCGACTTTCGGTGCCTTCATTGCGGTCATGATCGCCATCGAGATCTTCGAGAATCTGACCATCTATTTGCGGCAGAACGTGATCGAGGTGGAATTGGTCATGGCCACAGGACTGATGGCGATCGCGCGCAAGGTGATCGTGCTCGACTACAAAGAGCTGAGCCCCGAGTATGTCTGGGCGACAGCCGGCGTGGTGCTGGCGATGAGCATTGGCTACTGGCTGGTCAAGCGGGTGTCGGACCGCGACACCAGCGACGCATACGCGGGTGACAGGTCTTGAGCGACTGGAGCGCTGTCTGGGCGACCTTGCTGGTGACGGCTCCGGCCTTGGTTGGCGTCGTCATCACCGGGCGCCGGATGTTGCCGAGGCAGGCGACACTCTGGGCGATGGGCGCTTCCGCACTCTCGCTGGCTGCGGCGGCCGGGTTGCTGCTACGACGTCCAGCCGGCGCCTCGGTGCTTTGGAGTTGGGCACCCGAGCTCCATCTGGAGGTGAGCTGGCGGCTCGACATTGCCACCCTGGCCCTGGCAGTGCTGGTGGCAGGAATCGGCTTGCTCGTTCTTCAGTACTCAGGCAGCTATTTCAGCAACAGCCGCGAGTCGGGCCGGACGATTGCTCTACTCGCTGGGTTCGAGTCGGCCATGCTGGGTCTGATACTGGCCGACAACCTTCTCCTGCTGTACGTCTTTTGGGAGCTGACCGGACTGTGCTCGTTCTTCTTGATCAGCAGCGACCGTTCCAAGGGCGAACTTGGTTTGCGGGCGGCGAGCCAGGCTCTCCTGATAACGGTTGCGGGCGGGTTGTCCATGCTGATCGGGATGCTCTACTTGATCGCGCAGACGGGAACCTCCAGCCTGACCGCGCTGCTGCAGCTCGATCTCGAGCTGAAGACGCAGACCGCAGCTCTGGCCCTGATGCTGCCGGCGGTGCTTACGAAGAGCGCTCAGGTACCGACGCACTTCTGGTTACCCGGTGCCATGGCGGCACCAACCCCTGTCTCGGCGTACCTGCACTCGGCGACCATGGTCAAAGCCGGCATCATCTTGCTGCTGTACTTCTTCCCACTACTCGGCGAGTCGCCGCTTTGGCTCTGGGTGCTGCTTCCAGTCGGGGCGGCCACGTGTGTTTGGGGGAGCCTACGGGCCCTGGGCGAGAGCGACATCAAGATACTGATGGCCTGGTCCACGGTGTCTCAGTTGGGTTTGATCACGTTGACGATCGGCCTGGGGACGGACATTGCCATTCGGGCCGCGATTCTGCACCTATTTGCCCACGCCGTCTTCAAAGCGGGGCTCTTCCTGACCGTCGGCGGGGTGGACCACTCTGCGCATACCCGATCCTTGCTCGAGTTGGGGGGTCTTCGGCACCGAGTTCCCTGGCTGGCGGCGGCGGCGGCGGTGCTGGCGGGATCGATGGCGGGAATCCCGCCACTGGCCGGTTTTCTCTCCAAGGAGCTGATCTTGAAGAAAGCGATGTTGCCCGAGCTGTGGATTCACTTGCTGGCGGTCGGAGCGATCGTGCTCGGATCGGTAGGAACGGTCGCATACTCCAGCCGCTTCTTCTTCGAGGTCTTCACGGGACGGGCGCGAAGTGATAAGGCGGCCGAGGCCGGACGGCTTTCCAGAGGATTACTAGTGGCGCCCTTGGTGCTGGCTTCGATCACGATGCTGGCAGGTCCAGCGGCTCCGTGGATCGACCGTTGGTTTCTCGAGCCGGTGGCTTTCTCGATGGTCGGAGCACCGCTCGAGGTCAAGCCACTGTCGCTCTGGTATGGCGTCAATGCGGCGCTGCTGTTGAGCGTTGCCATCGTCTCGGTGGGCTATCTCATCGATAGCTGGATCGGCCTGAGGTTCCTCGAGATGCGAACCTCCAGCCGGTGGCACGGCCCGGAGCTATTCGACTCCTGGCTGCGGTGGGTGCAAGGAATCGGTGAATCTGTCGTAGAGGCACTGTCCGGGGCCTCGCCGAGGCTCTATCTGGCAATCGCCGTTGCCTGCGGTCTTCTGCCGAGTCTAGTGCTTGCACCGGCGCTCGCAGAGATTGAATGGGCTCAGGCGCTGCCCGCCGGTGTAGCGGTTGTGGCCACGCTCATCGCCCTGCTCGCGTCCCTGTTGGCGGCGCGCCGACCGCTGCCAAGAGTGTTGATTCTGACCGCGATTGGGTTTGCCGTAGCGATGCTGTTCCGGCTAGTCAACGGGCCGGATCTGATGCTCACTCAGCTGCTGGTCGAGGTACTGGTGACTTTCTTCTTTGCGCTGTCGCTCTTGGTCCTGCCGGCCGCTTCTCTGGAGGCCAGTGGCAGGCGTGAGCGCCCCAGGCGCTGGATGCGGGGCACTCTGGCCCTTGCGGCGGGTTTAGGCGCAGCGGCCTGTGTGGCGGCTCTGTCAGCAGTCGAGAACGACAGTCATGTCGCCAACTTCGTGCGGGAGGTAGCTCCGGCGATTGCCAAGGGTGACAATCTCGTCAATGTCGTCCTGACAGACGTGCGCTCTGTCGACACCTTGATGGAGACTCTTGTCGTGGTGCTCGGGTGTCTAGGGGTCGTGGGGCTCTTGGCTGGAAGCGAGCGAGCCGACTGGCGGCCAGCCGATGGCGAGACCCGACTGACTGCAGCGATCGCGGGAGGCCTCTTGCCCGGCCTGGCGAAGGCGATCTTGCCGATCGGCGCTCTGTTTGCGTTGACGATGCTGATCAAGGGGCACAACGATCCCGGGGGAGGTTTTGTCGCCGGTCTCAGCCTCGGGGTCACTGCCATGATCGGACTCTTTGCACTCGGCCCCATCCGGCTCGGGCAGCGCTTGCGGACGTCTCTGTCGAGGCTGTCGATCCTGGGCTGTGGACTCATGCTGGCTGCCGGTGCATGGGGTCCGCTGACGGGTCACCCGTTTCTGACACAGCTTCACAGTGAGCCTTCGATCGGTGGGCTGTCCGTACCCTTGCACACGACCTTGCTATTCGACGCCGGCGTCATGCTGGCGGTGGCCGGTGGAATCGGTGCGGCCGGTCTAGCGCTCTGGACGAGCGCAGTCGGTCAAGGAGAAGGAGACCAGCCATGACGCCGGCGTCGATCGTGGCGGTGGGGTTGCTGACTGGCGTGGGCGTCTACCTCGTCCTGGCGCGCAAGGTCTTCTCCGTGATCCTCGGCCTCTCTCTTCTGACCCATGCCGCAAACCTGATGATGTTGGCAGCCGGAGATGCCGGCAAAGGGGCACCAATCGTGGTCGATGGTGTCGCGCGCCACTCGCTGGCGGATCCCATGCCACAGGCCCTGGTGCTGACGGCGATCGTGATTTCGTTGGCGGTGACGTTATATCTGCTGGCGGTCTTCGCGGCGAGTGCTCGAGTGTTGGGCATCGACGAGGTGGTGCGGGCTACGGCGAGTGACGCCGGCACCGACAAGGCAGAAGTGCGCAGAGAGCTTGCCGGACAGGGTAGGCAAGAGACATGAGCTGGCTTCCAGCCTTGGTGTGGCTTGTCCCCGGTGCTGTTGGCCTGACTCTCTGGTGGTTGCCCTATGGCTCGGCCTGGCGTCTGCCGCTGGCGAGATGCCTGGCTCTTGGGCAGCTGCTGTTGGCACTGGGGCTCTTTCAAGCTACCGCTACGGGAGAAGTCCTGGTCTATGGATTCGGCAGTTGGTCGGCTGCCTTCGGAATCGCGCTCGCTGCCGATCGACTGTCCGGTCTCTTGGTGTTGTTGCAGTCGGCGCTGCTTGCGGTCACGGTGTGGATACTGCGTCCAGTGGCGCACGGCGAACGCTCGGTGGAGCGGTCGCTGCCGCTGCTCTTCTTGCTCTCCTTTGGCCTGAATGGAGCATTCCTCACCGGCGACCTGTTCAATCTCTTCGTCGCCTTCGAGGTCGTCCTGCTGGCGTCGTACCTGCTGATCCAGGTTCCGGGTACCGAGCGGTCATTGCGCGCAGCGTTTCCCAATGTTGCCATCAACTTACTGGCGTCCGTTTTCTTCTTTGCCGGCGTGGGATTGCTCTACGGACAGCACGGAACGGTGAATCTGGCGGACCTTGCGCTGCGCATGGCGAGCGGGCCGACGACGACCCTGGGCTTCGTTGCCTGCGGAATGCTGACCGTGGCCTTCGGCATCAAGGCCGGCATGGTGCCGTTGCTGTTCTGGCTGCCGGCGACGTATCCGACCTTTTCCGGGCCCGTAGCAGCGCTGTTTGCGGGCATGATGACCAAGCTCGGGGTTTTTGCTCTGCTGCGGACCGTGCCGCTGCTGATGCCCGACACACCGATTCCTGGCATGCTGGTCGTCGTCGGCGCCGCATCGGCTTTGCTCGGGGTCCTGGCTGCGTTCTCCGACTACGAGCTGCGCCGCCTTCTTGGCTTCCATATCGTCTCCCAGGTCGGATACATGGTGCTCGGTCTCGGGCTGTTGACAGTTGGTGCAGTAGCAGCCACGATCTACTATCTGACCCATCACATCGTGGTGAAAGCGGTGCTGTTCTTCGTGGCGGACGAACTGGAACGCCGCAGCGGCACGAGGGATCTGAGATCCATGTTGCCGGTTCGCGCTGGAGCCGGGGGGTTGGCTGCGATCTTCCTACTGGCGGCGCTCTCCCTGGCTGGCCTGCCACCGCTTTCAGGGTTCTTTGCGAAGGTCGGCCTCTTTCGGGCGGCGTTCGAGGCGGAATCGTGGGCGACACTGGCTGTCCTGGCGATCGCTTCGTTCTTTACCCTAGCCAGCATGCTGAAGGTGTGGCGCTTCGCCTTCCACACCGATCGACCGCAGCGTGGCGGTCGCCTGGCGTGGTTTGGTTTGATGCCAGTCTGGCTGCTGGCCGGGGTTTCGATTCTCCTCGCGGTATCGGCAGGACCGGTGTACGAGTTCGCCGAAGCGACGGCCAGGCAGCTTTTGGACGTGCAGTCGTACGCCCGGGCGGTTCTGTCAGGCCCGAACGCTGTCGGCATTGTGGAGGTGCCGGGATCATGAGGCGAAGGTCGTGGGGTGGCGTCGTGCTTCGGTGGTTTCGGCGGGCTAGCCTCGGTTTGCAGCTGCTGGGTAGATTTGTGGTCGAGCTGCTGCTGGCCAATCTGCAGCAGGCCGGTCTGGTTCTCCGCTGGCCGCTTCGAGTGAGACCACGCTGGATCCGGTTCGAGACGCGGCTTCGATCCGAGACCGCTCGGACCCTACTTGGTGCTCTGATCTCGCTGACGCCGGGGACGCTGACCTGTGACTTGCAAGGCCCTACACTGCTGATTCACGCTCTGAATGCAACCTCAGACGAGGCCGTCCGGGCGCGGATTCGGCAGCGCTTCGAGTCACTGTTGGTGCAGATGGAGGAGACCTGATGGGTGGACTGTTGCTTGCGAGCGTGCTGCTGGTCATCGTTGCCTTGCTGCTGAACGGGATCCGTTTGGTTCGCGGTCCCAGCGATTTCGATCGCTTGCTTGCCGCAGAGACCGTATCGCTCGGACTCGTCGGTTTGCTGATGCTGAGGGCGGGTGAAGTCGACGACCGGTTCTACGTCGATGCGGCCTTGGGCTTGGCGCTCTTCTCCTTCGTCGGCACAGTGGTCTGTGCAAGGTACCTCGAGGGGAGAGGTGATGATGGTTGAGATAGGAACGGAGACCGTGCAGCTCATGGCTGATTTGCTGGCTCTGGCCGGAGCGCTGTTCTTCTTGATCTCGGCGATCGGTCTCTTGCGACTACCGGACTTCTTTTGCCGCATTCACGCACCAACCAAGGCGGCAACACTCGGCGTGATGCTCCTTGGATCGAGTGCGATCGTGCACAGCCTGGTACAAGGAGAGCTCGTGTGGCTGGAGGATCTGGTAATCCTTCTGTTCTTGTTTCTGACCGTTCCCGTCAGCTCACAGGTGCTGGCACGAGCTGCCCGTCGGCGAGGTGTCACACAGGCCCAGCAGACGACCGAGAGCCATCACGAGAGCCGCTCGACAAGCTCGGATATTCCGTGGGTGCCCTGAATGATGTTGGAGCAGCAACCGGTTGGCCAGGAAGCTGACCGCGCTTGCCAGTTGGATGCCACCGGTCCTCGTCTACCAGCCCCACGTGCCCGAGCCACCCTTGAAGGGTCCGACGATGTTCCGGGTGATCCATCCACCGTAGAAGTCGCCCTCCTGGGTGACGACTCGCTCGCCGTCAACGTAGCAGGCCTCGACACGCGACGGATAGAACGCGAGGTGATCGCGAATCGACTCGAAAGCGGGCACCGGATCGGGATAGGACCAGGCGGCGTCGAGCGATTCGTGCTCGCCATCTATGAGGTTGTGATAGCGGGCGACGCCTTTGAACTCGCAGACGGTTCGCCGTCTGGATTCGGCCAAGTACGTCCAGTCCACGTCTTCGGGTGGGATGTAGAAGGTCGGCGGATGACTGGTTTCGAGCACTCGCTTGGCCTGTCGGCTCTCGGCGATCTTCTTGCCGTTGAAGAAGACCTCGACGAGTCTGTCAGTCGCCTCGACGCGTGGCGGCCGCGGATAATCCCAGACTGATTCCTGCCCGGGGCCGGGCTCAACACGCTTCATTCAGGAAGGTCCTTTGATAGTTTGAAGAGCGTCGAAGACTGAGCAATCGTCAGGTGAGGATTCGGGGGAGGAGACAAGATGAACATACTGGAGATTTCGCGTTGGCTCAACCAAAGCCGTCTCAGTGCGGCCCCCTGCCCGTGGCTGTCTGCTGTCTCGATCTTCGTCGACGAGCGCTACGAGAACTACGACTACGACATCATAGGACCCCGCGCCCGTCTCCGTATCGCGAAAGTTCTTCTCGATCACGACTTTCGCCAACTCTCGGGCCGTGTCTTCGAGGGGCCGCTGGGCAGGATCGAATTCCCACAACCGAGCCGATCGCTGGCCACCGATCCTTCGGAAGAACTCGAGCGAGTCGTCGACAGGTCAGTGGGTGGGGTGTTTGCGACTCCTACGCAGATCGTTCTGACAACTTGGCGACGGGAAGGGCCGGAAATCGCACCGTCGCGTCAACAAGACCTTCTGAAACTGGTTCGCGAGCAACCGGCCAACCTTGGCAAGATTCGCGATTGGCTGCGACGGACGCCGAGCCGGGCCGACTTCCAGCGTATTCGATCCCGACTCGAGGCGGCGCAGGAAGATGGGCTTCAGCAGCGTCGTCGAGGCAATTTTCGTACTCAGCTGCCGCGCTGAATGGGCTCGGCCTTACAACGGCCAATCCCTGAGCGGGCGTTCGGCCTTCAGATTTCCTCTCTGTTGCGGGGCGCTGCGGCTCTGACCTTCACGGCGCGCTCCTCGATCTCGCGAGCTCTGACGACTCCCAGAAAGACGATCCCGGTCACGACGAGTCCGAATGCGAAGATAGCGATCAACTGTGCAGTCATGGTTTGTGACCCTCCTTAGCCGCGAAGCATGCGAACGCGGATTCCAACCCACAAAACGAGAATCGAGGGCACCCATAGACCCACGAATAGACCATAGTCGGGATCTACCAGAAACCACAAACCGACGCTGACCAGAAAACTGGCGAAAGCGGCAACGAGAAACGGTGCGTCAACTCGGTCGAACATCAAGAATCCTCCTGTGGGTGCTTGTGAGCAGTAGCATCATCGTGGATCTAGGGCGCATCGCCATCGTCGAGCGGAATCAAGATCTCGTTGCGGCGCAGAAACCAGGGCTTGAAGGGTGGATCGTAGCGGGCGAAGACCGGCTCCCCGGTCGCGCTCCAGCCATGGGCTTCGATCCAGGATTCGAGCTCGGTTCTGTGCGCTTTGTAACGCTGCTGACTCCAAGTGCCGCGATAGCGAATCGCAGCCACGAGCCCTCCGGGAATCTCGCGCAGGTGGACCTCCGGGTTGACCGGCTCGGGGAGCGTCTCCAGTGTGTATTTGGATGGCATCATGAAGGTGATCCGGTAGAGCTTCCCCTGGCGATGCATGCTGACTGGTGCCGTCATCGCGATCTTCTCTGAGGTCGTTTGGGAAACGGGGGCGGTCATGGCGAGCTTCTGCTGAGTTCGGTTGTTGCCGAAGATGTAATCGGCCAGACGGCGGAAGCCCTCGTTCCCGGCTCTCTCGAACTCGGCATCGACGACGGTTTCCGCAACAATGTAGGGCTCATAGCGTCGCAGCTCCAACTGCCCGTCGGATTCCAGCACCTCGTAGCTCGGCTGTTCGATTGCCATGGTGGGACCTCCACAAGCAATGACGCCCGCAAGCAGGGCACCCAGTCTGAACGATTTGACCGTTTTCACCTCCTAAGTATGAGTGATCCAGAGGTGACTGTCAACTCGGGATGCGACCAGGCCAGCGAATGCAGCAGCAGTTGCCAGGCCACCGCAGCCGCAGCCTTAGCCCCCTCGATCGGGCTCAAGAGGAGGGCTTTGGCTTTCGAAAGATCAGGAAGTGCTGCTGCGGCAGCATCGCCCTGTTCTCGACGAACTCGAGCCCCACGGCCTCCATTTCCAGGCGAGCCTGGCTCTCGGTCATCTTGTGCAAAGGCAGAATGGGAACCGTGGGATCCTCGGAGCGGTACTCGACCAGGAACACTTGTCCTCCGGGGCGCAGGGCCTCCACCGTGGAGACCATCATCTCTCGCGGATAGGAGAACTCGTGGTAGGCATCGACCATCAAGACCGCATCGACGCTGCCTGCCGGAAGGTTCGGGTCCGTCTCGGTGCCTAGCACGGTCTCGACGTTGAGAAACGGGCCCAGCCGCTTCCGTTTCTCGATGGCTGCGAGCATCTCGGGCTGAATGTCTACTGCAAGAACCCGACCCTGGGGCACCCGCGGACTGACTCGAAAGGCGAAGTGGCCGCTACCGGCGCCGAGATCGGCCACCACCGCGTCCGGCTCCAGTTGCATTCCGGCGACTACCAGATCGGTGCGCTCCTCCCTCTCGCGTCCTCTGCGCTCGAGCCAGTCGACACCTCGATGCCCCATGACAAATGAGATCTCGCGGCCCATATAGAGCCTGCCGATGCCATCTCGGCTCGGCTGCTTCTGGGAATAGAAGGCAGACGAGCCGAGTGGGGTTGACGAAGAATCGGCATCCGCAAGCGCTAGGCAGCTAGCGGTCAACACGCAGAGGCTGCCGAGGATTCGATACCGGAGCATCACGGTCTTTACACGTTTTGGGACCATGAGAGCCCAGGCTCGGCTCTTCACAGGGAAACGAGAGAGGTTCATCGAGCCGATTTCCGCTGAGCCTTCCAACTCTGGCTGCGGAGCCCTCAGTCCCAGCCGAAGTGAGCCATGATCGCAGATTGGGACAGCTCCACGACGTGGAGTTTCCATCCGTTGGCTTCCGCCTGGTCACGCATCTCGTGTGCGGTGTTGGCGTTCTTGCCAGTCACACCACGTATGGTGGCGAACACAGTGTGCCCTTGTTCGGCCAGATTCAGTGCGGCGTCCCGTCCGAAACCGCTCGATGCGCCGGTGATGAAGATGCTCCGATGACTGCTCACAATCGGTCCTCCCATTTGGGTCGATTTCCTTGCAGATAGTGGTGTAGATGGGAGCCGGTGGTTGTTGAACCTCGGCCGCTAGCCGACGGTGGAGCGCCCGCCGTCGACGCTGATGATCTGGCCTGTGATCCAGCTGGAATCAGGCGAGATCAGGAAGGCGGTGAGCGCAGCGATGTCCTCGGGCGTGCCGAGACGCTGCAGCGCGTGCTGCTTCGCAATGCCTGCCGCCATCGCGTCGTTGGGAAGGAGACGGGCGGCAAGGGGTGTCTGCGTCACCGAGGGAGCTATGGCGTTGACGCGCACCCGGGGAGCGAGCTCGGCCGCCAGCGACAGCGTCAGCCCGTTGACCGCTCCCTTGGCCATGCCCATCGACGCGTGAAGTGTGAAGCCTTGGAGAGCAGCGACGCTGGAAAACAGGACGATGGAAGAGGATGCGGAACCCTTCTTCAAAGCCGGTAGGGCGGCCTGGATGGCCAGAGCGGCTCCCATCGCGTTGACTCTGAAATCGTTCTCCAGCTCGGGCTCGGTGAGCCGCTGGATGCTGCGGAGATTGATCGTGCCGACGGCATAGACGAGTCCTCCGAGCTCCTTGCCAGCTTCCTCGGCGGCGCGAGAGAAAAGATCATCACCGGCGACGACATCACCGGTGGTGTAGCTGGCCTGCAGCTCATCCGCGACCGGCCGAAGCTTCTCTTCGCTACGGCCGACGAGGTGTAGATCGTACCCGCGTTGCCGAAGAACCTTCGCCGTGGCCGCGCCGATGCCGCCGGAGCCGCCGTAGATCAGAATCTTGGTTGCCATGGAAACCTCGTTTCAGTGTTCCTTACAAGCTTCAGGGATCAGGGCGGGAGTGGGGTCAATTGCGCTGTCTAGGATGCGGTAGTACAGCCCAAGGAGTGCGCTGGTTGTGGCTGAGAACGCGCGAAAAGTAGGAACGGACATTTCAGATCAATCCTCAGGCAGGCAGGAGCCTCAGAGCAACGATTCCGCGTAGCGTCCAGGCAACCGTTCTCACCCAGTTGCTTCGCACCAAGTAAGCGATAGCTCCGGCATCGTAGCCCTCAGCAAGCCGGCGATGCAGCGGTACCTGAACAAGGACCGTAGACAGCCAGATGAGCAGTACGAGAGCCAAGCCGATCCAGGCCGTGATGCGATCCGATGGGGTCAGATCGCCCAGAACGATGAGCGTCGCAGTCAGTGCTTCGAGCAACATGAGGGGCGCCACTACGCGGGTAGTTCTCTGTAGGTTCAGCCTCTCGTAGTCAGCGAAGTGCGATCGGCTCACGCTGGCGAAGAGCGGATAGTGGACAATCTGGACAAACCAGATCAGTCCTGCCATGGCCAGCGTCGCAGCGGAGTGCAGGAGCAGGAGTAGCGGGGCCAATAAGGATAGATCCTGCTGGGTCATTTCAGGCAATTGGGGCCGTTCCCTCGGCCACCGCCTCCGGAGCCCCTCCAGAGTCTTGCGCTCTTTCGGCCGCGCGACGGATGCCCATCAGCATGTCGCGGAAGACGATGCCGTGCAGGGGCATGACCGCGTACCAATAGAGGATTCCGAGCAAGCCCCGGGGCTGAAAGCGAGCGATCTGGGTCAAGTGGCACTGATCGCCTTTCGACTCGATGAGGAACTCGAGCGTGGCTACTCCGGGGACTTTCATCTCGGCTCGCAGCTCGAGTCTCTCTTCGGGCTGAATGCCGGTGACGCGCCAGAAATCGAGCGCATCGCCGTACTGAATCTCAGTGGCACTGCGCCTGCCTCGCCGCAATCCCGGTCCTCCGATCAGTCGATCGAGCAATCCACGCAGTTGCCACAGGAAATCCGCCGCGTACCAACCATTCCGACCGCCTATGCGACAGACCGTCCGGAAGACCTGGCCCGCTGTGGCACCGATGGTCCTTTCCTCGCTGTGGACATAGGTAGTGCCGCCGGCCCAATCCGGATCGCCGGGGATTACCCCCGCGTCGCTCCAGGAGGTCTCCACATGGCCCTTTTCCTCCGTTCCGAGGGCGGCGTGGATGGCCTCTCGAACGGAAAGGAGCCGCTGCGGCATCAGGCGTAGGACCTGATCGTCACGGCAGACGACGCGGTTGCGAAGTCCTTCCGCCAGGGGCCGGGCTATTCGGGCGCTCAGCGGTGTGACCAGGTGGATCCAAAGAGAGCTCAACCTCGGAGTCAGGACGGGGACGGGAATGACGAGTCTCCTCGGCAGGCCGAGCTCTTGAGTCATGATACGCATGACCTCGCGGTAGGAAAGGACGTCGGATCCGCCGATGTCGAGGGTCTGGCCGATCGTTTCAGGCACCTCGAGTGCGGTGATCAGATAGTGGAGAACATTGCGAACGGCAATTGGCTGATTCTCGGTCCTGACCCATCGGGGGGTGATCATCACCGGGAGCCTTTCGACCAGATAGCGAAGGATTTCGAAGGACGCGGAGCCGGAGCCGATGATCATCGCAGCTCGAAAGACGGTTACTGGCACATCGGTCGAGGCCAGCGCCCGCTCGACCTCGCGCCGCGAGGCCAGATGCTCACTGAGGCCCTGGCCCGTCTCTCCGAGACCACCCAGGTAGACGATTCGCTCGATACCGGCAGTAGCTGATGCCGCCGCGAAGCTCTCGGCGAGGCGACGGTCCTGCTCGGCGTACTGGTCGCCGCTGGCCAACATCGAGTGGACGAGATAGTAGGCGGCCCCGCATCCATCCATGGACTCAGCCAGCGCATTCGAGTCCAGTACGTCTCCTGTGACGATCTCGACGCGGGGGTTCGAGGCCCAGGCTCGCGCCTGGAGCTTCCTGGGACTGCGCGCGAGACAGCGCACGTGATATCCGGCATCGAGAAGGCGTGGGACCAGCCGCCCCCCGATGTAGCCTGAGGCACCCGTGACGAAGATAGGCTTCTGGATGGAAATTAATTTTTCGTCCATAGCGTTCATTTTAGACGACCTCAGAACTCTCTGTCAAGTTGCTAGAAAGTGTAATAAAGACAATTCTTTCAATAATTTGTGAGTAAGACATACGATGGTCGGTGGAATTTTATAACAACCAAATCGTGCAGTCATGGATATCGAAAGAAGACCGCGGCCTGTTCACCGGCGTCATCTACTTTCGGATCGGACTCCAGACTGAGAAGAGAGGGTAGCGAACCCTGCCGAGGAGTCGCGCAGCTAGTGGCTTTCCAAGTGGGGCCCCCCTCTATCTCAAGGGGTGTATCGAGGGCAGAATGCGTTGCCACATCACGAAGAGTTGGGCGCAGAGGGCGCTGGGAAGGAACAGTGTCAACGAGACGAAATAGCGGGTGAACGGGAAGGACACTAGACTGACGAGCAGGAGGTAGGCCGCGAAGTAGCCGACACCCAGGGCCAGTAGACCGATGAGAGCGGCTAGCACGCTGCGCTCGAGGGGAGGAGTCGGGCTATCAGTGGATCTGGTGGCGAGCAGGAAGATCGGCGTCGAGAAGAGGATCAGAAGTGCTGGGGCCACGTTCCAGAAATAGTTCAGAAGCTGCTTCAAACCATAGACCAGGGCGCTCGTCACCCACTTGACGTACAAACCTGGCCGCAAGCGCACGATCGCTTTCGAGGCTCTCGAGAGCATCTCGTTCTGCACTACGCGAGCTGGTCGCTCCATTCCATCCACCCGCTGGGGATGGCCTTCGGGCAGTGCGCTGAGCCGCTTGTATTCCTGCTGAGCTACGGGTATCGCCACGCGCCAGATGTTGTCGCTGTACTGGACGAAGTAGTCGAGAGTATTGCTGCGTCGTTGCATCGTCTTCCAGCCCCGCTGCCTCCTCTTCCTCAGCATGTTCCTGGCCAGACGCTGATGCTCCTGGGGCAGCTCGCGCACGACCCGGCCGTCCAAGAAGCTGGCCGCCATTCCTGCCTGGTTGGGGCCGCCAAAAGAGACCACGCCGAAGTGACCCACGGTAGCCCACCGCAGACCACAAAACGCCAGAAATGGCAGAAAGGTCACCAGACAGGCGACGGCCGTCCATCGCCAGAGTCGCTTCCAGCCGCGATCGCCGTGAAGCCACTTCAGAACGGCTCCCAACACGGGTAAGAAGGCCACGAGAAAGACCGCGGCGGGTCGCAGCTGATAGGCGCAGAAGGTGGCGACACCCAATCCGATCCACCAGCCGACTCTCGCAGGAGCTGCTGCCAGAAGGAAAAGACACGACACGGCCACGATGGCGGCAGCGGCGGCCAGGAAGTCGGGCTGCACGAAAGTCGCCAACGTCATGACTCCCGCCCAGGGCAGGGGCACGACCGCGGCCCAGGCAAGCCAGGCCGAGCCCGAGAATCGCTTGACGGCATGCCAGAACAGATACAGCGAGCCGAAGTAGAGGAGGATCTGGAGCTCCGTTAGGGGATTCAGCCACCTACCGAACGTCATGACGGCCCGCAGGAACAATGGATAACCCACTGTCCGATGGTGTGACAGAGCCTCGGTCCAGCTCCCGGCATCGGCGACATTGAGATAACTCAGTGTGTCGGCCACGCGGGTGTACTCGAGGCCCCCGGTCCAGGCTAGAGCACAGAATGTCACCGCCAGCTGCAGGGTGAGCCAGAAGAACGGCTTGCGTAGGATTGCCTTCACCTCGGAATAGCCTGTGCTGTCGTTGCAGCGAGACCTGTAGTGCTGTTTGGAGCTACCGTGCTATGCACCTTACAGTTCACAACCGGACGAGTCTAGCGGGGCCGAGCCGCAGGGATTTCCTACTCCGTTCGAGTTCTGTTACGTTGCACAGCAGGACACGGCCGCAAGCGATGTGACCCTCACTCTGATCCAGGATCACGGAAAGCACTCCCCAGAATGTTAGCCAAGCTCACTCCGTACATCGAGATCGCCCGTCCGGATCACTGGTTCAAGAACCTCTTCATGCTGCCGGGGGTGCTGCTGGCGCTTTTCTTCTCTCCGGTGCTGCTGGACCCATTCCCATGGAGAGGTTTGATCCTGGCTGGGGTGTCCGCTTGCCTGGTGGCCTCCAGCAACTACGTGCTCAACGAGATCCTGGACAGCGAGAAGGACAGACATCACCCCCAAAAGCACCTGCGCCCGATCCCGAGCGGGAGAGTGAGCGTTCCGGTGGCCTATGCCGAGTGGTTGATCCTCGGTGCCGTTGGAATTGGCGTCGGGTTCGGGATCAACTGGCGGTTCGGCTTGATGTCGGTGCTGTTGTGGGTGGCAGGCACTCTCTACAATATTCCGCCGATTCGGCTGAAGGATCACGCCTACGCCGATGTACTGAGTGAGTCGGTCAACAACCCCATCCGCTTTGCCATGGGCTGGTACGCGACCGGCTTCACGGAGTTGCCCCCGACGTCGATGCTGTTGGCCTACTGGATGTTTGGTGCCTTCCTGATGGCCATGAAGCGCTACGCCGAATACCGGCACATCGACGACAGCGCCCGCGCGGCCAGGTACCGCCGTTCATTTGGCTACTACAACGAGGAGCGGCTGATCGAGAGCATCGTCTTCTACGGCACGTTCTTCGGAATACTCTCCGGGTTCTTCGCGGCGCGCTACCACGTGGAGCTCATCCTGGCGACCCCTATCGTCGCCTACGCCATGGCCTACTACATGCACCTCGGCTTCATGCCCGATAGTCCCGTACAACGCCCGGAAGGGCTCCATCACTCCCGCAAGCTGGTGTTTCTGATCCTTCTGGCCCTGGTCGTGGTCGTGGTGCTGATGAGCGTCGATATCCCGACGTTCGAGGCCATGATCAGGGCGACACCAGTGAATCGTTAACGGGAGATCGGGTCGATGCGCTGCGCCTCGTGGCCCTTGGTAGAATCTGTTCGTGAAGCCCACAGTGGTTTTCTGATGTGACCACTTGCGGCAGCGCCGCTGAGCCAAAGGCCCTCAGGCGACGGAACTGGCCTCGGCGTTTCGCCTGGAGAACGAACGGAGGTGAGCATGAGCTCGAAGCTACCGATCTTGATGTGTCTCGGTGTGGTCTTGCTGGTGGCGGCAACCGGTTCCAGGGCCGAGGATTCGAACGAGGCAGCGGTCAGCGAGGCGGTCAGTGCAGCGGAGTCTTGGTTGGGGGTCGTGGATTCGGGTGAGTACGGGAAGAGTTGGGATCAGTCCTCTGAGCTCTTTCGGAACGCTGTGTCCAGGGCAGAATGGGAGCAGTCTCTCAATGCTGCCAGGAGGCCGTTTGGCGCGCTGGTGTCTCGCAAGCTGAAGTCGACGCGGTTCGCCACATCTCTTCCGGGCGCTCCGGATGGCGAATACGTAGTGATCCAGTTCGAGGCGTCGTTCGGGAACAAGAGAGCGTCCGTTGAGACCGTCACGCCCATGCTCGAGAAGGACGGACAATGGAGGGTCTCGGGTTATTTCATCAAGTAGCCGTCCGGACCTTTCGCTGAGGCGAGCGCAGCCGGCACGTCAATGCGTCTCCGGCCAGGCCGGCTCACCTTCATCGGCTCGGCTGGGTCGAAACCGATCTACTGTCTAGCCAAGGAGATCATCCTGAGAGCGTTCTTCCTGCTTTCGGTTCTGGCGCTTCCTGCGGCGGAACTGCTGGCGACCATTCTCCCTCCGGATCGGACCATCGTGTGGGAGCCAGGCGTCGACGGTGGCATCCCTCATCGCACGCAGGTCTTCGCCGACGTGACGCAACCGCCCTACAACGCTCCCAACGACGGTTCGGCCGACGCGGCCCCTGCCATTCAAGACGCCATTGATGACTGCCCGGCAGGTCGAGTCGTGTTTATCCCCGCAGGGACCTATCGTTTGGACGAGCGGCTCGAGATTCGCAAGGGAATCACGCTCCGAGGAGCTGGCCCTGCGGCAACGATTCTCCAGCTCCAGCTCGATAGTGACATCTACATCGGAGGCAATTGGACCAACAGTGGAGCGGTCACCCAGATTACCTCCGGCTACGGCAAAGGCTCTGACACTATCGAGGTCGCGGATCCAGCGGCATTCAGCGTGGGCGAATACGTCTTCGTGGATCAGCTCAACGATCCCTCTTTCGTGGACGACGGGGGGTGCACGTGGAACGGGCGAGATAGCAACTCCCGGGCCCTGCGTCAACTCGTCAAGATCACGGGTCGATCGGGCGACACCTTGACGATCGATCCGGCGCTGTACTTCGGATTCAGCCCGGCTTTCGTCCCCGAGATCATCGAGCTCAGCACCTGGGTCGTGGAATGGGCGGGGATCGAGGACTTGAAACTCGACCGCGTCGCGGCGCCTGTCGGCCAAGGTCGCAACATCGAGATGACCTCGTGCGCCAACTGCTGGATCAGCAACGTCGAGAGCGACAGGGTCTACGGGCGGCATTTTTGGCTCAACCGCTGCGCCCACTGCGAGGTGCGCGATTCCTTCGTCCATCACGCCTTCGACTACTGCTCGGGTGGCATCGCCTACGGCATCGTCATCGCCGACGGCACATCGGACACCCTGGTCGAGAACAACGTCGCACGCTACCTCAACAATCCGATTTCCAATGAAAGCCTGGGCGCGGGCAACGTCGTCGCCTACAACTACACCGACGAGGCCTGGAACTGCGACGAGCCGGATACCGACTGGCTGATGGCGGACCTCAACCTCAATCACTGCGCCCACAACTACATGACGCTGGTCGAAGGCAACCAGTCCAGTCAGATATCAGCGGACGCCTTCCACGGCAGCTCCAGCCACCTGGTCCTGTTGCGCAACCACGCCGATGCTCAGCACCCGACGCCGCGCTCGTCGCACCTCATCTCGGTGGACCTGCATTTCTTGAATCGGTACGTCTCCGCGGTCGGCAATGTCCTTGGACAGCCCGGGTTGCTCGGTGTTTACGAACTGAATGGCGTTTCGTGCTCCAACCAACCGGCCGCATACAAGCTCGGCTACAACAATGACGGTGACTGCGATCCGACGGGCAACGACCCGCAGGTCGCAGGCACGCTCCTGCGTCACGGCAACTTCGAGTACTTCACGGGCAGCACCGTCTGGGATCCGACGATCTCGGATCATGACCTCCCGAACTCCTACTACCTGACATCCAAGCCGTCGTTCTTCGGCGACTTGCGCTGGCCAGCGTTCGGTTCCGACCTATCTCCTAGAATCGGAAGTCTCCCAGCGAAGTACTGCTTCGAGCAGGAGCTGATGCCGAACTGCTTGGAAGGAGGCCTGTTCTCCGACGGTTTCGAGTCAGGAGGCCTGTCTGCATGGTCGCTCGCCGTGCCCTGAGCTGGCAAGGTTGGCGGGTGGGCTAGGGGCTCGCAACTGACCAGCTGTCGGTGTCGCCCGACTCGAAGCCGTCAGCGAAGAGCGCAGGCGCCAAGACGTACTCGTAAGCACCACGGTCCACCACCGCGAAGCCGTCGCCGTCGCCATCAAGTGGCCGATTGACACCGGTCACATCGAGAGCCGCGGCGTGAGCGTCGTCTCCCGAGTCGACTGCGGCGGATGCACGTTGCAGTGCGAAGTCGAGAGCCAATGGGTCGACCAACAGCGGGTCGAGTTGGAGCGATGCAGGGTCCCACCCTTGCGAATTGTCAGCCTGGTATTCGGCGAGGGTTCCGACGTTCCACAACGGCCAGCCCACCACATCTTCGTGGTAGGGCGACCACACGATGTTGAAGTCCGAGCTGATCGTCGATAGATCGAGGGCCGGCGGTGAGAGGTCGCGGATACTGAGCGCCGCCGCACCGTCTCTCGACACCAGGATGTTGTTGTGGATCGTCGCGTCCTCGCCGAGCAGGGACACCTCACCGGTACCGGCTCTGCCGAGGCCGTTCTGCCAGCAGGTGTTGTTGCGAATGGTGGCGCCATCCGAGTGGTAGATGGCCATGCACCATCCCTCGTTATCCCAGATGACGTTGCTCTCGATCAGAGCGCCACCGAGCTCCTCGCAGTAGTCCATGGTGAGACCGTGGCCTTCGGACTCGCGGGAATCGGTATCGGTATTGGCCCAGACGAAGTTGCGACGCACGACGTTGCCGTGCTTGCACAAGTAAAGGTCGATGGCGCTGGTCCAGCCACCGAGAGGGTTGTGATGCACTCGGCAGTCTGCGACGGTGACGCGCGCCGACCGGTGAAGCTCAATCGCCCCACCGGTGCAGGCCGTGATTTCAAGGTCCTCGAGCACCACGTCGGAGGTGTCCTTGACCGCCACGCAGTTGCCAGGAAAACCACTCACCTCGAAGCCGGCGAGCTCTATGAAGCGCGGTACCACGCTACCGTCATAGGTCTCCAGGATCTGTACACCGTGGAAAGCGCCACCCGCGGCGCTGAGGCGTACAACTTGGTCCGGCTCGGCCTCGAAGCGAATGGGCTGGGCTGCAGTTCCACTGACCACGAACTGCAGTACCGAGTTGTCGTTGCACACGCCGCAGGTGTGGATCTCGGTGTAGTCACCCGCCCGGACATGTACCGTGTCACCGGGGAGCACTGCGCTGCCGGCGGTCCTGAGAGTGCACCACGGCGTCGTCTCGCTCACCTGAGACCGGGTTCGCCCGTCATCGCAGGCTCCGCCGAGCGAGTTGCGGTCGACCCAGAGGTCGGCGGAGCTCGCGCCTAGTGGAGTCATCACGATGAGGACCGCGAGCCAGCCGCGGAGGGCGACCAGAAAAGTCGTTTCGTTTCTACGATCGGCACCGGTCATGGCCGCCTCTCCGATGTCTTGTGTGTCCCGAGCATCTGGCAGCAGCCTAGCCTGATCGAGGTCCAGGGAAAGTGACGGGTACCACAGGCACTTCTCCATTCGTCGAATGGCGCCTCCCACAGGCGAAATCCCGGCCCCAGCCCGCATGATTCATGAGCCCCACGGCATCTAGCGGAGATCGCCCGCCATCTCAGGGAAGTCCTCGCTCGTCGCTCCTCAACAACCTGCAAGGTTGCCTCCGGTGCTCCTCCCTGCGGGTGACCAG
>JBATEX010000098.1:0-1655 GCA_049664225.1 Thermoanaerobaculia bacterium
ACCGGGTATTGAGTGTCGCTCTCGAGAGACAGATATCAGCCTACGATGCCCACTTCGTCGTACTGGCTCAAGATCTGGGGATACCGTTGGTGACCGGTGATGCCGCCATCGCCAGACAGTGCCCCGAACTGACTGTCACCATCGAAGACTTCACCACCTAAACTCAGAGCCCTTCCCTACCCGTCCAGAGGAATGAGCCCCTCCCCAACGCCTGCGCATCTAGCCTCGTTGCTCTCTGATGAGCCGAGGTGGATCGATCTCAAGGGCCTGCTGATCAGTGCGCGCTGTGACATCTGGACCGAGTCAGAGCCGGTAGAAGGTTTCGTCGCCCGATCCTGGGACTACCCATTCGCAGCGATCCATGCAACGCCAGGCGCCAGCCTCATCCGGCAAGCCGTCGAAGCAGGTCGTTCGGCCTCTCAGGGCCAATACCCCACAGACGAGTGGCAGCTTCTGGCACCGCCTTCGAGTCGCGCCACAGTAGAAGTAGCGCTACCCGGCTGGCGGCGGCGTGGCGTTCAATTGTTTCGATGGGGGGGAGGTCTCGAGCGACCCGATCTCGACGTCGATGTCAGAATCGACCTGCTCCCCGATGGGCATGGTGCGGTAGGCCTCACGTTCGACCACGTCCCCGCAACAACCCGGCACGAGTACATCCTCGACTGGGTTTCCAGGCGGCCCATGACCGTGGCCATCGTCGACTCACTGCCCGTCACCTTCTGCTACGCCGCCTTCACGACCGATACTCTGTGGGATGTCTCGATCGAGACCATCAAGCCCTACCGTCGCCACGGTCTGGCGGCGGCGTGCTTCCTCACCCTCGCCCGGCACATGGCGGAGCAAGGTCTCATCCCCGCCTGGGGCGCCATGGAGGACAACCCAGGGTCCCTTGGCCTGGCAGCCAAGCTCGGTTTCGAGCGCGACGCCGAGATCGACGCTTGGTACGAAATCCTCGCAAAACGGCCATGAGCCAACAACGGTCGGGATCCGCGGTGCTAGGATCGATTCGAGCCCTCTCTTCGATCAAGCATGGCTCAAGACAGAATGGAGAGCATGATGAAGAAGATACTCATCGGCATCACCTTGATGTTCGTTCTGGCCGGCGTCGCCCAGGCACAGTCGATCATTGTCTTCACCGGCCCCGATTTCAGGGGCCAGCAGCAGACTTTCGACAGGGAGGCTCCTCGCCTGAGGGACGTGGGCTGGGACGATCGGATCGCTTCCGTTCAGATCCGAGGCGGCGAATGGCAGCTGTGCCGCGCGGAGAGGTTCACGAAGTGCGTCAGGGTCTCGAGAGATGAATCCAATCTTGCCAGGTTGGGAATCGACTATGCGGTTAACTCTCTGAGACCAATTCGAGGCGATCAAGTGCCTCCCTCCTCAGGCACTCCGTCGATCACGGTCTTCGAAGGCTCTGGCTTTCGCGGTCAGGAGCGCAGCTTCCAGGGGGCGATTCCCAGACTCCGCAATCAGGGTTGGAGCGACCGAATCGGATCGGTCGTGGTGGGTGACGGTGAATGGGAGATCTGCGTAGAGGAGGAGTTCCGGGACTGCGTCACGATCTCCGAAGATCAACCCGACTTGACCTCGCAGCGACTGGACTATCGAGTTCGTTCTCTGCGCCCGGTGGTTCCAGTCGAGGTCGAACCTCCTCC
>JBATEX010000099.1:0-14462 GCA_049664225.1 Thermoanaerobaculia bacterium
CCCCTGTCGAGCCACCCGGACGGACCTCTAAACCCGGTGAGCAGGGCCGATCACCTGTGATGTCGGGAAGGAGCAGACCCTCTCCCGCGGGCTACCGCTCTGATTGAGTGGCAGCAGCTCGGAGATCAGTCTTGTTCACGCGTTGGGGAACCGCCTCCGACATCAGTCGCTGTCGAAAACGTAAGTGGCGCCGCCGGGACAACTCCACCAGAGGTCTCCAGGCACGGTGAGTGAGCCTCTTGTGGATCAGAAAGCTCCACAAACGGTTGCTGCGCTTGTACAGGTAGCTGCCAGCCAAGTATGAAGGGATCGTCCGCCAGTCCTCCGGCCGCCGCTGCCAGATCGACCGATGCGAGAAGAGCTTTCGGTAGCAGGTATCGTAACCCTGCTGTAGCTGTTCAATACTCATCTGCTTTGGCCGAAAGACCACGTGCGCCGTGTCATAGAGGTTCCAGTCCCGATGCAGGAGGCGCCCCTCAGCCTCGAGACTTGCGAACAGGGGGGTACCCGGGTAGGGCGTAAGGATATGGAAGGTAGCGCACTCGAGCCGGTTCTCCTCGATCCAGCTGAGCGTGCCTTCGAACACCTCTGGGCCGTCGCCATCGAAGCCGAAAACAAAGCTGCCATTCACCTGGATGCCAGAGTCGTGCAGGATCCGGACTCGTCGGCCATAGTCTCTCGGGCTCGGGGTTCGCTTTCTGGCAGCAGTCAGATTCTCCATCCCCAGCGATTCGAAGCCGACGAAGACGCCGGTGCAGCCGGCCAGGGCCATGGCCCGGATCAGGGCCGGATCATCGGTGACGTCGATCGTGATGGCGGCGCTCCAGATGATCTCGAGCGGCCGAAGGGCCCCACAGAGACGCAGGAGATAGTCCCGCCGCGAACCGAGGTTGTTGTCTAGGAAGACCACATACGGTTCACCACAAGCTCCGACCTCTTCGGCGATCTGCTCGACGTTTCTCATTTGATAGGGCATGTGGGTCCCCTCTGTGGCGAGATAGCAGAATCCGCACCGATTGTGGCACCCACGGGTGGCGATGAGGCTGGCAGTGGTCAGGAAGGACTGCCGTGGAATCAGGTCGCGACGCGGAGACGGATCAGACTGGTAAGGCGACTGGTAGCTGCCCTCATACACTCGCTGCAACTCGCCACGCTCGAGGTCAGTGACTATTCGAGGCCACAGCTGGACCCCTTCTCCAATCGCTACCGCGTCCGCGTGGGCCAGGGCCTCCTCAGAGCAGCTCTGGACGTGCAGACCTCCCAGTACCACTTTCGCACCTCGATCTCGGTAGAAACGGGCGAGCTCATAGGCGCGCTGGGCGAAGGTCAGATGGACCGTGATCCCGACAAGCTCCGGGATTCGATGACAAGGCGGCGGGCCTTGCAACAAGTTCTCGTCCCAATAGGTCACGTGCCAGTGGGAAGGTGTCGCCGCCGCGATACTGGTCAGCGCCAGACTGGGGGTCAGAACGTGCTTGCCGAAGCTGCCGCAAGGGTCCTTGGCGTAAAAGGGGTTGATCAGGAGAGCCGTTCGTCGATGTACCGGTCCATCTACCCCGAGCTCCAGTGGCGGTGCCTGGCGCATCTCTTTCGGTAGGTATCTGCTCATCGTGAACAGGATACTCTACAATGCAAAGTAATTTGTCAAGTAGAATTTCCCCCTTATCAAGCGTCCATTTCGCTACCCGAGCGTTCGCCTGTCGAGCTACCCGAGGGAACCTCTGGCACCGGTGATGCAGTGAGCAGTGGGCAATGAGCAGTGAGGGAGGGAGTCCCACTGCCTCATAGATCAGCCGAAAGCACGCCGGCTGCTTCAACCTCAAGCCCTCAAAGGCCGGCCGGAGGTACGACGGGCGGTTCAACCCCCCAGGGCAGGCGGGGCTACCCGTCGGCTTCCATGCGCTCGACGAGCGCCTGGTAGCGGGCTTCCTCGCGGAGGTTGTCGAGATCGCTGTCCTGCCGCATCCACTCGGGGTCGGCCAATCCTGCCTCGTAGGATCGCTCGAGAGCTTCGAGCGCCGGCTTGATCTCGCCAGCCAACGAGTAGAAGCAGGCGATGTTGTAGAGCACCAGGGCGTCGTCGGTGTCGACTTCCAACACCCGGGCGGCCCATTCCAGGCTGCGCTCATGCTCACCGAGGGTAGCCAGCGCATTGGCTCCGTAGAGCAGCGACTGGACATCGTCTGGATCGAGCTCCAGTAGCCGCTCGGCGAGAGCCAGCCGCCTTTCGCTGGCTTCGATGACCTCGTCCTCGCGCCCGAGACTTCTGTAGATCTGCGGCAAGAGCTGCAGACCCCTGATGTCATCTGGAGCTACCTCGCTGGCTTTCTCGAGCAGCTCGGCAGCCTGCTTGAGCTCTCCCTGGGCAAAGGCAACTGTGCCGTAGTAGTAATGGGCCTCGAACAGCTTGGGATTGAGACTGATGGCCTTCTCGAACTCGCTCTGCGCTTCGTCGTACTTGCGTTGCTGGCCAAGAGCGTAACCTCTGGCGGCATGAGCTTCCGCCAGATTGGGATCCAACTCGACCGCTTTCAAGCTGGCTCTGTCCGCCTGCTCCAGATTCTCGTCGGTACTCTCGTAATTGCGCCAGAACTCGGTGTAGGTGTCGGCGAGGCCGGCGTAAGCAGGCGCGTACCCAGCATCCACTTCGATGGCTTTGGTGAACATGCGGCGCGCCGAGTCGAAGTCTTCTCGGGTTCGGCGTCGAAAGTAACCCCGCCCCCGCAAATAGAAGTCATACCCGCGTATGTCGGCGCTTCGCCCGGCCTTCATCAGTTGCTCGTCACCAGGAGCCAAGGTGAGCTGTAACGCATCGACGATGTTGCGAGCGATCTCGTCCTGAATGACGAAAACGTCCTCGAGCTCTCTGTCGTAGGTTTCGGACCAGAGATTGAACCCGTCCTCCACCTTGATGAGCTGGGCGCTGATCCGCAGCTGATTGCCGGCCTTGCGGACGCTGCCCTCGAGAACATTATCGACTCCGAGCCGCTCCCCGGTCTCCTGCACGCCGAGATTGCTGCCTTTCAGAGCAAACACCGAGCTGCGCGCCGGAATGCGCAGACCATCGACCTTGGCCAGGGCGCCGATCAGCTCTTCGGTGAGACCATCGGTGAAGTACTCGTTATCTGGATCGGCACTCAGGTTCTTGAACGGCAGCACCGCCACCGAGGGCACCTCCGACTGGGTTGCCACTTGCACGGCCTGGCTGGCCGTCTCTGAGTCGGTTTCCGACGTTGCTTCGTCGGTTCCACCGCCACGCCCCACCCACCATCCGATTGCCAGAATCAGCAGCGCCGCGGCGGCGAGCGCAACCCACAGTCCCGGGCCCGACTTCTTCTTGGGCTCACCTGTAAGGGGCGTGACCGCGGAAGCGCCACTGCCCGTTGTGACCGTTCCGGAGTCCACCTCGCGGCGCAAGCTTCGGAGCTCGTTGCGCACATCTTTGGCGGACTGATAGCGAGCTTCCGGGTCCTTTTCCAGGCAGTGCTCGATGATCCTGCCCAGGTGCCGGGGCAAGCCCGGATTGATCTCCGTCACCGCGCTGGGAGAATCGCGCAGGATGGCCGAGACCAGGCCAGCAGACGAGTCGCTATCGAAGGGCCGACGTCCGGTAGCCAATTCGTACAGCAAGATCCCAAGCGAGAAGATATCGGTACGGTGGTCCATGGCCCGACCCTCGACCTGCTCTGGCGACATGTACGGGGCTGTGCCCATCACCATGCCCTCTCCGGTCAGCGTGGCGATGCGGGTCGGAATCTGGGTCAAGCCCCCTTCGGCACCCTCTACTGCGTCGTCCTGAGTAAGTTTGGCCAGTCCGAAGTCCAGGACTTTCACGCGGCCTTCCTTGTTGACCATGATGTTGGCGGGCTTGAGATCCCGGTGAACGATGCCTCGCTCATGTGCCGTAGACAGAGCGTCCGCTAAAGGAATGGCGATGTCGAAGACCCTGGACAGCGGCATACCCGTGGGCGGCAGCATGTGATCGAGGCTCTCGCCCTCGACATGCTCCATGGTGAGGAACTGAGTACCGTCGCTCTCTTCGATGCTGTAGATGGTGACAATATTGGGGTGATTCAGCGCCGCCACGGCCTTCGCTTCCCGGCGAAACCGCTCCAGGCGCTCCGGGTCTCCGGCCATCTCGGTAGGTAGCATTTTGAGCGCCACCTTGCGACCGAGCTCGGTGTCCTCGGCCAGGTAGACCTCTCCCATGCCTCCTTCACCGAGCTTGTCCACAATCTTGTAGCGCGCGAGGGTCTCCCCGATCATACCCGTGACCTCCAGCCGCGATTCGCGACTTGATCGATGATTGCACGTCAATGCAGCGAGGCTCATTGTAGCCGATCGCCATGAGCCCTCGGATATAGTTCCTGGCGTCGGGGTCCGAGATCCCATTTTCGCTCGTCCGGAGGGTTCCACATCCATGTCTTCCTTGAAAATCCTGCGTGTCCCGGCAGCCCTACTGCTCCTCGTTCAGCTGATGGGAGCCGCTGCTTCGTTCGCTGGAACCATGCCCCTCACCTGGGTCGATCTGATGCAGTTTCGCCAGATCGAGGGCCCGGTGCTGTCGAAACAGGGCAACTGGATCGCCTACTCACTGCAGCCGGATCGGGGCGACGGTAAGGTCGAAGTCCGAGGTACGGGTGACGGTCCTGTCTACTCAATCGAACTCGGCTCCGACCCCGCCGTCTCTGGCGACGAGCGATGGGTGGCGGCGAAGATCCAGCCGACCCTCGAAGAGCAGTTGGAGGCAGAGGACGAGAAGAACGGCGACGATGGGCCAAAGACGGGCCTGGCCCTGCTCGATCTGAGCAGCGGGAGCGAAGAGCGGATCGAAAGAGTCGAGAGCTTCCTCTTCTCCGAAAATGGTCGCTTCCTGGCCTACAAGCTCTTCGAGGAGGAGGAAGACGAAAGCGAGGAGACCGAGGAGACCACCACTACCGAGGAGCAGGCGGTCGAGGCGGAGCCGAAGGCAGAATCCGAGCCCAGCGCACAAGCCGAAGAGGAAGACGAGGACGAGGAGGACAAGAAAGAGCTCGGTACAACGCTCCGCCTGCGGAATCTTGCCAGTGGCCAGGAGTCGGACCTGCTCTACGTCACCGAGTACTCGTTCGACGAGCCCTCCACGGTATTTGCTTTCGCAGTTTCTGCACCCTCCGACGAAGAGCACGAAGGCCTGACCGACGGCGTCTACATTCGCCATCTTGATCGGCCAGGAGGCTCCGAGGAGGTCCTAGCCCACCAGGATAGGAGCCGCTATGCCCACCTGACCTGGGTGAAGGACCGGAGTCAGTTGGCCTTCGTGGAAGCGCCTCTCGACGACGAGGCTGAGTCCGGCGATGGAACTCTCTGGGTCTGGGACGACAGCGGCGCGCGCGCAGTGGCCTCCAAGCAGGACGCACCCGACGGCTGGACCCTGGCCGCTGTCAATGACTTGACCTGGAGCCGGGACGGCCGACGCCTCTTCTTCGGCTTCAAGCCCGTCGATCCCGACGACGAGCAGGAGTCAGATGAAACCGATACGCAGGGTGAAGCGGACGAGGAGGAAGAGGCGACCTTCGACCCCTACGACGTCAAAGGCATCATCGAAGACAGAGGTGTCGACGTCTGGCACTGGAACGACCCCCTCATCATCCCCAATCAGAAGGAACAGTGGGACGAAGAGAAGGATCGTTCCTACAAAGCCGTCTACCATCTGGATGACGGCTCGATCGTGCCCCTCGCCGACCTCGAGATGCGTCACGTCGAAGTCACCGACAACCCGCGGGTCGCGCTCGCTGGGGCTGATACCCCCTATCTCAAGGAGCGAACCTGGAACGGCACCTTCGCCGACATCTACACCGTGAGTCTCTCCAGCGGCAACCGCACCCTGGTCGCGAAGCGCTTGGAGGAAGACTGGAAGCCGAACTGGACCCTGTCGCCGGGCGGTGGCTTCGTTCTCTACTACCAGGATGGGGACTATCACCTCTTCGACGTGGCGTCGGGGGAGCGGCGCAATGTCACGGCGGACCTCGGCGTTCCTTTCGCCGACGAGGATCACGACTATCCCAGTGCCCCGCCGGGATACGGCTTCAGCGAATGGCTGGCCGACGACAGCGCGATCTTCATCTACGACAAGTACGACATCTGGCAGGTGCCCACTGATGGCAGCGAGCCCTTCAATTTGACCGAGGGATCGGGGCGCCAGCAGGAGCTGACGCTGAGAGTCGTCGACATGGACCCCGAGGAGGATTCCATCGAGCCGGGTTCCCATTTGCTAGTCGAGGGCTATCACCAGAAGCAAAAGCACGACGCCCTCTACACCGCCCAGCCCGGTCAGGGAGGTACGACCAAGCTCCTCGGAACCGGCAAGCACCTCGTGGAGTTCCTCGCCAAGGCCGAAGATGCCGACCGACTCCTCTTCACTCGTCAGCGATACGACGAGTTTCCGGACCTCTGGACCACGGTTCCCAACCTCTCGGCCGGGAGCTTCGGTGAGCCCAAAAGGCTGACTGATGCGAACCCTCAGATCGCGGACTTCGCCTGGGGTGAGAGCGAACTGGTGGAGTGGACGAGCCTGGATGGGATCCCGTTGCAGGGTGTACTGATCAAGCCGGGGAACTACGACCCGGATAGGCGCTATCCGGTCCTGATCTACTACTACCGTTTCTTCTCGCAGCGCCTCAACGAGTTCAACGAGCCGGTCATCAACCACCGACCGAGCTTCCCGATGTATGCCTCCAACGGCTATGCCGTCTTTCTGCCGGACATCCGCTTCGATATCGGCCAGCCGGGGTTTGCCGCTACGAAATGCCTGGTGCCTGGAGTACAGAAACTCATCGACATGGGGGTAGCCGACCCCGATGCCATTGGCTTGCACGGCCATTCCTGGAGTGGCTACCAGACGGCGTTCGTCGTCACGCAGACCGACATCTTCAAAGCTGCCGTAGCCGGAGCGCCCGTCGCCAATATGACGAGCGCCTACAGTGGGATCCGCTGGGGCTCAGGGCTGGCCCGACAGTTCCAGTACGAGCAGTCGCAGAGTCGCATCGGTGCCAGCCTCTGGGAGTCACCGCACCTCTACATCGAGAACTCACCTGTCTTTCATGCCGACCGGATCGACACACCTTTGCTGATCCAGTTCGGGGACAAAGACGAGGCGGTGCCGTGGTACCAGGGCATCGAGCTCTATCTGGCCTGCCGACGATTGGACAAGAACTGCATCTTTCTCCAGTACCGAGACGAACCCCACCACCTGAAGAAGTACCCGAACAAAGTGGATTACTCGATCAAGATGATGCAGTTTTTCGATCACCACCTGAAAGGCGAGCCGGCCCCGAACTGGATGACCGAAGGCGTGCCGTATCAGGGCGAGTAGCGTTGCTCCTCGCCCTGGGGGTTGAGGCGGTCGGGCGTTCCTTCCGACCGATCCTTGGGGCAGTGGGGGGGTGAGGCGGCCGGGCATTGCTTCCGGCCAGTCTTTGAGGGCTTGGGGGTTGAAGCGTCTGGAACCTGTGCCAGACGATCTTTGGGGTCTTGAGGTCCTGGGGTACTGGGCAGATGACCTCTATCTTGTTGGGGTCCGGCGTGGGGCCCCAGGGGGTGCCACCTCGAGCGCGGCGCAAGGGCTATCAGAAAAGCGGTCGTCTCTGCAGGATCCGGTGCGGGCGGGAGCGGGGCCCACTGCCCAAAGGCCAGCCTGAGGCACGAGGGCTGGTTCAACCCCCAAGCCCTCAAAGACCGACCGCGCGAAGCGCAAGTCGCCTCAACCCCCTAAGCCGCGCCTCTTGATCAGCGGCTCGACGCTGGGCTCGGAGCCGCGGAAGCGGACGTACATCTCCATCGGGTTCTCCGAGCCACCCGGCTCCAGGATGTTCTCGCGGTAGGACTGTGCCAATTCCCGGTTGAAGAGGCCCTTTTCCTTGAAGAGCTCGAAGGCGTCGGCATCCAGGACCTCGGCCCAGAGATAGCCGTAGTATCCGGCCGCGTACCCACCGGCAAAGATGTGACTGAAATAGGGTGTTCGGTACCTGAATACGATCTCGGGGATCATTCCGAGCCGCTTTTCGACCGCTGCCTCGAAGGCCATGGCATCCATCTCGACCGGCTCATCCAGGGTGTGCCAGTCCATGTCCAGCAACGACGCCGATATATATTCGGTCGTGTCGAAACCCTGGTTGAATTGGTTCGATCGCTGGAGCTTGTCGATCAGCTCCGCCGGTATGGGCTCACCCGTTTCATAGTGCCGAGCGTAGGTCGGCAGCACCTCCGGCGCCAGCGCCCAGTTCTCCATCATCTGTGACGCGAGCTCGACGAAATCCCGGGGAACGTTGGTTCCGCTGAGGCTGGCATACGAGCCGTTGGCAACCATGCCGTGCAGAGCGTGACCGAACTCGTGAAACAGGGTCTTGGCTTCGTCGAGGCTGAGAAGAGCTGGTTGGCCGGCGGAAGGCTTCGAGAAGTTACAGACATTGACGATGATAGGTCTGACGTCCTCGCCGTCTTCCTTGCGCTGCTCGCGGAAGGTGTTCATCCAGGCCCCCCCCTGCTTGCTCTCGCGGGCGAAGTAGTCGACGTAGTAGAGGGCGAGAGTCGAGCCGTCGGCGTCCTTGACCTCATAGGCCAGCACATCCGGGTGGTAGACGGGGACGTCCGCTCTCGGCTCGAAGGTGATTCCAAAGAGCTTGTTGGCGACGTCGAAGGCCGCCTGACGGACGTTGTCGAGCACGAAATAGGGCTTGATCTGCTCCGAATCGAAGGCGTACTGTTCGGCCCGAACCTTCTCGGAGTAATACCACCAGTCCCAGGGCTCTACAGGGAAGTCGCCGCCTTCCTTGTCGATCATGGCCTGAAGATCAGCCCGCTCGGCTTTGGCTCGCGCCAGAGCCGGCAGCCAGAGGCGATCGAGCAGCCCGTAGACGTTGTCGGCGGTTTCGGCCATGTTCTCCTCGAGAACGTAGGCCGCAAAGGTCTCGTAGCCCAGGAGGTTGGCCCGCTCGGCCCTGAGAGCGGCGATCCTGGAGGCAAGGGCCTTGTTGTCGTACTCGTTGTCATTGTTACCGAGATTCATGTAGGCCGTGTAGAGCTCCTCCCGCAGGTCCCGTCGCTCCGAAGACTCCAGGAACGGCGTCCAGCTGGTGCGTTGCAGCGTGAAAGCCCATTTACCCTCTTCGCCCTGGGCAGCCGCTGTCGCAGCGGCCGAATCGACCACGGATTGAGGAAGTCCTGCCAGATCCGCCTCGTCTTCGACGAGTAGCGCAATCGAGTTCATTTCCTTGAGAAGATTCTCATCGAACCGGGTCGTCAACAGCGACAGCTCCTCGTTGATCTCCCGGAAACGGGCCGCCGCAACATCTTCGAGATTGGCACCTCCGCGAACGAACGCCTTGTAGGTCTCATCCAAGAGCTTCGCCTGTTCAGTGGTGAGCTCTAGAGTCTCTCTCTGGTCGTAGACCGCCTTCACCTGGGCGAAGAGAGCCCTGTTGAGGTAGATGTCGTCCCGATGCTTGGCCAACTTGGGGCTGACACTCCTGGCGATGGACTGCATCTCGTCATTCGTGTTGGAGTTGTTCAGTCTGAAGAAGACGGCGGCGGTCCTGCTGAGCGTCTCGCCCGAGCGCTCCAGAGTTTCCACGGTGTTCTGGAAGGTGGCTGGTTCGGAGCTCTCCGCGATGGCGAGTACCTCGTCCCTGTGCTCATCCATTCCCTGCTCGAAGGCGGGAAGGTAGTGGGCCAACTCGATCGAATCGAAAGGCGGTGCCCCGAGCGGTGTGTCGAACTCCGAAAGAAGTGGGTTCTCCCTCGTGGCCACGGTCTCCTCCGTCGGCTGCCTCGCGCAGCCTCCAAAAAGCAGTGCGATCGCCAGTAGTGGCAAGAGTACTCTGATCATGCTTGTCGACCCCCAGTCCTTGTGCAGTTGCAAGAGTCGCTCGAGAGGGACGTCGATGCCCAATAAGCCTCATCGGAAGGAGGCCCCTCGATTGGCGACCTCCTTTCCTAACACACTCGTCGTCCTGGCGCTTGACCTTGTCGGGTGAGACACGTCCCACCCCAAAGGGTGGTAGGACCTGCTGGCACAGACTCGCATAGCCTCCCAGTTGTGCGGACTGGACCTTGCCATGCCGACCTGTACGACCCTGTAGACTAGTCGAATGCATCGGTCGTTCCTCCAGAGGTGTCTTCTCTTCTCGGCCGCGATGGTGCTGGCAACACAGCCGGCCGTGGCTGGAGGGGATCTCGGAGACCTCGGCTCCGTCCAGCGGTGGGAGAAGCTCGAGGTCGACCTGGCCGGGCCCTCGTCCGTGGGTCTCAGTGAGACGGCAAATCCATTTCTGCTCGAAGTGACGGCGACCTTTTCCGGCCCTGGAGGGACCTTCGCGGTACCTGCCTTCTATGCCGGAGACGGCGCTGGCGGGCTGGACGGCGATATCTGGAGAGCCCGATTCGCGGCCAACGCCATCGGCGACTGGACCCTCTCCACCAGCAGCACCGATCCCCTTCTCGACGGCTACAGCGCCATATTCCAGGTCACTGATACGGTCGCCTGCGAACCTCTCGAGCCGGGCGAACTACCCGACTTCGCGTGCACAGGGCGTCTCCTCTACGCCGAGGACTACTATCTCCAGTTCGCCGACGGGACATTCTGGCTCAAAGGAGGTGTCGACGATCCGGAGGACTTCCTGGCACCCGGTCAAACGGCCGGATTCGCTACCAAACAGGAGGCTATTCAATACCTCGCCGACGAACGTCTCAATTCTCTCTACTTCATGACTCACAACACCGGCGGCGACCGTGACAACGTCTGGCCTTGGGTCACCAAACGCGACTCCGAGCATTTCGATGTCGCCAAGCTCGACGGCTGGGATCTGATTCTCGACGACCTGCAGGCCCACGGCATCATGCTGCACCTGGTGTTGGAGAACGACAGCGGCTGGACCGGCTTCAATCGGGATCTCTACTACCGCCAGATCGTGGCGCGCTTCGGCCACTACAACGGCCTGATCTGGAACCTCTCCGAGGAATACGGGGAGAACTACACGCCAGACCAGATCAAGACCTTCGCCCAGATGCTCACTGACCTGGACCCCTACGATCATCCACTGACGGTCCATGACAGGGGACCCACCCTTCGATGGAACCCCTTCTACGGCGACGATCGGTTCGACCTCACCAGCTTCCACACCTATGGAAGTCCTCAAAACGACGAGGCGATCTCGGCCCGACAGCTGAGCGCTACGGCAGGCAGACCGATTGCCATATCCTTCGATGAGACCGGTGACATCACGCCCGCCCAGGACGACAATCGACATCTCGTCTGGTCGATCTACGTCGGGGGCGGGAACTACGAAATCCATACCCGCCCTCTGACAGACTACCGCGACTGGCAGGCCTACTTTCGCGACCTGGTGCGGGCCCGAACCTTCTTGGAGGCGCTGCCCTTCTGGGAGATGCTGCCTTCAAATCAACTGCTGCTCAGCGGAACCGGCTACATCCTGTCGAAGACAGGCGAAGTCTACGTCTGCTATCTGCCTGGCGGTGGATCCTTGGAGCTGGACCTCGGCTCCAACACCAACGTCTTCGATGCCTCCTGGTTCAATCCGCGAACCGGCGAGTCGACTGATATCGGAGCAGTCACAGGCGGCGGCGTCTCGCCATTCGATGCACCGGACACCTTGGACTGGACACTTCTCTTGCTGCTGCAGGGCTCCGGCCCCAACGTGGCGCCGGTAGCGCTCAATCAGAATCTCGAGACCCCCGCCAACATCGCTCTACCCTTCGCGCTCTCCTTCGACGACCCCGATGGACCAGGGCCCTACAGCTTCACGGTCGAACAGGAACCGGCCTTCGGGGAGCTCTCTGAGATCGACTCCATAGGAGTCGTCACCTTTACCCCCGATACCGATTTCAATGGCTTCGACGAGTTCTGGTGGTCGGTGAGCGACAGTGAGGACCCCTCGAATACAGCAATCGCCTCGATCCGGGTCGGCAATCGCCCACCCGAGGCATTCGACCAGCTGATAGTCACGGCCGTGGGTGTCCCGGTGCTGGTGCACTTGCCGGCGAGCGATATCGACGAGGATCCGCTGACCTACTCCGTGGTCGATCCCCCGGTCTCCGGCACCATCTCCAGTGACGATGGTGACAATGCCGTGCTCTATTCACCGAACGACGGCTTCGAAGGCGACGATACCTTCACTTTCCTGGCAGAGGATCTGGTATCGCAGAGCAACGAGGCCACGGTAACTATCAGAGTTCGGCAACCGGAGGTGTTCGCAGATTCCTTCGAAAGCGGCAACACCTCGGCCTGGAGTCAGGTCGTCGAGTAGACCGCCAGTCCTGGCAATCGACCCCCTCGAGTCATCGCAGCGGAAGAACGAGGCATCCCGCGAATGAGAGCCGTTCTGATTTTGGGGCTGATCCTCTTTCTCGCTTTCCTGGTCGGCTATGTAGCCTGGCCCTCTGTCATCAACTGGATACTGCCGGCCGACAGCCGACCCGCGCCCATCGATTTCCTCGTCGAGACAGTCAGCGACGGGGAGTTCGAGGAGATCGCACAGTCCTTGACCACCAGCTACCCTGAGAAGTTCGAGCATGTGGATCGATTAAGGAAGGCCGGTATTCGGTCCTACGAAGGGCCGAAGACCTGCCTGAAATGCCACGAGTATGCCCAGATCGAGAACGCCGAGACAGGGGCAGTCAAGAACGTCGACCTTATGCAGAACCTGCTGGAGTCGTCACACTACCATTTCTTCACCACGCGCCACCCCAATGTCTACGGCTTCAAAGGTGAGCTGGCCGACGACTTCCCCATGGGCAAGATCGATCGGCCTTGTCCCAAGCCGGGTTCCTTCTCGTTCACCGCCTGGGCAGAGGTCGTAGAGCTGGAGGACGGCAGGACCCTCTCGGAAGGGTGCGGTCAATGCCATATCGGCGGCCAGTACCAGGCACCTCTGGGTGAGATGATGCCAGCCTACCGAACGACCCGGGCCGAAAGAGAAGCCATCGACTGCCTGATCTGCCACGCAGCCGCTTACGACATGAACAGGAAGCAGGTCGTGGTGGGTGCGGACGGGCGAGGCCGATGGGATCAAGATCGCTCCATGCTCGCGGCCCTCTCCGTCGTCACCCCGACGGGCAAGACCTGCCTGCGATGCCACCAGCACAACTTTGGTGGCGACATCTACATCGATGAGCTGGACCCGCTCTTCATGCAGAGCCAGTGGAATCTGGGCGACGCCCGACCGCGGATAGCCCACCCCGGCTCGAAGCGCGGCACACCCTACTCACCGACTTGGGACGTTCACGCGGCACAGAACATGGCCTGCATCGAGTGTCACACGACGCAGGGTCATCTCATCGCCAAGGGTACCCACACGACGACGATGATGGCGAACGACCTACCCGACGTGGAAGTGTCCTGCGAGAAGTGCCATTCGGCCGAGCCCCACAAAGACGACCCCGAGCTGGCCGAGGTGTACAACTCGCATACCCGGCGGATCGCTTGAGTCACCTGCCACATCCCCACTTTGCAGGACGACAACGCCACCATGCGCGACTTCGACAGTCCCGTCTTCGAAGAGCAACCGGGCCTCTACGTGTACGACGATCTCGAGAAGGCGGTCGACGCCCAGCGCGGCGTCATGTATCGGTAGTGGAATGGCGACGGAACGTTCCTCGGCAATCCCATCGGCGATCATCCCAATGGCCAGAACCTCTACAGCTTCTACAAGCCGGAGCACGTCTGGCCGGAGTATCAGGACTTCGACTACGCAGGCTGGTACGAAACCGTCATGCGCCCCATCGCCAAGAGGAAGCCATCGAAGCTCCACGCCATGAAGCGCTTCAACGGCAAGCAGCACATCGACCTGGCCAACACCTCTCCTTTCGGCGGCATGTACGTGCCCTACAACCTACCGACCTACTACACCACCGGTGACCCCGATCAAGCCGCGGCGAAGGAGATGGAAAAGAGCATGATGGGGTTGACGTACGGCAGGATATTCAAGTTCTATCTCATGGATAGGTTCATGTCCTTCATGGGCGCCGATGGTTGGAACACCGATTCGTATGACGATGTCAAGGCGATGAAGAACGTCGAGGCTCGCTGGATGCCGATGGAGGCATCGATGGAGATCAGCCACGCAATCCGCCGCGAAGGCTCACTCACCTGCAATGACTGCCACAGCCCCGATGGCGTGCTCGACTGGAAAGAGCTCGGCTACACCGAGGCCGACATCGAGATGTACCAGCAAAACCCGCTCGAGTAGGGTTTGAGGGCTTGGGGCCTGGGAAAAAGACCACACTCTTGTGAGGTCAACCCGGGGGGCAGGATCCCAGGGGGCTATCCTCCCTTCCGCTGCAAGACCCCCCGGGAATCCTGCCCCCCGGGCTGACCTCTGGAACGTACCCGGAGAGCTCCCTTTTTGCTGCTGCAAGAACCCACAGCTCGTCCGCCTGCGAACCTCCCGGACGGGCCTCCTGTTGAC
>JBATEX010000100.1:0-3350 GCA_049664225.1 Thermoanaerobaculia bacterium
GACCACAGCCCGCCCTCGACTTCCTCGATCCGGCTCATGATGTCCTGAGCGGAAGAGACTGCATCAGTTGTCGGTGATTGCTGCTGATCATGCTGTCCTTGGCAGCAAGTCAACGCCAAGAACATCATGGTCAAGGAGAGTAGGAGTAGCTTTCTACTCATAATGGCCCTCCTCTATTGCAGACTACGGTTCATCTCCCACCCAGTTTCATCCTGCTTCTCAATCTCTCGATCAGCACACAAAAAAGGCCATCAGAATAGTTAACACCGGATAGTCAATCCGAAGCCCGAAAATGGACCACGAGTGAACCACAGAAGGATTGCTCAACAGCGGCGAGACTGCCCAACGCAAGGATCGGGGAGGGCTCTCACCTCTTGGGGGCCACCTGAGCGGCACTTCAGTGGCTCCAAGAGAGGCGCAGATTCGTGAAACATTTACCTGACCCTGGTCGTAATATGACCAAGGTCAGGACATGGGCAAGCTCATTCATCCAGCGAACGCGCCCGCCGGGAAACGAGAGTTCCCGCATCCTGGCTACCCCGTAGAAAGGAAATGGAATCGATGAACCGTAGTTGGAGACAGCAGCAGAAGGCACATCTCGAGCAACAGCTCTACGAGGTCGCCCTCCAGCTGTTCCGCGATCAAGGCTACGAGCACACCACGGTGCAGCAGATCACCGATAAGGTCGGTGTCGCCAAGAGCACGTTCTTCAATCACTTCCCAAGCAAAGAGCATGTGGTGGTCCTCTGGTACCGCCGCCTGACTCTCGACAGCCTCGCCAAGTTGGAGAAACACCGTCACGCCAGCGCTCTGGAGGCGATTACCGCCCTGACGGATGCGTTGGCGGTACGGGCAGTAGCGGAGCCGAAGCTGGTAGCGGTCAAGGCCCGAATCGTCGCCGCCAGCGATCTGCTGTCGGGCGAGGAGATCACACTGGACTCTCAGCTGCTGGCGTTCTGCCGGGAACAGATTGCCCAAGCCATGGAGAGGGGAGAGCTGACAACCGATCTCGACACCGAGATGCTAGCCGCCCTCATCCTGACGACGATCACCGGGACATCCCACGAGTGGGTGATCTCGCGGCACGGCTTCGACCTGCGTGAAGCGCTCGAGAACCGTGTCGCCTTCCTCTTTCGGGCCGCGACCCGAAGCTGCAGCCAGTGAATCGGACCCACGGAGAGAGATGCCATGTTCAGAGAAATTCTCCGCTTCGAGATCGCCTACCATCTCAGCCACCGGCTCTTCTACTGCACGGCTGCAGTCCTGTTCCTCTTTGCCCTGGGGTTGATGAGCAGCGATCTGGGGGTGTTGTTCAGTCACGCGCCTGCCAGGGTGGCTCGCAACGCGCCGTACGTCATCGTCAAGCTACAGGCCGGGCTGAGCTCACTGGGCCTGTTGGTGATCCCGGCCTTTGTCGCCAGCTCCATCCTCCGAGACTTCAAGCATGGGACGCACCCACTCTTCTTCAGCAAGCCCATCCGTAAGCTTGACTATCTCCTGGGCCGCTTCTCCGGCTCGATGTTGATCTCCGTGGCACTCTTCCTGATCACCGCTCTCGGCTTGCTGATGGGAAGCATCGCACCGTGGCAGGAGGCGGCTCGTGTCGGGCCTTTCCTGATCGCCCCCTACGCTGTGGGCCTGGTGCTTCTTGTCGTGCCCAATCTGCTGGTCATGGGGGCGATCTTCTTCACGGTCACCAGCTTGAGCCGCAGCATGCTGTTCACCTACGTGTGCGTCGTGGTCTTCGTCTCTCTCCAGGATTACGCGGAGATCCTAGCCAAGGAGCTCGAAAGCGGCTTCCTGGGAAGCTTGATCGAGCCGCTGGGCATCGCCGCTCTCGAAACCACGTCCAGGTACTGGACTGTCGCCGAGTACGACACCGCCCTACCCGGGCTGTCGTGGCCGCTGTTCTGTAACCGCCTGGTCTGGCTCGCAGTAGGCCTCGTGACCTTCGCAGTGGGCTATTCGGTTTTCAGCTATAGCCGGGCTACCGCCAGATCGTGGCGGTCTCGACGGCGGAGACAGGCGGCATCGTGACCAGACCCTCCCCTGCTCCGGGTACGAAGAGCGATTTCGGTGGCGGCACTCCGTGGCGTCAACTGCTTCACCGAACGCGACTGGAGGCCGCCGAAGTCCTGTGGGGCGCGCCGTTCCTCGTCCTGCTACTCCTCGGCCTGACGGTTGTCGTCTCATTTGCGTTGATCGTCGGGGAGAACCGGGGGGCCTCGGTCTATCCGCTCACCTACATGATGCTCCGGGGCCTGGGAACCGGTCTGCAGATGTTCCTGGTCATCACCGTCGTCTTCCTGAGTGGTGAGATGGTGCACCGGGAACGCAGCCTGGAGGTGTCCCAGGTGTGCGATGCCCTGCCGGTACCGACCTGGGTCTTCCTCGGCTCCAAGCTCTTGACGCTGATCGTCGTAGTGGCTGTGTTCATCGCCACCGGCATCGTCTCGACGGTAGGGGTACAGATCTCTCGCGGGTATTTCCATCTCGAACCCAGCCTCTATGCCAGAGGCTTCCTGGCCATCGCGGTGCCGTGCATGCTCCTGGCTGTCCTCAGCCTCTGTATCCAGGTCCTGGCGAACAACAAGTTCCTCGGCTATCTCCTGATGGTGGTCGTTCTCGGACTTCGCTACGGGATGCCGCTCCTCGGCTACGAGCACTACCTCTTGCGCTATGGCGAATCTCCCGGGCTCTCCTACTCCGACATGAACGGCTACGGCCACTTCGCAGAACCGTTTCTCTGGTTCAATCTCTACTGGGGCTTCGCTGCCATCATCCTCCTCGCGCTGTCGACGCTCTTCTGGGTGCGAGGAACCGACTCCTCCTTTGGGAGCAGGCTCTCCGCAGCGCGCCGGCGTTGGTCGGGGCCGGTACGGATCGTCGTAGCGGTGGCTGCACTCGGCCTGGTGGCGTCCGGTGCCTACATCTTCTACAACACCAACATCCTGAACGACTACACACCCCGTTCCCGGCGCATCGAGCGGCTCGCCGACTACGAAAGGAAGTATCGGCAGCATGAGAACGCTCCGTTGCCACGCATCACCGCCATTCAAGCCGATGTGGACATCTTTCCCGAGGAGCGGCGGCTGGCGGTACGAGGCACCTACCGCATCGAGAACCGCGGCTTCGAGCCGATACGACTGCTGCCTATGACCCTGTCTCCGCGCCTGGATCTCGACGTCCTCCCGCTGAGCGGTGGGATAACCCTCGAGCGATTCGACGCGGGTGGGCAGAGCGTGATCGAAGCCGACGAGGAGCTGGGGTTCTACCTGTACCAACTCGACAGAGCCCTGGCGCCGGGGGAGGCCCGAGAGCTCTCATTCGAGGTGACCGCCGTCAACCAG
>JBATEX010000101.1:0-2578 GCA_049664225.1 Thermoanaerobaculia bacterium
CCACTCGACCCTGGAGGGGCCGATCCGCGATCAGGCCGAGCTCAGCGGCGTGCTCGACACCCTCTACGGCCTGCACCTGCCGATTCTGAAAGTGGAGAAGCTCGAGGAAGAGCTGCAGGAGAGCTGAATCGAGATGCCGCCAGCGGCTTTGAAACATCGAATAGAGGAGAACAGGAAATGAAACAGAAATCACTTGGCCTGCTGACGCTTGCCGGGCTGCTGGCGGTCGTCCTGTCGGTCCCGGCCGAGGCGCAAGCTGATAAGAACATCTTCGAGCTCGCCGGTGCTGAGGCGAAATACAAGCCAGGGGACTTCCGGCCGGCCCCCGAGACCATGCAGACCCGCTTCGGGACCCTGGAGTTCCCCGGCGGCTACCCGACCGAAGCAACGGTGCGGAAGGTCTTCGACGAGCTCGACCTTCAGCGCGCCACCCAGCTCTATCTCGACATGTACCCGGCCCTATCGGCGCACGGCCTGATAAAGGGTTGGATTCGGGATCTGGACATGAGGGACAGCTCACACATCAGCGTGACCGCCGACCGCCTGGACTCGAGCGCCCTGGTCCTGACCGGGAACACCGAGAGTCTCTACGCCTTCATCGTGTTCGACCTGAAGAAGGACGGCCCGACGGTCTTCGAGGTGCCACCCGGCATCATGGGGCCGCTGGACGACCACAACTTCCTCTTCCTCGCCGACATCGGCCCGACCGGCCAGGATCAGGGCAAGGGCGGCAAGTACCTGCTCCTGCCGCCGGACTATGAAGGCGATGTGCCCGATGGCTACTTCGTCGTGCGGTCGCCGACCTACGCCAACTTCTCATTCATTCGGGCGAACGCCGACATCGTGGGCACCGGCGAAAAGGCCGTGCAGTTTTATCGTGAAAACGCCAAGGTCTATCCCCTGAAGACAGGCCCGCGGCCGCCCATCGTCGAGAACGTCACCGGGAAGCCCTGGAACTCGCTCGTGCCCGAGGATGCCTCCGCGTTCGAGTGGATACACGAGATCATCGACTACGAGCCGGCCGAGGCCTTCGGCAAGGAACTGCTGGGTCGATTGGCCTCTCTTGGCATCGAGAAAGGCAAGCCTTTCGCGCCCGATGCTCGGATGCAGCAGATCTTCGCCAAGGCCGCCGAGCAGGGCGTTGCCATGTCGCGCGTGATCGCCTTCGACAACCGTGACCCGCAGGCCCGCGTGTATCCGAATCGTGCGTGGGAGAGCCCCTACGTGACCAACAACTCGACCTTCTATCAGAACGACTACATCAACCTCGAGGCGCGCACGACCTTCCATTTCACCGCCGACGGCATCACGCCGGCCATGGCGATGCAGATGCCGGAGGGCAAGGGCTCGCGCTACCAGACGACCTACAAGGACAGTGACGGTGACTTCCTGGATGGGAACAAGACCTACAAGCTGCACATGCGGCCCAATGTCCCCGTTGCCCTGTTCTGGGCCGTGACGGTCTATGACCCATGGACCCGCAGTGAGATCCAGAGCCAACCCTACCCGAGCATCTCGAGCCAGCAGGATCCGCCGCCGACGACCAACGCCGACGGCTCGATCGACATCTATTTCTCGACCGAGAAGCCAGAGGGTGTTGCAGCCCAGAACTGGGTCAAGACCATCCCCCACCAGGGATTCTTTGTCTACATCCGCTACTACGGGCCGCTCAACGCGTTCAATGACAAGACATGGGTGCCCAACGATGTAGAGCTTGTGGAGTGAAGAAGAGAGTTTCGGGAGGGGATAAACCCCTCCCCTACAAGAAACCCCAGAGGCGGGGGCATACCTGTCGACCAATGGAATAGGAGCAGACAATGAAACCGAAAATCCTCAGCATCGCGATTCTGTTGGGCCTGTTGGCAGTCACCGTCTCGGCGCAGACACCGGTCGGCACCAACGAGCCGGTGTACGAAAACACCACCACGATCCCGCATGGGATCACCACTCCCGACAGTGTGGACACACCCATCGGCACACTGGAGTTCTTCGACGGCGTGCCCATCGGCGACACCACCGAGAAGGTCTACGACTATGTGGATCGTGCCCGCGCGGTCGATGTATTCATCAACATGATGCCCGCGGTCTCCATGTACAACATCCGCCAGGGCCAGCGCGACATCGGTCACACCAAGTCCAACCAGATCGTGATCGCCGAACAGATGGGTGACTCCAAACCGCTGGTTCTCACCTGGAACAACACCTCGCTCTACACCTGGGGTTTTCTCGATCTCAAGGTTGACGGGCCCACCGTGATCGAAATTCCTCCCGACGTGCTCGGCATCCTCGATGATATGTACTTCCGCTACATCACCGACATGGGCGCTGCCGGACCCGACAAGGGCAAGGGCGGCAAGTACCTGGTGCTGCCCCCCGGCTACGACGGCGACGTGCCGGAGGACGGCTACTACGTGGTGCAGTCGCGGACCTATACCGTGTGGAACTTCATGCGCGGCTATGTCAGGGACAGCGTCAAAGACGCTGCCGACAACATCAAGAACAACCTCAAGGTCTATCCTCTGGCGCAAAAGGACAATCCGCCAAAGATGGAATTCCTCAACATGTCCGGTCTGGCTGA
>JBATEX010000102.1:0-1520 GCA_049664225.1 Thermoanaerobaculia bacterium
CGACATCACGCTGGCGGGCATTGCGGCACGGATGGAAACGATCGAAGGGAGTCATCCCATCGATCAGGCCTGGCTTCGGCGAATGACCAAGCTCGTGGCGAAGCTCGAAGACCTCAAGTGGAAGTACCTCGAGGGCACCACGGGCCGGGGCCGCACCAGCATGGGGATGATCAACAGCACGGGCTGCACTTCGGTTTGGGGCAGCACCTATCCGTTCAATCCGTATCCGTTCCCATGGTCCAACCATCTCTTTCAAGATTCCCCGTCAATCGCGATGGGCGTCTTCGAGGGGCACATGGCCAAAATGGCGGAGGGCTTCAGAGCGATCCGTACCGTCGAGCTGGAGCTCGAAGACAAGTACAACCCCGCCGAGCACGACGAGTTCCTCACCTATTTCACCTGGCGTCAGTTCAGCGATGAGGAGTGGGAGCTCTGCCCACCGGTGGTCGCGGTGGGCGGCGACGGGGCGATGTACGACATCGGCTTCCAGAATCTCTCCCGCGTCATGGCGTCGGGGATGCCGATCAAAGTCGTCGTGGTGGACACGCAGGTCTATTCGAACACCGGCGGCCAGGCGTGCACCTCCGGGTTCATCGGTCAGGTGTCCGACATGGCGCAGTTCGGAAAAGCCATCAAGGGCAAGCAGGAGCCTCGCAAAGAGATTGGTCTCATCGGGATGGCGCACCGCAACACGTACGTGATGCAGAGCACCATTTCGCACCCGAATCACATGATCGAAGGCTTCATCCAGGGCCTGAAGGCCCGACGGCCTGCCCTCTTCAACATCTACAGCACCTGTCAGCCGGAGCACGGCATCGGCGATGACATGAGCGCGGCTCAGTCCAAGTTAGCGGTGGAATCACGGGCCTACCCTCTCTTTCGATACAACCCCGACTTGGGGAAGACCCCTGAAGAGTGCTTTGATCTCGAGGGTAATCCGCAGGTGGATCAAGACTGGCCCAGCTACACCATCAAGTACCAAGAAGACGGCGTCGAAAAGGAAATGGAGGTGCCGCTCACCTTTGCCGACTTTGCCGTCACCGAGGGACGCTTCCGCAAGCAGTTCCGTGCAGCGCCGCGCGACACCTGGAACGAGAACATGATGCCATTGGCCGAGTTCTTGGAACTGGACGCGGACGACCGCGAGGGCGTCTTCCCCTACGTTTGGATGGCGGACAAGAAAGGACAGCTCATGCGGCTGCTGGTGGCTCAGCCCATCGTCGAGTCGTGCGAAGACCGCCGTGATTTCTGGACCCTGCTCCGTTCGCTGGCCGGCGAGGATCGGCCCTCGACGGATTCTCTCGTCGAAGACGTGCGCCAGGACGTGGTCGGCAAGATCATGTCGGGGCTCATGCAGATCGCCGCTGGGTCTGGCGAGGGACTGGCCGCGCTCGCGTCGGCTAGCGCACCGATTGCAGCTTCAGGAGCGCCGTCGGCGGCTTCCCCTGCGCCGGCAGCAGCACCGGCGCCAACGGCCGGCGGCGACTACCTCGCGCCGTGGATCGACACCGCCGAATGCA
>JBATEX010000103.1:0-5603 GCA_049664225.1 Thermoanaerobaculia bacterium
CTGCTGCCCCCGGTGTTGGCGGTCGTGCTCTTTCTGTCGATAACAGCTCGGGGCCGCGAGCTGCGCCGCCTGTGCCTGGGTCCGGGACTCCTGCTCTGGCTTGCCGCGACACTCGCATGGCTGCTACCGGCTGTCGCGATCGTCGGTCGAGCAGACTTCGCCAAACTCTTGATAACAGAGCCCCTGCAGCCCTTCTTCGCCACCGGATCGAGCGCTTCCCACCAGGCTCTGTCAAAGCCCTGGCACTACTACCTTGGCACCGTGGCAGCGGATTTCCTGCCTTGGTCCCTGCTGTTCCCCACGGCGGCATCGATCGCCTGGAGTCGAGCGCGTGGCGAGGCCAGGCACTGGATGCTCTTCCTGTTGACTTGGGCTTCGGTGACTGTCCTGCTTTTCAGCCTGTCGCCCGTGAAGCGCTCGGTCAACGTGCTGACCATGTTCCCCGCTTTGGCTCTGTTGGTCGGCTTCGGACTGGATCGTGCCCAGGAGGCCTGGCCCAGGTTCAAGTCCGCCACCGCGATCCCGGTCCTACTGACCGGTGTGCTGATCGCGGCCGCAGGCATTTCAGTACCGCTCCTACAGGCCCGACCCGAGCTCGCTGACCTGGATCCCGCCTTGGCCCGCTCGATGGCAGTGATTCTGGTTCTAGGGTCCTTCGGGGTCCTGCTGGGCAGCCGATGGCTCTGGCTCGGACAAGTGCGCGCAGGGGTCGATGCCACCGTGGTCGGCATGGGGATTCTCATTCTAGGCGCCGCACTCATCGTCGCGCCAAGGCTCGACACGTTCAAGTCGGCCCGGCCGCTGGCTGCCCAGGTCCTGGCCCACCTCGAACCCGATCAGACGTTCGGGATGTACCCACGGCTCGAGCCAGGGGTCCTGTTCTACACTCATCATCTGGCACATCTGGCCGAGTCAGAGAGGGAGCTTCAGGACCTCATGGCCGAGAGTGATTCTCTCCTCCTGATCGCTCGCAGGCGCAGTCTGAGCGACCTCGAGCAGCCATTGCCTTTGGTCGAGATCTATCGCGATCACGCCCTCAGAGATGGCTGGTCACTGCTTGGCCCCGACGATGAAGTACCCACTGGACCCAGGCTCGGGGAGCCTCATGGCTGACTCGACTCCTTCTACTCGGGCCGGCGCCGACCACGACAGAACGCTGTACGTCGTCGCCACCGTCCACCTGGACACGCAGTGGCGCTGGACGATTCAGGACACGATCCGCGACTTCCTGCCGGCCACCATGGAGCAGAACTTCTCTCTGCTCGAGAACCACTCCTTCTTCGTGATGAGCTTCGAAGGGGCCTTCCGTTACATGCTCATGAAGGAGTACTTCCCTTTGGAGTACGAGCGCCTCAAAGGTCTGGTCGAGCGAGGTCGGTGGCGGCTGGCGGGCAGCATGCTCGACGCCCCCGACGTCAACGTCGTGTCCCCGGAGTCTCTCGTCCGGCACATCCTCTACGGCAATGGGTTCTTTGCACGAGAGTTCGGTCGCCAGAGCTGTGACCTGTTCCTACCCGACTGCTTCGGCTTCGGATTCGCCCTGCCCTCCATTGCCGCTCACTGCCGCCTGCGGGGCTTCTCCGCCCAGAAGTTCGGCAACTGGATGGCACCTGCGACCATCCCCTTCGACATCGGCCGATGGGAGGGGCCCGACGGCTCCAGCATCGTCGCCGCCATCCGACCGGAGGGCTACGGCGAAGGCCTTCAGGAGGACCTGAGCCAGGCCGCTCGCTGGATCGAGAGGCTCGACGAAACGGGCCGGCAATGCGGTGCCTATGTTGGTCTCATGTACGTCGGTGTGGGCGATCGCGGAGGCGGGCTCGACGCGACCTCGATGGAATGGCTGCAGCGCAGCGTCGAGGGTCGAGGGCCGATTCAGGTGCGTGTGGACGGCTCGGATCAGCTTTTTCGCGATCTCCAGAGGGATCAGATCGAGAAGCTGCCGAAACATCGGGGGGAGCTTCTCCTGCCGACGCACGGCACCGGGTGCCTGACCTCGCAGGCAGCGCTCAAGCACTGGAACCGCCGCAACGAACTGATGGCCGAGGCAGCCGAGAAGGCAGCCGTCATCGCCGACTGGTTGGGGGCCCTGCCCTATCCGGCGGAGCGATTGCGCGACGCCTGGCAGCGATTCCTCTGGCATCAGATGCACGACGATCTCACCGGCACCAGTATTCCGGCGGCCTATCGATTCTCCTGGAACGACGAGTTGCTCGCCCTCAACCAATTCACTTCTGTGCTGAATCAATCGATGGGTGCCATCGCAGCGGGCCTCGACACCCGTACCGAAGGCCTGCCCCTGGTCGTGTTCAACCCTCTGTCCGTGGAGCGTCAGGACGTCGTCGAGGCCCGGTTGCCCTGGTCTGGGGCTCCGCCCGCAGCACTCGGCGTCAGAGCAGCTGACGGTGAGGAGCACGTCGCCCAGATCACGGGCAACTCCGACGAAGAGCTGGTCGTGGCCTTTCTGGCCCGGGTTCCGCCCCTTTCGGTACAGGTGTTCGAAATCCTCGAGGGCGAGGCTGGTGGAACCTCGGCGAACGATCTTCGTGGCACCGAAAGCGGCCTCGAGAATGCGTTCTACAAAGCCGAGATCGACGCCAATGGTGATCTGGCCAGCCTCTTCGGCAAAACGCTCGACCGACAGCTCCTGTCCGCTCCTTCCGGACTCGAGCTGTTGCACGATCGCTCGGCTCGCTGGCCGGCGTGGGAGGTGTTGTTCGAGGATGTCTCGAGCCGTGCAGCGCAGCGGGTATCGGCACCCGTCAGCGCTCGACTCATCGAGACCGGACCGGTCAGGTGCAGCCTCGAAGTACGCCGGCAGACAGCGGGATCCCTCTTCACCCAGCGCTTTTCCCTTACTGGAGGCGACTCCGGCAAGCGGTTGGAAGTCCTCAACGAAGTGAATTGGAGGACGAGAGGAAGACTTCTCAAGGCGGTCTTTCCGGTCACGACTCCTTGCCCCGAGGCCACCTACGACCTCGGGCTCGGTGTCATCGAGCGCGGCAACAATCGCCGTGAGCGCTACGAAGTGCCGGCCCAGCAGTGGGCAGATCTCTCGTCGGCGGAGGCCGGCTGCGGGCTCTCGGTGCTCAACGACTCGAAGTACGGTTGGGACAAGCCTGACGACTCCACTCTTCGCCTCTCACTGCTGCGCTCGCCCAGGGTGATCCGCAAGTTCCGTCATCAGGGCTACCAGGACCTCGGACACCACCGATTCACCTACGCCCTGTACGGACATGCAGGCGATTGGAGCGAGGCCGACACCGTCTGGCAGGCGGCGCGTTTGAATCAGCCACTGATCGCATTCTGCACCCAACCCCACTCCGGGCCCCTTGGCAGGGGGCTCACATTTCTGGAGACGGACGACCGTGGCGTCAACGTGCGCTCGATGAAGCGGGAGGAAGCTGGGCAGCGAACCGTGATTCGGCTACAGGAGACTTCAGGTGCCCGGCACGACTCCGTTCAACTCGCCTTCCCCACAGAGGTCCGAAGCGCGATGGAGGTGGACGGTTGCGAAGAGGACCTGGGACCGGCTCGGCTTCACGAGGGTCGGGTGCTGACCGCGATCGAGCCCTTTCAGCCGACGGCCGTGGCACTCGAGATCGCTCCCCCGAACACGACCCTCGCCCCACCCAGGTGCGAACCGGTCCATCTGCCTTGGAATCTCGTGGCGACGAGTGCCCAGAACCAACCGACCGGTCCAGGTTTGGACCGCAGAGGGCACTCGATCCCGGCCGAGCTGTTCCCGCAGGTGCTGTTCTCGGGCGGGATCGAGTTTCGGCTCGGCCCGGCAATGAGCGGCTCGCTGAATGCCTTGGTCTGCCGAGGCCAGACGATCCAGCTACCCTCGGGAAACTTCAACCGAATCCACTTGCTGGCCGCTTCGGTCGGCGGCATCCAAGACCACACATTGCTCTTGGGGAGGAAAGAATCGAGAGTGCGCTTCCATGGATACAGCGGGTGGTTGGAGTCCTGGCTGGAGTCGACGAGTTGGCCCTTCCACCTCCCGACCCTGGAAGCGGGCTCCGTGCGACCACAGGCCCCGCCTGTCGCCTGGTATGCCACTCATCGACACGATTCCCATGGCTCGGACGAGCCCTACGTCTTCTGCTACTTGTACCATCATGGGCTCGACCTGGAACTGGAACACCTGACGATCGAGTTGCCAGAAGCCGAGGACGTCCTAATCTTCGCCCTCACCCTGGCCAAAGAGGCGATCAGTGACACGCGGTCGGCTGCAGTCGAGCCGACCTGATCTGTTCTCAGTCGGGGTCGCCGTTGGTAGAGCCTGGTGGACGCTCCCAGGTGGCGGAATCGTCATCGAAGGCCGGGAGCGCGACCTCCTCACCCAGGCTCTCCTTGACCCGGTGCTCCCACAACCAGGAGTACTTCAGAAAGACGCCGAACGCTTGCAAGCCGCATACAACCAAGCCGTGAAGACCGTCGAGGAAGCCTCCCTGGAGGAAGTAGGTGCGAAAGAACCTCCAGGTCGGGCGTCCACCGATCTCCAGAATCCCTGCCTTCTTGCCCTCCCGATAGCCCTGGGCGGCTCCCCACTCGGCATAGTTGAGGAATTTCTCGAAATACTGCTGTACAGAGCGATAGGTGAAGTGGTCCAGCGGGTATCGCAGCGTCGGTGTGGGCGGCTCGATGTCGAGATCGGCGTGGACGCGGCGATTCGGATAGCGACCGTGCGCCTTGTCGAACAACCGGATCACCTTGTCGGTCGACCAGCCGGAATGTCGGATCGCCTTGCCCAGAACGATGTTCTGCCGACGGAGGTAGTATCCCTTTGCGGTGGGCCCATCGATCAGCAGCTTCAGGATCTCCCTGGCCAGGGGTTTCGTTACCCTCTCATCGGCATCGAGAATCAGCACCCAGTCGTATCGGATCTTGTCCAAGGACCAGTTCTTCTGAGCCGCCGAGCCGAAGTACTCGCGCTCGAGAATCTGGACCGGGAACTCACGCGCGTACTCCAGGGTGCGGTCGGATGAGAAGGAATCGACGACCAGGATCTCGTCCGCCCACAGCACCGAGCGCAGACAGTCTGCGATGTTGACCTCTTCGTTGTAGGTCGTGATGACGACAGACAACATGAGCCTACCCGGGGTGGCGCGCAGTGCCTCGATCGACTCGTCGGACTTGGCTTCACGCTGCTTCATTTTCGATCAGTATCCGCTCGATGCTCTGGGCCCTGCCGGTGACCTCATCGACCTCGATGACCACGCCAGCCAGGCGAACGTCTTTCTTCGCAACCTCCATGGCAGCTTTGGTCTGCAGGAGAAAGCGCTTCAGCACCTTTTCCGAGCGCATGCCGATGATCGACTGATAGGGCCCAGTCATCCCCACATCGGTAATGAACGCGGTACCCGAGGGCAGCAGGCGCTCGTCGGCCGTCGGCACATGGGTGTGAGTCCCGACGACTCCGGAAACCCGCCCATCGAGATAGACACCCAAAGCCTGTTTCTCACTCGTTGCCTCGGCGTGAAAATCGACCAGAATGACCTTGACCTCGGAATCCAGTTCCGCCAGGAGGCGATCGGCCACCTTGAAGGGCGACTCCAGTGGTTTCATGAATACCTGGCCTTCGAGGTTGATGGTGG
>JBATEX010000104.1:0-2193 GCA_049664225.1 Thermoanaerobaculia bacterium
TCACACGACGCATGGCCCAAGCCGGAGACCTCATCGGCATTCGCCTCCTCGACCACCTCATCCTCGGCCACGACGGCGCTTGGACTTCCCTGAGGCAGCACGGGGACTGGTAGTTCGCTCGCCGAGAACCCTTCTCCACTCACCGTCACCCCAGCGCCGACTCGTCGGGGACCGGCTCCCGAGCTACTTCCCGCGCTGTCGCTCCAAACAGCGGGAAAACTCTCTCTCGTCGATCAGGATCCTCCGGCCCACCTTCACGAATGCAGACTCAAAACCGTTGGTCTCAAGCTCCGGCACCACTTCCTCCCGGCCTCCACGCCGAAGTCGCTTGATCGGCTGAGAGCGATAGCGAATCCAGCGCAGCGAGCTCTCGGTGAAGGCCGGCTGGCGCTCGGCGAACTGCCGCACGGTGACCAGCTGCTCTCCAGTAGCAGGCGGGCGAGGTTCAGGCTCGGGGCCTGACGTTTCTCCAAGCTCGCGCCGCAGGGTGGCGACCTCGCCCTCGATCTCGAGCAGACTAGCTCGCGCCCGCCGCAGTCGTTCCTCTAGGCACTCCAATCGCTCCATCGGCTTCGCTACCTTCGCCCTTGACATCTTCTCCTCCTTCCTTCATCGAGCTGAGCAGTTCTGCCGCTCGGCGATTACCATTCAACTCAGCGATATCCGACAGTTCCGCCTCGGCGGTCTCGTGCCGAGCGTCGTACCAGCACACCGGACCCAGGGATGCCTTTCCGTAATACAACTTCGCGCCATGGATGTTAAGGAGAACCTGCCGCCCTGCGTACAGCACCGCCGCCAGCTCCTACGCGAACTCCAGCGAGGTGAAAGCAAAAACCCCTCAAGACGTGTTTCCTCTTGTCTAGAAGGCCACGTCTCGGTGGGTCTTCGGGCGGCTCCGGTGACTGTCGCTTGCCGTGAATCGTGAACGTCGCCTCGGTGACCTGCGGGAGCGGTGGGTCGATCGGCAAGACGGCCATCTCCACATCGAAATTGACATCGACGACGGGCACCTTCGGGTCCTCTGGGTACTCGTAGCGGATTATCTTGGGGATCTCATCCGGCTCCCAGCTCGTGTAGCTGCCTGAGGTCACGAAGTCGATCACCTCAAACCAGTAGGCGACTTCGTAGACATTGGGTCGGTCGCGCTGCAGCTTCTTTCGTTGTGGCATGGAGCGAAGGTATCACCCAGATTCAGGCAACACCCCTTCTCTCACGGAGGAGTCTCGGAGTCCCGGGCCAGGCCCAGTCGGCAGGTGCCCTTTTGCCTTCGAAAATGGGGTGTAACGAATCCAGGGTATCGAGGACTAAACCTCAGAGTCTTACAACATTAGTACTGACCAAGGACGACTTCTCAACCCAGATACAGGATGATCCGACCCAAGGTCTGGCCCACCAAACCCTCCCGCCGGGCACGATTCCGACAACAGGAAGGAACTTCGTCATGAAACACAAGCACTTCAACCCTTTCACTCTGAGCACCTACCTGAGCGCAGAACGCTCTACCTCCACGATCATGCTGCCATTGGTTGTTTGCCAAGAATGCCGCCGATCGCTCGAGACTCTAAGCGAATGGCTGGAGGCACTCGACCACTTCGATCCGCTGGTCGGACCTGAATACGCCACGCGTTACGAGCATTTCTTCCGCCTATTCCGGGAAAACGATGGCCACAAGGAAAGGCTCGAGGCCATCGAAACTGACGAGCTGTATCAACACTGGGGACTCACTCACCTCTTGATCGAGGAGTCGAGGAACCAGATACCCAGCGATCCAGTCCACGCTAAGGAATTCGCTGAGCTGGCCCTGAGGAATGCCGAGCTACTGGATCCGGCCTTCTATCATCCGAAGTGGATCGCGGACCTGTGTGCGGTTGCGTCCGTCACCCTTGCCGAGGCACACTTCGCTCTCGAGGATGTTGAAGGCGCCAAGCAGCACCTCCGCGTCGCCACCCAATGGCAGATCAACGGTACTCACAGGCCCCGAATCGCCCGCACTATTGCTACACTGCGGGTGAGAATTCTGTGGGAGCTGGGCCAGCAGGATGAGGAAGTGAATCGTCTCCTAGACGAAGTGGAGTTGAGCGAAGCGGGTGACCATCCTGACGATGGCAATCTTCTAGCCTGGTTCTACGATCGTTGGCAGGACCGCGACTACAGCGGTGAGTTTCTGGGGCCGAACACCGCACCTACAGGACA
>JBATEX010000105.1:0-1973 GCA_049664225.1 Thermoanaerobaculia bacterium
TCGGCAGGTCGCATCACCGAAGAGGGCTATGTCGTCGAAATGGCGATTCCCTTCCATCAGCTTCGATTTCCGAGTGAGGGTGAGGAGCAGACCTGGGGCTTCGACGCGATTCGTTTCTATCCACGCAGTGACCGCGTCCGGATCGCGAGCCAGCCCATGGATCGGGGTGTGAGCTGCTACCTTTGTCAGATCTCGAAAGCCACCGGGTTCGAGGGCGCCAGCGCCGGGCGCAACATCGAGTTGGTGCCGACGCTGACTGCCGGTCGGTCCGATGAGAGAGAGGACTTTCCCGAGGGGGACCTCCAGGACGGAAGCGCCGAGACCGAGCTTGGCTTGACGGCCAAATGGGGCATCACCCCGAGCCTGACCGGAAATCTAGCTCTGAATCCTGACTTTTCCCAGGTCGAAGCCGATGTGGCGCAGTTGGATGTGAACAACCCGTTCGCTCTTTTCTTCCCGGAACAACGACCCTTTTTCCTCGAGGGAGCCGACATCTTCTCGACGCCTCTCGATGCAGTGTTCACCCGCAATGTGGCGGACCCGTTGTGGGGAGGCAAGATCTCTGGCAAGCAGGGCATCCACGGCCTCGGAGTCTTTGTGGCTCAGGATCAGGTCACCAACCTGCTGTTTCCCGGCAGCGAAGAATCCGACAGTGACTCGTTTGATTTTGAGACAGTCGACTCGGTGTTGCGATACCGCCGCGATTTCGGGAACGCATCGGCCATAGGCGCACTGTTCACAGGCCGGGAGGGCGACGGCTATCACAACCGGGTTGCTGGCATCGACGGCCTCTATCGCATCACCGACACTCACTCCCTGAGGTTCCAGGCGCTCGGCTCCCAGAGCCTCTATCCCGACGAGATTGCCGAGGACTTCGATCAGCAGACGAGTAGCTTCAGTGACCAGGCTTATCTCCTAGCGTACAGTCACGACTCGCGGAACTGGCAGGGTTGGGCGGAATACCGGGACATCGGTGAGGACTTCCGCGCCGACATGGGTTTCATGCCCCAGGTCGACTTCCGACATGGCGCGACCGGCTTCGAGCACAGTTGGTGGGGAGAAGAGAGCGACTGGTACAACCGCATCGAGCTCGGCAGTGAGCTGGAGCGCAAGCAAGACCAGAGCGGTCAGCTGTTGCATCAGGAGTGGAGAGTGTGGAGTGGTGTCGGCGGTCCTCTTCAGTCCTTTCTATGGCTCAATCTGTCCCTCGCTGAACAGGGGTACGAAGGCGAGATCTTCGACACCAACGCTGTACGGACCTTCATCCGGGTTCAGCCAAGCGGAGTATTCTCGTTCGAGATGTTCGCCAGAGTTGGTGGACAAGTGGACTTCGACAATGTCCGGCAAGGAAACGCCGTCAGGCTTGACCCCTGGTTTCGTGTCAATTTGGGGCGTCACTTTCAGGCCAATCTGAGCCACACCTATGAGCAGCTCGACGTCGACGAGGGGCGGCTCTTCACCGCCAACCTGAGTCAGCTGCGTTTCGTCTATCAGTTCAACATCCGCACATTCGTTCGGGCGATCGTTCAATACACCGACATCGATCGGGATCTCAGCCTCTATGACGATCCCGAGGATGTTGACGCACAAACCGAGACGGTCTTCAGCCAGTTGCTCTTCTCCTACAAAGTGAATCCACGCACGGTGCTCTTCCTGGGCTATTCGGAAAACCGTGAAGGAAGCGAGAGCATCGATCTCCTGCAGGAAAATCGGTCGGTGTTCTTGAAGATCGGCTACGCCTGGAACTTGTAGGACCCTCGCCCTGCGGGCGAGAGGTCCTGGGGGTTGAGGCGGCCGGGCGTTCCTTCCGGCCGATCCTTGGGACAGTGGGGGTTGAGGAGCCCGTCGTACCTCCGGCCTATCTTTGGGGCAATGGGGCACTGAAGCCTTGGAGGTTGAGGCAGCCGCACCTGTGGCGGCCCGCCCGAATGTGGGGGAGGGGCTTGACCCCTCCCGTGGGAGCCCCCCAGGGG
>JBATEX010000106.1:0-2635 GCA_049664225.1 Thermoanaerobaculia bacterium
CGGCGGCTTGCGGTGGTCCCGAGGATCTCTATCTGCAGATGGCGGCGGCGCAGTTGGCCCGGCACTATCGCGTTCCTTCGAGCATCGGCACGTTCGCCACCGGATCGAAGATTCCGGACTGGCAGGCGGGTCTGGAAAACGGCTTGTCCGGATTCGCGAGTGTGCTGGCCGGTGCCGACATGATGTGCGGTGCCGGTCTGCTCTTCGGAGCTCGGGTCTACTCTTTGGCCGAGATGGTGCTGGATGCCGAGATCTTCAATCTCCTGCACTATTTGACAGACTCCTCGGCCATGTCGCTCTCTGACTCCATCGCCGAGGTCATCGAGTCGGTGGGGCCAGGTGGTCACTACCTCAGCGACAAGCACACACTCGAGAACATGCGCCAGCAGTGGATGCCCAAGCTCTTCGATCGACTGAGTTGGGAGGACTGGGAGAGCGCTGGCCAACCGGGTCCACAGGAGTTGGCAAACGAGCGTGTCCGGAGTTTGCTGAGTACTCATGAACCCCCTCCCCTCGACGACGGGGTGGAGGATGAGATTCTTCGAATCATCGATGCTTTCGAGCGAGGCGATGGAGGGAACGAAGATGAGTGAATTGATCAAGAGTTTGCAGGAAGCCATACTGACCATCGACGAAGAGACCGCTCTGCGGGTCACCCAGGAGCTCCTCGACGCCGGCACCGAGCCCGAGGAGATACTGGAGTCCGGGATGACCGAGGCCCTTTTGGAGCTGGGCCGTCGGTGGAATTGTGGAGAGGCCTTCCTACCGGAGGTCGTCGCGGCGGCCGGCATCTTCGAGCGCTGTAGTCAGCTCGTGGAACCGGCTCTGATGGCCAAGGCCGATCGGAAGGTCAGCGACAAGGCGGTCATCGCCACGGTCAAGGGCGACCTTCACGACCTGGGCAAGAATATCGTCGGCGCCATGTTGAAGACTGTCGGCCTCGAGGTGCACGACCTGGGCAAGAACGTTCCAACCGAGAAGATCATCGAGGCAGTCAAGGAGCTGCAGCCCAAGATCATCGGTCTGAGTGCCCTGCTGACCACGACCATGCCGGAGCAGGAGAAGGTCATCAAGGCTCTGGAAGAGGCCGGCTTGCGAGCCGATGTCAAGGTCATGGTGGGCGGAGCCCCGGTGACCCAGGAGTGGGCCGATCGGATCGGTGCGGATGGTTATGCACCCAACGCTCCCGAAGCCGTCCGGGTGGCTCTGGAACTGACACAAGTGGCGGCTTGATCCCCCGAGGATCGAGTGAGTCGACGCTGCAACCCCTGGTGCTTCGAATCCCAGGCTTCGGGAGGAGCTAATGGAGACTGTTCTCGAATCAGCAACCAAGAAAGTCGTTATCGGTCCGGACAAGCCCTTCGTCATCATCGGCGAGAGAATCAACCCCACCGGGCGGAAGGTCCTGGCAACACAGCTCGAGGCAGGAGACTTCACTACGGTGGAGCAGGATGCCGTCTCCCAGCTCGAGGCCGGAGCGGTGATGCTGGACGTCAATGCCGGCGTGCCAGGAGCGGACGAGGCCAAGATGTTGGTGGGCCTCGTGGAGCTGGTGCAGGAGCTGACCGACGCGCCGCTGTCCATCGACTCGGCGATGGACTCAGCGCTGGCCGCAGCTTTGCCGGTCTGTCAGGGAAAGCCGCTGGTCAACTCGGTCAATGGCGAGACGGAACGCCTCGAGACGATCCTGCCGCTGATCAAAGAGCGGCGAGCGGCCGTGATCGGCCTGGCCTTCGACGAGGCCGGCCCCTCGATGGACCCAGAGGAGCGCTTCCGAATCGCCAAGCTGATTGTCGAGCGTGCTGAGGACCATGGAATTCCGCGGCAGGATGTGCTCATCGATCCCCTGGCCATGACCGTGGGTGCCGAGCCGCAAGCGGCAGTTGTCGCTCTGGAGACAATCCGTCGGGTTCGTCAGGAGCTCGGCAACAACATGACGATCGGGGCCTCGAACATCTCGTTCGGTCTCCCCGGGCGCAAGATCATCAACTACTCTTTCCTGGCGCTGGCGATGTCGGCTGGCCTGACCTCCGCGATCACCAATCCGCTGGTGCCCGAGACTCCGATGACGCTGATGGCCTGTGACTTGCTGCTGGCCCGCGACGAGTACGGTATGAACTGGATCAAGGCGCACCGGAAGTGAGTTGGTGACAGACGAGGTCCAGGTCACCTTCCTGCCGGAGCGTCTTGTTTCCGAGGTTGCTCCTGGCACCACGATCTTCGTGGCTGCGCATTGGGTCGATCTTCCCATCGACTCGACTTGTGGCGGCGTCGGCACCTGCGGGCGCTGTCGAGTGAGGCTTGGCGACCCCGAATTTCGCGTTCATGCGATTGACAGGGAGTGGCTGACTCCAGTGGAGCTCAGTGAAGGTTGGCGGCTCGCCTGCAGGGCCGAGGCCGAGGGGGACCTGGAGTGCTGGGTACCCGAGCCCATGCGGATGCCGCTCTCGGCCATCGCTGGAAGGGGGAGGGCGGTCGCTACCGAGCCCGCGGTGAAGAAACTGTCGGCCGAGTTGACCGTCGGAGATCCCCGTCACATTCCCTCTGTGGAAGAGGAGCTCCGCAGGACTCTAGGTGCCTCGGGCTTCGGATCGGAGCAGGTTCCGTCCGAGGTCGTGGAGCAGGCGAGTGAGAT
>JBATEX010000107.1:0-61430 GCA_049664225.1 Thermoanaerobaculia bacterium
TACGCGGCGCTGTACCTGGGTGGTCAGGGCAACGAGGGAGACCTGATCGTCCGCGACGAGGCGAACAAGGAGCGGATCAAGCTCGACGGCGGCCAAGGCGACATCCGGATCAAGGACGCAGCGGGCACGAGCCTGTTCCATTTCGACAGCGCCTACGCCGCCCTGTACCTGGGTGGTCAGGGTAACGAGGGGGACCTGATCGTCAGGAACGGTGCGGGCGATCAGACAATCAAGCTGGATGGTGGCGGTGGGGACATCATCCTGAGCAATGCCGACGCAGCGGAGGACTTCGAGGTCGCCAATGCCGCGGAGGCTTCGGCAGGAACGGTCATGGTCCTGGCGCATGACGGTCGGCTCGAGCCATGTGCGGGCGCCTACGACCGGAGGGTGGTGGGAGTCGTCTCAGGTGCTGGCCAGTATCGGCCCGGAATTGTGTTCGATCGAGGGGAGAGCGCAGCCGAGGGCCGGGTGCCGATCTCCATCATGGGCAAGGTCTCGTGCCGCGTAGACGCCCGGTACGGCTCTATCCGTGTCGGTGATCTGCTCACGAGCTCACCAACATCAGGCTGCGCTATGAAGGCCTCAGATCCGTTGCAGGCCTCCGGGTCTATTCTCGGAAAGGCCCTGAGCACTCTCGACGACGGGGAAGACCTTGTCGAAATGCTCGTCAGCCTGCAGTGAGCGGCGCGTCAGAGAGAGTAAACAACACGAACGGCAACGCCTCGGCCGGTCGATCAGGAAGAGGGAGGTTGCAATGGCGAGTTTGAAGGCTGTCATGAAGTGTCTGGACATCGACACGACTAGGGATCTGTCTGTGCTGCGTGACTTCTTCGGCTTCAGCCGTGCGCAGGTACCGACCGATCCGTCCGCAGACGCGTCGGTCTCCGTGAAGACGCAGATCCAACGAGTGCAGGGCAAGCACGTGCACCTCAACGTGATTCGTGTCGGGTTCGACACGCTTTCGGCCACTGCACGAGAGGACCGCATGGAGCGGATCGACTACGCCATCTACCGGACGCAGAACATCTACTCATCGGTGAGCCTAGGGGTCGGTAGGGTAGAGCACTGGCTGATCAATTCAGCCGATGCAGACGGGCTGGACGACATCGGCAGCGAAGACGAGGCGGACGAGCTCGTAGAGCGGGCTACGGTCGACAACGACGGCATCGACTGTTTCGTGGTCCGCAACATCAGCGACGGCGACTTCATCGGCAAGGCTTCGGCTATCCCTGGAAGCTGTGACAAGGGCTCGAAGACGGACGGAGTCATCGCCGGAGAGAGCGGTCTTGGCGACGAGACCTTCGCCAAGACGTTCGCCCATGAGATTGGACATCACCTCGGTCTGAGCCACAACCACGGAGGCAATTGCCCGACTACTACGAGCGGGCAGAACAACCTGATGGCGCAGTCGCGCTGCGCTGCCGGCAGTGGGCAGGCGGGCCAGCGGGCTGCGGTCTTGCTCATCTCGAGCCAGGGCAGCACGATGCGAGGCCACTGTTCCGCGCAGGACGCGTGTTGAAATAAGAATCAGCGAAGCGAAGCAAGGGGAGGAATGGACCAATGGGATCCAACCAAACGGACAAAGACCTAGCGGCTAGGACGAATGAAGAACTGGCCAAGGCAGTCGCCGACACCTCAGCCGCTATCGGTCGGCGGGAGGCTCTGCAAGAGCTCGCGCGGCGCAATGCTCCTAAGCTCTCCGCCGTGGCACGATGGGCTCTCGACGATCCAGGTGCCCCCCGCGGGCTGCGCCATACCGCGGCGGTCGCGCTGGGAAAAAGGGTCGATCCCGAGAGTGAGAAAAGCCTCGTTGGTGCGCTCTCCTCCGAGGACACGGGCCTGGTTCGTCTCGCCGCGGCCAGCCTTGGAAAGATCGGAGACCGATCGACTCTCGGTCCACTGAGAAAAAGCGATGGGGGCGCGAGCCCGCCGGCGCGGCGAGCCATCTCGTTTGCCCGGTCCCTGATCTCCTATCGCCTGGGCTTGCCTGAAGAGCTCCTGCGGCGGCCTCCGACCAAGGAAGTCGCGAGATTCGACGGGGCCGACTCTATGTCCGTTCGACGGGTAAAGGTGCCCAAGGGAGCGTTCACCAAGAACGCGGAAGACCTTCAGCTCGAGTTGCCCCGGCTGCCGATCGCCTCCTCAGGATCGATGCGCCTTTCGTGTCGAGGTGAGCAGCTGTGGGTGGTTCTGGCTGAGGAGGCCGTGCAACAGGGCACCAGGAGCGTCGCAGAGAGAAGTTGCATTCCGGCAGTTGTCCTGAAGCTGTCCACCTGTCCCGAGCGGTGGTACGTCCACGAGTACTTGATGACCCACCCTGGCGACGATGGCTCGATACAGGCATTTGGCATGCGGCCCAGTGGTCAGATGAACCATTTCGGAGGTGTCGACTTCGAGGCGGACGATGCGGTGCTCACGATGCAGGCTCTCAATGTGGCCGGCATACCGGCGATTGCCTTCCAGGTCGGCTACGCCGACGCGAGTGGAGAGCTCACCGTCCGCGAAGCCTTGACCTCCATTTCGGAACGGGAGGACGCGCGCAAGCGACTGGTTCTCGAGCCCGTGCACGGGCTCAGTTGAGAGTGCGCTACTACCTTAGCGGCTGCCGAAGGAGATCCGGGCCGACGATCGCCCCCCCCGAGTGAGCTCAGGGGATGCAGACGAACTCGCTGCGGGCTAGCACGCGTCCCGCGTCGTCGCGTGCCTCGACGGCCCAGTCACCGGTGACGCCCGGGTAGAGCGTCTGGGCGCTGTAGGTTCTCCAGTTCGACCCGCCGATCTTCATCGAACGGTGCATAGCTTCCACGCCTTCGTGGATCCAGACGTGGTCGATCTTGTCGCCGCGAGTTCCCCCCTGCACGCGGGTCCAAAACCACACCCGCGTTCCCTCGGTGAAGCGGTCGTTCCGGCCCACGAGGTACCGGTTCTCGACGGCGGTACCGACACCGTACTCAGGGATACTCAGTGACGACAGGGCGGGGGTCGGGTCAGCGGAATGAGACTCGGGCGGCTCCACCGGAGTCCGAGTGACTTGGGCCGGCGGCTCCTCCAGGGTCGGAGCGATATCGGCCCTCTGCTCCTCCGGCGTTGGTGCCACCTCAGTAGGTGGTTTTGACGGGGAAGTCTCCGGTTCGACCGGGGCGGCGGCCACCGACGTATCCGGCGTCGATGCGGTCCCGTCTCCCGAGAGCATCCACCACGCTGCGAGAATCGCGATTGCCACGACTACCAGCGCAACGAGCCAAGGCGAATATCGCGGTCGGCGTTCCGTGTCAGTCGGGATCGCAGGGGGCGCGGTCTCGGCGACCTGGTCCACCGCGATTTCCTCGATCCTGTGGAGAGACTTGTCGCGCTCCCGGTCATAGTCCTCGATCATCAGGCCGGCATCGACTTGCAGACACTCGGCGTACGCGTGGAGACAGTCCATCATCACGGCCTCGTCGGGCAGTGCTTCGAAGTCGTTGCGCTCGAGAGCCAGTAGGAGGTCGTGATCGACGCGGAGAATGTCGGCCACGGCCTGGATGGTCAGCCCGCGGTCCTCCCGCTCAGTCTTCAGCCTGTCCCCGAAGGTATCCATCGACACATTCTCTCCCAGCTGTCAAGTTGGGGGCGCGGTACTGTCAGCTCGAAGTGGTGCGGATCTGCTTGACCCCAAGGTCTATCGGGTGGATCAGAAAAGGGGTGAGCAGCGCATCAGGGCTGGGGGTCGGGGGCGACAACCTCGCCATGGCCCGAACACATCGCGTCGATCTCATCCTCCCCTCCCAGGAACAGGAGCACGTCTTTCTGGCCCGACCGCGCGGCCTCGCAGTACCATTTTTCAGCCAGGTACCGGCTTTCAGCGACACCCTGTCCGTTGGCGTAGAGGTTGCCGAGCGCGACCTGCGAAGGAACGTGGCCGGCCTCGGCCGCCGTCTGAAATTTTTCCGCAGCCTGCGCGAAGTCCTGCTGCACTCCGAAACCGTGGGACAGGAGGTAGGCGAGGCCATAGAGGGCCTCGACCATGCCGTGCGCTGCCGCAGCCGAGTAGAGCGAGAAAGCTCGTTCGTAGTCCGCTTCAAAGCCGTGGGTAGCGTCGGTCAGAGCGACGGCGAGCCCGTACTGTGAGTCTGGGAACCCGGCTTCGGCCGCCTTCGTGATCCAGAGCCGGAATGCTTCGTCGTCCTTGGCAGTGCCAATGCCGTCGCGGTAGGCGATGGCGAGATCGTGCTGTGCCCTCGACAGACCGGATCCGGCAGCAGATGTCAGCCATGCTATGCCCTTGGTGGTCTCTCCGCCTGCGGTCAGCAGATGCGCTGCCAGCTCGTACTGTGCAAGCGGGTACCCGGCCTCGGCGCTGCGTCGCATCACTTCGACGCGCGCGTCGGGGCCGTCCGCCGTGAGAAGGGCCCAGCGATACACTCCCTCCGGCTCGCCTCCCTGGCCGGCGCGCCGATACCATTCAGCGGCCGTCTCGCGATCGGCCTCACCGCCAACACCGGCTTCGAGCAGCGAGCCGAGCTGAACGGCCGCCATGAGATGGCCGGCCGTGGCGGCTTGCCGTAGGCGATCCCGCGCCTCCGCCCCTTTTCCTTGCGCCAATAGGATCGATGCCAAAACCGCCGCCGCATCTGCTTGGCCTGCGTCGGCCGCCTTCGACAGCCATCGGACCGCTTGATCACCTGAAGTCTCGACCCCGTTGCCGCGAAGGTAGGCGATCGCTAGAGCGAATTGGCTTGGTGCGTGACCGCTTGCCGCCGCCCGCTCGAACCAGACGGCCGAAATCTCGGCGTCTCGTGCCAACCCGAGACCGTCACGGTAGGCGACCGCAAGCAGGTGCTGTGCCTCGCTTTGACCCCGTTCCGCCAACTCCCGCAGAGCGGGCAGGGCTTCCTCGTACCGGCCCTCGTCGAAGGCGAGCTCTACCTCCACCATTTCTTGCGCGAAGGTGGCCCTCGATTCGATCACGCAGCCCAGCAGAGCCAGACCCAGAGCGACAGCGATGACTCGTCCGACCGCCGGACAGCGATGCGTCGGGGTGGCGACTTCGAAAACAGAAGGCAAGATCATCAGATTGCTGGAACGATCCTCAAGAGATCCTCGATCGAGCCGAGGATAACCCGAGTCGCTCCGAAATCCTCGTCCTTCGAGAAAAACCTCCCCTCCGCCGGGTTCCACCGGAACGAAGGGGGGTAGGTAGGCTGAAGCCTGATCAGGCCAGTGTTGCGATATCGCCGATGGCTGCGCTACTGGTCAGCCGGCCACGCTAGGCCGAAGGCGCGGGCAAGGAACGCCGCCATCTGTCCGCGGGTCACCGCAGCGCCGGGGCAGAAGTTGGTGGCGGTGCAGCCCAGGGTGATTCCTGAGTCGGCCAGCGCCTCGATCTCCCTGAAGAACTGGGCCCCAACGGGAACGTCATTAAAGCTGGCCGAGCCCGGTGCCGGGCTGATCTGGAGCTTGTACCAGACGGTGGCTTGGTAGAATCGCGTCTCGCTCGCGCCGCTTTTCGGGAACAACGAGAGGATGAAGTAATGGCCGAGCCAGTTGTTGGTAGTGTGTGAGAACCCGCTGTAGGATCCCCGAGTATTGCCGCCGGCCCATGCGCACAGGTTCGGGTTGCTGGAACCGCAGTCCATGTTCTTGAGACTCGTGAAGCCACCTGTTTGCGTGCCGCGATAGAAACCCATCGAGGGGTTAGAGGTATAGTTGTCGTAGTACCAGACGTAGACGTACGAGACAAGAGAACCCTGCGGCAGGTGGACCGGCAGGCTGAACGAGGCCGTTCCGGTCGTCCCATTATACTCGAGAGAACTGCCGTTCTGGATCGTATATGACAGCACTCCGTCACGAGTGGCGGCATCCGACGGACCCATATTCCAGCTGCTCCAGTTGACCAATCCCCAGCTTGGCGTCTCAGGGTCCGGAGCATCCACCGCCTCTGCTTCCGGCATCAATGCCTCATATTCCGCGAGTTCCGCCTCGTCGATGAACTGGCCGCCGAACGCCACGAGTCCGGCTGCCGCTGGCGCTGCGATCACTGCCACCGCCACGATGTACAAACAACAGGAAAAGCCTCTCTTCATGTCATTTCTCCTCTCATGGTTTGACCGGATCAGCGCCTAAGGTCGCGGCAGCCAGGATCACGCGCAACTGCTGATACCGAGCCCCTGCACAAGTTACCAATCTCAGTTTCGACGTGGCACATGCCGAAAGCAGATAATGTAGTCTTCACGATCATTTTCGCACTCAGGGGACAGGGCTGTCAAGAAAGTAAAGGCTATGCAGCCCGAGTCGGCACTCGCCTCCCGAACGAAAACGGTGTTTCGTTCAGGTCGGCGGCGATGAATGGCATTGCGTCAGGGACGTGCTCGTCGAAGTCAGCTTCGGGAAGCGGATTCCGGCCCTCGCTTCTTCGGCCAAGATGTAGTGAACCAGAGGGTTCACCTCGCTATCCGTCACGGCGAGGTATTGCTTGCGGTAAGAGTCCGGGTCGAAGTCGGGATTCGGTCGTTTTCCCTCCCATGCACCAACCTCCAGAAAATGTTCCAAAGGATCAAACCCCTTCGCTCTCACGTCGGGATTCGTGCGCAGGTAGTAGCCTGAGTCGAAGAGCCCGCTCCGCGCCACTGACTCGAGGTCCTCGTAATGGGCAAACGCCGGGTTGTCGGCTGCGCCCTTCCGACCAGCCGCCTTCCCGTGCCGCACATAGTGGACCAATGGGTTGATGCCGGCCGCTGCCACGTCGGGATAGCGAGCGAGGTAGTACTTGCGATCGAAAGAGCCGATGGGCTCCCGCCCTTCTGCCAGGGCCCAGTGAACCCGATCGAAAATTGGCAGCGTCAGCAGGTATCTCAACTTGGCAACCAGCCAACGCAGCGGCCGCGTAACTCTCCAAGATCTCGATTGCATGACTGAATTCAAGATGCTCGAGACCTCGAGACGCTCCTGGCGTGTTACCGAGAGAAGGCTGCCAGCCTCACGAAGTTGCTCTTCCCGGCTATGCAATTGATCTCGGAAGCCTTCGAGGTCGGCACTTAGTCGACCAGCCTCTTCTTCAACTGTCGCCAGTCTGGATGCTTGTGCGGCCATCTGTTCGCGAAGGTCGCCAACCTGCCCCTGAGAACCGGCGAGTTCGAGTTCCAGACGCTCGACTCCTCTCTGCGAGCTCTCGAGCTCTTCGCTGAGTCGACGAACTTCCACAATTCGCGTCGCCAGCTCCTCATTGAGCCGGCCAGTCTCGCTTCTGGAGGTCGCCAGCTCCTCATTGAGCCGGCCGGTCTCGCTTCTGGAGGTCGCCAGCTCCTCATTGAGCCGGCCAGTCTCGCTTCTGAAGGTTGTCAGCTCTTCGGCCAGTCGCTCGACTTCTGTTTTGAATGTCGAGGTACGTAGGCGTTGTTCCGCAAGAATGGGACCGAAGGCTCGATCGGCGACGTCGAGCTGCTGCCGAATCTCATCCAGCAGTCCGGTTGCCTTGGCGCCGCCGTCTCCAAGTTCCATCACCTCATGGGTCTGTTTCACCCAGTCCAAGATGTCGGGCCGGGCCATCAGCTCGTCGGAAGAAAATGAGTGGTGTCGGTATCGATCGGAGAGGGTCGCTTCTATCTGCACCGCTGCCTCATGCGTCAGTTGTGGCCATTCGATCTCCAAATCGTCGCTGACTCGCGACAGCGCTGTTCGCCAGTTGCGAAGCAGTCCCTCATAAGACAGAAAAGCCCGTCGGCAACCCCGCGTTTCGTACTCTGCATCCAGGACGTATCGCAGCCAGAGGAGCAAGGAGTGAGCAGGGACCATCCTGTCCCGGGTATTCAAAGATGCGGCCACTTCGAGTGGCTGACGATACACGTTGATGAATAGGGGTTGGGCATTGACATTCTCGAGTACCGAGAGCCAGAAAGGAACGAACTTGCTGATACGAGGATCCTTCAGAACGAAGAACGGTGACTCCCCGTACTCGACGCGGACAGCCTCTACGAGGCGGTCCCGAAACTGTCGCGCTTCCACCGATCGATACCACGAGCGCGGAAACGGAGACACATCGTGCCACGAGGAACCCGCAGAAGCCAGAAGCTCGTCGTGGATATCAACAATGTTCTTGGGCTCCCAGTAACCCTGTTCGTTGTGCTCATTGGCTGGTAACAGGTTGGTGGGCAGTTGCGCCCCGAGAAGATTCACCGCCCGCGTCACTATCGAAGTCCCGGATCGGTGCATTCCGAGCACCAACAGAGCTCGTCTGTCGAGTCGGGAAGCCGTGTCTACTTCCCCTGTCTTCGACACTCTGGCGAGGCGCTTTGGAGTGCCCGGCGCCTTTCGGACGCGCTTGGGACTCGTCGCCTTCGTATTCTTCTTTCCACCCCTGTCCGTCATCTTGAACCCCAGGTTCTGGTGCAGCCCGGACGCGGTCTTGCCAGAAGGGCAGGGCCGATTCGCGATCTGAATAGCATATCAGCGCGGGTTCGTGTTGCTCCTGCCTGGCCCTCCCAGCTCCCGTCATCTCGTTTGGCACTTCGTGTCCCCCAAATGAGAACCGACGGACGTGCAAAGTCTCGTGTCCGAAGTATGGTGCATTGGGTTTGCGGCCGTGCCGCGGCTGTCGAACGGTTTGGCTACTTGGGCGATCGTGGCCGCATTCTTGCCGCTCTACTTCACGACTTGTATGGTAGCTTGGCTGCTGATGCCGGGCGGATCCGGCAGGGTTCGCAGAATGGTTCCGCTCCTGGCGGAACCCGGAACCTGGGTAGGAGATTCCACGCTTTCGTTTCCCGAATCGAATAGTGCGTCGACTCTCCGAGGACGCTCGAGACGGTTGGTATGATTGGGACCAAGGTCGAGACGGCGGTGGTCGTTCTTTCCACGGGGCGAACCGGGACGATGGCCCTTGCCGAGTACTTCGATGCCGCCTATCCGCAGGTGCGGGCCCTGCACGAGCCCAAGCCCTCGCGCCATTTGCGTCTGGTCGCGAATCGGTACTTGTGCGGGAAGCTCACCAAAGACGAGACGGCACGGCGCCTGGTCGACAGCCGGCGCGACCTGCTGGGTGGTATCTCGCAGCCGGTGTACATCGAGTCCAACCCCTTCCTGCTCGGGTGCTTGGATGTGTTGGGCGAGCTGTTTCCGAATGTGAAGGTCGTGCATGTGGTTCGCGATCCGCGTACGTACATCCGATCTTCCATCAACTTCCGTTCGCGGAATCTCGCCAAATGGCTCGCGCTGAGGCTGGTTCCCTACTGGGTGGTCACGCCGGAGCGGTACGAGGAGAGGACTGTCCGGACCCGGGCCCAGATGAGCGAGATCGAATGGCTGGCGTGGAACTGGGCCTTGCGAAACGCCTTTCTGGATCGAGGCGAGCGTCTCTACGGAGAGAACTACCTTCGGCTGCGGTTCGAGGATGTCTTCGACTCCGGTGGGGCCGGCCTGCGATCCATGGCCAGGTGGATCGGGCTCCCGGATCAGCCGATGCTCGTGAAGGCGATGAGGGAGAAGAAGGTCAATCCCAGCAAACGGAGCCGACTGCCCGAGTGGGAGAGCTGGCCGGCGGCGGCGCGGGAGTCCGTGAGGCGTCACTGCGGCGAACTCGCCGGGCAATACGGGTACGCGCTGTCCGCCGAGCCGCAGCCGCCGACATGAGGGGCGCGCTGGCCGCGAAAGGTGACGAGGCCCCGGGCTCGGCCGCTTCGCCAGCGAGGACTTCAACGGAAGCAGGTCGAGGCGCGGAGAACGGTGACGGACGCATGATCCACGTCATCTTGGGAACGAAGGCTCAACTCATCAAGATGGCGCCCGTCATGGTGCGCATGAACCAGCGCGGACTTCCCTATCGGTTCATCTACACGGGACAGCATCGGGCCACCATGGACGAAATGCTCGACGAGTTCGAGCTCAAGAAGCCCGATGTGGTTCTCTACGACGGCGCCGACATCGTGTCCGTGCCGCAGATGCTGTTCTGGGTCTTGCGCATTCTCGGTAGGACGGCGATAGGGCGTCGGAGCATCTTCGGGAACGACCGAGGCGGCATCGTCCTTGTGCATGGAGACACGCTCTCGACGCTGCTTGGGGCCCTGATGGGGAGGGTGGCCGGGCTACGCGTGGGGCATGTCGAGTCCGGCCTGCGTTCCTTCAACCTGTTGCACCCCTTCCCGGAGGAGCTGACGCGCTTGATCACGTTTCGGCTCAGCCACACCCTCTACTGCCCGGGGCAATGGGCCGTCGACAATGTGGCGCGGCTCAAGCGCGAGAAGGTGGACACGCGAAGCAACACGATGTCCGATTCGCTGGCGATGGCGCTGCAGATGGGACGTCGTCGAGATCACGTGCCCGACCAACCGTTCGGGCTGGTCAGTCTGCACCGCTACGAAAACATCTTCCGCCGAGAGGTCTTCGAGGCTCTCATCGGCCACGTCGAAGCCATCGCCCAGCACAGGCTGCTGCTCTGTGTCATGCACCCTCCGACCGACCGGCAGCTTCGCCGCTACGGATTCTACGACCGTCTGGACCGGAATCCGAAGATCGAACTGCGTCCTCGCTATACTTACTTCGACTTCGTCTCTTTGATGGAAGCAGCGGATTTTGTCATCACCGACGGCGGCAGCATTCAGGAGGAGTCGTCGTACCTGGGCATCCCCTGTCTTCTGATGCGCGGGGCCACCGAACGAGAAGAGGGGCTGGGGCGCAACGTCGTGCTGTCGCGGTACGATCCCCGGATCATCAATGACTTCGTCAAAGGCTTCCAACGGTATCGCTCTCCACCTGTGTCGGATCAGCTCTGCCCGTCGGACATCATCATTGACTCAGCGATGCAATACGCTTGAGAATCCGTTGTGTCTGTGAGGTCCCCGCGAATCGTGATAGTGGCGTTTGCCGGCAGCGACAACCTCGGGGACAGGTGCATCCTCGCCGCCGAAGTAGATGCCATCCGGCGGCGCTACCCCGACGCGTGGATTGCCGCCCCTGCCGTCGATCCATCGCGCGTCGCGGGCCTCGTCAACCAGCCGATTCGCCAGACAAACCTTTGGGGCCTCCGCCGCGAGATTCGCGCTGCGGACGTGGTCATCCTAGGCGGAGGGGGGCTCGTCCAGGACGACACCTCGATCCTCAACCTGCTGTATTTCCTGATGCCGATCCGGTACGCGAATGCAGCCCATGTGCCGACGGTGAGCTACGGCCTGGGCGTCGGCCCGATCCACCGGCGATGGCTTCGACGGTGGACCGGTCGGGTCATGTCGGGAATGAGCAGAATATGCGTTCGCGACGCCCACAGCGAAAAGCTGCTCCACAGCATTGGTGTCAGCAGCTCCAAGATCAGGGTCACGGCCGATCCCGCTATCACCTTTACGGGTCGGGAGGTGGAAGCGCCGAGACCGTTTGGGTCCGGACCCCGCGTGGCCGTGGCGCTCCGGAGCTATCGGGAGCGGGCCGGAGGCTTTGTTCCCAAGTCCTGGGCGCACAATCTGGGACTGAGCACCCGCCCGTCGTACGATGCGGTGGCAATGAAGCTCGTACCTGTCTTGAGATGGCTGGCCGATGATCTGGATGCCGAGTTCGCCTTCGTGCCCTTCCAAGAGGCCCGAGACGAGCGCGTCCACGTAGCAGTGGCCGAGGCTGCTTCGTTGGGTGAGCGTGCCGCGAACATCCGCTGGCCGGTGTCGCCGGCAACGGCGAGGGACATTCTTGCCGAGAGCGACTTGGTTCTCGGGATGCGCCTTCACGCGTGCATTCTGGCCGCCGCCGGAGGGACTCCGTTCGCCGCCCTGAGCTACAGTCCCAAGGTCCAGGCTTTCGCCGAGTCTGTTGGCGTTGGAGAAGCCGCGATCGATGTCGGTCGGGTCTCTCGGGACGACCTGCTCGGGGCGGTCCGCCGCATCTGGGATGGTCGTCGTACCCTCGCGGCAGCGCTCGGACCCGCGACGAGGCGTCTTGCGGAGGCCGAAGCGGGCAACATCGAGACTGTCGCCAGAGCCCTTGGTTGGTAGTCACGTCTGATCACCACGACGCCGGGGAGAAGAATCGTTGGACGAAGTTCGTTCGGGAACGTGCGGGAACGACGGGCCGCAAACCGGTCGGAGGCGTTGGGGCAGGATCGTCGTCGGGATCCTTGTACTCGGCCTCTTTCTCGTTCTCGGGCGTCGATATCTGAGCGAACTGCGCCGATTGGCCGACGTCTCGCCATCGGTCGTGGCCCTCATGGTTGCCTCAATGCTTGCAGCGCGACTCGTTCAGGGCAGAAGCCTCCAGCTTCTCCTGCGAGCACTCGGTCATCGCGTCGGTTTGGGCGAGATGTTCTTTCTCAACATCCTCACGAGTTACACCAACCTCGTCCTACCGCGCGCTGGGATGGGCGCGCCGGCCCTGTATCTGAAACGACGGTATCAGGTCAGCTTCGCAGATTTCGGCTCGTTGTCGGTGCTGGTCAGCGTGCTGAACCTGGTTGCGGCAGGGTTGCTGGGTCTCGTCTGCCTGTACATCGCCCATCTGGGGTTCCGGCAGCCGCTCGAGTTGAAAGTGACGCTTGCCTTTTCCGTGGTCGTGCTTGGTGGCATTGTGGCCACCTTCGTCCGGCTGCCGGTCGCTGAGCGTCGGCGCGGGAGGATCGCCGACTTCCTTCGTCGATCTGCCTCTTCATGGGCGCAGCTGGGCTCGAGCCGAAGGATCATTGCGCACACACTCGCTCTGCGACTGGGCGCGCTCGTGCTGCACTCCCTCCGCCTGAAACTGGCATTTGTGGCCATGGGTGTGGAAGTTTCGTTTCTCGGTGTCGTGGTGGCCACCATGCTCGGTGCGCTGGCCATGCTCGTCAGCATCACACCGGCGGGGCTTGGTTTCCGCGAAGCCGCCATCGCCTATAGTGCGACGATGATCGGGTGCTCGCCTTCGGTTGCCGTGGCTGCCGCCGTGCTCGACCGGTTGGTGATGACCGTTTGCGTCGTGATTCTGGCCCAGGTCGGGCTGTGGCGGTTGGTTGGCGGCGCCGAGGATGGATCGGGCGGAGGCAGAGCGGAGTCATAGTGCCGATTGCGCCGCGGATCGGACCGACGACGAGTGATCGCTGCTCTTCCGCTCTGAGACGAGTTGCTCGATTGCCCAAGACTGAGTCAGAAAGAGGAGGGGCGGTGACTGGAAACTACGCAGCGGTGTCCCGAGAATTGGCTAGCTTCCACGGTTTGGTGGCCCGTGGAGGGAATGCCAGCTCGCACTCCCGGCCTAAGTCGAGGCAAAGATTGGGATTGTGGAAAGGGTCTTCGACCAGCGCATTTCCGTAGCGTTTGATCATGGTCTCGACTTCGTGTTTGAACATGTCGCGACGTTCCAGTGAGTCGTGACGCCCGACGCTGACCGATTCGTGATGGTAGAGCTCAGCGTGCGGTGTCCAGACAATCCGGTAGCCCCGCTCACGAATCTTTATACATAGATCGACGTCATTGAAGGCAACCGCAAGATCTTCGTCAAAGCCTCCGACTTCCAGAAAGACTTCTTTTCGAAATGTCGCGCAGGCTGCCGTGACCGCCGAGAGATTCTGCGTGAGTTTTGCGCGGCCGAAGTAGCCCGGAGTATTGCCGTCTACTTCGGTGTAGAGGTGACTGGCCACCCCGCCCGGACCGAGCACGATACCCGCTTGTTGTATCTGCCCCGAGGGATAATAGAGCTTGGCTCCAACCATGCCGACTTCCTTTCGGCAGGCGTGACCGACCATCTCACTCAGCCAATCTTCCGCGATCACCTCGGTGTCGTTGTTCAGGAGCGTCACGACTTCGCCCCTCGCGGCCTCAACGCCCCAGTTATTGATGCCGGCATAATTGAAGGGCTTGTCGTAACGCAGAACTCTGACCCGAGGGTCGTGCCGCAACTCTTCAAGGAGCTCGAGCGTCTCGGGCTCCTTGCTTTGGTTGTCTAGGATGACGAGCTCGAAATTGGAGTAATCGGTTCGTTTCAGAACGCCATAGGTGCAGGGCGCGAGGAGGTCGGCGTGGTCCCGTGTGGGGACGATGATGCTCGTAAATGGCTCTGGGGAGGGTAGTCGATATCGCACGCTGATGAAGTTGGGCAGCAGCGAAGGACCGATGTAGGCGTTGGCCCCACGCCTTGCCAGGCAGGAGCGAACTGCCTTCCTGGCGGCCTCTTGGGCATACGGTTTGGCGCTGATGTCAGCGGACACGGATCCCTTGATAATGCGCCAGTGATAGAGAACGTGAGGGATATGGTGGATACGGTCGGCGGTTGTTCGGTCGGCAATTCTGAGGACCAAGTCCCAGTCCTGACTTCCTTCGTACCCTTCCCTGAACCCGCCCACCTCGCGTACTCGAGAGGAGCGGTAGGCTCCTAAGTGGCTTACGCAGTTCTGGCCCAAGAGTAGGTCCGGATTCCAGTCCGTCTTGAAATAAGGTTCGCTACGATTTCCTTCTGCGTCCACCTTGTCTTCGTCTGAGAAGACGATATCCGCATCCCGAAACTCGTTGAGTTTCTCGGCGACCAGGTAGAGCGCGTGCTCGGCAAGTTCGTCATCATGATCGAGAAGGGCAATAAAGTCACCGGTGGCTAGTTCCAGTGCAGTATTGGAGGCCGCGGAGATGTGCCCATTCTCGGCCCGGTAGGCGACCTTGACTCGAGCGTGACGTCGCTCATACTCGGCGAGCAACTCGCGGACTGCTGGGTCCTTGGACGCGTCATCCGCAATGCAAAGCTCCCAGTTCTTGTAGAGTTGGCCAATCACCGAGTCCAGGGATCGTCTCAGCAGATCGAGAGGCGGGTCGTAGACCGGCACGAGGACCGAGAATCGCGGCCGAAACTCGAGCTGCTCGATCCGCCGCTGGATGCACTCCCGGTCTTCGTCGGTAAGAGTGTCGTGTTGCTCGATCCAGGTTTGATAAGAGGTCTTTTCACTCTCGGGAATGCCCACTTTGAGCAGCTTGGGGGCTGCAGATGCCGCGCCGTCTTCTTTGAGCGTCAGGGCGCCGGTTCGAAAGAGACGCGGAATGGCGCGCGGCTCGCGCACCACCAGCTTCAGTCCTTTGACCAGTGCTCGAAGAGCGATCTCGAGCTTGCCGCACTCGCGGATCTGGAGGCTCTTGATGGAAAACGAAGCGGGTTCGATGCCGGGCTGGAGTCCAAGCCTGCTGACGTCAGGAGGTAGTCTGATGAGTTGCTTGGTGCTTCGTCCAGGCGAGACCTCTAGCTTGGCACGGACGTGACCTGAGGTTTGGGACCGAGCGTCGACTTCCAGTACCGGTCGGAAGGCCGCATCCTTCGAATCGGCGAGAAGCGACACAACGACCCAGCCATTCGGAGCCTGGCTCCGTGAGGAAAACAAACTCAGAAGCGAGTGAGCCCCCAGGCTCCGATACCGGCCTTCTTCCTCGATGATCTCACGGAAGGGCTGCACCACCATTCGATGCCGCCTGCTGCGGAGGAGTTGATAGCCGGGTATGTGGCGGACGGCCCCCCCCAGAAAGCGAAGTGGAGAGGTGAGGCGCCAGGACCACGACAGCTCGATTGCGGCAGTCTGGCTTCGCAGATGAAGGATTTCTTGTCTCAGTGCGTCGACTAGCTGTGTAGTAGCCTCGACCTCGTTCTTCAATTCACCGAGGTCGTTCTCGCGGTGGTTGGTCTCCCGGGTCATTCCTTGCTCTTAATTGTCCGCGGTCAACTCTTCTCAAGGTTATCAAACTGGCTTGAAAATGAAACAGTGAATACAGTAGGCCGTGTCGCCGGTCTTAGTAGGCGCGCAGGAAGGCTCCTGCAGGTCAGATTGTCGAGGACGCGAGTTGTTGGCCGAACTCCTGCTTCCGCCTTTGAAGACCCTAGACGCTGCCGCCTCTTTCGACCTGTTCTGGCCAGCAGGCGGGCCGTGGAAGGAGTCAAGCTGATACAGCACCGGGTCAGCGAAGAAGCAGACTTGGAGATTGGCGAGCAGGAAATCACTATCCTTGGTAAACCTGCTTGGCACCTCTCATGCTCAAAGTCTGGCCGATTTGGCGCTAAGTTGACCTGTTCAAGGGGTGGCCCGTTCCGGGTTGAGGGTGATATTCGCCCGTTCTTTGAGTTCGCTCATCAGGATGTCCGCGATCGCGGTTCCCAGAATCAGGTTTCCCTGTTCTCCGAAGTGGCAGCAATCGTCGACGTACAGGGTTTCGCGCACGTCCTCGAAGGCCCGGGTCAGATCGTAAAACGGGACGCCTCGCGCCTTGAGCTGCTTTCCCCGAGCGATTAACAGCGGGTACCCCGCCCGCGCCTTGTCGCCCCAACGATTAGCGGGGTTTATCGCAGCGGAGCGCTCGTCTTCGGACAGAGGTTTGGCGCCTTCGACGTACTGATTCGGCTGTAATACATGTAGGTAAATCAGGTTGTTTGCCTGGCAGACGGCGTACAGGAACTCGGACGCCCGCTGCCAGGTGTCGAGCGCTCTTTCCCGGCTTTCTTCGGCCCTGGGTACCGTCGGTCCGCGGAACGTGTCATCCATCGTCTCCTGGGCACCTTGGACTATCTGGAGTTTCTTCTGATCTGCTTTCGCGCGTGTACGTTGCGGCCATAATTCGCCCACCAGGTTCAGGAACACGCTGTACCTGAGGGGGCTTTGTTGGAGCAACTCCAGTAGTCGCAGCTCGCTGGCATACAGGTCGAAGTACTGGTAGAGCCTGCGGCTCGTTTGGTAATCGAGCTGGCCACCGAGTTGGGTCTTGGACATCAAGCCGATATGGTGTCCCGATGGGAAGAGTGTGTTGATACCCTTCTCGTGGTTTTCTTCTGCCAGGACCAGGTCATTGAACCCGTCGATATTCAACACGGCATCGAGTTCGAATCCGCTGAGCAGGGCGTATTGCACCTGGAACAGCTGTTGGGGTTGCTTGTAGCCGCCAGTCGCTAGATTGATCAGGACCAGTTCCTTGTCGAACCCGTACTCGTCTCGCAAGTACCGGCCGAGTTTCTGTTCGGTCAGATTGGCGAATATTTCGGCAACGCTGCCACCGACCACGCCGATGACGAACTGATTGGCGGATTTCTCGAACGGGTACGGGTGGTTCAATACCGACAGCATACCGAACTCGTTGAACGGTGGCATGGATTCACCCCAGGGATGGGCGCCCGGGTTGCCTACGTAGCCCAGATAGGGATGAAATTGGTACAAAGCCCGAGTGGTTTCCGACGGCGTCAGCTTATTCCGAATCTCACGTATACGGGTCGACCTTGCATCTGCAACGGTGCCGTAGGTGAAGGATCTCGATGTCAAATGCGGGAACAACAGGAAACTGGAGAGTTCCAGCAGGAGCAAAGTAACGATTGCTGTAATCGTTACGTTCAACAAGGCCCTTGATCTCATGGTGTGGACTCGTGGGTGCGCCGGGATTTGGCGGCAGTATACTGAAAGCGGCGGGTACAGGCTTGCCGGCTACGCACAAACGATGGGCAAGACAGAACGAACGGCACAAGCTGGAACGTCTGAGCCGCTGTCTCGCCAGACCGGCCCTATCAAAAAAGCGCCTGTCACTGATCGAGGGCGGTCACATCCGCTATCAACTGAAGACGCCGTATCGCGATGGGACCACCCGTGTGATCTTCGAGCCTTTGGATTTCATTGCTCGGCTGGCCGCCCTGGTGCCGAAACCGAGAGTCAACCTCACACGGTTTCGCGGCGTATTCGCACCGAACAGCAAGCATCGTGTGCAGGTGACGCCTGCGAAATGGGGCAGGGGCAGCCAATCAACAGCTTCTAATGAGCCAGAGGAGCAAACGCCTGCAGAACGTCATGCGGCCATGAGCTGGGCGCAGCGGCTCAAGCGCGTGTTCCCTGAGTAGGAAATCGCTTTTCAGCGTTGCGGGGTGTTGGGTTGTGGAGTGGCCTCAGAGTGGCACTTGACGAGTTCTCGTTCGAGGTCAGGCCCGATCGTGGCCGCCGGAACGGGGGTGGACGCCTCCGGGCCAGCTCGCGGATCAGCCCCGCCTGGCTTATCTGGTCTTATTTGGGGCACTTCGGCCCGCGACCGCCACAGCGGTTGCCAGCCGCCTTCCAATCTGGCTACTATGCACAGCGTCAGGGGACCCCGGTTGCTGAATGCCGGGCCCCTCCCATTTGCAAAGAGCTTTCCATCTTGATCAAGAACTGGTTTACAAAGAGCCGACCAGCGGTCGCGCAATCTGGTCTGGCAGGGTTGGAGTCTCGCGCAGCCCAGCTGGCGCAAAATCAGGGCATCTTGAAACAGCTTCAGATCGAGGTTGCGCAGATCAGGTCGTTGCTTGAGCTCCAGGGCGTCAATCTAGCGATCCCTCCACCCAAACTGCAGGTGCGGGTAAGCGGTGCATATGACATGGACTTCTTCCGGCTCGGGCATGATCTCGGCGTCAGCGTAGAGTCAATGCTGGCGCTCGTAAACAAGGGCTTTGACGATTTTCAGCGCATCTTCGATTTTGGCTGTGGCTGCGGTCGCGTTGCTATTCCTCTTAGCCTTCGCCTGGCGCACCCGGAAAGGCTCTATGGTGCCGACATCGACCCGGAGGCAATTCAGTGGTGCAAGGACCACATTCACAGTGTGGGTGGCTTTGAAGTCAATCCACATGAACCGCCGGCGCCGTTTGAAGATGAGAGCTTTGATCTGGTCTACGGCATAAGCGTATTCACGCACTTGCCTGAGGAAATTCAGTTTTCCTGGATGCAGGATCTGGTCCGCGTGTGCGCAAAAGGTGCCTATCTTGTTTTGACCTTTCATGGTGAGAGCCACTACAGCCACGTACAGGGCCACCTTGCAGATGAGCTGAACAAGAACGGGTTTGTTTACTCTGGTCAAAAGAAGGGAACTACTGAAGGGTTGCCGGACTTTTACCAAACCAGCTTTCATACGCATGACTACGTGCGTGAGCGTTGGGGCGAATATTTCGAGGTACTGGAGATCCGAAGGGATGTTGTCGGTACTCAGGATGCGGCCCTGCTAAGAAGGCGCTAGTGCCGGCGCGCACCGCCAGACCTGAAGTTCTATATGGGTGGGGTCGATTTCCTGCTGGTAGCGGTGAGCAATTGTTTCCGCGTAATCCAGATGCCGTAATTACGGGAACAGCCGAGCTTCCTTTATATCGCTGAGTAGGAAATCGCTTTTCAACGTTGCGGGGTGTTGGGATGTGGAGTGGCCTCAGGGTGGCACTTGACGAGTTCTCGTTCGAGGTCAGGCTCGATCGTGGCCGCCGGAACGGGTGTGGACGCCTCCGGGGGAGATCTCGAGTCGGCGGTGAGCCTAGGGCTCGGCCTCCTGGGCCGGGAGCTCGAGGCTCTTGCGAATCGCCTGGGGCGCTGCCGAAATCGAGGGTGAAGGCGAGGATCTTCATCTCAGAGCCGCAGAAGGGGCACAGGAGCGGATCGACCTCGTAGACGCGGCGAACAAACAAGGCCCAACTGAGCCGGGCGCGTCGGGTGACCCCGTCGTTTTGGTGGCATGGCGCTTGAGGGGTGTCTCCCGCTGCCGCGATCTCGCGGCGCTTGCCGCGCGCGGCGTTGGCGTAGAAACCACAGTAGCGAACCATCTGAGCCGTTTGGAGAGATCCTGAGCCGGAAATGGCACTCCTGGGCTGCCAGGAGACCCTTCTTCCTGATCGCCCGGTTGACACCCGATTCGGCCTCCGCTACGGTTCTTCGCGAGAGGAAACCCCTTCCCCCTGCGGGCAAAACGGATAAGGTGTATGGCGTGATCTCGCGAAGATCGTGGTTGAAGTACAGCCTGTGGGGCCTGGCGGCCAGTCAGCTGGGTTGCCGGCCTAACGCCCGGGATAACGAGTCCACGAAAGCGTCAACTTTCGAAGCTCCCAAGAATTGCCTATTCATGGTGCTCGATGCTGCGGCTGCCCGTCATTTCCGTGCATGGGGCTACGGGCGAGAGACGACTCCGAATATCGACAGCCTCGCCCTGGGCAGCTTCGTCTTCCGCAATGCCTTTAGCCAAGCCTCGTCGACGGTTCCCTCGGTGAGGTCTTACTTTACGGGCCGCTATCCAAACGAAGTCCGCGTCCAGCTCCTGCGCAGCGAATTCACGATGGCGGAAGCGTTTCGGCACAATAATTTCAGGACGGCCTTGTTTTCGGAGAATCCACACATCACGCGCACCTTCAACTACAACAAAGGCTTCGACGTCGAATTCAGCTACTTCACCCACAAGGCACAGCAGCAATACAAACAAACTCGCTCCGACGTCAAGCTTGAAAGCGAGAAGATGCACAGCGATGCTCGCGCTTGGATTTCCTCCGCGGGAGACTCACCTTGGTTTTGTTACATCCATCACCTTCGTCCTCATGCACCATACCATTCACCAAAGCCCTTCACAGGCCGGTTTTCCCAAGGCTTGCCCCGGGGCCGAGCCACTGGCTCGGCCTATAGAATGCGGGAGCTAGCGACAGCTGCGACGCCGGAGGAGGCGGAGTATCTCGCCGCACTCTACGACGAGAATCTGAACTATTGCGACAATCTGATCGGTCGACTCGTCGACTGGCTCGAAACGACCAAGCGGCTCGACGATACGCTCATCATTATTGCCTCGGATCACGGCGAAGCATTTATGCAGCACGGCTGGCTGCAGCACGGCACCACCACTTATGACGAGATGATTCACGTCCCCTTGATTCTTAGGTTTCCGCCCCCCTCGGGTATCGCGAGAGGCGAGTCTTCCGCCCAAGTTGAAATGCTTGACCTGTTCCCAACTCTGGCGTCGGTTTTTGGCTTCGCTGCTGTTCCCACGTTAGACGGCCAGTCGTTGTTGCCCCTCCTCACCGGCGTGACCAAGGTTCACAAAGACTATGTTTTTACACTGGCGCCCAGGAATGGGCACCAGTCGTTCGCCGTACGAACCTCCGAGCGAAAGTACATCGTGAAGTTGGATCAATCCGGACAAGACGTCGAGAAACGCGAGCTCTACGATCTCGAAGCGGATCCGCTGGAAAGCTCAAGCCTGCTGTCCGACAGGGAAGTCAGCGACGTACTCGAGATTCTACTGACCACTCGCTTTCCGCGGCTCTTGGGTTCCGCGAATCCGCTTACGGCTCCTTCCTTCAACTCTCCGGAAGTTGAGGAGCGCACTCGAGATGCGCTCGAGGCGCTCGGCTACATCAATTAAGAACCAGTCTGAAACGGAGGCTATGGAGAAAGGCGCCAACGACCACATAGGAGGAAATCGCTTTTCAGCGTTGCGGGGTGTTGGGTTGTGGAGTGGCCTCAGGGTGGCACTTGACGAGTTCTCGTTCGAAGTCAGGCCCGATCGTGGCCGCCGTGAAGCCGCCCCCGCCGGCTCGATATCCTCTCGGTTTGAACGGAAACGATATTGGAGTGATGGCCATGGAGCGCTCTTGCCCGTGCGCTCGTCTCCCTTTGCCATTGAAACTGAGACTCCCCCCTTTTCTTTCCTTTGCAATCGCGCCAAACCGTGCTGGAATTGGCCGGACGATGGAACGCATCACGCCTCACCTCAGAACCAGTCTTCTTTCCGCCTTCACCGCAGTCGTCGGGTTGCCGCGGCACGCGGCGGGCAGCTGAGCGAGCGGGATTGATCGCGAGAAGTAAACGAACGGCCACCGTTTGGCTCGTACTGTTGCTCGGGCTGCTCTTCGGCGGTCTGCTGACGACCGAAACCTGGAGCTACCAGGTGCGTCTGGTCGTTCCGGCGAGCACGACCCTGGACTGGGTACAGTTTTTCTTTGCAGCGGATCACGAATTCCGCGGGGTCGACTCTGTGTGGGCGGGACCCACTCCTGGTTCAGAGCGCGTTGTGTTTGACGCTACCATCCCTTCACAGCCGTTAGCCGGGCTTCGGATCGACCCGGTGAGCAAGACTGACGAGGTCAGCATTGTTGCCCTGGAGCTCAGCGCTCGCAGCAGGTTGACCGGGACTATCCGCCTGCTGAAGCGCTGGTCCGCGGCGGAGTTGGCTTCGGATTTCGCCGGACGACGCCACCTGGGCGAGCCAGATGTCGACGGCGAGGTGCTGGTCTTCGAGATCGAGGGCAGGGATCCCTATTTCTATGCAACAGGCGCTTCTCCCTTCTGGGCCAAGAACGGCGACAGGGTGCTCGACGACCTCGAGCGCGAAGCCTGGCTGGTGCGTGTCTCCGGCGCGATTGTTATCGGTCTCATCGGAGCACTGTTCCTGTGGAAGCGAGACGCCATCATCCTGGCCTTTACAGGGCGCTGGTTGGACCCCTTCGATCGCATAGCCAGGAAGGCGCCCACGGTGGTCGTTGTTCTGGCCGTCGTCTGGTTCTTGGTGCAGACTGTCTTCCTTGCCACGCATGTGCTCCATGGGATCGGTCCAGACGAGACCTACCATGTCACCTTGACGGGCATGCATGCCGAAACTGGCAAGCTGCACCTCGCCGACTCCGCGGACACTTACGAGCTGGGGCTGCTATCCACCAGGCCCTATCTGTATCACTACCTGCTAGGAACCGCCCTGCAAACGAAGGTGTCGATGATTTCGTGGCTGCGGATGGCAAACATCATTTTGGGAGTCTTCTACTTGCTGTTCGCATGGCTCCTGGCCCTCGAATTCTCACGGGATCGCTTGACCGCTGCGTTCACGTTGGTGATTCTCACTAACGTCATGATGTTGGTCTTTTTGTTCAGCATGGTGTCGTACGACAACCTCACCAACCTCGTAGCAGCGGCCAACTTCTTTTTCCTTGTGCGCTTCTTCAATCGACAGGAAGCCTGGGCATTCTGGGGCGTGATGCTCAGCGTGCTGATTGGCTCACTGACCAAGATCACCTACCTGCCTTTGGTCGCTCTGCAGTTGCTGCTTGTGCCTTTCTACTGGAAAAGCCTCAAGACATTCTTTCCGAGTCTTCATCCGGGCCGGTTGAATTTTTCTCAATGGGGGATGCTGGTGCTGACTCTTTGCTTGATCGCCATGAACGTGGAGCTGTATGGAGGCAACCTCGTGCGTTACGGCGCGGTCAACCCGAAGCCCTCGGAGGTGCTGGATGGCGACAGCCTCGCAGTCTTCAACACGGAACACGACCCCACGAGTCGGTACGCTGAACTGCGCGCCACGAAAGATAGTCGTCCCGCAGTAGACCTTCCGATGTTCGCGCTGATGTACGTCGAGGCTGTGATGCGCGGAATCTTGGCCGTCGTTAGCCACAATGGCTACGCCCTACCGGTTCGGGTGCTGCAGCTCTGCCAGGCGGTGTTGTTGGCGGTGGCGTTGACGTTACTGCTGAGATTTCGGCGCCTGGTCCGACACCCTTGTTTCCTGTCGATGTCACTGATTTGCTTGGTGTACGGCCTGGTCCTATTTGCCGTCAACTATCGCAGCTATCTTTCGCATCACTTCTTCGGAGCTGCATTGCAGGGTCGATATATCTTCCCCGTACTCGCACCGATGGTCGTACTGGCTAGCCACGCGCTGCTCACAGGCCTCCGCGACGCGTTCAAGTTGCTGGTCATCGTAGTCGTGGGGAGTGTTTTCGTCGCAGGTGCGTTCCCGACCTTCATGGCTGTCACCGACGACACTTGGTTCATCTCTGATGAGGCCAAGATTTTCTTGCCATCCAGCAGCGCGAGGCCGGCGACGGTACCCGAAGAGTGGATCTTCGCCAAGAGTTCGAAAAGCATGACCACTTCGTCGGGTCCATCGATGGCTTTGCTGCCGCCGCCGAGACTGCCACCGTGCGCTTCGAGCGCCGAGAGCGCAAGGATGACATGGCCGCACCTCACCGCCGACGCCAAGCCATGCACCGCCTCGCACGAGAGATCGACTGCCTCCTTGAACAAGCTCGACTCGAGAAGCTGACCCGATCGTCAAAATGTGAAGCCACGGGAGATGTGCAGAGCCTTGCGCTTCTGCGGAAGCGTGGGAGACAATGTCGGCGTGAGGGGACGCCATGCATCTGCTGGTCGCTATACCGTGCTTCAATGACGCGGAGACGATTCGCGGGGTCGTCAGCCGCATACCGAAGGAGATGGCTGGCGTCTCGAGGATCTCCGTACTGGTTGTCGACGACGGCTCAGAGGACAACTGCCGGGCCGAGGCCGTGGCGGCGGGAGCATTGTTCATTTCCCATGGCCAGAATCTAGGCGTAGGAGCGGCGTTCCACACCGCCCTGGACTATGCGGTTTCCGCCCGCATCGACATACTCGTGAACATCGACGCCGACGGCCAGTTCATGTCCGAGGACATCCCGAAGCTGATTGCTCCCATCATTGCAGGCGAGGCCCAGTTCGTGACCGCGTCGCGCTTCATCGACCAAGAATCCCTCCCAGAGATGCCGTGGATCAAACTGCAGGGCAATCGCCTGATGTCTGCGCTGATCAGTCGCCTGACCGGCTCCAAGTTCCACGATGTGTCGTGCGGTTTTCGAGCCTACTCGCGCGAGGCGATGCTGCGGCTGAATCTCCACGGGAGATTCACCTACACTCAGGAATCGTTCTTGGATTTGTCCTACAAGAACGTCACAATCAGAGAAGTGCCCGTCGTCGTCAAGTACTTTGCCGACCGCAAGTCGAGGGTGGCGGGCAGCATCCCGAGGTACGCGATTAGGACACTTTCCATCATTTTTCGGATCTATCGGGACTATTACCCGATTCGTTTTTTTTGGGGATTGGCGTCGCTGTTCCTCCTCACCGGGATGGCCACGGCATCGATTCTGCTGCTGCATTACCTTCGCTATGGAGCTTTCAGCGGCCAGATCTGGGCCGGTTTTACGGGTGGATTCCTCATTGCCATCGGGCTCTTGCTTGTGGTGCTCGGCATCGTCGCGGATATGCTCGATCGAGGACGACGAAACCAGGAGCGCATTCTTTACCTGCTCAAGAGGACTGAGACCCGGGATCTGTCAGAGCTCGACGACGAACCCGTCCTGTCTGAAGACAGGATGGTGGTGTAACTACCATTCAGAAAATAGGTTACGCGAGGGTAGGAGGCCCGGCTTCGGTTGGGTTCGCACCAGGTGCAAGGGCCGCGGGTTGGGCTGCACGGCCGAGTGCGGCGTCGCCAACGTGCACATCGTGCCGAAAATCCGCCCGAGCGTTTAGGTAGCGAGCGCCTTCAACATGGGCTCGCCAAACACGATCTACCAACAAACAACCGCACTGAACGACGTACCTTACGCCTGGGACCTTCTGCTCTGGGATCGTCGGGGAGTGCCGACGGCACGCCTGACGGTTCAGTTCACCGCGGGGTCGGCATCCGGTCGGTATGCCACTACGGTGAAGATCAACGGTGGCAATGCGCTGAAGATGTTTGCCGACGTGCTCCAGCCGGGTAGCGCCCGAGAGAGGTGGTCCACTCGTCAAGGCGCGCCTCCTAGGGCCTCCATTCGTCGTACCGCCCCACATCAGCTCGAGTCCCCAACGAGGAAGAGCCTAGAGAGACGCATGTAATAGCCGTAACCGCCCTGACCTCGACGATCCGGCAGCCTGGCCCCTATTTTCACTCTATGGGCACGAGCCTGCATCTCTTTGAAAGACGAATTGGCGAGGGCGAATCTCGCAACACAGAAGAGAAGAAAAGGCCCCGGTCATCAGACCGGGGCCCAGATGAACGCGCCATGAAGCGCAATTCGGACTCAGCCGCTAGGGGCTGACACTGTCGATCCAGTTCCGCATGATGCCGAGGCTGCAGCCGAACTTGGTGTGGCCCTTGCCCAGACCCCACGCATCGATGATCTGCTCGCATGAGCAGCCGGCGGTATCCGTGGTGGTGAATCTGAATCGTTCTCCATTGCCGACGCTGTCGAAGACGAGATCCTCGTCGACCAGCGCATAGCGGTTGGGTCGCAGCCTGATCGTCGGCACGGATTCGGGTATCACCGTCCCGAGGCAGAGATCGCCACACTCGTCAGGAACTCCATCGCCATCGTCGTCGACTCCGAAGACCATCTCGGTGACGGCGAAGGCGAAGATAGAAGTGTCGCCACTCGTGACATCAACGATGTTGACGACCGGCTCGAGCGAGCAGCTGGTGTCCACCTGGAAGGTGAACTCGGCCGTGCTGCCCGGCATCGTGGAGACCAGCAGATCGGCTCCCACCTCTGGCGGAGTACCTGCGCCGTCGAAGAAGTAGGAGGTCCCGGCGGCACCCTGAATATCTTCCGCGCCGACCGTCAGGAAGGTGGGAAGACTCGGTATGCCATCGTAGACGAACCAGATGCTGGACGATCCGAGCTGGATCCACACCTGAAAGGTGTAGGTCGGTCCGGGGACGCCAAACAGCTCGACCCCCTGCCACTCCATGATCAGGAAGTCATTGACGCCGTCGGTCAAGATGCCGGCGTACCAGATGCCCGCGCCTGAATCGGACGCGCTGGTGCCGTCCATGTCGATGTCGGTCCAGAAAGGCGCGATCACGTTGTTGGGTGTCGCCGCATCGGGCAGATTCTGGTTCGACGGCGAGAAGGCATCGGTCGCATCATCTCCAGCCACCAAGAAGCCGTTCGAGCTCATCACCACGTCGGTGTAGGTCTCGCCGGCGTACTCGAAGGAAAAGCCCGAGAGGCTGATCGAGGTGTCGTCGCACACTGAGCTGCAGCCCAGCGGAGCGAAGAAGAGGTCGAGCGGAAGGTAGCCGAAAGGCGATGTCGACGGCACCACCTCGAGGGTGAGTGCGTCGAGCATTCCCGACCAGCTCAGGCTGTTGCTACCTGCATCGAAGACGAAGCCCGAATCGGGCACGCCGTCGATCAGTGCCTGGGCCGAGCCCGGCACATAGGTCGTCCCGTCAGGGATGGCATCGACCAGGTCGATCGACTCCGTCAGTGTCAGATTGGTCAGGGTGATGTCGTAGGTCAGCCGGTCGTTCTGCGGAGCCACCGGCTTGTCGACGTTCTTGGTCAGCTGCACCGCATCCGTGCTGGCAGCGGCGAAGACCGCGATCGGCAAGTAGGCATCAGGCACGTCCGAGCCGAAACCTCCGCCCCAGATCACCCCGCCGAAGTGCCATTGCCCTTGGTCGACCAGGGTGGTGTCCACGTCGACCTGAAATGTCATGGACTCGCCCGGTTGCAGCATTACCGTCGATGGTGTCACTGTAATAAGCAAGTCGGGATCGGTCGACTCCACCGATGCCATCCAATCCGCTGGATAGGGCAGCTCGTTCTGAATCGTGCGAGTGAAGCTACAACCGAGGAAGCACAGATCCTCGGCCATCGAGGCCTGGTCGAAAGTCGCTCCGGCGCGACGTGCGCGGTCGAGGTCGACGCGGCCAGCACCGAGGTCGAACGGATCCGCCGGTGTCACCGCGTCCTCCTTGACCAGGCCGCGCACCGCAGTGCTCATGATCGCCGATTTCACCTGATCCGGTGTCCAGTCGGGGTGCTTCTGCAGCATCAGGGCTGCCGCGCCCGCAACGTGTGGACTCGCCATACTGGTGCCGTTGATGAGAATGTACTCACTGCCACCGGTCGGATGGTCGACCGACCAGGCGGACATGATTCGGGTTCCGGGGGCCGCGACATCGGGCTTGAGAAAGTCCGCGTCACCATTAGGCCCACGCGAGCTACTCGACGCGATGTCGTCCTGGAAGGCGTCGTTGGTCAGCCGCTGGGCTGGGTAGTTGACCAGTCCTTCAGCCCCCAGATTGGCCTGCACGAAGTCGCGCACTACGATCCCCTGATCATTCGAGATCATGCAGGACGAGATTGCCTCGCCGGCGTTGAGACCGCCCATCGTGATCGGAGCACCGCCGACGTTGTTGAAGACCACCGTGAAGATGGCCCCGGCGGCCTCGGCGTTCAGTACTTTGGTGGCAAAGGAGCACGAGCCGCGCGAGATAAGGGCGATGGCCCCAGTCATCGAGCCGGCAGGGAATGCTGAACAGCCCTCGAAGTCGCCAACGTCACCGGAATACACCACAGGCTGCGGGCCCACCGGTGCGCCGAGCGTCGGACCGGTGCCCTCGAGACAGGCGTTACCAGTCGGACCGCCCGTCTCGGTGATGTCAAAGCCGAGCGCGTGCAGTCGGTTGGTGGTGCTGTTGGCCACCGTCAAAGTCGGCGGCTGGCAGCCCGGGCAGCCTACGCTCCTCGCACCTGGACCGGCGTTTCCGGCGGCGGTCACTGACACGACCCCGGCCGCCCTGATGGCTTCGAATACTGCATTGAAGGCGTCCGTGTTGGGATCCTCTCCACCCGGACCGCCCCAGGAGTTGTTGATGACATCCGCACCGTCCGCCACCGCGGCCTCGAGTGCGTCGATGAGATCGGTAGTCGAGCCGGAGCCCGTCGTACCGTTCCACCAGAGCGCCTTGTAGGCCATCAGCCAGGCACCGGGCGCGACACCCGAGAGATCTTCGGGAACGCCATCCGGGGCCGTGGCGCCGGCGACGAAGTTGCCAACCGCGCTACCGGACACGTGAGTGCCATGGCCGTTGGCCCCTAGGGGTGAGTCGAACTCGGCGGGGTGTAGCGGCACCGACCTGAAGTGACGCGCGACGATCAATTTTCCGTTGCAGAAACTCGGATCGACCGCACCGCAGTAGTCGTCGGCCAGTGGGTACCCTGGTGGGAAGTCGAAACCCGTGCCGTCGAACATTGGATGTTCGGGCCGGATTCCACCGTCAACGACGGCGACTTTGATGCCCTCACCGGCGGTGTCCCGACCTCCCAGCTCGGCCCAGAACTCCGGCGCCTGGATCAGCGGCAAGCTGGCATCCATCGTGGCGTAGTACATCTTGTCCGGATAGACCCTTGCCACCTCGGGCAGGGCCGCGATCGCTGCGATCTCGTTCTCGTTGACCGCCATCGACATGCCGTTGAAGACGACCGAGTAGCGTCTGAAGGTCCGGGCGCTAGGCGCGACCTGCTGAACACGCTGTCTGGCCTGTTTTTGACGGGTGGCCAGAAAGCGGCGGTACTGTTTGGTCTGTTTTGCCGCCATGTCAAGCTTTGTTCGACCCGTGGCCTTGGGACTGATCGCCGGCCTCGCAGCCATTCCGCCCTTGTAGAGAGCGACGGCCGGATCAGAGAGTTGGACGATGACCCGCACCTTGCCGTCCGCTGTGCGGATGGCCTCCCACATCGGCGGCACCTTGTTGGTGTTGTCAGGGTCGCGCTCGGGTCCCAAGACTGCATCGACCTCTTGCGCTTCGAAATTCTGCGCTAGGAGGGGCGGCACTGCGGTGATCAGCAGCGCGAGTCCCAGAGTGACTACCAGAATGCGTTTCAGACTGTGGATACACACAATTCCATCCTCCTCTGTGAAGTTATGCGGGGACGGTCGAACTCGAAGCGACGTCGACCAGCCAACTGTAGCCAGGGCAACCAGTCTGAGGCGAGGCGATTTGACCCGTCGAGCGCCGCCTCCGCGTGATGCTCAGTAGACGGATCTTACCTCATTCGGGGGGTGACTGTCGCAGAAATCCAGGTGCCTGGCACCGGATTGGAAAAGAAGTGCCTGGCACCGAATTGGGCGTTGCGCCTTGGGATCGGCGCTACTGGATTTCGGGACCCGGGAGAGGATCGATGGTCGACGGGGATTCGCAGAGAAACGGCTCTCCTCCAGTCGTCTGGTGGTAGCTGTACTCGGCACCCGAGAGTCCCAGGATGATGCGGGCGCCCTCGGTCAAGACCTGCATGTACATCTGATCTGCTTCGGGACATCCTGCGCTGGAGTCCCGCCAAGTGACTCTTTCGGCACGCAGCACCTGGATCTCGCCGGGCTCCACTGCCAGGCGCTGACCGAGGTCGTTACGGGCGGTGTCGGCGATCTCCTGGAGCCCGGGATCGATGGGGGCTGCGGTCTGCCCGTCATTTTCATCGGTATCCATACAGTGAATGACCCTTCCATCGCTCAGGAAGATCCGGTAGGTGGTCTTTCCCGCGCGCAGAACCAGCAGGCGACCTGGCGACTTCGGAGGTTCGACGGGCTGCTCGGTTTGGCACCGGTCGGCGATCTCCGTCCAAGTACCCGGGACGACCTCGACAATCTCGGCCTGCTGGAGCACAGGCGTCGCGAACGACGGCTCCTCCGTGGCTTTTTCTTGCTCTAGGGTCGTCGCAGGGAGAGCCCCGCAGCAGATCAAAACCAGAACAGCGGGAACAGGACTGAGGAACCGACTCATGCTCAAACTCCGTTGTAGCCAACACTAGCATGAGCGGTATCTCCCGGTTCCAGACTCTCCACCGAGTTGTCTCGCAGGGCGATATCGCGTCCGAGTCTGGTGGTATCGTTCTAGCGAGGGAGCAGTAGAGACAGCGACTCCATGCGTTGGGACGTCAGATGATCGAGCTCACAGGCACCGACTTGACTCTCGAGCAATTCGCTGCCGTCGTGCACGGCCAAGAGCCCTGTGATGTCTCAGAGAAGGCGCGAGAGGCCATGATGCGGTCCAGAGAGGTGATTCAGCGCCTCGAAGCTCGGGCGATGGAGGGAGAAGCGGTATACGGTGTCAATACTGGCTTCGGCGACCTGGCCAGAGTACGGATTCCCCAAGATCAGATTCGCCTCCTCCAGGAACGTCTGGTGATGAGCCACGCGGCTGGAGTCGGCGAGCCCCTGCCCACCGAAGCGGTCCGAGGCATGCTCCTGTTACGTGCCAATACGCTGGCGAGAGGCTTCTCAGGGGTGCGCCCGGAGTTGGTCGAGTTCCTGCTGGGTATGCTCAACCGCGACCTATTGCCAGTGGTGCCCAGCCGCGGCTCTGTCGGCGCGAGTGGTGACCTGGCGCCGCTGGCTCACCTGGCGTTGCCCGTCATCGGTCGCGGCAGAGTGCGATGTGAAGGCGAAGAGATGCTGACTTCGGAAGGCCTTCGGCGGGCCGGGCTCGCGCCTGTCGGCCTGGAGCCGAAGGAAGGCCTGGCTCTGATCAACGGCACCCAGGCGATGACCTCATTGCTGGCTCTTGCTGTCCTCGAGATCCGCCGACAGGTGAGGGTCGCCGATCTGGTCGGGGCATTGAGTACAGAGGCCCTCCTCGGGACCGACACTCCGTTCCAATCCCGCATTCACGAGCTGAGAGCCTATCCGGGGCAGCAGGCGAGCGCGACCAATCTCTGGGATTTGATGCAGGGCTCGGGGCTGCGCGAGTCGCATCGCGAGGACGATCTGCGGGTCCAGGATCCTTACTCGGTTCGATGCATGCCCCAGGTCCACGGCGCTGTCCGTGACGTCCTGGCGGATGTGGAGCGTCGCCTCGGGACGGAGATGAACGCGGTCACCGACAATCCACTGGTCTTCGCCGAGGACGACAAGATTCTGAGCGGGGGGAACTTCCACGGTGAGCCGATCGCCATGGCAGCGGATTTTCTGGTAATCGCGACAGCCGAGCTGGGCTCGATCAGCGAGCGCCGAATCGACAAGCTGACGGATTCTGCCTTTTCCGGACTGCCACCGTTCCTGACCGAGGATCCGGGTCTCAATTCGGGTTTCATGATCGGTCAGGTTACCGCCGCGGCCCTGGTCAGCGAGAACAAGACGCTGGCCCACCCGGCGAGCGTCGACTCGATCCCGACCTCGGCGGAGAAGGAGGACCATGTTTCCATGGGCATGTGGGCTGCCCTGAAGCTGGGCCAGGTGGTAAGGAACGTCGATCGGATCTTGGGCATCGAGCTACTCGCCGCCGCGCAGGGGATCGATCTGAGGCGGCCGTTGCGATCGAGTCCGACTTTGGAGCGCTTGCACGAAGCGATCCGTACCCTGGTTCCCAAATGGGAGGAAGATCGCGAGTTGGCTCCGGATTTGGCAGTGGCGGAGATCTTCCTGACCGAAGATATCGGACCTCACATCAGCGACTTGCAGTGATAGAGAGGAGGAAACACCTGCGATGACCAGCAGAGTCTCCATACGAGCCCCGCGGGGAACGACACTCACCTGCAAGGGATGGCAGCAGGAAGCGGCGCTACGGATGCTGATGAACAACCTGGATCCCGAGGTCGCCGAACATCCGGAAGAGCTGATCGTCTACGGAGGCTCGGGAAAAGCGGCTCGCAACTGGGAGTGTTACGAGGCCATCGTCGCCAGCCTGAAGAGGCTGGAGTCAGACGAGACCCTCCTGGTTCAGTCTGGGAAACCCGTGGCCATCTTCCGAACCCACGAGGACGCCCCCAGAGTCCTGATAGCCAATGCCCTGTTGGTGCCCCATTGGGCGACGGCCGATGAGTTCAGAAGACTGGAGGGCCTGGGCTTGACCATGTTCGGGCAGATGACGGCCGGATCCTGGATCTACATCGGCACCCAGGGGATTCTCCAGGGTACCTACGAGACACTGGCGGAGTGCGCCCGCCAGCACTTCGATGGCTCGCTGCGAGGCACGCTCACGGTGACAGCCGGCCTTGGCGGCATGGGTGGAGCTCAGCCCCTAGCCGTGACGATGAACGATGGTGTCTGCCTGGTGGCCGAAGTCGACCCCAGCAGAATCCAGCGGCGCCTGGAGACCCGTTACCTGGACGAGGTGGCACCCGACATCGCCTCGGGTGTCGAGCTGGCTCTGGCGGCGAAGCGGGAGGGTCGAGCCGTTTCCATTGGCGTCGAGGCCAATGCGGTGGATCTGCTCCATTATCTGGTGGATCAGGAGATCACTCCAGAAGCTCTGACCGACCAGACCTCGGCTCATGATGCGCTCAACGGCTATTTTCCCCAGGGGATCTCCTTTCAGGAGGCTCTGGAGCTGAGAAATGCCGATCCGGCGTTATACCAGTCGAAATCCATGGCATCCATGGCGGCGCACGTCCGCGCCATGCTGGCTCTCCAGGCGCGCGGTGCCGTGACCTTCGACTACGGCAACAATCTCCGCGGTCAGGCACTGGAGGCCGGGGTCGAGGACGCTTTCGAGATCGGTGGATTCGTGCCGCTCTTCGTCCGCCCCCTTTTCTGTGAAGGCAAGGGCCCTTTTCGCTGGGCGGTCCTGTCAGGAGATCCAAAGGATCTCGCCGCCACGGACGAGGCGATTCTGGAGCTTTTCCCAGAGGATGAGGCCCTTGCCCGATGGATCCGTCTGGCCAGGGAGAAGGTGGCTTTCCAGGGATTGCCGGCGCGCATCTGCTGGCTGGGCTATGGTGAGCGCGCCAAGGCGGGCAAGGCCTTCAACGACCTCGTGGCCAGCGGTAAAGTGACCGCGCCCATCGTCATCGGCCGCGATCACCTGGACTGTGGCTCGGTTGCATCGCCGAATCGGGAGACCGAAGGCATGAAGGACGGATCCGACGCCATCGCGGACTGGCCGATCCTCAACGCCTTGCTCAACGCCATCAACGGTGCCTCGTGGGTCTCGGTTCACCATGGGGGCGGCGTTGGGATCGGTTACTCACTGCACGCCGGAATGGTCATCGTGGCTGATGGAACCGAGGCAGCGGCGAAGCGCCTCGAGCGGGTCTTGACCGGCGATCCGGGAATCGGGGTGGCTAGACACGCCGACGCCGGGTACGAGCAGGCAGTCGACAACGCTCGTCGCCATGGCATCGACGTCCCGATGCTGTGAGCGGTGAGTAGGCACCATCGAGCACACCTGGTTCGCCGGCAGATAGCCGATCCATGATCACGTATCCCCATGCCTCCAGACGCAAGGCGTGGCTCATGGCCGCGCCATTCCTGATCGCCCTGGTGGGCCTTCTGATCTATGCGGTCGCTACCTGGTCTGGTGGAGACCCTGACCGCCTTCGACTGGGCATCGAGCGTGGGTATGCAACGGTCTGGCAGGACCTCGATCGGGTCGGAGAGCGAGCGGTCTCCTTTCTGGAGAGACCTCCTTCGGGAGAGGGCGAGCTCCTTGTGGCTTTTCAAGGACTGTCCCGGATTGCCGAACAGACGGAGCTTCCTGGTCTTTCGATCTACCTGCTCGATCCCCAGGGTAGCCCGACGGTCTGGGCAGGCGAAGGGCTCGTTCACGATCTGGAGCCCCAAGCAGCACTCCGGCTCGGGAGGACCTTCCTGGCGAGCTTCAGCTCGGTGAGCCTGATGAGCGTGAAGACCCTCGGGGGAGCGAGCGCAGGTTGGCGTCTGGTCTCGGGTAGCAGCTTCTCTGTCGACGGATTGCCCTTTTCTACCTGGTCGATCGCTTCCAGGGCGCGCTATCTGCGTTGGACCCTGCTGAGCCCAGGCAAGCCTTCGACGGAGGACCTGCTGAGGATCGACCTGCCCGACACGCCGGCTCTTGTGGTCGATATCGGCTCGCCGCAAGCCTCTTCCTGGTGGCGCTCAGGGGGTCTCGAGATTGCGAGGATCGCGTGCCTTGTCCTCGGTCTGCTCTTGCTCACACAAGCAGGGTTGCCTCTTCTTCGTTCGGACGCTGCCTTCGAACAAGCAAGCCCAGTACTGCCCGGGCAATCCCGCTCCGAGGCCTTGCTCGCAGGAGGTTTGATGGCTCTGATGTTGGCGGGCGGTGCCGCATGGTGGGCGATCGTGGCGGCTCCGGCGGGCATGATTCTAGCGTCTCTGGGATTGAAACGCGCACCGTTGCAGGGCCGACCTCGGCTCGCTGTTGTTGTCGGGGTGGGTGTCAGCATCCTGCTGTTGGCACTGGCCATCGCTGTTCAGTGTGGGGATGGGCCGAGCCAGATTGGGCGGGGGCTTGGCGCAGGGTCGGAGGCCCTGGCCAGTGGCCTGGCGCTCTTCTCGCTGGCATTCGGTCTGCTGTCTCTGACTGTTGGGGGGCGGAAAGAAGCCATCGCTGGCACTGCCCGATGGGCTTGGTTGGCCCTGGCGGCCCTGGTGGTCGCCGGTGCTTCGCAGGATTTGACCTGGGTGGCCTCCGGTGGACTCGTTGTCGCCGGTGCCGCGACCGGGGCCTGGTGTTGGAACGGCTTCAGGGGTGCACGGACAACGTCGATCCTGACCCTGGCGGTTCTTGCGGCGGTGACTGCCGCCGTCAGTTGGCAAATCGCGGATCGCATCTGCCGCCTTCAGGAGTTGGAGCTCACCCTACTGCCTGCCACCGCGCTGCCAACGGAAGATGAGATGGATGGGATCTCAGCCGACCTGGCAGAGTTCTTCATCGCCAGGAACGTCGAGGACTTCTCTGTGGGCGATGCCGAGGATCTCGGAAGGCGGGACCTGGCATTCGAGGTCTGGCACCAGTCACCGCTGGCCTCCCACGGGGCTCTGTCCGCCTTGACTGTCGAGTCCCCCGAAGGGTGGCGCTCCACCTTCTCTTTCGGTCTGCCGATGGGGGAGGAGGGCGATCTGGATCCCGCACCAACCCGGTGGGAGAGCCTGCGAGTTCCTGGTTGGGACAAGGCTCTGCTAGGGGGCGACGGCTTCCTCTTGCTGCAAGGAAAGCCCTGGGCGCGCGTGCACTTCTGGCTGGCGCTGAGGCCCGGGTTTCGCCTCGAAGCCGAGGGTGCGGAGGATCTGGCAGCCGGTCTGCTTCGAGGGGGCCCCACTGCCCGCGGTCCTGCGCAGCAAAGGCTCGAGAGCGCCATCTTCGCGCTCTACGACCCCACCGGAAGCCCTCTGGTGACTTCATGGCCCGAGGCGCCTCGCCTGGAGGATCGATTCCTCCAGGGCGGGCGCGGCGTGACGAGGACGCCGGACGGCCCTGCCGATGTAGCTGCGGCCAGGGATCCGGAAGCCATTCGAGCCCTTCTCCTTCCTCGACTCGGTCCTCTCGGCTCGCTGGAGAAGGTGGGCCTCCAGGTCGTGGACGTCGTTGCGGTCGTCGCGCTGCTCGCGCTGCTTGTCGTGCTTCCCGGTTTGCGTTGGCGAGATCTCCGACTCGCGCTCCGTCGCACCTGGCGCTCGTACTCGAAACGGCTACTTCTGGTGTACGCCCTGCTGCTGCTCGTGCCTCTCCTGCTGATGAACGCTCTGGTGGTTCGGCTGCTCGAGGAGCGACTGCAGGTGGAACAGCAGGCGGCGGGGCGGGCGGCTCTCGAGTCGGCGCAACAGGTTCTGGGAGAGTACATTCTGTCGCTCCAACCCGGCTTCGGTATCGACGCGGCTTTGGATGACGAGTTGCTGATCTGGCTGTCGAGCGTCGTCCATCACGAAGTGAACCTCTATTGGCGGAGCAACGTCTACGCTTCGAGCAAACCCGAGCTGTTCACCGCCGGCTTTCTGCCCAAGCGCATCCCGGGTGAGATGTTCTCTCGGTTGACCCTGCTGGGTCACGAGGTCTCCTCCCGGGTCAATCGGGCGGGTGGTGCCGAATACCTGGAGCTCTACGCACCCCTGACGGTTCCAGGAGTACCGCTCGGGCAGAGTCGCCTGTTTCTGTCGATTCCGCTTCTGGCGCAACAGGAAGAGACCGAGGCCGAAATCGGTGAGATTCGGCGTGCAGCGCTTCTCGGAATGTCGATTCTGCTTCTCGTGGTGGCGGCGGTGGGCGGTAGATTGGCTCGCGGCTTCACCAATCCCCTGATGGAGATCGTGGAGGGTACCCAGCGGATTGCCGGCGGGGAGACGTCGCTGCGTTTGAAGCCGACAGAGCTGGAGTTGGCCACCCTGGTCGACGCCATCGACCGCATGGCCGGTCGGATCGCAGAAGGCAGGCGCCAGATTCTGAGGGAGAAGGACGTCGTCGAGATGGTGGTCGACAACATAACGGCCGGAGTCGTGTCGCTGGACGCCGAGCGCCGGGTATTGACGGCCAATCGGGTCGCGGGCGAGTTGCTGGCCTGCGAGGTCGGGAGCTCGATCGAGGAGACTCTCGCGTCCGATGCCCGCTTGGAGCCGATCTCGACGTGGCTGAGACGAGCCGGAGACGGGTTGTCGCAGGAAACGGTTCACCTGGAAGACCGGGAATCCGACGAACGCCAGGAATGGTCCCTGGTCTGGGCACCTCTGCCCGGTCCGGGTGAGCCTTCGGCCCTGCTCGTCGTGGAAGACGTCACCGAGGTTCTTCGAGGCCAGCGGTTGCAGGCCTGGGCCGAGATGGCTCGCATGATCGCTCACGAGATCAAGAACCCACTGACCCCGATTCGTCTCTCGGCGGAGCACCTTCGAGAGGTCTACGCCAACGATCCGGACGGTCTGGAAGGTGTGTTCGAGAGCTGCACCAACAACATCTTGAAACAGGTGGGGGAGCTGCAGGAGATCGCCAGCGAATTCTCTACCTACAGCAAGATACCCAAGATGAACGCTGAGCGCACTGATCTGCGCCAAGTCGTCACCGAGGTCGTCGACGCCTACCGGACCGCGCCACCCCGTGGAGTCGAGATCTCGTTCGTCACATTGCCGCACACCGTGAACGCCGATCTCGACGCGAGGCTCGTGAGCCGAGCGCTTCGCAACCTGATCGAAAATGCCCTCAACGCGACTCCGAGCGGTGGCAGGGTGGAGGTCCGGATCGAGGTCCAAGACGGACAGGCGAGGATCTCGGTTGCCGACGACGGACCCGGTGTGGAGCCGGAAACGCTGCCCCGCATCTTCGAGCCGTATTTTTCGACCCACGACTCGGGAACCGGCTTAGGACTGCCCATCGCATGTCGGATCGTGGAGGAGCACCACGGGGCGGTCACCGCTCACAATCGACAAGAAGGCGGGCTGGAGGTGACGATCAGTTTGCCTGTGGCTTCGGACTAGGGGCGGGAAACGGTCCATCGATGGGTGAGGCCAGACTGGGATTGCGATACCATCGTCGGCCGAGAGCTTCGTTGCGCCGGCGCCGTCGTCGCAACTCATCCAGAAACATCTCCGATACGAGGTCTCTTCCATGCAACGTGTTCTTCTTCTGGCCACGATCCTGTCCGTGACCGCTGGCTGTGTCTCTGTGGGTCCCCACACAGTGAACAATTCGGGCTCGGCTGCCGGGGACGCCGAAGCGACTGAGGCAGAGGTCCATGAGGGCCTGCTGGCGATGCAGTTCGACCGCCAGGCTGGGAAGGTCTGGCTCGAGTTGCCAGGAGATCTCGAGGAAGGAAACGAGCTCGGGCCCTTTCTCTACGTCGAGGGGTTGCTTGCCGGGCTGGGCTCCAACCCGGTAGGTCTGGATCGCGGTCGCATCGGCAGCACCCGGGTTGTCTCGCTGCGCCGCCAGGGTAACAAGCTCTTGTTCGTCGAGCCCAATCTGCGGTACCGGGCACTGACGGAGGATCAATGGCAGGTGCGGGCCACAGAAGAGTCGTTCGCCAGTTCGGTGCTGTGGGCAGGAGAGATCGAATCCAAGGCCAACAGCGGTGGCCATCGCGTAGATCTCACCGGTTTTCTGGTCAGGGACTCCCACGGCGTAGTCTCCATCCTGAAGGAGGCCGACCAGGGAAGCTTTGCTCTGGACCAGGGCCGAAGCGCTATCGACTTCAATGCCTGCCACCTGTTTCCGGAGAACCTGGAGATGGAGGTCCTGCTCACCTACACCTCGGATGAGCCCGGGAGAGAGGTGACGCGGACCGCTCCGACGGCACAGTCGTTCTCACTGGTGCAGCATCATTCGTTCGTCCGGCTGCCCGATGATGGCTATCGGCCGCGGCGCTTCGATCCGCGAGCCGCCTCCTTCGAGATCCAGTTCTCGGACTATGCCGCAGCTCTGGATGAGCCGATCGACAGGCGCTGGATTGCCCGTCATCGACTGGAGAAGAGCGATCCCGGGGCAGCGAGCTCTACGGTCGTGGAGCCGATCGTCTACTACGTGGATAGGGCGATACCCGAGCCGGTGCGCAGTGCGGTCGTGGAAGGGGTGAGCTGGTGGGCCGAGGCTTTCGAAAAGGCCGGATTTCAGGATGCGTTTCGGGTCGAGATCTTGCCGGAAGGCGTACATCCCTTCGATGCGCGCTACAACATCGTGCAATGGGTCCATCGCTCGACCCGAGGCTGGTCCTACGGTGGTGGGGTGATTGATCCCCGCACCGGCGAGATCGTCAAGGGCCATGTGCGGCTCGGGTCGCTGAGAGTGCGACAGGATCGGCTCCTGTTCGAGGGGATGGCCGGGACGGACAAGACCGGCAGCGGAAGCGCCGATGATCCCGTGCAACTGGCGCTGGCACGAATCCGCCAGCTGGCGGCACACGAGGTCGGCCACACTCTCGGCCTCGCCCACAACTTCGCCGCCAGTACCTACGGCGGTCGAGCCTCGGTGATGGACTATCCGGCACCTCTGGTAAGACCGACGGAAGGGGGTGAACTGGATTTCAGCCAGGCCTACGGGATCGGCGCCGGGGTTTGGGACCTGTTTTCCATTCGCTACGCGTACAGTCAGTTCGCCCCTGGCGCTGACGAGGAAGCCGAGCTCGAAGACATGATTGCGCAGGCTCTCGAAGCGGATCTCATCTTTCTGACAGACCAGGATGCCCGTCCCGCGGGTGCGGCTCAGCCGCTGGCGAATCTCTGGGACAACGGCAGTGATCCGGTGGCTCAGCTGCGCGAGGAGATGGAGGTCCGACGAATTGCCATGCAGCGATTCGGCCCTGCCAATGTTCAGCCGGGGACCCCCCTGGCCCTGCTGCACGAGGTCTTCGTGCCCCTGTACTTCCACCACCGATACCAGGTCACAGCGACTGCCAAGATGCTCGGTGGAGTGGACTACCGCAACGCCGTGCGCGGAGATGGCCAGCCTTTCGCCATGCCGGAACCCGCGGCCGAGCAGAGAAGGGCACTGGAGGCCCTCTTGGAGACCCTGAATCCGGCGGCCTTGGACATTCCGGAGTCGGTATTGCAGTTGCTCATGCCGAGACCGGCGAGCTACGGTCGGCATCGGGAGATGCTCGAAGGTGGTACCGATCCGATGTTCGACGCGCTGGGTGCGGCGGGCGCCGCCGCTGAGATGACGGTGGCTGCCATGGTGCAGCCGGAGCGCGCCGCTCGTATGGTGGATCAACATCGCCGCGACGAGACGCTGCCCGACTTCTCCGAGGTTCTCGAAGCGATTGTCAGAGCCGCGTTCGCCGAGGTTTCCGAGTCTGGGCGGTTGGCTGGGATCCAGCAGCGGGTCCAGGAAGTTGTGGTGCGGAGCTTGATCGAGCTATCTAGGGACCCTGTTGCCTCGGGTGCGGTGAGGGCTCAGAGCGATGGGCAGCTGGCCCAGGTACTCGACCGCCTCGAGCGGCAGGAAGGCAGCGCCACACCCGACGGAGTCCAGGCCGCCTATCTGGCGCTCATGATCCGGCGGCATCAGAATCCGGCGGCCGAAATGGTGGTGAGCCCTCCTGCAGCACCTCCATTGCCTCCTGGTGACCCCATCGGAGGGTTCTCAGGAGCGAGGTCCGGTTGCTCCTGGAGCGAGTCGGGCGGCGGCTGGTGATTGAGATCCCTGCGGTCTCAGTGATACCCGATCGAGCACGGTCCGGGTGCCGGAATGAGTCGATTCGCGTGGTAAGGTAGCTCGCAATCGTGAGCCAGAAGAAGCTGTCATCCAAAGCCTACGAGTTGAAGCCGGGCGAAGAGTACGTCCCGTTCACGGCAGGGCAGACGCTGCCGGAGTTCACGTTCAAGGCGGCGCTTTCAGGCATCATTCTCGGCATCATTTTCGGTGCCGCCAACACCTACCTCGGTCTCAAAGCTGGCCTCACGATCAGCACCTCCATCCCGGTGGCGGTACTGACCGTCGTGGCGTTTCGGTTGTGGTCCGCCTTCGGGGGCAGGCACAGCATTCTGGAGGCCAACATGTCGCAGACCATCGGATCTGCCAGCTCGTCGGTGGCCTCCGGTGTTCTGTTTACGATTCCAGCTCTCTTCATCTGGGGCATGGATCCGGCCTGGCGTCAGATCACGCTTCTGGCGATGTGCGGTGGGTTGATCGGCGTGCTGGCGATGATTCCGCTGCGCCGTTACCTCATCAAGGGTGAGCACGGCACTTTGCCCTACCCGGAGGGTGTCGCCTGCGCCGAGGTCCTGGTTGCGGCAGAAAGCGGCGGGCGACAGGCGGCGCCGGTCTTCTGGGGCATCGGAGTCGGCATGCTGTTCAAGCTGATCACCGACGGCTTCCGGTTTGTGCACGATGAGTTCGAGCAGGCCCTGGCCTTCAAGGCGAACTTGTCGATTGCAGTCTCACCGGCGCTGATTGGCGTCGGTTTCATCCTGGGGATCCGAATCGCCACCGTCATGGTCGCCGGCGGCGCCTTGTCGGCCTTCGTCATCATTCCCCTCATCAATTTGTGGGGCAGCGGTCTTGCGGAGCCGCTGTTTCCCGAGACGCAGAAGCTCATCGTCGACATGAGCGCCGGCGAGATCTGGAACCGCTATGTGCGCTACATCGGTGCCGGAGCGGTGGCGACGGGCGGCATCATCACCCTGATCAAGTCGATCCCGACAATGATCGAGTCCTTCAAGCTCGGGGTGGCGCAGCTTGGCAAAGGCGCAAAGAACCAGGCGACGAATCGCACTGACCAGGATCTGTCCTACAAGTTCATGGCTTTGTCCGTGCTCGGGATCTTGGCGGTGCTGACCTTCGTGCCGGGGATTCTCGGATACCTGGACTCGATCGCCGGGCGAGCGGTCGCCAGTATAGCCATCGCGATCTTCGCCTTCTTTTTCGTCACCGTGAGCTCGCGAATCGTCGGACTCGTTGGCGTGACCTCCAATCCGACTTCGGGGATGACCATCGCGACCCTTCTGGGGACCAGCCTCATTTTCTACCTGCTGGGATGGACCGATATGGCAGGCAAGGCGACGGCCCTGATGGTCGGTACCGTGGTCTGCATCGCCGCCTCGATCGCTGGCGACACCTCGCAGGATCTCAAAACTGGTTTCTTGCTCGGGGCGACGCCGCGCCGGCAGCAGATCGGTGAGCTGATCGGGGTGATCACTTCGGCCGGTGTCGTGTGTTTCGTGGTGATGATGCTCAATCGCACCGTCGAGGGTGGGTTGGGAGGAGCCGAGCTGCCGGCACCTCAAGCCGTGCTCATGAAGTTGGTCATCGACGGCGTCCTGGACCAGAACCTACCCTGGGCCCTGATCCTGATCGGAGTTGCGATCGCCGGGGTGGCGGCGCTGTTCAAGGTGCCGGTGTTGGCCTTCGCTGTGGGTGTGTATCTGCCTCTTTCCACCATGGCGGCCGTCTTCCTGGGCGGTTGGATGCGTTGGTGGCTGACCCGGGGAGTCGACCCGGCGGTTGCCGAACAGCGGCGGGAGCAGGGAGTTCTGTTCGGCTCGGGCCTGGTGGGTGGGGCCGGTCTCACCGGAGTGCTGTTGGCCATCTGGGTCGGCGTTCGAGGCGGACAACGAATCGTCGGTTTCCCGCCGGATCTCTCCGCAGCGGGGGCCAATTTCCTGTCCCTCCTCACCATCTTCGCCATTTTGGGATTCATGGCCTTCATCGCGACCCGAGGGAATCCGGAGGGCGACGATGGACAGGCCAGCGACGACCCGCAGTGACCATTCAGCGGCACACCAGCTGCCCGGCTCGGAGTAGCTGGAATCGCGTCCGCGGAAGAACCGTGCTGGCCGTTGCTCTGGCACTGACCATGGCAATGCCTTTCGCCGGCTCGGCATGCGGCGATCCTCGAGATCCAGGCGAAGCTCTGAAGTCTCCGGGTGAGATGCTCCGCCTCGGCGTGGAGGTTCGAGAGGTCCTGCCTCACGACCCTGGCGCTTACACTCAAGGCCTACTGTGGAGTGAGGGGCGGCTGTACGAAAGTACCGGCCAGTTCGGCGAATCGTCGTTGAGGAGAGTGGATCCGGCGACGGGTAGGGTCGAAAAGGAGGTCTCCCTGGCACCCGAGCTGTTCGGGGAAGGGTTGGCCCTGGTGGATGGCAGACTCATCCAGCTCACCTGGCACAGCGGCGTAGCGGTGGTCTATGACGCGGAGTCGTTCGAGGAGATTGATCGGTACTCGTATCCAGGCGAAGGTTGGGGGCTCTGTTACGACGGCTACCGTCTCTACATGAGTGATGGTACCGCCTCGCTGTCTCTTCGAGATCGTGAGTCCTTCGAGGAAGTGGGTCGATTGCAAGTCACTTTGGAGGGACGTCCGCTGCGTGCCCTGAACGAGCTGGAATGCGCCGAAGGTTGGATCTATGCCAACGTCTATCAGACCGACGCCATTGTTCGTATAGATCCCCACAGCGGCGAGGTGCGAGCGGTCATCGACGCCGCGGATCTGCTGAGCCCGGAGGAGCGTCCGGCAGTCGACGTGCTCAATGGCATCGCCTACCGCAGCGACAACGGCCGATTTCTGCTGACTGGAAAGTACTGGCCTTCGATCTTCGAGGTGGACTTTACGCCACGGGCGTCTCGACCTTGAGCATTCTTGCCAGTACCTGGCGAAGCTTGTCGGGGAGATCGAGAGACGGGAATACCTCGCGCACTTCGTCACGACTGACGTACAACCAGATGTCGTCCCATTGGGCGTAGCGCAGCATGTTCGAGATCGCCCAAAGTCGCTCTTCCTGATCTCCGCCGTCGAGGATTCGCTTCAACTCGCTGGCGCCGACACTGCGGTCCGGAAAGAAGTAAAGAGGCTGCGAGCCCTCTTCGATCTGCGGTTTCTTGTCGTTGGTCGCCATGGTTCCTGTGCAGTATAACTCGCCTGGATCGCCGAACCATCGGCAGCCGACTTGACGATGGGTGGTGGGTCGGCTAGATTTTCGGTCGCATTGGGAGTTCCCGGGCGGGCATAACTCAGCTGGTAGAGTGCAAGCTTCCCAAGCTTGATGTCGCGGGTTCGAGTCCCGTTGCCCGCTCCATTCACAATACGGAGACGCAGCCTTTTCTGACACCTCGCAACTGCCTTTCAGGAAGGATCGATCACTTCCGACTTCCTTTTCGGCAGATCCAAACAACTTCTAGCACGAGCAAAGGGGAGACCCGATGGCCCTGTTCAACCGTGAAGACGAAGACCCCGACGTTTCTTCTCCGTCCAGCAAACCCGCAGCGCAGAAGGACTCGAGCGGTGGGCGGAGCACCTACATCGGGCCGGGAGTCAAGATCAAAGGTGAGATCTCGGCGGATGCCGAAGTAGTCGTGGACGGTGAGGTCCAGGGCCGCTTGGAGCTGCGAAACCGTCTGATCGTCGGTTCGGAGGGCGTTGTCGATGGCGACATCGTCGCTCGGTCGGTGCAGGTGGGGGGAAGAGTCGTGGGCAATGTCCGAGGGATCGACAGGTTCGAGCTGCTGCAGAGCGGTCGCATCGAAGGCGACGTGGTCTCACCGCGAGTCGTCATTGCCGAGGGGGCTTTCTTCAAAGGCAATTTGGAGATGGCTTCGCAGCAAGAGCCAAGTGCGCCGGCTCCTGGCCCAGGCGTGCCTGGCAAGGTCAAGCCTCAGGTGGACGAACCCACAAAGCAAGGCGACAAATCTCCACCGGGTGCCTCGACCGGCACCGAGACTGGGGGCCCGAAGTGATCGTCGGAATTCCCAAGGAGATCAAGAATCACGAGTACCGCGTCGCCATGATTCCGGCCGGTGCGCATGCCCTCGTCGAGGCGGGTCACACGGTCTATGTCGAGACCACCGCCGGAGAGGGCAGCGGTATCACCGACAGCGAGTATGCCGAGGCTGGAGCCGAGATTCTCTCGGACGCGAAGTCGGTCTACGAGCAGTCGGAGATGATCGTCAAGGTCAAGGAGCCGATCGAGCCCGAGTACGACCTTCTGCAGAAGGGCCAGACCCTGTTTACCTATCTGCATCTGGCCCCGCTGCCAGAGCTGACCGAGCTTCTCTGTCAGCGGGAAGTGGCCGGAGTGGCATACGAGACCATCACGGACCAGAAAGGCGGACTACCTCTGCTGACTCCCATGTCCGAGGTGGCGGGTCGGATGGCGGTCTTGATGGGTGCCTACTATCTGCAGGGTGTGACGGGTGGGAGGGGAACGCTGCTTTCCGGTGTTCCAGGAGTCCCTCCGGGTGATGTGGTGATCCTCGGTGGCGGCATCGTTGGACTGAACTCAGCCAAGATGGCCCTGGGTCTGGGGGCCAGGGTGACGATCCTCGAGACCAACCTGGACCGGATGCGCTGGCTGGACAACACCTTTCATGGCATGCTGACCACCTTGTCCAGCAACCATCACAACCTCATGGCATCTCTGGCTCGGGCCGATGTCCTGGTCGGAGCGGTGCTGATTCCCGGAGCTTCGGCGCCGAAACTGGTCACCCGGGAGATGCTCGGCGCGATGAAGCCGGGTAGTGTGGTGGTCGATGTGGCGGTGGACCAGGGGGGGTGCTTCGAGACCACCAAGGCGACGACGCACTCGGAGCCGATCTACACGGTGGACGGCATCGTCCACTACTGTGTCGCCAATATGCCGGGTGCAGTGCCCAGGACCTCCACTTTCGCGCTCAACAACGCCACTCTGCCCTACTCCCTGGCGTTGGCCGACAAGGGTGTCGACAAGGCGGTGAAGGAAGACTCGGGTCTCTTCGAAGGGGTCAACACCTATAAGGGGCACATCACCTACAAGGCTGTCGCAGAATCTCAGGGCCGCCCCTACACGGCCCTCGATACGCTGCTCGGCTGATTCGACATCACCAGGCAGGGAGCTCCGGAAGCTCCCTGCCTGTCGTTGCCTTCCACAGAGACTTCAAATCAGCGGGTATCGGAGCTTCGAACCGCATGGGCTGTTCGCTCACCGGGTGGGCGAGTTGCAAGCGCCAGGCATGGAGTGCCGGCCTCGAGAACTCCTGCAGGGGTCGCCGAGTCTCCCGGGCGAAGCCTTTCCAGCGGGCCTCACCGTAAAGCGGGTCCCCGATCAGCGGATGCCCCAGAGCCTTGAGGTGAACCCTGATCTGGTGTGTGCGTCCAGTGGCCAGATCGATGCCGAGGAGCGAGATGCCGTTGCCTGAGGCGATCCTCTCGAAGTCGGTCCTGGCTGCTCGTCCTCCGGGACGTGTCGTCATCTCCTTGCGCCGGTTCGGGTGGCGGCCGATGGGTAGATCGATCGTGCCGCTGGTCTCACTTGGCTGGCCATACACCATCGCGATGTAGAGCTTCTGAACTCGGCGCTCGGCAAAGGCGGTGGTCAGCGCCTGATAGGCCCTGGCGGTCCGTGCTACGACGAGCACTCCGGTGGTGTCCTTGTCGAGCCGATGCACGATGCCGGGGCGTCCAGCCCCCCCGACCTTCGCGGTCTCGGGAAAATGCAGCAGGAGACGATGGGCGAGCGTGCCTGTGGCCCGCCCAGCTCCTGGATGGACTGTCAGCTCCGCGGGCTTGTTCAGGACCACCAGATCGATATCTTGATACAAGATGTCGAGTTCGCCGGCCTCGGGCTCCATCCCTTCGTCGAGCCGTCGGTCCAGGGGAGTGAAATCGACCCGCTCCCCGACGCTCAACGAATACGACGCCTTTGCGGACTCGCCGTCGATCTGAACCTGGCCGGCGCGAATCCACTGCTGGATCTGGTTTCTCGGCAGGTCGAGCTGCTGCGCCAGAAAACTGTCCAACCTGACGCCAGAGGCTTCTGGGGGCACCTTGATGGTCCGCTGGTCGGCCATGCTGGTGAGAAGACTCTCGCGGGAGCCTCAGCTGGCGGCGGGGGGCGAGGCCTCGGCCGGCTCCCTCCGGCCGAAGAAGATGTCCAGGGCCATCAGGCAGATGCCGATGGTGATGGCACTGTCAGCCACATTGAAGGTATGCCAATGGTACGTGCCGACGTAGGCGTCGATGAAGTCCGTGACGGCTCGGTTGGCGATCCGGTCGATGAGATTGCCCACTGCTCCTCCCATGATGAGCGCCAGTGCCGTCAACATCAACCGGTCTGCTGCGGGCGTCTTCCAGAAGTAGAGGGCTACGAGCGCGAGAGCCGCCATTCCGAGCAGGGCCAGAATCATCCAGCCCCAGTCATTGCCGTGGGCCGCGAACATCCCGAAGGCCACTCCGGTGTTCTTCACGAAGATGAAGTTGAGAAAGCCCGGCACCACCACGAAGGGTCCGTGGTCGACGAGGCGACTCTCCACGAGCCATTTGCTCCATTGGTCCAGCACCACCACCGCGAGGCTGAGGAGGAGGTACCTGGCCTTGTGACTATCGAGTCGAGTCATCGGTCGCAATTCTTCTCGGCTATGGCAACAGCAGAGGCATAGGCCCCGTCGTGCGTGATGGATAGATGAACGCGGGTAATACCGCGCTCTTCTGCAAGGTTGGCGGCCCGGCCGTGAAGGCGTACAGCTGGAGCACCATGCTCCTGCTTGATCACCTCGACCTGTGAAAATCCCAATCCGGCCGCCCAGCCGGTACCCAGAGCCTTGAGCACCGCCTCCTTTGCCGCAAAGAGACCCGCGAGGTGCTGGGCCTGGGCGCGGTCTGTACGGGGCTCGACCTCGCCCGGGAGGCAGATCCGCCGGACGAATCGTTCCCCGTGGAGGGTGTGAATCTTCTCCATCCGGTCGATCTCGACCATATCGAGGCCAATGCCGAGGATTCCGTTCATCGCTACCTTTCCGACCGCTCTCTGTCCTTTCCGGGATGAACTGCCCGAGGCGACCGATTCTAACTCCACCCGGGTGAGGGCTCGAAAGTCCTTCAGGAAGAAGTGCGTGACCTCTTCGCCAGGGCCATGAGGTCCAGATCATGGGCCGCCCACACGAGGTGTACGACGCCGAAGGCGCTCAACAGTCCGCGAACGACGGGCTTGAGCAGATAGCCTTGGAGCTCTGAATCCGGAACATGGAGAATCAGGCGCTCCCAACCTCCTCCCCATGGAAGCAAGAGCAAGATGGCCCCAGCTTCGATGCAGTAGAGGACAAACAGAATCCGACCGAGAGAATCGAGCCGCATGCGCGGCCCGATTCTAAACGACACCCGTCTCCAATACTCGAATCAATTGGGCGGTGGGGAGGAGCTGCCACGAGGCACGCGTGAGCTACTGGATCGCCCACCACTCGAAGAACGCCCTCCAGAGCGTGAAGAACCGGTGGTTCGGCCACGAGCCGAGGGGCTCGATGAAGTGCTGCCGGGCCGAGAGACTCCGGACCTTGACTGAATGCCCTGTCTCTGAGGACTGCCGTACCCAGGGCTGCTCCCGGAGGCGCCGTAGGACCTCCTGAAGGTCGAGGGTCGAGACAGTGTGCTGCGAGACCGGGAGCCGTAGCCTGGGCTGCTGCCAAAGCCTCCAAAGTACCGCTGAGATGTCGGGCGCTCCGTCCAGGATCTCTGGGTCTGAGTGGAACCATAGCCCGGGCTACCGCCGAGGCCGCCACCGGAGGCTCGATGGGTGGGTCTGACTGATGTGGTCGTGTCCTGTCGGCTTCGCTCGCGATACGAACGCACGCCGTCCCACACTCGTCGAGCTGTCGGCGTTTGACTCCTGCCTGATGGGGTGGTGCTCAGGGTCCGACGATTTCGCCAATCCGAGACGGCAGGAGTCTCCACTGATGTGCGGGAGCCTGCGGTAGGAGTGACATTCACGGAACCGGCGGAGCGAGGGGTGGGTGTCGGCCGGGCAGTCGAGGTGGAAAGCGAGGTGGAGGCCCGGGGTGCCGAGACGCCGCCGCGGATCACCTGTCTGCCCTCGGAACCGCGGTCGCGCGCCGAGCCCGTGGTCGCTTGCCGGGCCGTCCTCGAGTTACTTTCGGCTCTGCTTGGCGACGTTGACACGGAGCCCCCACGAAGGCGAGGCATGACAGCCTGTTCCACCTGCGGGGGGAGCTGTCTACTGCGAGCTACCCAGGGCGTCACGTCGGGCAGCTCTCCTGAAACGCGATTGCCGTTTGCGTCCACCCGCGATGCTGTCAGGGCGCTCATCGCGGCGGTCGGCTGATTCCAGAGATCCGGGGTGAGGGCCCTGGTGTCGGTGGCGATGACTCCGCGCGGGATCTCCTGCAGAGACCCCATGTTGCTCAGCTGAGTGCCCGAGCGGTGGTAGCTGCCGTGGTGCGCGGCGTGAGGTCCCAGGTGGCGGCCGAAATGGCGGTGCTGGCAGAAGTTCCAATGAGCCCAGTGGTGGGGTCTGCCGCCGGCCCAACCGAAAACACCGGAGCGGTAGCCGAAGCCCCAGGAGGAGCGGTAGCTCGGCCAGTAGTAGTGCGTGTAGTAGGGGCGCGGCACCCAACCGACATGAGTCGGACCCCAATACCAGAACACGGAGGCCGGGGTGTAGACCGGGCCCGGATACCAGACCCAGCCCCAGCCGGGGGCGAGATCCCACCCTCCGTAGTGGTACGTCACCCAGCCCCACGGCTCTGTGGAGACCCAGGTCAAGCCGCTGGGAGAGTGCACCCACCATCCGGCGTGGTAGGGACGCCAACCGGCTGCCACATACGGACGCCACGCTGAGCGCCCGCCGACGCTGACCCAGTGTCCGCTATCGGCCAGAGGGGCAGAGGCGTAGGCAAGGCCAGGATCTACGTAACGTGAATCGGAAGGGTCGACCTGGGCCAGGAGGTCGTCTCCCCAGCGCTCCAGCTCGTCCCGAGCTCCTGCTCTCTCGACTCGAACGAGCGGAGAGGTCGCACCCTCGACGATGGACTGCTCTCCGGATCGCACGATCGAGGACCCCTGCTCGGTGACGACCTCGGCGAAGCCCTCTCGAACGACAATCTCGCTCCAGTCGGTGCCATTGGTGCGGATGCGGTAGGTGCCCCTGATCTGTAGGTAGATCGATGCGTTCAGGGTGTCGACTCGAAAGGCCTCCGAGCTTGGCGTATCACTCGGTAGCACCAACTGGGTCTCGCCTTGAAGAAGTCTCAGAACGCTTAGTTGATCCTCGGAATCGGCGGACTGAGCGAGCCGTTCGAAAGAGAGCTCGGAGTCGCCGTCCAGACGCAGGTAGGTTCCGTCCGGCAGCAGGGTCTCCACGCGACTGCCATAGGGAACTCGGATCTCGTCTCCGACCATCAGCGGATAGTTCGTGACCAGCTCGACCTCAGTGCTGCTGCTGGCCTGCATCAGGTCGGCTCGTCCCTCGATGATCCGGACGAAGCCATAGGATGCCTGGTCCTGCGCTGCCCAGGATGTCGTCGACGTAAGCAGGGCAGCAAGGATGAAGCCGAACAAGCGCGAAAGCGGAATCGAATGGCAGCGAAGGCGAATCATGAGCGTGGCCTCTTTTAGATTCTCAGTTTCTCCATCACAAGGCAAGTGCAGCAAGAAACGGACCAGCGACGAGAAATGGGCGTGTCGAAGTGCAGGTTCCTTGGACTACGCTTGCTGGGATGGGAATCTACTAGCAGTGATCTGCGAGGGATTCTGCTGTGTGTGCGACTTCGATTTCGATATAATCGACCGTTAGATTGCCGCTGGGTGTAGCCACTTTCTGGCGGCGGTGTCATCTCAGCTACACACATATGAAGCTGCAGTCCGCTCACTGATTCCGCTCTGTCATCAGGCCCGAACCGTGTCTCTCAAGAAGTGGTTTCGCAGTCAACCGGCGAAGAGAAAGCCGGACGAGGTCGATGTCGACGACCTGATGACCCTGGAGCGCTACGATGAAGCGGAGGAGCTGCTCCAGAGATTTCTCAAGAAGAAACCGTACGACCTCAGGGCGCGCCAGAAGCTCGCCGAGCTCTACAAGAGGACCGGTCGTCTCGATGAGGCTTCAATCGAGTACATGGAAATTGCCGATCAGTATGCGAAGGAGGGCTTTCACGACAAGGCCCTGGCTCTTCTGGCTCAGGTCTCGAAGTTGACGCGCATGGCCGACAAGGTCTGGCCCAAGATGGAGCGTCTCCGTCGAGCCAAGCAGCTCGAGCAGCATCGCCCAGCCATCATGGAGGCTCTGGTGGGCAGGCGAAGTGTGAGCACCGGGAGCACGGCGGCCTCGATCCAATTCGATCGACTGTGGGCGATCATCGCCCGCACCCACCTGGTGGATCAGCTGGATGCGGACCAGCTGAAGCAACTTTTCCAGGCGTTTCAGATCGTCAGTCTGGAGCCCAAGGCAGAAGTCGCCCGCCGGGGCCAGAAGATCGATGCAATGTTCTTTTTGGCGTCTGGCAAAGTCGAGGTCTCTGTCACCCTTCCAGGAGGTAGCTCGCCGGTGTTGCGAGCCCTCGAACCTGGCTCGCTCTTTGGAGATCAAGCCCTTTTCGAGCGCCAGCCCTGGGTCGCCAACTACCGTGCATCGGAGAAGACTCTTCTGCTGAAGCTGGACCGCCAGGGCCTGGAGTCAGCCCTGCTCGGCAATCCCGATCCCCGGGGGCTGATCAATGCTCTTCGAGAGCAGCGGATGGACACCGAGGTCGCGGACACAGTCAGGCGAACCCTGGGTGAATGAACCATGGCCTTCCTATCCATCCGAGTCCATCCCGATCCGGTGCTGAGGGTCAAGTGCGCCACGGTCGAGACCTTCGACGAAGGGTTGGAGCGCCTGGCCGCGGACATGATCCAGACCATGAAGGCTGCGCCGGGAGTCGGCCTGGCGGCCTGTCAGGTCGGCCGGGACCTTCGCCTCGCCGTTGTCGATCCCAGCGGGGGAGAGGACGCAGAGGCACTGCACGTCCTGGTCAACCCGGAGATCGTGGAGAACCGGGGGCGTGTGATCGATGATGAGGGATGTCTGTCCATACCCGGCATCACCGAGAAGGTGGCTCGCCCCTCCTACGTCAAGATCGAAGCGCAGGATCTCGAGGGCAAGCCCTTCGTCCTCGAGGGTGAAGAGCTCATGGCGCGGGTGATCTGCCACGAGGTGGATCACCTGAATGGCGTCTTGTTTATTGATCGCCTGACAGGTTTGCGCAAGGAGAAGGTGAAGCGGAAGATCAAGCGGTTGGCCCGAGACCAGGAGGCGGTGGGATGAGCGTCGGGTATCGGTGGCTCACTTGGACAGGTCTGTTGGTGGTCGCCGTCGTCTTCGGCTCCATCGGCTGTGGTGGAGGAGGCGGGGGGGGTGGTGGACCCACCGAGCCTCCGCCTCCATCTTCCGGCGTGACTTTCACCGCGGCTGGATCTGCCGGCGCCAACTCGATCTATCTGGCGCCGGGGACGAACACTGCGGCCAATCGGTTCGTGCTCGACGTAAAGACTTCCCAGGTGGATGATCTCTATGGGGTGAGCTTCAACCTCGAATTCCCGGATGCTCGGCTGCGCTGGGTCCCTGGCGGCTCGCAGGAGGGCAGCTTCCTGAGCTCGAGCGGCTCGACCGATTTCATCGTGGCGGAGGATTCCCCGGGTGTTCTGATCGTTGGGCTCAGCCTTCTTGGAGACGTGGCAGGCAGTTCCGGCTCGGGAACGTTGCTCTCACTGGAGTTCGAGCCTGTCAGCTCGGGCTCTGGTCCCATGACGATGACCCGTCACGACGCCATCAACTCTACGGGTGATGTGAAGACCCTGGTGGAGTGGATCGGCGGCTCGGTCAGCGTATCCATCTAGACCGGCATATCTCCTCATGCGGAATCCGGTTTTCTACAACACACTGGGTCGCCACCTCAGTCAGCTGGAGACGGAGGTTCCCGGAGAAGTCCGCATGTACACCTGCGGGCCCACCGTCTACAACACCTCCCATATCGGCAATCTACGAACCTTTCTCTTCGAAGACGTGCTGCGGCGAAGCCTGCGTTTCCTCGGCTGGCGGGTCGAGCAGGTGATGAATCTCACCGACGTGGACGACAAGACCATCGAGGGAGCCGCGAGCGCCGGCACTTCGCTGGCCGAGTTCACGCAGCCATTCATCGACGCCTTCTTTGTCGATCTGGATCGTCTGCATATTCAACGCGCGGAGCACTACCCTCGGGCCACCGAACATGTCGACGAGATGTTGGAGCTGGTGCAGAAGCTGGTCGAGAAAGGCTACGCCTACGAAAGCGACGGCTCGGTATTTTTTCGCATCGGCGAAGACAAAGACTACGGCAAGCTCTCCGGCTTCGACCTGAGCCAGGTCCGTCAGGGTGAGCGCGTTGCCAGCGACGACTACGACAAGGAAGACGTGCGGGATTTCGTCTTATGGAAGGGGGCCAAAGAAGGTGAGCCCGCCTGGGACTCCCCGTGGGGCCCGGGACGACCAGGCTGGCACCTCGAATGCTCGGCCATGGGTATGAAGTACCTCGGTGAATCGTTCGATATCCATTGCGGTGGGGTGGACAACATCTTCCCTCATCACGAGAACGAGATCGCTCAGAGCGAGTCGGCCACGGGTAAGCCGTTCGTCCGCACCTGGATCCATGCAGAGCACCTGATCGTCGACGGTGAGAAGATGTCGAAGTCGCTCGGCAATTTCTACACCTTGCAGGACCTGGTGGATCGTGGCGCCAGTCTCCGAGCGCTGCGCTACCAACTGCTGAGCGTCCACTACCGCAAGAAGCTGAACTTCACCTTCGACGGCCTCGCCGACGCCGGAGCAGCGCTCAAACGCCTCGATGAGATGCGCTTTCGATTGCTCCATGCGGCAGAAAGCCTGGATGACACCGACTCGGTCATGGGTCCGGTCTGTGAGCGGCTCAATCAAGAGTTCGGGGATGCACTTGCCAACGACTTGAACACCTCCGAGGCCCTGGCGGCGCTCTTCGGGTTCGTCCGTGAGGTCAACCAGGCCATCGACGGCGAGCGCCTCGCGATGGGTGATCGCCAGCTCGTCTTGGACACACTGGCCCACGTCGATGAGGTCCTTGGTGTGCTGGATGCCGACGAGTGGCGTGAGGCCGAGGAATGTGGCCTGAGCGACGAGGAGATCGATCGACTTCTCGTGGAGCGACGCGAGGCTCGTGAGTCCCGCGACTTCGCCAGGGCTGATGAGATTCGGGAGCAGCTCACCGATCAGGGCATCGTCCTCGAAGACACGCCGACAGGCACCCGCTGGAAGCGGCAGTGAGTGCCGTTCGTCGGTTCCGACAGCAGCAAAGCACCCATGACCGCGGTCGAGCGGCCGAGGCGGACGGCGTCCGCTGGCTCCAGAAGAACGGCTTCCGGGTTCTGGCGCGAAACGTCAGGACCGAAGCGGGGGAGCTCGATGTCGTGGGTCACGACGGTGACACCCTGGCCTTCGTCGAAATCAAGGCGCGCTCGACACCTGACTTTGGCCCGGCCTCGGCTGCCGTGCCGGCGCTCAAGCAACGTCGAATCGCTCGAGCCGCGGCCATGTACTTGACGCGGCATCCCTATTCGGGGCCATGTCGGTTCGATGTTCTGGCGATGGACTCGGGTGAGACGGGCTGGAGCTACAACTGGATCCACAATGCCTTCGATGCCAGCTGAGCGGCGGGGCAGGTCGAGCCGACCTTGACAGGTCCTGTCGGCGGCAATAGTCTGTAATAGTTCCACGAGCGGGAATAGCTCAGTGGTAGAGCACAACCTTGCCAAGGTTGGGGTCGCGGGTTCAAATCCCGTTTCCCGCTCCAAAGCTTCAGAGTTCTTTTGCATTGGGGCCGGTTTCGATTCGGCCTCTTGTAGTTTGCGGTCGAAAACTCAGTCCGCCAAGCCTTCAGGCGACGTAGCCAAGTGGTAAGGCAAGGGTCTGCAAAACCCTCATTCGTCGGTTCGATTCCGACCGTCGCCTCCAAGTAAACACAACAGAATTCGGGGACAGGCACCTACTTCCCGCAAGCTGCGACGGTAATCGGTGCCTGTCCCCGAATTCTGAGTGCGGTTCAAGCTCTGGAGGGCGGAGCCACTCCAGCAGGAGTTCGAACGTTAGTCAGGACTAGGGTGGGGCTTGGAGCAGCTTCGAGATGCGCCCCTGGAGGTCGTTGAGCAGCAACCTGTCGGAGATCTCCAGTTGGCTCGCCGCCTCTTGGATACCAGGCTGACAGAATTGGCTCGAGACTCTCATACGCGTATCGAGGTCCCAGCAGCCTGCAGTCCGCTTTCCACCTCTCACCCACAGATGACGACCGTCGATCCAACTGCCGCCAGGATGAACGACGGGTCGGTCAATCGGCTCGCTCAATAGATCGCGACCGAGGAATGGATAGCCGGACGGATCGATACCCATCAGCGACAGGATAGTAGGTGCGAAATCAATCTGACCCGCTGGGACGGTGTCGGTTCCTCGCGGTCCCTCCTCTCCCGGCACCCAGATCATGAACGGAACCCGGTCGAAGAGGTACCACTCGGGCCACGATTCAGACAGTTGGATGCCCTGGGTCGTCTGGTCCCTGCTCACCAGACGGGAGTCGTGATCCCCCCACAGAGCGATCACCGTCTGCTCCAGCAGACCTGCTGCCTGCAAGCTCCCGATCAGTTCGCCAAAGGCACGATCAAAGAGATTCATGCCATGGAGATAGTTGCCTAGAGCAGTGCCTTCTAGATCACCCATTGAAAGCGACTTCAGTGAGTTGGGGAAGTTCGAGTACGGATAGTGCAACGACAAAGTGGTCAACCAGACCACGAATGGACGCGGCATCTGCTTGATGTGCGGCACCATCTGCCGGAAGAACTCGCGATCGTTCAGACCCCAACCCACCCTCTCGCCGAGCTCGAAATCCTCCGCATACAGCCCATCGGCAAATCCGTAAGCGGGATGGGTGAGATGTCGATTCCAGAAGGATCGACGGTAGGGAACGGATGCTAGGGTGGAGTATCCATGCTGCCGCAACACAGTCGCTGGCGTCACATACTCGTTGCCCGGATACTGAAACGCCACGGAATCAGCGACAGGGATGATCGAGGTCAGGGCCACGAACTCACCCGCCGAGGATCGACCCTTGCCGGTCTGGTCCTGGACTGCTGTGAAGGCCACAGCCGACCCCTTGAGCCGATTCAGGTTCGGTGTGATCTCCTGACCATCGATCGTGAAGTCCAGCACAAACTGCTGCATCGCTTCCACCTGGATTAGGAGAAGATTCATACCTCTGGCCACACCAAACGAAGAACCCGGAGCGTACCCTGTCGCCCGTTCCTCGAACCATTCCAAAGTACCGGCCAGCTCCTTTTCGACAATGGAGCGGCGGAACAGGTGTCGTTGTGTTTGGTAGAGCATGTCCTGTAACCGGAATCCATAAAGACCGGACTTGCTAACCGACTCTGCGGTTTTCAGTTCCGGGCCACTGATGGTGTCGAAGCCGGGATGAGACTCCCTCCAGGCGACCGAGGCGCTCGTTACGACCACGCCTGCCAGAAATACCAAGGCCAGTTGGCGGATTCTGCGCAACCGTGTAGGGCTTGGAGGCGCTTTCTTGACCAGGATCACCACCAGAGGTATGGCCACCAGCAAATCCAGGAACAACGCCCAGTCTCTGCTCTCAGCCAGCTCGGTCACGACTTCGCTGAGCTCACCAGCCTGCCCTATAGCCAGAAGAGCCGGCGTCGAAATGATGTCGCCAAAGAACCGGTAATGAAGAAGGTCTGCCCAAATGGAGAGGCTACCCAAACCGACAACCATCCAAGTGAGGACGGGGCGAATCCTCTGGGGCAAGAACAGAAGAGTCAGAAACACGATGGCGACGTGACCTATGCTCAGCCAGCCCGCCACCGGGAAATGAGAGATCGAGAGTTCTTCAAACAACAGGTAGGGCTTGGAGATCAGGGAGAAGAAGCACCACGCGAGATCCGCGAAAGCCACACTGTCCACGAGCCCTCCAGAGCTTTCGCGACGAGCCACGATCCAGATCGAGGCGAGCCCGAAGAGCGCTGTGAACATGGGGATGATCGCGGCAAGGATATGTCCTCGAGGCGGAAGCACCAGAACGGCCGACGCCGGTGCGGGGCCCTCGTTCCACTGCGAAAACCACCCCAGATCCGCTTGCCTCATGTCCCATTGCAGGCGATAGAGCCCTGCGTTTTCGGGCGGCTCGACCTGGACTTGGAGCTCGATGGTGCCACCAGGAGCGACCGAATCTCCGATCTCGAAGTTCCTCTCGAGGCCGGGAATCGCTTCACCATCCTGGGACAGCCACCGGTAGGAAAGGCTGACTCCATGACCTGGTTCCCACGGCACTGACGAGTCGTTACGCGCCTCGAGGCCCGTGTCGAAGATCTGTCTGCGAAACATGACGCGAGGCCTCTTGTCGGTGGTAATCGAAAAGGCCGAGAAGGGAGGAGGTGTGCGGCCGACACCGGCACCCCAGTTGACGGCGCGATCCTCCGCCTCCTGAGCGACTGTTGCTGCCGCGCAGAACAGGAGAAGATGTGCCAGAACGGAGTACTTCATCGTTGCACCACTACTGGATGTGGTCCAGGAATTCGGGGACAGGCACCTATTTCCGCTGCCGCTTTTGGGAAAATCGGTGCCTGTCCCCGAATTCGAGGGCATCGCTGGGCCGCACGAGCGCCAGACGGCCGGAGGGGTCGAAGACGGCGGTGGCCTCGATGTCAGGGATCTTCCGGCGCCAGGCTCGAAGGGCTCTCTGTCCTGCGATCGCGTAGCTCACATCCGGCCCGACATTGTTGACTTGCGGAGTCTTGAGATGCTGCCGACGAAAGAAGATCCGCGCGATGGTCTGCCGCGTTGCCCTCTTTCCGGCCATGCGGTAGGCATTCCAGATTTCGGGTGAGACCGCCAAGGCCTTCGGCCGAGCATCCTCGATCTCCCCACGGAAAGCCACCCAGGGATAGAGAATCAGGTCGCCACGCTGCAACAGAATCCGGTGAGCCAGGCTCTGCTGCACCCGCACGAAGCCGGGTCCGAAGAAGACCAGCAGGAGGATGATCATCCAAGCTGGTCGGGCACGACGGGCGAGAAGCAGCACCATCGTCGCCGCCAGCACCAGCCAGCTGACCCAGATCCTTGCGACCCCCAGGGCAGAGCTCGGAATCAAAGCCTCAGTCCTGGTCGGATTGATCAGGAGAATCAGGACTGCGGAGCCGACAACGAACGGCACGACCACCCGCGGCTTGATCAGCTGCCGCCAGGATCGTTCCTCCAGACCGAGCCAATAGAACAAGGCTCCGACCGCGAGACTGCACATCGGCAGGATCGGATAGATGTGTCGCTTCGAAAAGGTATGAGGTGCCCAGGCATAGACCGCGATCAGCAGTAGGAGGTAGGCGAGCGGCATCAGGAAGAGGAGGCGCAGCTCGATCCTCTTGCGACGCAGCGCGGCCACGACAGGTGCCGCCAGTGCCAGCAGCCACAAATAGCGCATTGCCTGAAGGGGTGGGGAGGCGCCGGGTGCCCACACGACGCGGGTCCAGCGCGAGGCACTGGCCACGAGCCCGGTTTCGCGACGAAAGTGGATTCGACTGACGGAGCCCGGATCGAGTGTCACGCTGTACCAGAAGTCGCCGAGGAACCAGGCATCGAGAGACATCAGCACCAACAGTGCGGCGGCCGCCCCCACAGTCCAGTAGGTCATCTTGCGAGCAAAACCCCGCAGGTCGATTCGGCCTTCGGACCACAGGAACAACAACGGCAGCGACGCGAGGATGATCCCGGTCTCTTTGGACTTGATGGCTGCGACGGTCAGTGCTCCGATCAACAGCTCGTGCCACAGAACTCGCCCTCGACTTGGCTCGCTCCGCAGCGCCTGCAGGTAGACCACCACTGCCAGTGTGACGAACATCATGGTGGTGTAATCGGCGAAGGCGCCGCCGGCCAGGCCCAGCACGGCGCTCTGGCTGATCAGAACAAAGAGAGTCACGGCAACGGTTCGTAGCTGTAGGCGGGGTCCGAGCGCGCGGCAGCCCACCGCGAGCGCGGTCACCGTGACGGAGAACATGAACGACCAGTAGGTACGGGAGCCGAGAAAGCCATCGCCATCTCGCAGCCAGATGAAGGCCTTCAGTAGATAGACGTGTACGTAACGGAAGAAGAACCACTCACCCTTGGCGGGGAACAGCGCCTTGTAGACGTAGCGCACATCGTCGCCACCCAGCAAGGGCGCAGTGAACCGGGACGTCCAGATCCAGCACAGCACGAACAGAGAAGCAAGGAAGCCGACGTAGAGGATCGTGCGGTTGCTCCCGCTAGGTACCCAAACGGCGCTGGCCCGCTCACTTCGGGCTGGTCCCGCCGAGCGCAAACCGAGGCCGAGCAAAAGGTATGCGGCCAGCACTGCCAGAGCGCCCAGCATTTGGCGGTAGGGCCGTGCCACCGACGCCAAGACGTTGCGCAGTAGTTGGTCCAACTGGACCGGTCTTCGGGCGTGGAGTTGTTCGACGGGCAAGGCCGCGAGATCACCGCCTGGTGGAATCCATCGTGTCCGCAGTCGACTGTGGCCCTTGGTCTGGTAGAAGCCGATCTCGATGCTATGGACCCCCCGCTCGAGAACTACCCGGCTCTTCTTCTGCGCCATTCTCTCGCCGTCCAGAATCAAGTAACCGCCCTCGTCGGCCCTGAGCTGGAACTGGTACTGGCCGCTGGTGTCCACCACCAGCCAGCCCCGCCACCGCAGGCTGAAGATCTTCGTCGACACCAGTGGCCGGAGGTCTTCCGGCCCCAGGACCTGGGGTTGACCGATGCCTACATAGACCGGCGGGCCTTCCCAGTTTGGCGTCAACGAATAGTACTCAGCGCGCAGCCCCGGCTGATCTGTCAACAGCAGGACTCCCAGCCCTCCACAGAGAAGAGCCGCAATCGAGAAGAGGATCGCTGCGCGTGCTGTAGTCAATGAACTCTCAGTCCGGGTAGCCTGCGAAGTCGTCAGGTGCGTTGCGTTTGTGCGTCGATCCGACGTCCGTCAGGATTCGAGATATCTTATTGCACCGATCGATGCTTCGAGCTCGCAGATCCTCAGTCGAGCTTCGATCGAAATCTACCGGCAGTAGCGCAGAACTCGCTTCTTCAGTTTCATGGGGTCATCGAGGACGTCGAAGTAGCTGTCGAGATACTTCCGAGCGCGCTTCTTCGAGCTCGAGTCCAAGAAAGGGTCATTCTCGAGCAACGCCACAAGGTCGGCTCGCGTGGCCTGGATTCGCGCGACTGCTGCGGGCAGAAGAGAGTTTGAAGCGCAGAAGCCGCGGTAGAGCCGCTGTCGAACCGAGTCGATGGGAAGGCTCTCGACCGGCGCGGCGTAAGGCGGGTCGACCAGGCCGGTGCTGTCCAGGTCGAAGGGGACTGGAGTCAGGTCGGGTTCGGCCGCAGTCGGGCCGAAGACCGCGAGGTTGTGGCAACAGGGCTCGCCTGGTGGGCCACGATGGGCCGACCAATCCGTGTTGCCGAGCATGAACTGGAAGAGCCCGAGCAGCGCCAGAGTCTCGGGCGCCCATGCGTCGATTGGGACTGTCTCGGGCTCGAGCCGGACGCCACCGAGTCTCGCCGCAGCCACGTCCAGGTCTTCGAGGAAGAACGCGAGCGCTGACTCGGCAGATCGTTTGCCTTCGGTGTCGAGATAGTCGACGAGCGCCATTCGCACACCAAGGCCTGGCTCACCCAGCAGTCGGTAAGCCTGGTACGAAAGGTACTCCAGAACCAGATTGTCTCGGAAGCTTGGTTCCCGCCGGCACTGCGTTGTCAGGTGGACGACCCGTTGACCCGCAAACGGCGAATCGACGATCTCCTCAGCCCGCATCTCGAGGGTAAGGAGTGGGAAGTCGCAAACCTCCAGGCGGGATGTACCCCTGGTCGAGATGCTCACCTTCAAGCTGGATTCCTCACTGCTCGGTGTCCCATAGATCAGCTTGCCCGCCGCCGACCTTCCAGCCTCCATGCTTCGGGTCAGTTGCCTCCAGGGTGCTTCGATTCTGATCTCGAGAGGTTCGGAGGAGCCGAACAGACCGGCATCAGCGCACGCTCCTGTGGTGTAACCGCCTGTCGAGACGACAGCGATCAGCAAAGCTGCGGACCGGAGGCGCTGCTGCGCTCGCTCCGCCATCCCAGGGGCACTGATCATGACTTTTCACAGTCTACCTCTCAAACACATCTGCCATGGACCGCGGGAAGTGGCACCCGATCCAAGGCCGACTGTGACCGATGCCACAGCGGGCGTTGACGCTTTCCGGCATTCTGATTCTGTAGCCGATGCTTCTGCTGCTTGGCCGCGGTGACGAACGCCACGAATCGAGATGTGGGAAGCAGCAGACAAACCTGGGCTCGTGCTGGGCCCGGATCGTCGCCAGGAGGAACTCATGAAGAAACCGCTCGACACTCACCATCTCGGGATCCTCTGCATTCTTCTTCTGGTAGCTGCTGTCGGGGCTCTGGTGTTCACCGCATGCAGCGATTCGAGCACTCCTACGGAGCCGGTGGCGGACGCAACCACATCGGGTGGTGGCACCGACGATTCAGGCAGCTCGGACAGCTCGGACGATGGGAGTGGCACGACAGACACCGGTGTCACTGGCGGCTCGCTTCAGATCAGCATGACCGACGCTCCGACCGACGAGATTTGCCAGCTTGTCGTGTACATCGAGGATCTCAGAGTCAAGAAGGACGGCTCGCCGGCACAGATTTTAGGTGCGGTCAACGGGATCGGCGAGTACGACCTTCTCCTGCTGCAGGATGGTCAGGTGGTGCTTCTCGGCGACTTTGATGTGGATCAAGGTCTGTACCAGTTCATCGAGATGCTCTTGGACGAGACCAACAGCTACGTGGTCGAGAAGATCAACCCAGAACTCGACGACATCTCGCCTGAAAACTGCGTCACAGATCGCTCGCCCCTCCAGATCCCGAGCGAGAAGTTCAAAATCAATGGCGGGCCCTTCGAGGTCGACGAGCACACGGAAGTCCTCATCGACTTCAACGCCAAGAACTCGCTGAAGAAGAAAGGCAACGACAAGAACAACAAGGGCTGGCAGCTGAAGGCCGACGTCTCGATCGCTCAGATCGATCCTTAGTCGGTCCTTGGCACCAAGAAAAGGCCGGGCTTGAAGCCCGGCCTGAGACTTGCCCGAGTCGCGAACGGCTCTAGGGTTTCGAACTAGACCAGGCCGAAAGGTCGCCTGACTCGAAGCCATCACCCCAGATCGATCCCGGAACGAAGGCCGCGCCTGAGAAGGTGTCGGGATTCATCCAGGGTGCC
>JBATEX010000108.1:0-49811 GCA_049664225.1 Thermoanaerobaculia bacterium
CTCGTTACCACCGACGTTGATGCGGTCGGTCATGACACCGGGAGCCTGCTGCACGATGGCCCACGGGTCACGCGCGCTCGGAATGCTCTCGAGCTCGACCTGACTGATCGTGGTACCGGCGGTGAGCTTGCGCTCATCCAGCAGCGGGCTCTCAGAAGTCACCGTGATCACCTCACCAATGGCAGCGCTGAGCTGCACCTGGATGGTGGTGTTCTTACCGACCCTGACGTTGACGCTCGGGTACTCAACGGTGGAGAAACCGTCCAGGGACGCCTTCAGGCTGTAGTTGCCCGGAGACAGACCGAGGAAACGGGTTTCACCCTGTGCGCTGGTAATCCCGAGTTTTGGCGCTCCGCCACCCGTCATTTCAACATTGACGCCTGGCAGAGTTTGTCCTGCGGTGTCGGTGACCTGGACATAGATGTTCCCGGTCTCCTCCTGTGCAATTGTGGTTGCCGCTGTCGTCAGCAGTAGCAGGACTGCCAACGCTAGCGGCCTGAACCATCTGTTCGTTCTCATGGGTGATCCTCCTTTGGTAGTTGGATCGGTGTGGCTGCGTGCTGCTCGAGAGAACGGATCTCCACGTGGATCTGCGCGCTGTGAATCGCTCTCGTCAGGAGGGGCTAGAGCAATGGGAGTGCCAAGTGCGGGCCGGCCGGGTCAATTTCTCGCGTCGCCTTGCTGGAAGAGCCTGGAATCACTGAGGATCTGGCTTGCCGATCACTCCTGGAGTGGTAGGGCCCCGGCGATAAAAAGGGATTGGAAAACCACACGGCGGGCGCAGAATCTTGAAGAACGGCTCGCTCGAGGCCCGTTGGTCAGCTTTTGGCGCGCTCATGCGATACCACTCTAAAGTGTTGTAAATGAGGGGGTTACAGTGATGGGGAGCGCTAACCTGTGCAGATTCAAGAATGTGCTCTACCGCGCCGCAGAAATATGAACTTCCCTGCTAAGCTGGCGCGGGTGGATCCAGAAATGAGCTCGAAATCACAGGACCTGACGTGGGATATTCGGCCGCTCGTGCGAAAGCTGGGCAAGCCTCCGGAGCAATGGCAGCGCTCCGATCTGCTGGAGTTCTGCTTGGCCGATGGAATCCAAGTGGTGAACTTCCGCTACACCTCGTTCGATGGCAAGTTGAGGGAGCTGCGGTTACCTGTCAACGACCGTGAGTACCTCGAGCGAATTCTGGCGGGAGGCGAGCGGGTCGATGGGTCGAGCCTTTTCCCGGGGCTGTTTCCTACCGGCGAGAGCGACCTCTACGCCGTTCCGGTCTATCGCTGGGCCTTCTTGAATCCCTTCGCCGAGGATGAGCTGGATATCGTCTGCCGCTTTGTCGACCATCGGGGACGACCCTGTCTCGGCACGCCGGACAATGTCGTGGTGACCGCGGCCGAGCGGTTGCGCAGCAAGACCGGCCTCGAGTTGGAGGCCTTGGCCGAGCTGGAGTTCTATCTGGTTCTCGAACGCTCCGACGACAGGTTCACCGGAAAATCGCAGCGCAACTATCACCAGAGCGCGCCCTATCTGCATGGTCACAACGTGGCCGACGAGATCCTGCGCGTGGCGTCGGCTGTTTCTGGCAAGGTCAAGTACTGCCACAGCGAGGTGGGCTACATCGATCGACTGGAGTCCGAGGAGCCCGAGCTCGACGGCCGAAGGGTAGAGCAGTATGAATTGGAGTTCGATCTCATGCCGATCGAGGACCTGGCCTGCTGGCTGGCCGTCACGCGTTGGCTGGTCAGGGTGATCGCCGACCGCCACGACGCGTCGGTGACCTTCGTGCCGAAGCTCGATCAGGGCATGGCTGGCAGTGGCCTGCACCTGCACCTGGCCCTGAAGCGATCTGGCCAGAGCATCATGCGCGATGCTGGTGGCGAGCTCTCGGAAGAGTCACTCCGCATGATTGGAGGCTTGCTGGAAAGAGCGGCGCCGCTGACTGCCTTCGGCAACACCGTAGCGGCGAGCTATCTACGTCTGGTACCGGGGCAGGAGGCACCGACGAGTGTCTGCTGGGGAGAGCGGAACCGCACCAGCCTCATCCGGGTCCCCTTGGATTTCGGCACCGAGGGTCGGCTGGATCAAGTGATGAACCCGGACGAATCAGGAGCCTACCCCGAGAGCATCGCTCGAACCACGGTGGAATATCGCAGCCCGGACGGCAGCGCTTTTTCGCAGCTTCTCCTGGCCGCCGTGACCCTTTGTGTCGAAGAGGGGCTCTCCTCTGCCGAGTCGGAGGACCTGGCCCGCCGACTCGAGGTGAGCGATGGCAGCGCCGAGATCCCGGAGGCGGCAGAATCTCTGGACCAGCTGCCGGCAAGTGCCGTGGAAGCCGCCAGCACCCTGCGTGAGAGTCGGGAGTTCTTCGAGGACAGAGGATTTGCGCCTCGCCTCATCGACCTCGTGGCCGGCAAGCTCGAAGGTGAGTCCGATGAAGGACTCAATGCCCGCTTGAAGGCCCTACCCGCCGGCGAGCGCTTGAAGGCCAGCCGGCGCCTGATGCACAAGGACGTGCATAAGCACTGAGGCAATGAGGGCTTGGGGGTTGAGGCGGCCGGACTTTGTCTCGGCCGGTCCTTGAGGTCTTGGGTCTTGGGTCCTGGGCCGATCTGTTAGCAGGCTCGTCCGGGGAGATTAAAGGGGCCTTTCCTCCCTTCAACGGGTGCCTCTATCAGCCGTTGATTCCTCCAGCTACTCTGGTTCTGGTTCCGCAATGTCCTCTGGAACTTGTTGGACCGCTGCGGGCTCTTCCATCTGGGACCAGTCGAGCTCGCTGCCGTGAATGCTGTGGGGGATGAGGTAGACCCCGAGCATGACGATGGATGCGAAGAGGACGGCGACTCGCTCAAGGCGAGGCCAACTCCGGCAGATGAACCACGCGATCAGCCAGGCGGCCAACGCGGCCAGAGTCTTGTTGTCGGTCCAGTCGCCACCAAAGGGCCAGCCTGTCCAGTAGGCGTCGAAGGCGAACTTCTGAACCAGGGGCCCGAGGAGGAAACCGCCAGGGATGAGGAAACCGAGCGCCCAGGGTATGAAGCGGCGCACGTTGTCCTCTCCCAACAAGGCCCCGAACGCTGCCCTGAAGACGATGGCCAGCGAGACGAACATGAAGATGATGTGAGGAATGAGGACCCAGGCGGGCACATCATCACGGAAGCGGATGACTGCCGTTTCCTCGTGCGGTAGCACCACTTCCTGCCCCTGGTCCATCAGCCGCACGGAGTATTCGAGCTTGGCTGCCGGTATCTGATGAGGAAGGTCGGCGGCGAGCTCAGCTCCGCTGCGCTGCATCGGAAGTCTGCTCCAGTCATCGGTGGTGGGATAGCGCCGCCAGACGACTTCGCCTTCAGCCGTGGTCGACTCGACGGTCAAGGTGACATGGGCATCTCCCGCTCCGCCGTGGGTCCGAATCAACTCGCCGGAAATGCTGGAACCGGCAAGCTCTTCGGCTACGGGAACCGGATAGGTAGGTCCTGTCTGACGCTGATAGCGGCCCATGATTACCGATGCCAGCACGGCCAGAATGCCGATGAGGACACGGAACCATCGCTTGGAGAACATCTCCTGCATCGCTTGCCTCCTCTGGAAGGCGCCTCGAGTGCGGCACCCTGAGTCGGCGCAAGTGTATTCGATTTCGCCGCTAGCGATTGCTATCGGCTCGGGTAGTGAGGGTCGAGGCGCCCGGCTCACCGCCGGGCGTTCTCTGAGGGCTTGGGGTTGAGGCAGCCGGCGTGCCTTCGGCTGGTCTTTGACGACTTGGAGTCATGCAGCAGCGGCGCCTCTTGCGGGCGCCAACAGGAGGGGGCGAGGGCACCTCTAGTTCATTCGGAAGCTCCGGATGGGGAATGAAATTCGATTGGCTCCTGTTTGAAGAGAGGGACGAGGGCAAGAGCTATGGACAACTACCTCTTTATCGGCATCATCGTGGGCTGGATTCTGCTTCAGTACGTGATACTGCCGCGTATGGGAGTGCCGACGTGAGGGGTTCCCGATCCGGCAGGTCGCCGGAAGGCATGCGGTCCGACCGAGACCGAGTCCAAGCTCGAGTCTGAGTCGACGAGCCCGACCGATCCCGCCTGAGTTGTCCGCAGCTCCGGTCTGGCTACCCGGACTTCTTCTTGCCGAGTCTCTTGCCCTTCTGGTGGGTCCACCACCAACTCTTGATTTTGAGTCCGGACGTGTAGGAGCGAAAGATGAGACTGAAGGCCTCTCCACCAGGGCTGATCGGTGTGCCTTGCCTCGGTTCTCAAAGGGGAGGTCTATCGCCGAACAGCTGGTTCAGTCCGCTTCAAATCCGATGGCGGCGTGAGTCCCGTCGCAGAAAGGCTTCTTTTTGGAGGCACCGCAGCGGCAGAGTGCGCCCTTGGCTCCTGAACAGCTCTGGGACCCATCGGCACTCTTGAACGTCAGCGGTCCGCTGACCAGCAGGGGGCCGTTCGGGGCACTCTTGAACACGACCGGGGCCTCGGGGCCGACCTCTTCCGACGGTACCAGCCGACCCTCGCCGATCCCGCCTGAATCGGCAAACCCGGCTTCGACATGACTGTTGTCGCAGAAGGGTCTGTTCTTGGAGGCACCGCAGCGGCACAAGGCCACGCGGGTCTCGTTCTGCACGCCCTCCGAGGTTGCGATCTCGATCCTGCCCGCGGCGTAGAGCGGTCCATCTTGAGCAAGAACCGCAGTGTTTTGCGGCGGCGGCGACTCGGCAGGCCCATCATCTTTGCGCTCGAAGGATAGGGCACCCGTTGGGCAGCGAGTTACGACGGCGGCGATCTTCTCCGCCTGCCCCTGAGCTGGGTCGATCCATGGACGCCTGTCCTTTTCGAAGACACCAGGAAGGCCGTGAATGCACTCCTCGGCATGGATGCATCGTTTCGGATCATAGGTGACGATGATGGCGTCACTCTCATACTCGAGCTCTCTTCTCGTCATGATTCAGCTCCGTAAGTAGGTCTGGTCGATGTAGCACCAGCGTCAGCTCTCGCCAGGCTCGGCAGATTGCATCAGTGCATGCCCGGTCTCGAGACACTCTTCGCAGCCGTCGGTCTCGGGTGAGACGTCTCGTACCTGATCCATATGTGCGCATTGTTCCGCCATCTTCTGCTCTCCTGCTTGTCGCCGTGATCTTGGGCTGGATTGTAGCTTCTCTTCGGAATTGGAGGGAGGAACTCTGCAGAATTGCCGGAACGGGGCAATAGTCATTTGTGATGTCCTTGGGCTTCGACCTCTGAAGCGAGCCTTCGAAGTGCTAGATTCTCGACGCGATGGCGTTTCATCGGCCCCACGTAGTGATTGTCGGAGGAGGTTTCGCCGGTCTCTATGCGGCGAAAGCCTTGAGCCGGGCTCCCGTTCGAGTCACGCTGATCGATCGCCGCAATCATCATCTCTTCCAGCCATTGCTCTATCAGGTCGCAACTGCCGGTCTGAGCGCCATCGACATCGGCGCACCGATCCGCCAGATCCTGCGACGCGCTCGCAACACCACAGTCTTGATGGCCCATGTGTTGGGGGTCGACATGGCGAGTCGCCGCATCTCGTTGTCCACCGGCCGGTCGATCGGCTATGACTATCTGATCATCGCCGCAGGCGCTTCGCACTCTTACTTTGGCCACGGCGACTGGCAACGGGTCGCTCCGGGGCTCAAGACCATCGAGGACGCGCTGGAGATTCGCCGTCGCATCCTGGTGGCCTTCGAGCGAGCCGAGATGGAGGAGGATGCTGCAGCTCGACAGGCCTGGCTGACCTTCGTCGTCATCGGTGCCGGTCCGACCGGCGCCGAGCTGGCTGGAGCTGTTGCCGAGCTCGCTCGCCATACCTTGGTCAGCGAGTTTCGGCGCTTCGATCCCAGTCAGGCTCGCATCCTGCTGCTGGAAGGCGGCAAGCGAGTTCTCCCGTCGTACTCACCTGACTTGTCGGCAAGGGCCAGGCGCCAGCTCGAGCGGCTTGGAGTCGAGGTCCAAACAGAGGCTCTGGTTACCGATATCGACTCCTCCGGAGTCGGGGTGAGTCAGCGGAGAATTGCGGCGCGCACCGTCCTGTGGGCAGCCGGTGTCGAGGCCTCACCTCTCGGTAGCAGTCTCGGGGTGCCTCTCGATCGGGTCGGTCGAGTGAAAGTGCAAGCCGATCTGACGGTTCCGGGCCACCCGGAAGTCTTCGTGGTCGGGGATCTCGCCTATCTCGAGCAGAATGGACAGCCGATCCCGGGCATTGCCCCGGCCGCCATCCAGCAGGGCCGCCAGGCTGTTCGAAACATCCGGCGGCATCTGAGTGGAAAGCCGCTCGAGACATTCCGATACAGGGACAGAGGGTCGATGGCGACCCTCGGTCGCAGTGCAGCCGTTGCCGAGATCGGCCGCCTGCACATGTCTGGGTTGCCAGCCTGGCTGTCGTGGCTGTGTATCCACATCTTCTTCCTGATCGGATATCGGAACCGCCTCGTCGTTCTGTTCGAGTGGGCGAAGTCTTATCTGACCTTCCAGCGCAGCGCCCGTCTGATCCTGCACGAAAGCGCCGATCCTGGAGAGCCCGAGACTTCTTTGCGCGAATAGTCGGGCGAGCCCGAAATCTGCACCGCAAGGCCCACCACTACCCCATCCTTATTGCACTCTGCCGTAGGAGGCCCCGACGCCACATCGCTGATCTCGGTCTGCTCGGGCACGAGGGGGTCGACGAGGATCCGGCCCGAGTCCGGCTCGTGGAGCCCGGACGGCGAGGTGAGTCATGCGGATGACCGGGTTGAACTTCTCGCTCACCGGCGGCCGATCCATCCTTTGCGCCAGAAGTAGGCCACCATCCCGATGGCGACTAAAGTCATGGCGCCCAGCAGCAGCGGGTAGGCCCAGTTCACCTCGAGCTCCGGCATGTTGGTGAAGTTCATCCCGTAGATACCGGCCATGAAGGTCAGCGGGACGAAGATGCTAGCGACGATCGTCAGCGTCTTCATGACCTCGTTCATCCGATTGCTGACAACTGTCAGGTAGGTGTTCATCAGGCCATTGACGAGCTCCCTTGCCTGTTCCACCGCTTCCGCGAGCTGGACGATATGGTCGTGGGTATCGCGGAGGTGGATGCGGACGTTTTCGCTCACCAGCTCATGCTCGCCGAGTTTCAGGGCGTTCACCGCCTCTCGTTGTGGCACGATCGCGCGTCTCAGCTTCATCAGTTGAGTCTTCATGGAGTTGAGCTCCCGCAAGGTCTCCGGCGACGACTCGCTCAGCACGAGTTCCTCGAGGATCTCGATCCGATCTCCGACCCCCTCCACCACCGGATAGTAGGCGTCGATAATAGTGTCGAGGATCACGTAACCCAGATAGTCTGAAGGGTGCGACCTGATACGAGAGTTGTGGATTCTGAGGCGGTGGCGAACGGGATCCAGAACATCTCCGTACGTCTCCTGGAAGGTCAGCACGTAGTCTCTCCCGATCAGCAGGCTCACCTGCTCGACATCCAACGGGTCTCCGTCGCCCTGCCTCAGCATCCGCGTAACGATGAGCAGGTTCTGCTCGTAGCGCTCGGCCTTCGGTCGGACCCGCACGTGAACCACGTCTTCGAGGGCAAGGGGATGAATGGAAAAGCTCTCGGCCAGCTGGCGCATGAGTCGCTCGTCCCCCAGACCCTGGACGTCCACCCAGAGCTTGCGCCCACCTGTTCTCAGCTCTTCGATCTCTTCGACGCTGATGGACCCGTACTCTTCGAGGGTGTTGTCGTCATAGCTAAAGACGTGCACCACCGAAGCCAAGGCATCCGGATCCATGACAAGAGTTCCCGGGGAGGCTCCCACGGGCGGTTTGCGGACGCGAAGTGTCATTTGTCTTCCTCCTGTTGGCAGTTCCGTGGTGCGTGGCTAGTCGAACTCATGGCATTACCTCCCAGAACGGTCTCCATCAACCCACGCGTCGCAGGCCCTGCAGGGACTCGACGACCGGCTCATCGAAATGTACATCGCCTTGGGGGAAGGCGATGACAACCCCGGCAATCTTCAGGCTCCACCAGATGGCCTCGTTGAGCTGTGAGATGTACTGCCCGATGGCCCAGGGATCCTCGAGCCACACCGAGACCTCAAAATCGACCGAGGAGCTGCCGAACGCTCGCATGATCACGATTGGGTCCATCTTGTCTGAGCGCCATGTGAGACCGGTGGCGGCAGCCATCAAGGTCTCTTTGACCTCTTATGTCCGACGAATAGACGACACCCACCAGTGCCCTCAGTCGGAAGAGCCACCACGTCACCAGGATCATGAATGCGACGGTCAAAGAGGTGCCCATCGTCCCCTGCGTGCCTCCTATCGTGTAGAGCGGTGCAGCTAGGAATTCACTGATTTCTCGCATCACATCCTGGAAGCTCATGACTTTCCTCCGTGTTCACCCAACAGGCACATCGACGTCGCTACAGATAGGTCGTTGCTGCAAGATTGCAAGCATGGGACTCACTCTACCCGGTAGGTTACCGTCTGTTGACCAAGGAAACGATGAGTCAGGACCAAGCTATCCGCCCGGGCTGCACGATCACCGTCTCCTGTTCTCACCGGGTAGTTGCCCGCTGCCTTGGCCTGAGCCGGATCAGAGCTCTTCATCTCTCAGGCTACAGTCGGCCTTTCTAGTAAGCTCGGGCCACGATGGTCTCAGGTCATTGGTTGACGGCGGTGGCGGTCGGCGGAGGGGTCTTCCTGGCGTTGGAGACGTTGTACTTCCTGTTGCGAAAGAGAGTTCCTCGGTTTCACCTCAACCTCCTCTATCACCTCTGGGCTTTGAGTCTAGCCGCGCTCGTGGTTTTTCGACTCCGCGGGATCAACCTCCTCGGGTCGACAGCGGGCGGTATCGCCTCTGCCATGGCGCTGCTGCTCACCACGTTGGTTCTCTATGCACTCGTTGATGCGTTGATCCTTCAGCGACCCTGGGGCAAGGACCAGGGGCCGCTGGTGCCCAAGCTGGCGCGGGACGTCCTTCGCCTGGGCCTGCTGATCACAGTCGGTCTCTTCGCCATAACCGAGATCCTGAACCAGCCGGTCGGACCGGTGCTGGTCTCTTCGACCGTGCTCTCCGCCGTAATCGGACTGGCCTTGCAGGACACTCTCAAGAACATCTTCTCAGGCATGGCGCTCGATTTGGAGAAGCCGTTTCGACCCGGTGACTGGCTGGTGATCGAAGGGGGCGTTCGGGCACAGGTCGTGGACATGTCCTGGCGCAGCACCCATCTGAGGACCAAAGAGGGCCTCGACGTCTACGAGCCCAACGCCAATTTGTCAGTATCGCGGCTGATCAACTACGGATCAGGCGAGCGGCCCTTCGCCGTGGAGATTCGCATCGGCCTGCCCTACGGCGTGCCTCCAGCGGAGATCAAGGAGGTCTTGCGGGAGGCAGCGCATTCGGCCCCGGGTGCCCTCGAGCGCCCAGCGGTCCGCATTCACCTCGAGAGCTTCGACGACCACGCCATCACCTACTTCATGCGAGTCTGGACGCGGCGGGCGGCCAATGTCTCGCGCTTCAAGGATGGTGTCAACTCCCGCATCTGGTACCAGCTCAAACGCCACGGCATCGAGATACCCTTTCCCATCCGCACGATTCACATGCACGAGGCTCCAGATATGGAGCAGCATCGACAGGGCAAGGCCCTGCGCAAGGCGTCTGAGCTGTTCTCGAGAGTCGACATCTTCCACGAGCTCGACGATGAGATCGTGCGGCAGCTCGCGGCTTCATCGCAGCGCAAGCTGTTCGATGCAGGCGAGATTCTGGTCAGCGAAGGAGACGAGGGCGACTCTCTGTTCGTGGTCGAAAAGGGGGCGGTGCGGGTGACCAAGTCCGATCCCGAACAGGAGGGCAAGCACGTGGACCTGGCGATCCTGGAGGCAGGAGCCTTCTTCGGCGAGATGTCGCTGCTGACCGGTGAGCCCCGCAGTGCCACGGTGATCGCCAGGGATCCCTGCGGTGTTCTCGTTCTCTCCAAGCCGGCGCTAGCTGCGACTCTGGAGGGCGACCCGCGCATCGCCGAGTCCCTGAGTCGGGCTCTTGCAGCCCGCCGCTTGGACACCTTGGAGACGTTGGAAGATCGGCGCAGCCGAGACGCTGCCGAAGTCTCTCTCGAGGACGAGCAGACATTCCTACGCCGCATCCGCTCGTTCTTCTCGCTTTCCTGAAGCGGCTGACGCCGCTACCGGCCATTGGTGCATTAATGTCAGCCCTTCGTGTAGGGGTCCGACGTGGGGCCCCCAGAGGGCTATCCTCCCTTCCGCTGCAAGGACCCCCTGGAGGTCCCCACGCCGAACCCTCACCCGTCGGAGAAACCTCGCACCGAGCCGTGGACCCCTAGGCCCTTACGCCCCTAGGCCTTTGCGCCCTTAGGCCCGCATTGCCTCACTGCCTCAATGCCTAAAGGGTGCCCGAGGTTCGTGCGGGTGGTTCGACAGGGGGCGCCGAGTCGAGCGCGGCGCAAGGTCCTTGATAGAGCACAACAGATGAGACGCGATGACGAGACGAGGTGGCGGTCCGCCCGGCGCAGTCTGAGTAGCCGTCGCCGTCCGCCTGCGAACCATCCGGACGGACCTCCCCTAGATCGTGGTCACCTGCCCAGGACCCAGGATCCAAGCCGCGTGGGCGGAAGGGGACGGCCGCCTCAACCTAGGGGTGGGAGGGGGATCTCAGGTCGAGAGTGGCACTCGGAAGATCTTGACGGGTCGGGTCTTGCCCTTGACGGTTACCTCGCCGAGCTCTTCGAGGGTGTAGTCGCCGGTGAGCCGGGTCTCGGTGAACTCGCTGGTGAGAATCTCCGCCTGGAACTCCTTGCACAGCGACTCGATGCGAGCACCGAGATTCACATTGTCACCGATCACGGTATAGCTCTGGATCTTCTCCGAGCCCAGGTTGCCCGCCACCATTTCGCCGCTGTTGATGCCGATGCCGCTGGCCAGCTCTGGGCGGCCGTCGATTCGCCAGGTCTTGTTGAGTTCTTGCAGGCGTTGCTGCATGGCCAGGGCGCAGCGCACGGCATTGTCGGCGTGAGCGGCATCCTCGAGGGGAGCGCCGAAGAGAGCCATGATCATGTCGCCCACGAACTTGTCCACCGTGCCGCGATGGGCGAAGACCACCTCCACCATGGCGGCGAAGTACTCGTTGAGCTGATCGATGACCTCCTCAGGTGAGCGTCCCTCGGAGAAAGTCGTGAAGCCCCGCAGGTCGGAGAACAGCACGCTCATCTCGCGTCGAGTCCCGCCGAGCGAGGCTGCGTCGGGGTTGTCCAGCAATTCTCGGTAGACATCGGGTGAGACGTAGCGGGAGAAGATTTGCTTGACCTTGCGCTTCTCGGCCGACTCCACCCAGTACTGGTAGAAGAGTCCCGCGGTCAATGCCAGCGCCCAGGAGAGCATCACTGGGACGACAGGTAGTTGATAGTGATGGCCGAAGTCCCACTGGACCAGCGCCAGGTAAGCCACCGGCACGACCATCGCTCCGAGGATTGCCGGGATCAGACCGGTGTAGAGCGTCAGCCAAACCGTCACAGCGGCCACCAAGAGCACCAGTCCCGATCGCTGCCAAACGGGTGCCTGTCGCAGAAACCGTCCATGCAGCAGGTCATCGATAGCGTTGGCGTGGATCTCGAAGCCATGCATCTTTCCGAGTCCCTCGCCCTGCTCGCCGCGCCCGCCACTGTAGGGCGTCGTGAAGAGGTCGTGCAGGCCTGCAGCCGAGAGCCCGACGATGACGATCTTGTCGGCGAAGAGATCCGGATCGAGCCCCGGCTCCTGCCCTTCACGAATCTGCAACTCGGAGTAGAAGAGCTGGCCGTAGGGGTGTTTCGTGTAGGTACCGGGGCCGCCGTTGAACCAGATTGGAAGGCGCCAGTCCTCATCGAGCGGGATCTCGGCCTCCCCGACTTCGACTCTGTGGTCAGATATCTTGAGTGAGTCGAGCGGGTTGCTGTTGCTGACCAGCACTGTGCTCAGAGCGAGCGACGGCAACAGGCGATCCTGATGCCCGGCAAGAAGCAGGTAACGCCGCCAAGGACCATCCTGGTCCAAGGCCATGGCGACGTGGCCCAGGCCCCGGGCACCTCGCGCGATCTGTTCGAGGGGGAAGTCGATGCCCGCGAAGGAATCGAAGCCACCGACAGAGGGAATCGAGGCAGAGGCCAGCAAGTCGGGTGTAGCTTCGACTGTTCGTTGATTTCCCAGGTGGACGGAATGGACGACGTTGCCTGCCTGCGCAGTTGCTTGGCCGAAGGCAGCATCTCCCTCGGGGTTCTGAGCATCGCGCTCGAGGAAGAGGAGGTCGAAGACCACCAAGCGGGCCCCGGCGCGCTGCAGATAGCTGAGCAGGACGGAATGGGCCTCCCGGGGCCACGGCCACCGACCGACTGCGGGCTCCAGGGTTTTGAGACTGGCGTCGTCGATGGCGACGAGGGCGATGTCGGGCGAAGCCACGCCCTGGTCGCCCAGCAGGCGGAACCGAAAATCGAGGGTCTTGAGCTCTAGCGTCTGGAGAATGCGTGTTTCGCTGAGAGCCAAGCCAATCAAGGCGCTGGCGACCGCCAGCGTTACCCAGGCTGCACGCTTGGATGGTCTCCTCACGAGGAGGCCCTACTTCAGGCCGCCCTCTCTCTGGAAGGCTACGATTTCTGAGGGGGTCAGCCGGATCTCGACGATCTCGGTGGTCTTGACGCCGCCTTCATCTTCGCCAGCCTCTTCACCCACGGCCCGCCCTGCGCCGGCACCCGTCACCTCCGCCGACTCCTCCTCCTCGCCCATGGCGAAGGGATTGACAAGCTTGGCGAGCGAGAACCCGCCATCGTCCTCCTTGTCCTCTTCTGCCACCTCGTCCTCTGCGGGTGCATCGCCTTCGCTCGAGCCGGCCACGCCCCGCCCCCCCGCGACCCCGGGTCCGCCTGTGCTTGCTGCCGCGACTTCGTAGGTCACAGAGACAGCGTAGCGTTCCGCCAGCCAAACCCCACCGTCCAGATGATCCTGCCGGATCGTCTTGTTGAGCTTCTTGATCCGCTCGTCGGTTTCGGGATGCGAGCGGAACAGAGCAGAGCTCGAGGAGGAGCCAGCAGTGAGAGCGTTCAGGGTGCCGAGGAAATTGGTCAGGCCAGCAGCCTGATATCCAACCCGGGCAGCGATCTCGACGCCCACCTGGTCAGCCTCCAGCTCCTCGGACTGGCCGAAGCCTGCAAGCACCGCCTTGGCTGCCTGATCCGCAGCCGCTTCGAAGAGTGCCGAGCCCACTGTGAACGAGGCCTGGTTCTGGGCGAGCTCCATCCCTAAGGATTTCTGTAGGGCCTTCAAGGTGTGCTTGCGGGTGACGTGTGCGGCCTCGTGGGCCAGCACTCCGGCCAACTCCGCCTCGCTCTTGATGACCGCCAGAGCGCCGCGTGTTACGTGAACGTATCCACCGGGAGCGGCGAAGGCGTTGACGACGTCGGAGTCGAGGACGATCCACCTCCAGGGGATGGTGGGGCGGCCACTACTCTGGGCCACCGTGGCGCCCACAAGGCTTACGTAACGCGTCACCTCGGGGTCCTGGGCCACTCCGTAGCGGGCCCGGATCCGGTTGCTAATGGCCAGCCCCAGCTCGATCTCTTCGGCTTCGGTGAAAGTGAAGTCATCCACCGCCTCGGCCACTTCGGTGGCGGTCTCGACAGCCTTCTTGAGCTTGTCGAGGTTGAATTGAGCGTCGGCGGGCATGGTGCCCAGGGCAAGGGCGAGGAGGGGCAAGGTCAGTCGTGTCATGGCACGGTCCCCAACAACGAACGGTAAAGGTCCCCTTCAACGGTCTGAGGTGTTAACGACGGAGTCTAGCATTCGTAGTATTGGGTACTCGTGCCAGCGTGAAGCGGCACGTGCACCTGGAATGCAACCGGGAATCCTCGGATTTCCGAGATCTTCGTAAGGAGGTGAAGATGGACCGTCGTCTAATGCGTCCGCTCGTCGGCATCCTCGCCGCCATCGCCATTACCACCGCGATGGATGCGAATGACTTGTCCATCTTCAGTGCTCTGCCGCTGCTGCCGCTGGGTCTCCTGCTGTGGTATTGGCAGCGCTTCTCCCGGCGGGAGATGGGTCTCGTCTGGGGTCGGCCACGGGACTACGGCCTGGCCCTGCTGTATCCATTCGTGGTGATCGGTGCCGCTACCGTGATCGCCCTGCTGGCTGGTGTGGTCGACATCTCCGTCGCCGACTGGAAGCGGTTCTGGATCGAGCTCTTGGTAGGAAGCACCATGGGGAGCCTCATGGTACTTCTGACGGAAGAGGGCTTCTTCAGGGGCTGGCTCTGGGCCTCTCTCGGCAAAGCGGGGCGAAGTCAGAGCCAGGTGCTGCTCTGGAGTAGTATCGCCTTTTGTCTCTGGCACGTCTCGGCGGTGTCTCTCGATACGGGATTCGACCTACCGGCCGAACAGATCCCGGTCTTCCTGGTCAACGCGCTTCTTCTGGGTCTGGTGTGGGGAATGCTGCGGCTCATCTCTGGCTCCGCTGTGGTCGCGAGCGTCAGCCACGCGGTTTGGAACGCTCTGGCCTATGGGCTCTTTGCCTACGGCACGAAGGTCGGTGCTCTCGGTATCGAGGAGACCTCCATCTACGGCCCGGAGGTCGGCTTCGTCGGGCTGGCCCTAAACGGCGCCTATGCCGTCCTGCTTTGGCGCTGGGTCAAGATCCAAGGCCAAGAGAGCTCTGGCCTCGGTTCTCCTTCCCCAACGTGATGCTGCTCTCCTGGTCGTGGCGCGAAGGTACCCGACGAGTCTGAGTCTGTTCTTCGATCAACCACTCGGCTTGAAGAGACCCTCGAGGCCCTTCTTCTTGCCGTCCTCGTCCTGGGCTTCACCCTGTTGGTCATAGCCTTAAGGCATCTCGGGGATGATCTCGACCTCGGTGTAGGTGTCGGGCCAGGTAAAAGTCGAGCCCGGGACGGATTCCTCGCGCAGAATGGTCACCTCGGTCGTCGAAGTCATCTGCGTGGACTTGCCCTTCTTGCCGGTCATGGTCGAAACATTGACTGTCTTCAGTGGGAAACCCCGGACCGTCGTGGCCTGGGAGCTGATGAGTTTGTCGAACTCCTCGTTGCCGGTTCTCAGAGCCCGGTCAGGGCGCAGCCAGACGCCGAAGCCCCTGGCGTCGAGGCCATCGGTGCTCCAGATGTCCTGGATCGTGTCGGTCCGGGTCTCCTGTTTGAATCCCATCATCTTCATTCGCATGGTGTAGCCGGACTTCCAGCGGTAGTGGGTCGTGTCGTAGCCGAGCACCTTGCCCCCTGCCTCCTCGGAGAGCATCTCGCTGGAAACGTCGGCGAACTCCATCTTCATCATGCCGCCGGTCTGGCTCATCATGTCCATGACCTGACCCATGGTGGCCATCATCGCTTCCATGTCGAAGGAGCCGTAGGTCTCTTCCGCAGGGTTGACGAGATAGACGGTCTCGCCACCGTCCGTGGTCACGAGGTAGGAGCCCGCCGCGAAGAAGCCCTTCTTCTCGCCGGTCACGAACTCCACCTTGGCGTTGGAGTCTTCCACCCAGGCGCGCACCTGCATCACGTCTTGCTTCTTCTTCTGACCGGTGTCACTAGTGGTGACGGCCTCGTAATAGTGACCGGCTGTAGCTAGAGCGGGGAACACCAAGGCTCCGATCAAGGCCAGAGTCGATAGTGCAGTCAGCTTTCGTGGATTCTTCATGTCGAGAGTTCTCCTTCGAAGGTCTGGGAACGTAGCTGTTCGATTCGTCTCTGACGCAAACCAGAGAGAACCTCGCCACCGGTCAGCGCTGGCAACCCTCGATCGGGTGCTCTGACCGATCGTGGTGGGTTCGGGCTCGGTGCTGCGTCAAGAGTTGGACGAGTCTACAGGGAACCTGTGTTCTGGACCAACCCCTCGGCTTGGGCGTGGGGCTCATGAATAATGCGGGCTAGGGGTGTAGGGGCTTAAGGGCGTAGGGACGAGAGGCCCAGGGGTCCACGCGTCGGACCCCTCGACAACGACCAGAAGGGTCATCTGCCGAGGTCCCAGGACTTCTGTGCCCCCAAGCCCTCAAAGATCGGCCCAAGGTACGACGGCCGCCTCACCCCCTTGTGTTCTCACTGCCAAATCTTGATTCGGTTGCGGATCCGGTCGAAGCCGAGCTCTTGGAACAGAGCCTCGACACATTCGCGGTTGGCGCCGCGATAGGCTAGATCCTCGAAGGTCACGTCCAGGGGAATCTGGCTATAGATGGTGGCGAGCTCCTTCGAGAGGAAAGCCCTTTCGCGGTCGCTTTCGAGCTTGGCCTTGACCGATGCGGCGCCTCGGATCGGAAGCCCCTCGACCTCGTCCAACCTCTCGTACACGGTCTCGAGGTTTCCAAACGCCTGCAGCAGGGCAACCGCAGTCTTGTTGCCGATTCCCCGGACACCCGGGATGTTGTCCACGGCGTCGCCAGCCAGAGCCAGCAGGTCAGTTATCTGCTCAGGGTGGACGCCGAATTTCTCCTCCACCTCGGGGGTCGAGTAGCGGGTCTCCCGAGCGAAGTCCAGAAGAGTGACACTCTCGGAGACGAGCTGTGCCAGATCCTTGTCGGAGGTCACGATGACCGACTTCTGCCCGGCGCCCGATGCGAGAGTCGAGAGGGTGCCAATAAGATCGTCGGCCTCGTAGGAATCATCGATGAAGGTCGCCATCCCGAGGCACTCTGCCACGCGCCGGCAGTTTTCCACCTGGCTCACGAGCTCCTCCGGCGGTGTCTCCCTTTTGGCCTTGTACTCCGGGTAGAGCTCATTACGGAAGCTCGTAGTCAGGCTGCGGTCGAAGGCCACCGCCAGATGGCTGAGCTGCTCCTGAGCGAGGAGCTTGAGAAGAAAGGAGGCAAATCCGTAGGTGGCTCCAGCCGGCCTACCTTCGGGGTCCACGAGGGACGAAGGCATGGAGAAGTGAGCCCGGAAGATGTACGGGCTGGCATCGATGAGATAGGTCGTCATGCTCGAGAGTTCGCAACGGGAGTTAATCAGACTCGTGACCTCGGGTCGAGTCCGGCTCTCTCCGAGCTGTAGGCGAGGACCTACCGGCTAGAATGACTGGCTGGCGCGCCCGTTCTCGACCCATGAGCACCTCAAGACAAGCCCAACAAGAGGCCCTCCCTGCCTGGGTCAAAGCCTTGGCTGACGGTAAGGAGCCCATCTGGACACCGGTGGTCTGCGGAGCCTTGGCGCTTCTGGGATGGCTTGGGGTGGAGCTTCTGGGTCTGCCCCAATGGGCCGAGATGCTGGCCTTCGCAGGCGCCTACGTCGCAGGCGGCGCCTTCAGCTTGGGCCGGTCGATCCAGAGCCTCAAGGACCGGCGGCTCGATATCGATCTGCTGATGCTGCTCTCCGCCCTGGGCGCGGCGAGCATCGGCGAGTACGCGGAAGGCGCGGCACTGCTCTTTCTGTTCTCGCTCTCCAATGCCCTCGAGACGCGAGCGTTGCGGCGCACGACGCGTGCCATCGAATCACTCATGGAGCTGCGGCCCGACGAGGCGATGCTGCTGGCGCCCGACGGCACCGAGCGAAAGGTAGCAGCGGATGATCTGGAGCCTGGCCAGGTGGTGAGGATCCGGCCAGGCGAGCGGATCCCGGTGGATGGCCAGGTCGTGTCCGGCCATACAGCCGCGGATCAGGCAGCCATCACAGGGGAGTCCACTCCGGATCCCAAGGGACCCGGAGATCGGGTCTTCGCCGGCTCCATCAATGTTGGAGGCACCGCCGAAGTCTCGGTCGAGCGGAGAGCCTCGGAGTCGACGCTGGCGCGCATCATCGAGCTGGTGGAGGAAGCCCGGGAGGCCAAGGCACCCACCCAGAGGTTCATCGATCGCTTCGAGCAGGGCTATGCGGCAACGGTAATCTTCGCGGCCGCGGTGGCTGTGGTCCTTCCGGTCGCCTTAGGGGAGGCCTTCCGGCCGGCGTTCTATCGGGCGATGACGCTGCTGGTAGTGGCCTCTCCGTGCGCGGTAGTCATCTCGACGCCCGCCACCATTCTGGCCGCGCTGGGACATGCCGCTCGCAAGGGGTTGCTCTTCAAGGGGGGCGCGCCGCTGGAGGAGCTCGCCACAATCGACAGTTTTGCCTTCGACAAGACGGGCACGCTCACCGGAGGTCGGCCCGTCGTGACCTCGGTGGTGCCATTCGGGGAGTCCACTGCCGACGAAGTGTTAGAGATGGCGGCGGCGGTGGAACGCCTCTCGGAGCATCATCTGGGGCGCGCGATCGTCGAATCAGCAGAAGCGAAGAGCCTGGTGGTGCCCTCAGCTCACGGCCTCGTGAATCACCGGGGTCGTGGCGCGGTGGCTCAGGTCTCGGGTCGACAAGTGGCCGTGGGACGCCGTGACTTCGTAGCCGAGCTGGGTGCTCAGGCTCCCAATGCCCAGGAGAGAGAGAAGATCGAGCTTCTCGAACAAGAGGCTCGAACGGTTGTCTTCCTGTCGGGCAACGGGGTTTCGGGTGCCTTGGCGATCGAAGACCAGGTCCGGCCGGAGGCGAGACCTGCCATCGAGCAGCTGCAAGATCTGGGTACGACTCGCACGGTGATGATGACCGGTGACAACCCGACAGTAGCGAGGAAGGTTGCCGAAGCCGTGGGAGTAGACGAGTGGCACGCCGAAGTGATGCCCGAGGAGAAGGTAGCGATCCTCCGCGAGATGATGGAGGGGGGCGAGCGGGTGGCGATGGTTGGCGACGGGGTCAACGATGCTCCCGCCCTGGCCGCGGCGACGATCGGTGTTGCCATGGGCGCATCTGGCACCGATGCTGCCCTGGAAACGGCCGACCTGGTGTTGGTGCGCGATGAGCTGATGCTGCTTCCCTATGCCGTGCGACTTTCCCGTAAGGCACAGAGGATCGTGCGCCAGAACCTGGCTTTTGCGTGTGCTGTCATCGCCATCCTCGTGGTGGTGAACCTGCTGCACGGCCTGGCACTACCCGTTGGTGTCATCGGCCATGAAGGCAGCACGATCCTGGTGGTGCTGAATGGCCTCAGGCTTTTGAGGCCCCTCAAAGACTCGGGGCCTTGACGGTTGAGGCGTCCGTCGTACCTCCGGACGGTCTTTGAGGCAGTGGGGGTTGAGGCAGCCGGCTCTCCGCCGGCTGATCTTTGGGGGCTTGGTGCAATGAGGGTCTGTGCCGTTGGGTCTCGTCCTTTACGCCCTTAGGCCCTTACGCCCCTAAGACCCTATGCCCTACTTCGTGGCGGTGGCCCAGGCTTTGAGGATGAGGAGCAGCCAGGGAATTCCGTGGAACACCAGATCCAGCCAGTCAATGGGGCGGACCAGCGTGCCACGAAAAAGCATGCGTAGCTTCTCCACGATATGGGGAGGCGCGAAGGGCGCCAACCCGAGGGTGAGGCAGGCGATGATGAGAAGTGACCACGGGATCTCGAGCAGCCAGGTCTTCATGATGCCGATCAGTGTATCTTGAGTCTCTCGATTGAGCGGGCTGAGACTCGTAGTTAGTAGAATCGGTGTTTCGATTCGAACGGAGGTCGCCCCATGAAGCATCTCGCCTACCTTGCCTGCTGTGTCTCAGTGGTCGCCTGCTCTTCAGGCGGGTCCGTCCCACCGCAGCCAACACAATCCTCCAGCGCTGCCGGCTCGGATCTGCGGCGATCCGTGCACTGGATGCGAAACTCCGCCGAATTCGAGGCAATCTTCCTTCAGACCTACTCCCTCGCTGGGCAAGAGCTCAGGAAGAGCGTCGAAGGTAAGGCGCCAGGGACCTGGGCTGTGGCGCTGGACGCTGACGAAACGCTCATCAGCAATAGGGATTACGAGAAGGAGTTGGTTCGGCTCGGTCAGGATTCGACGGATGAGCTCTGGAGGGCCTGGGTGGCCAGAAGAGAGGCGTCGCCCTTGCCAGGGGCACTCCAATTTCTCGATATGGTTCAGGAGTTGGGTGGGCGCATCGCCGTCGTGACCAACAGGAGGGATCGCGATTGCCCTGACACTCGAGCCAATCTGGAGACCATCCGAGTACCCTTCGACGTGCTGCTTTGCCGCGCAGACGACCGTGAAAAGGAGCCCCGCTGGGAGAGCATCCAAAAGGGCACCGCAGCCCCCGACTTGTCGCCAGTCGAGATCGTCATGTGGCTGGGTGACAACATCAACGACTTCCCCGAAATGAGCCAGGAATCGCGATTCTCGTCTCCTGAGGCTTTTGGCGACTTCGGCTCCCGCTTCTTCATCTTCCCGAACCCGAGCTACGGCTCCTGGGAAGCTAATCCGTTCGACTAGGCTCCCGCCACCCACCCATCCTGGGGTTGAGGCGTCCGGTCGTACCTCCCTGCCGATCTTTGGGGCAGTGGGGGGTGAAGTGGCCGGGCATTGCTTCCGGCCAGTCTTTGAGGGCTTGGGGGTTGAGGAGCCCGTCGTACCTCCGGCCTATCTCTAAGGGCTTGGGGGCAGTGACACAGCGAGGGCCTAGGGGCCTAGGGGTGTAGGGGCTTAGGGTTCTTGGTCGTGGGTGGTATTGCGCCACGCACGAGGCTCTCCCTCCGTCGTCCTGAGCCTCCGGCTGGTACCCTTGTACGCGGCCTTGCACCGTCTTCTGTTCTCAGGTCGTCGATGTGTTTCGAGACTCCTATCAAGGAGTTGCCCCATACGCCCTTAAGCCCTTACGCCCCTACTGCCTCTTTCAGGTCGTCTCGCCGGAAGCTGCGGCAATCTCTGCCAGGGCCTGGTCGAAGGCCTGGGCGAGACGATGTGGATCGGTGGCCGATCCTTCGTCGACTGTGACTCCAAGACGAATCTGGTCGGAGGTCGCTGCAAGACCGAGGCACAGCCGCTGTGGACCCGCTTGGGCTGGCCAGTAGAGCCAGTCCTCGAGCTTGTGTCCGCAGAAGTAGAGGGGCTTCGTCGGTTGGGGTGCAAAGGAGAGCAGAAGGGTGGTCTTCTTGGCGAGCTGTCGAGTGATCTGATCTTCCACTTCCGACATCCGGAAGCCGGGATCCTCGGGAGCCTGGAAGACGGCGAGCGAGCCTCGGGTTGATCCGAGATCATCGAGCTCCTGGCCGAGCTTCCGGAGACGCGACCGGACGGTGGTTCTGCCAACCGGCAGTGGAAGCACCGCGAGGGCGAATCGGCTTCCGAAGGGGTCGTGCTGCGGGCTCCGAAGATTGCATGGCACTACCGCCCGCAAGAGAACCGATTCAGGCAGCAGATCGAGTCGAACGAGCTCCTGCCGAAGGGCTGCCGTGACCGCGGCGAGGAGAAGCTCGGTTTCGCTGGCCTCCAGGCGGGTGGCGAAGCTGCGGAGGCGGATCAACGGAAAGCCCTGCGACCAGGCCACCTCTCTCGGGTGCGTCGGCTTGCCCATCAGCGACGAATCGGTGTCCGAGCGCTGAGCGATTAGACGGCACAGAGAGCGGACCGTGGATCCCGGTTGGCAGGCGGTCTCGACCACTTCCTCGGTTCGGAGGTGGGCCTCGAGTCCCTTGTAGTCGATCTCTGCAGGGTGCTGGCCCGACTCCGTGCTGCCCAATCCCAGAACGATCCTGGAGGCCGAAGTACCATCCGCCACACTCTGGTGGATCTTCACTACCAGCACCGAGCCACCATCGACTTCTTCGATCAAGTGGAGCTGCCAGAGAGGCTGATCGGTTGCCATCGGCTCGACCAGAAGCCGGCTGATCAATGCCTCCAGATCCCGTGCCGTACCCTGAGGCGACAGAGTGGCGCGGAACAGATGATTGTCGAGAGCGAAGTCGTCTCCTTCGTGCCAGCGGGGTCGGCCGAGCGGTAGCCTGGAGGGCAGAATACGCTGGCGAAAGCGCTCGAAAGACATCAAGCGATCCTCGACCAGCGATTTCAGGCTGTCGATCGGTAGGACCTGGGCGAAGAACAGGACCGCCAGCGAGGCCATTGGGTTGGCTGCCTCCTGCAGGCGAACCCAGGTATGGTCAGCGGCTGTCAGCGTAGGCTCTTTCACCGGCTCCTCGTTTGCCGCCTCGAATGCCAGGGTGATCGATGCGGCTGCTCTTGTCGGCTTTCAAGGTCTGCGAGTAGCGTCGAACTCCATGTTCTTGATTTCGGTGCCGTTCGGCGTGACGATGTAGGACTCGTACCGATACGAGTCGTTGCTGATGATGGTGGTCACGCTCTTGATGGTGAGCTCGGTCTTGGAGACCGGATCGGTGAATTCCGCTGTCATGGTTCGGATCGCGCAAGTGGCGTCACACTTGCCGTTGAAGACCAGTGTGTAGGTTCCGCGGCTGTCGCGCCAGGTGCTGACGAACCGGTCGGCAGCGACATCGTAGCCTTCGATCCTCAGTGCTTCGAAGGCGGTATCCAACACCTCACCCTCGAGCCGGGTCTCGACGAAGTGGTCACCCAGAATCCAGCGAGCGGAGGCGGACCCTCGAGTCTCAGCCGGCTCGCCGTTGGGATTGGTCCATACGCGAATGGCCATCTCCCACTCTCCAACCGTGGCTGCCAGGTGATTCTGCGGATCACCAGGCCCCGCGACTTCGCCCGCCTCACCCTTCTCCGGTTCGTCTTGCGAGGTGGGGAGCGCCAGGCCAAACCTAGGCACCCAGAGAGTAAGAAGCAGGATCGGCAGGGTCTTTCCGAGGCGGCTGCGTGTCATGGGTGGCTCCTGCAGGGTCGAGCGACCACGACCGGCTCGACTCCGGCGCTGAATCGGTGTCGTGTATCTTCTCGGGTGGAAACGGATCGCGTTGACAAGGGCAACGAGATGATATCGCAGAGCTCTTCTGAGATAAGGTCTCCAATCAGGGGATGCCCACTCGAGAGGAGTGCCTGTCTCGAGAATCGGCTGACGTCGGCCAAGGAGGTCTTTGAAATGTACTGTCCTGACTGCAGAGCAGAGTATCGAGAAGGCATCGAGACATGCCCGGACTGTGAAGTCCGGTTGGTTGTCGAGTTGCCGCCGGTAGATCCGGACGCGGATCTGGTACCTGTCTTCGAGACGGCCGACGTCTCTCTGTTGCCGGTTGTCGAATCGGTTCTGGATTCTGCTCGGATCCCCTATCTCGTACAGGGAGAGGAAGCGCTCAGTGTGCTGCCGGTAGGGCGCTGGGGTGCTGGGATCAGTCAGTCGGGTCGTGGTCTGGCAGCGACCATCCGGGTAGAGAAGGGGCGCGCAGAAGAAGCCGAAGAGCTGCTGCGACCCCTTGCAGAGGGAGAGTCTCCGCCAGAGCCGGAAGAGGGTTGAAGAGTTCCTGCTGATGGTTGGTACTGCACTTGATCTGGTTCTGCTCGAGGGGACCTTTGCCGTCTGTCGCCTTGCTGCCGACGAGGCCGTGCCCGACTGGGCCCAGCAGGGCTCCGTCTCTTCGGTCACCCGCACAACTCGAGAGCTGTCCATTGTCTGCGAGCAGGACGTCGTCCCTCCTGAAGTGCAGTCCGATACCGGGTGGCGCTGTCTCATGGTCGAGGGCCCCCTGGCGTTCACCGAGGTGGGGATTCTGGCCTCATTGACGGCGCCGTTGGCCGCTTCGGGAATCAGCGTATTTGTGATCTCGACCTATGACACGGACTTCCTGCTCATTAAAGAGGCGAGCTTGGAGCGGGCTCTTTCGAGCCTCAGAAACGAGGACTTCCTGATTCGGTAGAAATGATGACTTCGGTTGGCCTCGGGCTTGGTCAGTCGAGGTCGAAGGGCCGGGGCGGAGGAACGTCGTCAGGCTCTTCTTTGGCTCGCTCCATGGCCTGCTTGAACTTCTCTTCGAGGAGCCGGTCCCGATCCTTCATGGCGGCGACTTCGCGGGCAAAGACTTCCTCGGCCTCGTGCTTGTCGCGATCGAGGTCTTCCAGGAGGGTCTCGAAGTCCTTGCCCCCGGCCAGTGGCTGCTTGACGGCGCGGTGGGCAAGAATCTCACCAGTGGCGGCATCGATAACCAGATGCGCCTCACAATCAGGACAGCGGATGGTGAGAGATCGTGTCTTGGTCATGGTTGCGCCTTATTCTAGCGCTTCTGTCTCTGTGTTGGCTCGACTAGCGGTTCGAGGTCGATCTGTGGCAACCTGTCTAGATGAGGTTGCGATGGCTTGACAGTGTTTAGGCCGTGGGTTAGAAAGGTTGTTGGTTCAATCAACGGAAAGCCGGTGAATCGACCATGAAGAAGAAAAGCATTCTCCTGCTCGCTTTGCTCTCGACAGTGCTCGCTTGCCAGAAGGACAAGCCGGTCAAGTTCGGCGCCGTTTTGCCCCTGACGGGGGAAGCAGCCGTGTACGGAGTGCCGATTCGCAAGGGCGTGGAGTTGGCGATCGAGCAGCTCAGGATGCTCGATGACTACCCCTATGAGCTAGAGCTGATCGTGGTCGATTCGGAGAGCGATCCCGAGAAGGGAAAGCAGCTTTTGGAGGATCTCTACTCCCAGGACGCACTGGCAGTGATTGGCGGAGTCACCACGCCCGAGGCGCTGGCGATGGTGGCGGTGGCTGACGAAAACGATCGAGTGCTGATGTCGCCCTCGGCATCGACACCCGAGCTGACCGGAATCTCGAAGAACTTCTATCGGGTCTTTCCCTCGGACGCCCGCGAAGGCGCCACCATGGGCAACTTCGCGACCCAGAAGATGAATGCTGAAAGGGTTGTGGTCCTGGCCAAGGAAAGTGAATACGCCAAAGGTATCCAGGAGATTTTCCGGAAGGAATTCGAGCGGCATGGCGGAGAGGTGGTCGAGACAATCGAGTTCCCATCCCTGTCTTCGGACCTGTCGGGTGTCATCGAGAGGGTGATGACCTTGCAGCCCGACGCGGTCTATCTGGCGGCCTACGCGGAGGACCTGGCCCAGATGATCGCCCACCTGAGGGATCAGGGGTACACGGAGACGATCTTCACGACATCGGCCTTCGCGGCGCCCGAGATCATCGCCCAGGTGGGGCGGCCCGCAGAGGGTGTGTTCCTGACCCAGGCCGCCTTCGATCTCGACTCCGAGGAGCCCGAGACGCAGGCCTTCGTCCAGGGCTACCGCGCCAAGTTCGGGAGCGACCCCAATCTCTACGCTGTGCACGGCTACGATGCCATGATGGCGCTGGCCGAGGCCCTGCGTCGATCGGGTGCTCTGCCGAGCGACTTCTGGAGCGCCGTACGGTCGCTTCGCGACTTCACGGGTGCCGCTGGCGCGATCCAGTTCGACGAGCGGGGCGACGTTCAGAAGTACCCGCGAGTCTATGTCGTCAACAATGGCGAGCTGATCGACTACGAGGCGGAGGTGGAGCGTCGCCGAAAGGAGTTGCTCGATCGCCTGCGACGGCTGGAGGAAGACCAGCGGCGAACTCGCGCCGAAACGGGTGGTTGATCCCGGTCACAGAACGACTAGTCAAGCGCCAAACCTTCGAGCAGCCCTGGAAGGAGTGCTCGTGTCGGCCCTGCTGAGCCAGCCACAGGCGGTGCTCAGTTGCTGTACTCTTTGCGTTGACGTGGCGCAGACCCCCGGCAGGCAGGAGATTCGGGCCAACCAGCCCAGGCCGGTGAGAGTCGGATACTGAGCATGACAAAAGTGGCGGACAGCCTGTTCCGATTCCGCGGTCTCCTGGCCACCCTGGTGTCCCGGGAGCTCAAGGCGCGCTATCGGGGCTCCGTGCTCGGGTTTTTCTGGTCACTTGTCACCCCTCTGTTGCTGCTTGGCGTCTATACCTTCGTCTTCAGCGTGGTGTTCGAGCCTCGCTTCAAGGGCACGAACCCCTACGTTCTCTTCCTGATGACCGGCCTGTTCCCGTGGACCTGGGTTGCCACTTCCCTGATGGAGGGCACCCAATCGCTGACGGCCAACTCCGGGCTGATCCGCAAGGCCGTATTCCCCGCCGAGGTCTTGCCCATGGTCTCGGTGCTCTCGAACCTGGTTCACCTTCTCTTCGCGGTACCGATTCTCGTGGCCGGGTTGATTGCCGGCCGCGTTCTCGGTTTCTCCATCGGTGGATGGGCGGTGGTGCTCTTCCCCGTCGTCGTGGCGCTGCAGCTGCCGGCCCTGGGTGGATTGACCCTGGGACTCTCGGCGCTCAACGTTCACTTCAAAGACGTCAAGGACATCGTCGCGAATCTACTGGCACTGCTCTTCTATCTGACGCCGATCATCTACCCCTTGGACTACCTCTCGAAGTATCCCTCCCTGATATGGGCTATCGAGTGGCTCAATCCCTTTACTCCGTACGCCAGGGCCTATCAGGCCGTTTTGTTTCAGGGCGTGCTGCCGTCAGTGCAGATCTGGATTCAGATGGTTGGCTGGGGAGCCGTGCTGTGGCTCGCTGGTTGCTGGCTCTTCGGCCGACTCAGTGACAGCCTGGTGGAGGCGGTATGAGCATCGCCATCCGTGTCGACGGCCTGGACAAGTCCTATCTGCGGATGGCGCCTGGCTTTCGATTGAGAACGCTCAAGAGCGCCTTGCTGCAGCGCAGTCTGGTCGGGGGTCACAGTGCGGAGGACACCATCCTGGCATTGGAGGATGTCTCCTTCACGGTCAAGAAGGGAACCGCATTCGGTGTGATCGGCAGCAACGGCTCCGGCAAATCGACTTTGCTCAAGATCCTCGCCGGCATGCTGCAGCCAACCGAGGGAAACGTCGATGTGTCGGGTAGGGTAGCGGCCCTGATCGAGCTGGGGGCAGGCTTCCACCCCGAAATCTCTGGCCGTGAGAACGTCTATATCAACGGTGCGGTTCTGGGCTTGAGCCGCAAGGAGATCGACCGCCGATACGACGACATCGTCGAGTTCTCCGGGCTGGCGGACTTCATCGAGGAGCCGGTCAAGAACTACTCCTCAGGTATGTACGTTCGGCTCGGTTTCTCGGTGGCGATCCATACCGATCCAGAGATCCTGCTGGTGGATGAGGTACTGGCAGTGGGAGACGAGGCCTTCCAGCATCGTTGTCTGAGACGCATCGAGGAGTTCCTGGCCAAGGGCAACACGCTCTTGCTGGTCAGCCATTCGCTGGACACCATCGAACAGTTCTCAGACGAGGTGTTGTGGCTCGAGAAGGGGCGCAACCGACTGCTCGGCTCGCCGCGACGGGTGGCAGATGCTTACCGATTGGCGGTGGCCGAAAGAGAGGGCCAGGCTCATCTGGCTGCCAAGGAGGCACGCCAGAGGGAGCTCCAGGAAGGGTCAGGTGCGGAACTGGGCGAAGTCGCTGAAGTCGGCAATCCATCGCCCAGTCAGGTCATCGACGACTCCGAAGCCGGAGACTCGGAGGAGCTTCACCGATGGGGCTCGAGAGAGGCCGAGATTCTGGGTGTAAGGTTGCTCGACACCAACGATCGAGAAAAGCACCACTTTGAAAGTGGCGAAGAAGTGTGCTTCGAGATCGAGGTCGAGGCTCATCAGGAGTTGAGCGACTTCGTGTTCGGGATCGGCGTCTTCACTCCCCGGGATGTAGAAGTCTGGGGAGTCAATAGCGGCCTGTCCGGCTATGCCTCGGAGAGGCTGAAGGGCAGAACCCGGGTGCGACTTGTATGTCCAGCGCTTCGGCTGGGCCCCGGCGAGTATCTGATTGACGTGGCTGTCCACGCCCGTGACGGCTACCCCTATGACTATCACCGACGTTTCTTGAGCTTCTCGATGACCTCCCCGCGGCGTGGAGTCGGTGTCTATTTCCCGCGCCATCGCTGGGAGTTCGATGAAGCCGTGCACTGGAAGCTGCCTTCACACGAGGACAACCAGGACTAGCGCAGGGTCCTCGGTACAGGTCTGATGATGCGGAACCTGGCTCTCGCCTTGACTGTGATGATGAGCTTGGGCGTCTGCTGGCCGGCGGCCATGGCCATTGCTGCGGGTCCCGAGGATCTGGCCGACTGGGCAGAGGGTCCGGTTCGTTGGCTCCTACTGTCGAGCGAGCGAAGGGAGATTCGTCAGGTTCAGGATCCCGAGGATGCTCCCCTATTTATCGAGGAGTTCTGGTCTCGGCGAGATCCTCGACCGGAGGACCCTGGCAATCCCTACCGGGAGGCCTACGAGCAGCGCGTCGCGGCAGCGGATGTTCTATATGCCGAAGAGGGAATCCGAGGCAGCCTGACGGCTCGCGGCAGGGCCCTGATACTTCTGGGCTCGCCGACGCACATGAGTATCACCACCCGCTCCGCTCTGGCCTGGGAAACGCAGAATCCGGACGATCAACGAGTCACCACGGAGCGCATGAGCGTAGAGATCTGGGGCTATCGGCGCGAGGATCTGCCGGCCTCGGTGCTCAGAGCCTGGTTGGCGAAGGCTAAAGGTGGCGACGAGCCGCTGGCCTTGACACTCACCTTTCGAACGGATCGACAGCGATCACAGATCATGGAGGGTGAGAACCTCCTCGAATTGGCTAGCCGCTCAGCTGTAGTGAAGGAATGAGCTCGAGCCCTGGAATAGGGCTGCAACCGACGAGTCCGTAGCTCGGCTCTCAGCGAATGCGGCGCATCCAGCCGATGATCAGCTTGGCGTCGTGAGCGTCCCCAAAGGACACGCCGAGCTCTAGAAATAGATCACCGCCGCCACTCAAAGGCCATTCGATTCCCACCACCCCGACAGGCTCGATGAACCAGTCGCTGTTGCCGCTGCCTTTGGGCTTGTCATAGTCGATGTAGCCGAGCAGAATGCCGCCACCGGCGTAGGGCGTGAAATCCGGGCTACTGCCGAAACGGTAGTGGACCGGAATCGTCAAGTTTCCAAGCGTGCTGTTGTCTCCGAAACCGAGCTCGAAGTTGGGTTGTAGGCGGACTCTTCGGGAGAAGTTGCCAAGGTTCCATTGTACTCCGATGATCCCCTGGTCAGGATCGACGCCGACGCCTCCGCGGAGACCCCACGTCTGGTAGCCGAGCTCCGCCATCGATGGAGAGGATGAAGCGAGAAGCAGGAGGCCCGTGAGAATTACGTACCATCTGAGTTTGGTCATTACCTTTCTCCCCGGTTGGGTGGGATCTTGTTCGAGCGAGCCCATTTCCGCATACGGGGCGGATTGTAGCTCAGCCCAAGGTGGCGTCGTGATGGCGTTGTCCACTTGCCCGGCCCTTGCCGCGGAAGCCCAACCGACATAGCCTTTGGAGTGGAGAAGATCGACAACCCGAGCTGGTCCGAGTCGGGTTCTCTGCCGCGGAGACAACAGGCCTGAAAAGGGGGACGATTCATGAGGCTATTCAGTGGCATTCTGATGGTTGCGATCCTCGGGGGGTGTGCCCCGGCTGTCGAGAAGGAGGCCGCAACTTCGACGGGCAGCCTGGAGGTGGCACCCGATGTCGCCGAGAGACTTGCTCAATTCGAACCGACCGACCTGGTAGCCGACGTTTCGAGTTTGTCTGAAGGAGAGCTGCGAGTTCTGGAGATGCTGGTACAGGCGGCCCGCTCCATGGACGAGATCTTCTTGCGCCAGGTATGGCAGGGCAACCCAGAGCTGGCGGCCAAGCTGCAGGGGGTCGCAGGTCCCGAGATGGATGCGGCTCGCGAATACTTCACCGTCAACTTCGGCCCGTGGGATCGCTTGGAAGAGATGGCGCCGTTCATCGGGACGAAGGCACATCCACCCGGGGCCGGCTACTACCCGGAGGGCATGACTCAGAGCGAGTTCGAGAACTGGCTCGCCGAGCACCCGGAGGATGAAGGGGCTTTCACCTCGGAGTTCACGGTAATCCGCCGCCAGGATGGTGGCCTGGTCGCGGTGCCCTATGCCCAGGAGTACGCCCAATGGTTGGAACCGGCGATAGCCAAACTGCGCGAGGCAGCCGCAGCCACCGATAACGCTTCGCTCGAGAGCTTTCTTTCCATGCGGGCCGATGCCTTCGAGACCGATGACTACTACGACAGTGACGTGGCGTGGATGGATCTGGACTCCCCTGTCGAGGTCACCATCGGTCCTTATGAGACCTACGAGGACAGTCTCTTCGGCTACAAGGCGGCCTACGAGGCCTTCGTCACGGTGGCGTTGCCGGCAGAGTCCGCGGCCCTGGAAGGCTTCAAGCAGGAGCTGCCTTGGCTGGAGATGAACTTGCCCATTGCGGATGAGCACAAGAATCTGGATCGCGGTACGGAGAGCCCGATCCGTGTGGTCGATGTGCTGTTCGCTGGCGGCGACACCAAAGCCGGCGTCCAGACCCTGGCCTTCAACCTCCCCAACGACGAGCGAGTGCGCGAGGCCAAGGGTTCGAAGAAGGTAATGCTGCGCAATATCCTGCGAGCCAAGTTCGACAAGATCCTGGTCCCAATCGCCGAGCGCGTGCTGGCGCCAGAGGATCTGTCACGCGTCTCCTTCGATGCCTTCTTCAGCGAGAGTCTGCATCACGAGTTGAGCCATGGGCTGGGGCCAGGCACCATCGAGGTCGATGGACGCCAGACCGAGGTCAGATTGGAGCTCAAGGAGCTCTACTCCACCATGGAGGAGGCCAAGGCCGACGTCATGGGGATCTACAACATCCTCGCCTTGATCGAGAAGGGAGTAATGCCCGAGGAGTTGCGCGAGACCCTGGAGGCGACCTATGTGGCGGGATTGTTCCGCGCAGCGCGCTTCGGTGTGCATGAGGCGCACGGGCAGGGTGTGGTCTCACAATTCAACTACCTGTTGGAGAAGGGGGCGCTAGAGGTCGACGACGAAGGGCGTTTCCACGCGGTGTCGGAGGAGTTTCCAGTGGCGATCGAGACCTTGCTGAACGAGATGCTGATGCTGCAGGCCAACGGAGATTACGAAGGCACGGCCAGGTTCCTCGAGACCTATGGCCAGGCGTCGGAGCCGCTGCTGAACGCGATCGGTCGCCTGGACGACGTCCCTGTGGATATCCGCCCCATCTATCCACAAGCGTAGGGGGTTGAAGCATCCGGTGCTTGGCACCGGCTGATCTTTGGGGGCTTGGGGGTTGAGGAGCCCGTCGTACCTCCGGCCTGCCCTTGAGGGCTTGGGGTCTTGAGTTGTTGGTGGTACTGGGCCATGCTCGAGGCTCTCGCCCGTCGTCCTGGCCCCCCTCCCACCCCGCCGGGCACAGGTCCGGCCGCTTCAAGACTTCGTACGCGGCCTTGCGCCGCTGTGACGTTGGGAATCGCCCTTTACGCCCCTAGGCCCCTGCACCCTTAAGCCCTTCTCCGGTGCCCGAGGTTCGTTCGGGTGGTTCGACAGGGGGTGCCGAATCGAGCGCAGCGCAAGGGCCGCGGAAGTGCAAGATTCTTGGGGCGCGATGATGAGACAAGGCGGCGGCCTGTCCGTCATAGTCTGAGTAGCCGACGCCGTCCCCCTGCGAACCACCCGGACGGGCCTCTACGAGAAGATGGTCATCTGTACAGGACCCAGGACCCAAGCCCCAGGACCTGAGTGCCTCAACCCCCAAGCCCTCAGGCCCTGACAGAGTCAGGCGTGGTAGACGAGCTGGCCATTCTTGATCACGGCGCTCACCGGGTTGATGCCGTAGTGGTAGGCCAGGTGCAGGAGATTCGGGGCGGCGAGTACCACCAGGTCGGCCTGCTTGCCGACCTCGATGGAGCCGATGCTCCTGCCCAGGCCCAGGCAACATGCGGCGTTCAAGGTTGCCGCGGTCAGGGCTTCTTCGATCGATAGCCCCAGCTCGTAGACCGCCAGCACGAAGACCATCGGTACCGACTCGGTGAAGGAGGATCCAGGATTGCAATCGGTGGCCAGGGCGATCGGGACTCCCGCCTCGAGCAACCTGCGCGCCGGAGCGTACTTGTGCTTCATGAGGAAGAAGCTGGTGCCTGGCAGAAGGACCGCCGTAACGCCGGCTGCCGCCATGGCCTCTACGCCAGCCGGGGAGACGGCAGTGAGGTGGTCGGCGGAAAGGGCTTTGAGCTCGGCCGCCAGCTCGGCACCACCAGAGTCGACGAACTCGTCGGCATGAAGGCGAGGCGCCAGGCCGTACTGGGCGCCGGCTGTCAGCACCCGGTGTGACTCTTCTGCCGAGAAGACGCCTTTCTCACAGAAGACATCGCAGAACCGGGCGAGGCCCGCTTCGGAGGTGGCGGGGATGATCTCCTGGCAGACGATGTCCAGGTAGCGCTCCTTGTCGTTGCGGTACTCGGGTGGGGTTTCATGGGCTGCCAGAAGCGTCGGTACCAGGTCGACTGGGTGCTCCTCTGAGGCTCGCCGAATCGCATCCAGTTGCTTCAACTCGTCGTCGAGGGTGAGGCCGTAGCCGCTCTTGGCTTCGGCTGTTGTCGTGCCATAGGCGAGCATGAGGTCGAGTCGGTCCAGGACTCCCGCAATCAGATCTGTTTCCGAAGCCTCGCGCGTGGCTTGCACAGTGGACAGAATGCCCCCGCCCTCGGCGGCGATTTCCATGTAGGTCTTTCCCGCCAGGCGCTGAGCGAACTCCTCCTCGCGGCTGCCCGCCCAAGGGAGATGAGTGTGGGGATCGACGAATCCGGGAACGAGGGTTCCCCCTTTGGCGTCGAGTCGCTGGGCTGCCTCCAGGGATCTCGCCTCGCGCTCGATCTCTTCTCGAGGTCCCACGCAAGCGATCTCGCCCTCCCGGCAGAGCACTTCCACCCCGGACTGACGACGAACCTTGGCTTGATCCGCTCCCGTCAGGGGTTCGCTGCCGACGGGAGTGGCTACTTCGGACAGGTTGGTGATCAGCAGTTCGTTCATGGCAGTCACAATCCTACGCGTTGGCGGCCCAGAGTCTCGACTTGTTCCCTCGTCCAGGCAACGACATCCGCCCAATCGATCGATGTGGCCAGGGTGGGCATGGGCTCGCCTGCGGTCTGTGAGAGATCACTGAGCCCTTTGAGGGCCTGGATGGGGAAGTCCCTGACGTGTCCGAACTTGGCGTTGGAAGCCTCCAAGAGCTCCGCGAGAGGCAAGTCCTGGCAAAGTAGATAGAGGTCGACAAAATCCCGGCGGGTACCACGACTGATGATGGCTCCGAGCTTCATGAGTCCGAGGTCAATGGGTGACGCCACCGCGAGGCCGTGGAAATCCGCTTCCGAGTCGACGAGAGGGTAAGGGTAGTAGAAGCACCTGAGAGCGACCCCCCCGTTCATCCGGGTGTAGAGGAAGCCGTCGCGAGCCGTTTCCACTCTACAGGCCGGGTCGGACTCGAGCAGCTCCTCGAGGATGTCACGCCGATCGATGGAGCGCAGCCGCTGTACAGGGCTCATCAGATCGAGGTCGCGAATGGGTCGATGCCCCAGATAGAGAGCGAGAGCCGCCGAGCCCGCGAGATAGGCGTCTGCAGCCCAGCGGAAATCAGTCAGGTGAGCCAAGAGACTCCTGGCCTCGGGTGCCAGGCTCTCGGGGTAGCGGATCTTCAAAAGGGCCATAGGTCCTCGGTTTCAGATGGCCTTCCGGCGAGGGCCTCGCCCTCTCCAAAGAGGGTCGCCCAGAAAGCAAGAGAGCGTTTCGAGAGTCGCCGAGCTCCATACATCCTCAGCCAGTCCGCGAGCTCCTTTTCGGTGAGGTTCTCGGTCAGCCAGCGAAGATCTCGGGAATCGCCCTCCTCGAAGAGGCGGCCAACAAGGAAGTCTCTGTGCTCAGGAACCCCCACTTCGCCGTCGCCGTAGTGGGCCAGGAGTCTTCCGGTCGACGGGGGAAAGGGGGCTGACTCCGACATGAGGTACGGTCCCTTGGTGGTTCTCGTGATGGAGCCGTGGCCTAGAATCGAGCCTCACGGGGGCCGAACAGGGCCGTGCCGACCCTGACGTGAGTCGCTCCCTCTTCGATCGCGATCTCGAAGTCCTGACTCATGCCCATGGAGAGGCACCCGGGCGAGCTCTGCCAGCCGAGTGTTGGACGAAGGTCGTCGCGAAGTCGACGCAGCTGTCGAAACCAAGTACGAATGGCTTCCGGCTCGGTCTCGTGAGGCGGGATAGCCATGAGACCGACCAGTCGGACAGACCGCAATGAGGCGAGCAGCTCTGCCGCCTGCGGTAGATCGTCGGGCAGGAAACCGTGCTTGGTCTCCTCTGCGCCCAGATTCACCTCGAGGAAACCGTCGACGATGCGATCGATCCTTTGGGCTTCCTGGTCGAGGGCTCTGGCCAGCTTGATCCGATCGATGGAGTGAACGGTCGAGAAACGGGGTACCACCTTCTTGACCTTGTTGGTCTGAAGCGGCCCGATCAGGTGCCAATCCACCTCTTCGGGCAGACTCGGCATCTTGGCCATAGCCTCCTGGACCCGGTTCTCGCCGAAGACCGTGACACCCGCCGACCAGGCCTCCAGCATACGCCCCAGAGGTTGGCTCTTGCTGGCGCCCAGCAGGACGACTTGCCCAGGGTCACGCCCGCAGCGATCGCAGGCTTCGGCGATGCGCTGGCGGATGCCGTCGACGCGTTCGGTAACCGTGGGTTCTTTGGTCATTGGCTCGGAACTTCGAGCTCCAGCCACGACGGCAGCGCAGCTTGCAGGTCGATGGCCTGATTGGCCAGATGATCGGCCTCCTTGTTCTCTTCCCGGGCCACGTGTTCGATGGTGAAATCGGGGATCGTCTGTCGCAGCTTCAGTGCCTGCAGGAAGATCGGCACCAGGTGAGGCGCCGTGACCCGGTAGGCGCCGTTGACCTGGCGCACTAGAAGCTGGCTATCGCTATACACGACGAGCTTCTTCACTCCGCGGTCCGCGGCCAGTTTGAGGACCGCGATCAGGGCGGCGTACTCGGCCACGTTGTTGGTGGCCTTGCCCAGGTATCCGACGATCTCCTCGGGGACCCGATCCGTTTCGAGGACGACTCCGAAGCCGGCCTCGCCGGGATTCCCCCGGGACGCGCCGTCGATCCAGGCACGGGCGCTAGGCGCTGCAGGAGAGGTCAATCCGCGTCCTCTTCGATATGGAGAATGCGTCTGCAGCTGTCGCAGGTCTCGATGGTCTTGGCCTGGATCGAAACGACCGTCTGGGGGCGCACCCGGTAGTTACAGGAGCCGCAATGCCAGATGCGAGGTCCCTTCCGGTCCACTACCATGACCTGGGCGAGTGCGTTGCCGCCGTAACGCAGGCGGGTGCGCTCGAACATGGCGAGGGTTGCCTTCGGGACCTTCTCCTCGAGCTCTGCGACTTGCTGGCGAAGCTCCTCTGCCCTTCGGGCCACCTCGGGCTTTTGACCCTCCCATTTCAGGAGCTCCTCCTGGTAGCGCGAATCGAGCTCCTGGAAGGCACCGCTTCGCTCCTCCCGCAGTCGTTGGGCTTCATCGGCTTGCTCCATGGCCGCGAGCTCGCGCTCCTCGGCGCCGCTGATCTGTTCCTTGGCGGTATCGATCTCCTGGAGCAGGGCACCGTACTCGCGTTGGTTGCGAACCATGCCGATCTGCTCCTGGAAGTGCTTGACCTTGGCCTGCAAGTCGCTGATCTCGCGGTCGGCGACTCGTTTTGCCTGCTCGGCTTCCTCCAGGGCAGCCTGGAGGCCATCCATCTCGGCCTTCTGCCGACTGTGCTCCTCGTGGAGCTCCTGCATCCAGTCCGGGATGCCGGCGAGGAGATCTTCCGCTGCTTTCAGTTCGTCGATCGCGTGCTGCAGCTCGACGATGATCTTGAGCTCGTCACTCATGACCTGAATTTTCCCCCCGCAATTTCGAAAAGAGACTCTTCTGCCAGCCGGTTGATTCGAGTCTGCCGACTCCGGTCAGGTAGAAGATGAGAAAAGGGGTGTCCTTCCGAAGGACACCCCCTACGCATGCCTGATGGCACAAAAGATGGTCTGGCTGTGGGCAAGCGGTCGCTGCGGCACCGCGGTGGCTGTCGATCTCCCTGCAAAGAAACCTCGGTTTTCCACAGTTCATGGGCCCACCTGGATTCGAACCAGGGACCTGCCGGTTATGAGCCGGATGCTCTAACCGCTGAGCTATGGACCCCCATTTCCCCAAAGACTGGGGAGCCAAGGAGTATAGCACTCCTTCGGCGGCCGGAATTGGCCGGAGATCGGGTCATCGGAGGTGTGGGCTCGGGCCGATCGGGAGGATCAACCGGGGTGATTGTAGAGGTGCCGATAGCTGTTGCTGAACAGGACGATGCGTTTGACGTAGGTCTTGGTCTCCTCGAGTGAGAGACCTTCGACAAATCGGTCGAGCTCCGGGTTCGATCCGGCCTGGCGCCATAGACGCTTGATTCGGTATGGGCCGCCGTTGTAGCCGGCCAGCGCCAGCTCCACGTTGCCATCGAACATGTCCAGAACCTGGCGGATGTAGAGTGTCCCGAGACGGATGTTGTAGTCGGGGTCGGAGAGTCGGTCGGTCGAGTACCGCAGGCCGAGACGGCCAGCCAGCTCCCGGCCTGTGGCTGGCATCATCTGCATGAGACCGCGGGCACCCGCTCGACTTCTCGCGGCGAGGTCGAAGGCGCTTTCCTGGCGAATCATGGCAAACACCAGGCTGGGGGACAGATCCCGTTCTCGAGCTCGGCGCTCGATCACCTCGCTGAAGTCCAGTGGGTAGTAGAGGCGTTGAGCGTCGTCCGGCACAGACGACTGATGCGACTTCCCCAATGCCGGAAAGGCACAGGCCAGCGATTGGATGCTGTCCCGGCGCCGACCCAGGCCGGCAAGAACCTTGGCTTCGAGACCACAGTGAGCCCGTTTCTCGGCCTGGCCATCCAGGCTTTCGAGCTCCAGGAGCGCGAGGTCGTCGAGAGCGAGCTCGTGAAGCCGTTCAGCTCGTACAAGGATCGGATCTTCGGGCCAGGCTGCGATCGGCAGCGCGGGTGCGGGCGCGGGTTCGACGCCGGTCTTCTCCAGCCGGGCCAAGGAGTGTTGTCGATAGTAGTCGGTGCTGGCAGCGGCAGTGATCTGTTGGTAGATGGAAGTAGCGCGTTGGTCTTGCCCGAGGGACTCGTAGGAGCGGCCTGACCAGTAGTGACCGCTTCGAGAGTATCGGCTCTCCGGGTAGAGCGCAGTCAGCTCGCTCCACAGTCCGATCGCGCCGCTGTAGTTCCTGCCCTCGAATTGCCCCCAGCCGAGCTGCCAGAGGTGCTTGGCGCCGGTGGTGTCGGATGGCTTTAGCTGGCGGAGACGCTGGAGTGCCAGGAGCGTCTCCTCGAAGCTCTCCTCCTCGTCCGCCAACTCGCGGAAGATCCGCTTGAGCGCCGCTGCGGATCGGGCGGGGTCATAGTCCAATTCTGCGACCAACTCGAGGTAGCCGATCGCCAGGCTGCGCAGCTGCTGCCGCTGGGACTGCGGCAGATTGGTCCTACCAGGCCTGGCCGTCGCACCGTCCAATGCGGCGAGCGCCCGATGCCAGGCCACTTCCACTCTCGAGGACGGGTCCTCGGGGGAAAGCTCCTTGAGAACTGACAGTGCTTTGACCCCTTGGTGATCCGAGGTCAATGCCTCGGCTCGGAGCAGCATCCACTCTTCGGTGCGAGCCTCCTCTGAGACGAGGTCGATCATCTCCAGGGCCGGCTCTTCCAGGTCGAATGCAAGCAGGTTTCGGGCTCGCAGCATGAGCTCGTTGTCGTCGAAGATCTCCTCCCAGCGGACCTCTCCGCTCGGGTAGCGAAAGACCTCGATGACCTTGAGCTTGGAGGCGTCGATGGGATAGGCGAGGAGCAGTTGCCGCGCCGCTCTCGAGCGAAGATCGGGTTGCCCGAGAGTCTCTGCGATCTCCCAGGTGGCGATCTCGAGCTCTCGGAGTGCGCTGGCGGAGAGGGATTCGCGGCGTAGGAGGTCGATGCGCGCGAGCGCGGTAGCCGCGTCCTCCTGCGCGCGAGCCACTTCGACCCATCGGACTGCTGCCTGGGATCCGATGGGAGAGGCCGGATACCGACTTAGAAGCTCTTCCAGAGCGCGATCCGCGGTTGCCCAGTCGTCTTCGACCAGCGCGGCATCAGCTAGAACGAAAAGGCGCCAGTCTTCGAAAACACCTGCAGGATCGACCGCAGCGTCGAGGAATTCCCGCGCCAGCAGCATCTCTTCGCTTGCATGAGCGTAGAAGCCAAGAACGAGACTGGCCAAATGCGAGGAGGACTGGCCGGCGGCAGCGAGGGGGGAGAGGATCTGGTTCGCGGCGGAGAAGCCTCCCCGGCGAAAAGCTTCAGCCGCATCTACGTAAGCTGGAGGAAGGGGTTCGCGGCGGAACTCCGGCCGCGCGGTCAGAGCCATAGCGGCCGGCTCGGTGCCAGAGTTTGGGGACTCCCGAACCAGGGCCGCCGAAACCGATATGGCGGCGAGCAGGAGCAGCCAACGCAGCTGAAAGCGGACCTTCACTTCAGCTGGATTGTACGCCCGCAACAGTCAAGCAGGATGTGAAGTCCGAGACAGGGCCAAGGCGCCGCGATCGGTGCAACGAGCCTGGGCGACCGTCTCACAGGCCCAGGATCTCCGACTCGCCGGCGGCGAGAATCCTCACCAACTCATCGTGGAAGTAGTCTGCCTCGGTCCGTACGTCGTCGTCGATTCTCTCTTCGTAGATTTGACGAGACCGATCGATGTCTTCTCGCAGAACCTCATAGATATTTCGATTGCGTCTACCCGCTTCGACCTGCTCTTCGTTGTAGAGCTTGATCTCTGTCACCAGCAGCCGGGCCAAACGCCGCGCTTCCTCGTGAACCGCCTCACCGCCGCCGGTTTCGGCGTTGAATCGGTTAGTGGTGAACGCCCAACCCGCCCCCGTAACATCCTCGGGTGGGGCAATCTCTGCGCCGCCCACCGTAACCGGGGCGGGCTCGGGTGCGACCTCGGGTTCGGGTGGGGGTGCCACGAACTCTTCTTCGGCAGTCTCCTCTTCGATCTCGGCAGGCGCTGCCCATTCGTCCTCGGCTGCTGGCTCGACTTCGAATCCGGTCTCCTCGGCGGGTAGAAAAGCGCTTTCGGCAGCGATCTCTACCTCGGCCTCTTCTTCGTGAGCTTCCTCGATTTCCTCAGCTTCTTCGAAGTCGACGGCCTCCACGGCCTCATCGGCTTCCTCAGCCTCTTCGAAGTCGACGGCCTCCACGACCTCATCGGCCTCTTCTTCGACCTCCTGGAAGTCGACAGCCTCCACTTCGGCTTCTATTGCGGCGGCCTCTTCTTCGAGGGCTTCCTCGACTTCCTCAGCCCCTTCTACGTCGACGGCCTCCTCGATCTCTTCTTCGACCTCCTCAAAGTCGACAGCTTCCACCTCGGCTTCTTCTTCGGCGGCTTCTTCTTCAAAAGTTACTTCGATCTCCTTAGCCTCTTCGAAGTCGACAGCCTCTGCGGCCTCGTCCTGTGCCGCAACCTCTTCGACTGCTTCGGCGGCGTAGAGGTCCTCGGCCTCCTCTTCGATGGCCGGCTCCACGACTTCTTCGATCTCTTCTACGATGGCGACGTCTGCCTCCGGAGCGTGAAACTGCCACAGGGTCAACACAGGTTCTCCGACAGGTGCGTCGGTAGCCAGCCGCAGGGTTGCTGTGGACGAGCGCTCCCGAATAGGAAGCGTCTCCAGCGCCTGGGCTGCCACGTAGGCGAGGAGCTGGAGAGCGGACAGACCCACTGACTCATCGTCCTCGACCTGGTCGGCGTAGAGAGCGACTGCGAGGTGGTCGCGAAGAACGATCGGGACGAGCACGCCGCTCGAGGGGCTGCTGTTGTCGATCCGACTGCAGAGGTCTGCGCATTCGGTGGCGTCGAGCTCGATCACTCCGCGTCCGTTGGACAGGCGGCCCCAGGGAGACCCTTCGTCGTACTCGAGAACGAGAGACTCGAAAGCTTCGTCGCCCTCCGCGAATCCTTGGCTGCTCCAACCCTGGAGTCCATCCTCGCGGGTGAGGAACAGCGCTGCGCGGGAAGCGAAGCTACCGGCACTTTCCACCAGGCTGGAGAGAATCTCGTTCTGGGTCCGACAGCGGTCCAGACTAGCCACCGCGGCATGCAACTCGGGGAGGAAGGTCGTCGGAGGTGCTGGAACATCGACAGGCTCGGGAACTTCCGCCATGGGAGTTCCAGTTTCGGCTACCGCGCCGGTCTCCAGAGCCTCCGCCGTCACACCGAGGAGCTGGTCGATCACATTTCGAGTGTCCTGCAGGCGCCGCAGGTACTCCTCTTTGACCTCTCGGATAGCCTCTTCTAGGAGGTCCGTGATTTTGGGCTCGAGCTCGTCAAGAAACTCCTGCGAAGACATGCGGATCCTCCACCAAATATCGAAGTCGAAGGCGGTATTTTCGTAGACGCCTATTGTATGCTTGGCGCTGTTGGCGGTGTCAAGGTAACACACCACCAAACTCCTTGAGGATGAGAGGTTTAGGATAGTCGTACGCAAACGGTCGCGTGGCTTGCCCCAGGTTGTTTCCGGCTTGTGGGAGCCAGGGGCCTGTGGTACCTTCAAATTCTGTGCACTCAAGTGCGCTCGATAGGAGGACGGATCATGCTTAGGACCCGTTATGGCCTGCTGATTGCCGGTATTCTGATCGCGCTCGTAGCCACTGGTTGTGGTGGGGGCGGACCTTCGGAGCAGGAGCTGGCGAACGAGGAAGAATGGACCTGGCTGCAGGAGACCCAACAGGAGCTCAATGCCAAGCGGCAGGAGCTTGTAGAGGTGCAAGCAGCAGCTGCACTGGCGGCGACTGAGGAAGTGGCCGAGGAGGTAGCGGCGGAAGAGGTCGAAGGTGAGGCCGTCGAGCCGGTCGTTGACCCGGTGGCGCGCCTGGCTGAGCTCGACGAAGAGGTTGCAGACCTGACAGAGGAGTACACCGGGCGGCTGGTCGGTCTTCTGAATGCCGATCCAATGATCGAAGGTGAAGAGCCGACAGAGAGGCAATTGGCGCTGCTGGCGATGAAGAGCGACGAGGACATCGTTCTCGCCCAGGAGTGGATCGACAAAGGCGGCGACTACAAACGGGCCATCGAGATCTACAACACCGCCCTGATGTTCGATCCGGACAACGCCAAGCTGCAAGCTGCCCTGGCCGACGCAGTAGCAAATCGGTACATGGCAACGGAGCGGTTTTCGCAGGTGAAGAAGGGAATGACCGAGGACGAGGTCCGCCAACTGCTCGGTCAGGCGAATCTTCACAACGTCCGCAAGTACGAGGACAAGGGCGTGATCGCCTGGTTCTATCCGACCAGTGAGACCGGTGAGGCTGCAGCGGTCTGGTTTCAGCCTGACAAGAAGACCAAGGTCATGACGGTCTATCAGGTGAAGTTCGAGGCGGTGAAGCCGGGTCAGAGCGAAGAAGAATAGGGTTGCAGGGCCCGAACAGGCCCTGCGGTCAGCAGATACGAACTTCCGGTTCGATTGACAAGGGGTGCCAGATAGGCGAGACTTCCGCCTCGCGGCGGCGGCCGCGCCCAATTTGATTCGCAGAGAAGGTGAGGTGATTGAATAGTGCCGTTGGTCAGTGTGCGAGAGGACGAGAGTTTCGAGAGTGCCCTGCGCCGCTTCAAGCGCAAGTGTGAGAAGTCGGGAATTCTCACCGAGTTGAAGAAGAGGCAGCACTTCGAAAAACCTTCGGTCAAGCGCAAGCGCAAAGCCGTTCAGGCGCGCAAGAAGATGCTGCGCAAACTGTCTGAAGAGCGCCGGCTCGGTTTGTGAGCTGAGCAACTCTTCCAACTTTGCAAGACCGCTAGAGAGCGGGGAGGAATCCCCGCTCTTTTCCTTTTTGTCGAAATCTCGATAGTAGACTTCAGTGAGCATGGAAGACGGCACTTTGTGGGTCACCTCGGCGGTCTCTGAGACGGCTCTCGAGCTACCTGCGTTGCTATCACTGGTAGCGGAGTTGTCGGTCACGGATGTGGGTCGTCTGCGCGTCGAGGACCTTCGTCCTATCCAGTCGAGGATTGAGCTAGAGGGTCGGAGGCAGCGACTGTCCGAAGCGGGGGTGCTGTTGAATGACGGCACCCTGGTACAGAACCTGGAAGAGCCGATCCTGCCGCTGTTGGAGAGCCTGCGACAGGGCGATGCCGCTGTCTCCGGTCGACAGTTGGTGTTCCTAGCTCAGGCGCTCAAGATGATGCACGATGCTCGTCATCGGATCTCGAACAGTGGAGCCGAGTGCCGTGCTCTCGAGGAGGTGAGAGCGGGTCTGCCGGACGTCGAGCCGCTTCGTCGCCGGATCGCCAAGACCTTGAACCAACGGGGAGCCGTGCGAGACGATGCCAGTCCCGCGTTGGCGGCGCTGCGACGGCGATCGCGCCGGATCAGGGATGGCCTCTACAAGAACCTCCAGGAGACCGCCTCCCAGCATGAGGAGCACTTGAGTGAGAAGACCGTATCCCTGAAGGACGGCAGGCTGATGCTCCTGCTCCACGCCGGGTCTCGGGGTCGCGTCAAGGGTCTGGTACATGGCCGATCAGGAACGGGCCAGAGCCTCTACTTCGAGCCCTTGAGTGTTGTGGAGGCCAACAACGGCCTGCAGGAAACACTGGAGGAAGAGGAGGCCGAGCGGCGAAGAATTCTGAGAGAGCTCTTGGAAGAGGTTCGGGAGTCCCTTCCCGGTCTAGAGGCGGCGATCGAGTTCTTGGCAGAGCTCGATCTGCTGCAGAGCATGGATCGGTTTGGCGACTTGTGTGCAGGGCGCCTGGCCGAGATCTCTGAGAACCACGCTCTATGCCTGCTCGGGGCCAGGCATCCGCTTCTCGACCCTGGCCTGGCCGAGTTGCGGGAGTCGGCCCTGGGGCAGGCGGGCCATGTCGAGTCCGTTGTGCCGTTGGATGTCGAGCTCGACAAAGAACGTCGCCTGCTGGTCATCACCGGGCCCAACGCTGGTGGCAAGACCGTGGCTTTGAAGACTGTCGGGCTGCTGGCACTAGCGCATCAATGTGGACTACCCGTGCCCGCGGAAAGCGGCACGCGTTTCCCGTTCTTCTCTTCGGTAGTGGCCACCGTGGGGGACGAGCAGGACCTGCTGACCGATCGGTCGACCTTCAGTGGTCGCCTGTTGCGGCTGAAAGAGGCCTGGGAGCTGGCGGGCCCCGACAGCCTGATCCTGCTCGACGAGCTGGGATCGGGTACCGACCCTGACGAGGGTGCTGCCCTTGCCATTGCACTCGTCGAGGAGCTCTTGGAAAAGGAGTCGTTGGCGGTTCTTACGACCCACCTGTCACAGCTGGCTGCCATGGCTCTGGAGCGCCCGGGCGCCTCCTGCGCCGCCATGGAGTTCGATTCGGAGACGGGGCGGCCGACCTATCGCCTGCGTCCCGGAGCTCCTGGCAGCAGCGAAGCCCTGGCACTGGCGCGGAGACTGGGATTGCCCTCCAGCCTCCTCGAAAGAGCCGAAGGGCTTCTGGGGCCGGAGCATCGGAATCTACAACGACTTCTCCAGGAGGTTGAGGTCGTGCGCCGGCAGTTGGCAGACGAGCAGACTCTCCAGGAGCGCAAGAGGATGGCTCTCGAGGAGCAGCTGGATGAGGCGTCGGAGCAGCGGCAGGCCCTCGAGGAGGAACGCCGGAGACTCGGCACGAAGCTGAAGGAAGAGTTGGATTCGTTCCGCCGTAACGTGAGGGGGCGGCTGCAGGCCGAGTTCGAGAACATGAGACAGCAGCTTGAGATGGGGAAAAAGAAGGGGGTGCCGGCGGCATCAGTGGAGCGGCTCTTTCACGCAGCGCCGGTGATCGAGCCCGACATCGAGACCACTGGTCAGCCGATCGCAGTCGGTGATGAGGTGCGTCACTCGAGGCTCGGTTGGGTGGGAACCCTGCGAGAGATCCGGGATACTAGGGCTGAGGTGTCGGTGCGGGGCAAGCGATTCCGTTGTGAGCTGGAAGATCTGGCCCCCGCCACGGGCTCAGATACGAGCGGGGCTGAGCCGACACCAGCGGTTCGACTGCGCCGCGAAGTCGAGGACGAGGTGGAGCTCGACAAGGAGCTGAATCTCATCGGGTGGCGTGTAGAGCCGGCTCTCGAGGAGTTGGACAGCTACCTAGATCGAGCTCTGTTGAGCCCTCACCGCGAGATCCGGGTCGTGCATGGATTCGGGTCGGGCCGATTGCGCCGTGCCGTGCGTGAGTATCTTCGGGATCACCCGGCAGTGTCGGGATCGAGACCTGGACGTGGCAACGAGGGAGGCGATGGGGCCACTGTGGTCACCATGAGGAGAGCTTAGATGGCGTTGAGCAACATCCAACTCACGCCGCAGCTTGTTCAGGCGGTGCGCGATGTGGTGGATATCGTCGACATTGCTGCTGAGCACACGCAACTTCGCAAGAGCGGCCGACGCCAAATGGGCCGCTGTCCATTGCATCGGGAGAAGACCCCTTCCTTCAGCGTTGATCCGATCCAGGGGCTGTTCTATTGCTTCGGCTGCGGCCGTGGTGGTGACGCCATCAAGCTCCACATGCTGCTGAGTGGAGATGACTTCCCTACCGCAATCGAGACCCTGGCGCGGCGCTATGGAGTGCCCCTGCCGCCGCCGCGCCAACAGAAAGGCGGGCCACGAGAGCCTGATCTCGAGCCGGCGCTGGAGGCGGCCGCGCAGTTCTTCGTCGATGCCCTGAAGCGGTCGGCCGAGACTCAGGCCTACCTCGAGAGGCGTCGGATGCCCCAGGAGTTGGTGGAGCGCTTCGGTGTCGGTTATGCCCCAGACGGTTGGACCCATCTGCTCGAAGCGCTGCACCCCCTATTTCCTCTGGCCGATTTGAAGGCTGCGGGCCTTGTCGGTATCTCGAAGAAGTCGGGCAAGTACTACGACCGTTTTCGTCAGCGGCTGATGTTCCCGATCAGATCTGCTTCCGGTCGGCTCCTGGGGTTTGGCGGGCGCACCCTGGCGGATGATCCCGCCAAATACATCAACAGCCACGAGACCGCCGCCTTCCGCAAGGGCTATGTCCTGTATGGACTGGATTTTGCGAAGAGGGCCATTCGGGAGAGCAGCACGGCCCTCGTGGTGGAAGGCTACTTCGATGTGCTGGGTGCGGTGGCCTCCGGGGTGGATGCCACCGTCGCCACCATGGGCACGTCACTCACCGAAGATCAAGCGCGCTTGCTGAGTCGCTTCGCGAGCGACGTGGTGGTGGGCTACGACGGGGACGAGGCGGGCGAGCAGGCTTTTCGACGTGTCCTGCCCCTTCTGTTGGCACAGGGTCTGACCGTGAGGCGGGCCCGGTTCGGTAGGGATCAGGATCCGGATTCGCTGCGCACCTCGGCCGGGCCGGAGGCGGTTCTCGAGGCAGTAACCCAGGCGGAGGATGCGGTACTGGCGGAGCTGGAGCGCATGATTCCTCCGACTGTTCACCAGGACCCTCGCTTGCAAGCCCGCGCCGGTAAGCAAGCCAGCGAGCTCCTGCAATCGATTCGCGACAGCATCCTGCGTTACAGCTACAGTCAGAAGGCGTCCGATCGTCTGGGAGTGCCAGTCGAGATTCTCTGGCGCCGCGTGGGTGGAAAACCGGATCTGAAGCCTGAAGACCGGTCCCACGAAGGCCAGACTGGCCCGAAATTGGTGCGGAGCCTGGAGGAGCAGACTCTTCAGCTTCTGCTGGTGGGAGACGAAGAGCTCCCGCCATTCGACGATCTGCCCGCTCCCGAGGTATTCCTGATCCCTGCTTGCAGGAATATTTACCGGGCATTTTGCGATCTATATAGGAGCGGAGGGGGCAACAGGCCGGCGGCGAAAGAGGTTGTGGCCAGCGTACCCCTCGACAGCGAAGAAGTTGACCAAATGGCTCGCCTTCTGCTAGAAGGTTCGATCGCCGAGGAGGCGAAGGGCCTGGGCATGGCTCTGGGTCAGCTGAAACGGCGTTGGTCGCAGCAACGCTTGCGGGTTCTCTCGGGCGAGATCTCCGAAGCGCAACGGGGCGGTGACGAAGACCGTCTACGGACCCTGCTGGAGGACAAGACCGCTCTCAGCAGAGCTTTGCACCGTGGCCGGGAGGAATGAAAACTTGAGTACTCTGACCACTTCCGTTCCAGTCGAAGAGAGATTTCCGTCGGTAAGGCAGCTCACGGAGTTGGGCAAGGAGAAGGGCTACCTACTCTACGATGAGATCTACGACCTGCTACCCGACGAAGTCGTCTCTCTTCCTGACGAACTGGACACGATCTACATTCGTTTCGGCGACTTGGGGATCGAGATCATCGATCGCCCCGATCGCTACCGAAACCGCGAGGATCTCGATACGGGAGATTCGGGTTTCGACAAGGCGGCCGGGGCAGAAGCCCAGGAGTATGCGGTCACCGAGCAGGAGAAGACCAACGATCCGGTGCGCATGTACTTGCGCGAGATGGGTACCGTGCCGCTGTTGGATCGAGAAGGCGAAGTAGAGATCGCCCAGCGGATCGAACAAGGCGAGTGGACGATCTACGAAGCTCTTTGTGGGAACCCGGTGGTGCTGCGGGAGCTCCTGCGGCTCAACGAGCTGGCGCAGCGCGACGACCGCGTCTTGATGCAGCTGACGACCAACGATGCCGACGAGACGCTGGATGCCAAGGCCAGCGAGCGAATCAAGACCAATCTCAAGATCTTCAAGCGCATCGAGAAGAACGACCGGGCCATCGATACTCTGCAGAAGCGACAGAGACGGTTCAAGCAGGGCAGCCCGAAGTTCCAGGAGACCGATCGCGAGATCGACCGGTTGGTGGCGAAGATCGCCAAAGACATCCGCTCGATCGATTTTTCTCTTCAGACCCGCAATCAGTTGGTGGACTTCCTGAAGAACCTCAATGTTCAGTTTGTGCGCAACGAGAAGGACATCCGTCGGGCCAAGATCGCGCTCGACCGGGAGAAGAACAAACAACTACAGTCACTGCACAGACGGCGCATCGACAAGTACCGCCGCAAGATCAAGGATCTGGAAGAGCGCTACGGAACGAGTCGTTCGGAGGTCTCGGCGACCATCTCCAAGATCCGGCAAGGTGAGGCGCTCTGTGAGCGGGCAAAGGAGGAATTGATCGTTGCCAATCTCCGGCTGGTGGTCTCCATCGCCAAGAAGTATACGAATCGGGGGCTGCAGTTCCTGGACCTGATTCAGGAAGGCAACATCGGCCTCATGAAGGCGGTTGAGAAGTTCGAGTATCGCCGCGGATACAAGTTCTCCACCTATGCCACGTGGTGGATTCGGCAGGCGATCACTCGTGCGATTGCCGACCAGGCACGCACCATCCGGATCCCGGTGCACATGATCGAGACGATCAACAAGCTGACGCGGACCAGCCGATCCCTGGTTCAGGAGCTGGGGCGCGAGCCCACCGCGGCCGAGATCGGCGCCAGGATGGATCTGCCCGCATCGAAGGTTCGAAAGATCATGAAGATCGCCCAGGAGCCGATCTCCCTCGAGACACCGATCGGTGAAGAGGAGGATTCGCATCTCGGTGATTTCATCGAAGACAAGAATGCGGCTTCGCCCGTGGAATCGGTGATCGGCAACAATCTGAAGGACTCGACTGGCGACGTGCTGAAGAGCCTCACCCCAAGAGAAGAGCTGGTTTTGAGAATGCGCTTTGGCGTCGGCGATGGCTCGGAGCACACCCTGGAAGAGGTTGGACGGTCTTTCAACGTCACGCGAGAGAGGATTCGCCAGATTGAGTCGAAGGCGCTGCGCAAACTGCGGCACCCGAGCAGGGCGAGTCGATTGAAGCCTTTCTTGGACGGGTCCAGTTGATTCGACTGGATATCTCGCACCCGGTAGCGATTGACAAAGAGGACTTCGGCTCCTAACATCTCGCCTTTGACGGCCTCACAAGGGCCAAATATTCCTCGGTAGCTCAGTGGTAGAGCGGTCGGCTGTTAACCGATTGGTCGGGGGTTCGACTCCCTCCCGGGGAGCCACTTGAATTGCCTGGCCGCCAGAGCTGTCTCCGGCGGCCAGTTGCCTTTACTTCCCGGACCCACTGACTCCGTTCCCATGTCGGATAGAGAAGTGCTCGCTGCCGAGTCCCGTGACCTGGCCCTCGAACGCCTGATGGAGCAGGAAGGGGGGCGGATGTACGGTCTCGGCATGAAGCTCTGCGGTAATAGCGAGGAAGCCGAGGATCTGGTGCAGGAGACCTTCCTGCAGGCTTTTCGCAAATGGGATCAATTCGAAGGCCGCTCAGCCCCCAGCAGCTGGCTTTACACCATCGCGGCCAGGATCTGCCAGCGGCGAAATCGACTTCGGTCGGGCGAGCCGGCCAGGGTCGAGTCTCTCTCAGAGCTCCTGCCCTCGGGCCAGCCGATGGTCGCTACGATTCCATCTTCTGATGAGAGCCAGCTCGATGAGCAGCTGCGACGGGAGGCCCATGAGAGAGTGGATCGGGCGCTGGCCGAGCTGGCCATCCATCTGCGACTACCGTTGCTGCTGAAGGACATCACCGAGTTGTCCCTGTCGCAGATTGCCGACATCCTGGGACTCAAAGAGGCTACGGTCAAGACAAGGGTTCACCGGGCCAGGTTAGCCCTCCGCAAGGAGATGGCCGAAGCACTCCCCCAGCGCGAAGCTCCGCCACCGGATCACTCTCGGAAGGTCTGCCTGGATCTCTTGAGCGCCAAGCAAGAGGCTCTCGATCGGGGGGTCGAGTTTCCTGTCCCAGCGGATGAGCTCTGTTCGCGCTGTCGTTCCTTGATGTCGACCCTCGACCTGACCTTCGACGCTTGTCGACAGCTCGATCTCGATCAGCTGCCGGAGTCTCTTCGCCAGTCGATTCTGGACCAGGCGTCGATTGGCTGACCCCGTTCGCTTCGGCAGACCGAATCGCTTACATTGTCTGAGCGGCCACGGTCGAGACGGGCCTGTGGTAGTTTTTTCCCCTCTGGGAGAAGCACAGATCGGAAAGGAGATGGCATGACCGAGAACGAGAAGAAGAGCCTGAGCCCCTGGGCATGGGTAGCGATCGGCTGTGGTGGACTATTGGTGTTGTTCGCCATCGTCGTGACGATGAGCGGTATGTTCGTCGCCAAGAAGGTCGGCGACTTCGCTGAGGATTTTCAGGAGAACCCGGCGGCGGCAGCCGAGATGCTGATCAAGATGAATCCCGAGCTGGAGCTGGTGGACAGTGACCGCGATGCCGGCACGATGACCATCCGCAACAAAGAGGATGGCGAGGTCATCACGGTCAACTACGAGGACATCGAAAAGGGCCAGTTGAGCTTTGAGAGCGACGAAGGGGAAGTGACGTTCAGCGCGACAGGCGACGGGGAGGAAGGTCTGGTGACTGTGACCAAGGACGGCGAAGAGGCCATGCAGTTCGGCAGCGCCGACGTGGACGATGTCCCCGACTGGGTTCCGATGTACCCCGGCGCGAAGGCGACGGGCACCTACTCGGCATCGACTCCCGATGGTGTGGGTGGTTCGTTTCAGATGACGTCGCCAGACCCGGTGGACGAAGTCCTTTCCTACTACGTGAAGCAGCTCGAGGGAGATGGCTGGAGCGTTCAGAAGACCGAGTACTCGGGCCCCGACGGCAAGGGTGGTCAGGTCATCGCCTCCATGGAGGACCAGACCGTCATGGTGATCCTCTCCTCCACCGAGGACGGGTCGCAGGCGATGGTCAACTACAGCGACAGCCAGTAGGGGCTTAGGGGCCTATAGGGGTTAAGGGCGCGAGACAGTTAGGTCCTGGAGCGTGGGTTCCGGGTCCTGGGTGCCTGACTACAAATGCAGGGGAGGGGCTTGCCCCCGCCCGTGGCACCTTGGTGGTAGTGGCCCTGGTGCGAGGCATCAGACGGAGTAGGGAGAACGAAAGATGAGTGAGCTTGCGGATGGCATCTGTGTACCTTGCCGGGGAGGCGTACCTCCGTTGGAGGGCGAAGCGCTGCAGGGCCTGTACGAACAACTAGGTGGTGACTGGCAGCTGGTGGACGGCCACCATCTCGAGAAGGAATATCGCTTCGGCAATTTCGTCGATGCGCTGGCGTTCGCGAATCGAGTTGGACAGCTGGCGGAAGAGGTGGATCATCACCCCGAGATCTTTCTGACCTGGGGCAAGGTGGGGCTCAAGATCTGGACCCACAAGATCGACGGGCTGACCGAGAGTGACTTCGTCTGGGCCGCCAAAGCGGATCGGCTAGAACAGGCTCCGGGCGAATAGCTCAGGGCCTGGGCAGCTGACTACGATCTTGTGAGGTCAGCCCGGGGGACAGGATCCCAGGGGGCTATCCTCCCTTCCGCTGCAAGAACCCC
>JBATEX010000109.1:0-1679 GCA_049664225.1 Thermoanaerobaculia bacterium
CCGCGAAGAAGCCGGTTCAGCTCGTGGAGTTTGCCTCGCTTTCTTTCCCAGCCGATCCACTTGCCCTCCTTCTCGTTCCAGAGACGCCGACGATGCAACAAGAGGAAACGGCTGCCGCCTCCGGGCGGACCCTCGTATTTCTGGTTGAGGCGGGCGATGCCTTCGGCCAGCGCGGCGAGGAGATCCTCGTCGCCGGGCATTCGCTCGCGGGGCGCGTCCACCCAGTCGCTCAGTAGGGCATAGTGCAGATGGCCTTCGGGATTTGCCAGGTAGTGCACCTCGAGCCGCTCGACCTGCTCTTCAATATCGTCGTGGCTAGTGAGCAGCATCGGCACGACGACTACCGTTCGAAGCTGCGAAGGCACCCCTCGAGCGAGCTCGAGCTTGGGGAGCAATTTGGGTTGAATGAGAAACGGAACCAGGCGATGGACGATGGACACCGCGATCTCGGAGACGGGCACGAAACCCAGAATCCCCAGCAGGACGAGGGCCGAGAGACCTGCCCCGGCTGTCCAGGTGAAAAACAAGAGGCCTGAGAGCAGGAGGACAGTGAGAAGAGCGATCGATCCCAGGTATCCGGCGGTCGCATGGGCGCGATGGAAGCGGCGAAGCCAAATTCGCAACGGAACGCGAAACCCCAGACGCCTCTCGAATGCCTGCCTGCCCCGGGAAAGAAGGTAGTACCCCGGGTCCTCCTCGGCACGCTCGGGAACAGCGGGAAGCCCCGGCTCGCTCTCCTGAGAGCCGCTCTCCACCCCTGCGCCAACCGCCGGCACGTTCCCCCGGGCTGCGTTCGCGGCCATGAGCACACTTTCCCGTGCCACCTCGATCTCCGATCGCCCCGAACCCCGGGAGAGCACCTCGATCTGAGCTCGGTAGTCGTCTCGCGTCGCGAAATCGAAGGCCCCGAACCCGGGAGCGGTACGGAGGACTTCGTCCACCAGGCTGACGCCTTCGAAGAACTCGAGCCAGTCGATGGAGGACATCCAACGCATGCTGGTGATGATGTTGCGGACGGTGGCACTCGCCGCAGCCTGTGCCCGGAGTTCCTGAGACACCAACTCATCGGCCGACGTCCCTTGAGCGCTCAGCTTCTCGTCGAGCCAGACCAGGGCCGGCATGATCGAAGGTCCCTGGTCTCGGAGTCGCTGGACGAGCTGCACAGCGAACGGGCGTCGCAGCCGGGTGCCATCCACAGGCCCCAGAACATCGTCCGCGTGCTCAGCCGGCCGACCGCTCAGGCCGAGCAGGCGGTCCGCCAGCTCATCGGCTTGGGCTCGCGCCTTCCGGGAGCGGACGATCAGCTGCGACAGCCGCCGCAGGTTCTCCACCAGGGCGACGCGCAGGTGGATGGCGACCGCCCACAGCTCTCCAATGGTGAGCGGCTGGACACCCTGGTAGGCGCGGACGAATCGCTGCAGAGTCTCCAGCTCGAACCGACTGTCGGTATGGGCCACGTAGGCCCAGGCCAGTCCATAGACCCGCGGGTATCCCGCCAAGTGGCCAGTGGCGATCTTCGGCAACAGGCGGTAGTAGCTCCCCGGAAGATGGTCCCGGATCCCACGGATCTGTTCCTCCACAATGTAGAAGTTGTCGAGGAGCCACTCCGCTGCGGGCGTGATCTCGCCCTTCTCCCGGACCGTCTCGGCGATGCTTCGGTACGCGGCCAGAAGCGCCTG
>JBATEX010000110.1:0-17764 GCA_049664225.1 Thermoanaerobaculia bacterium
GCAGCTCGACAACCTTCGCTCGTGACCGACCAGGGCTTCTGTCTTCGAGGTCTTCGAGCTCCGTCTCCCGCCGACGCAGGTCTTCATGGAATCCGGGCTTGGCACGCCGTCCCGTTGATTCCTGCAGCATCACGACACCGGGGCCCTCGGGCTCGATGGGTCGGCGGCGCCCCAACCACAGGGCGCCAGCGGCAATGGCCACCAGAAACACTGCGATGGCGACCGAAAACAGAGGCGTGGATCGTTGGGCAAAGGGATCGGGCAGGGTCTCATCGACGGCCGGCGCGGTGTTCGCGCCCCCAATAGCAATCGAAGCCATCCAAAGGATCGCCGACAAAACCAACCACAGTCTGCGTCCGCTCATTGTCCTGCCCTGAGATCTTCAGATCGGTGCACCGGCTCTATCTTCACAGAATCCAACCACACCTTGCCACGAATCCGGTTGTCGATCTGCTGGCTCTGGCGGCGGCGCAACCGAATCATCACTCGCCCACTGCCCTCGGGAACCGTGAACTCGACCTCGGCGGCAGCCCAATCTCGGGTACCCAGGACCGGCTCGGTCCTGGCCAGAAGACCACTCGGGTCTCGGGCCAGCACCTCCACGAACACACCTTGATCAGTGCTGAGATCTTCACTACGCAGCTTCTGAGTCAGACGGAAAGTCTCTCCCGGCTGGAGAATCAGCTCCTGTGAGACCTCGGCGAAGTCGAGGTTCTCGGCGCCGAGGAACTCGATCTCGAGAGCCGCGGTGCCGCTGATCCCCCCGTCGGGTGGCCGGCTGACTGCAAAGGCGTCGTTCCGGCCGATTCGCCAACCGAATGGACTCCCCATCAGCTCAAGCTCAAAGGCACCGTTCCAGACCCGGTTCTTTCCCTGCTCGAAGTCCACATCCGCGAGCCCATTGACGCCGGACAGCTCCGTCCAGGCCTGAAGGCTCTTCTGGTACTCACCTGAGCTGAAGAGAAATTCGATGTAGGGTCGGCCTTCATCGACGGTAATGGGTTCTGGTTCGTTGCTGAGTCGGCCCCAGACATGCGCCATCAGGTCAGTGCCCTTGGCCGATGCCAAGACAGGAACAGAAGCCCGCTGCTTCGATAGCGCCATCATCGTCCTCAGGAGTCTGAGCAGCGCAGATCGGTCCGCAGGGAGCATTTCCTGGATCACGCCCTCTGCCACCCCGGACTTCAGAAAGAGGGCGAAGGCGGGTTCGGCCAGCTGCGGCTCCAGGCGGACGGCCTCGGCGACCTCGGCGACAGCTTCATCGACCGATCCCTGCCGAAGCAGCAGATTGGCAAGACGCCAACGATAGACGCCACTGCTGGGATTGAGTCTGACGGCGATGCGCAGCGATCCTTCGGCCCCGTTGGCGTCGTCCATCAGCTCCTGCATGCGAGACAGCTCCAGCCAATAGCGCCAGGCGTAGGGGTTGCGTCGAACAGCTGTACGCAACTGTGTCCATGCTGAAATCGGATCGCCGGTACCGGGAAGGTCGCGATAGGCCATCCCCAGAAGGAAGTGGTGCTCGGGAGCCTCGGGATCGATCTCAACCGCCCGTTCGAGACCAGCTACACCCCGCTCCGGTTGGGCCGCTCGAATCGCCCTGGAACGTTGCAGAACCGCCCAGCCGGCGAAGAGGAGGGCGGCAATTAGGAGAACGCGCAGGGCGACTGAGGCGGTGGGTCCGAAAGCGGCCCGGCGCGACGAGGCGGCTTCGAGCGACCAGGAAAGGGCAACGACACAGGCGAAGACCATGAGGATCGCGGGGATCTGCAAGCTGAAATCGACCAGGCTGTGGATGAGGATCGAAAACAGCGCACCGGCGGCTCCCAGTGCCAGGCCCTGTTGGCGCGGGTCGTGGGCTGAGAGGGATAGGACCGAGGAGCGGAAGAACCGCCAAAAAACGAAGCTCCAAGCCAGTGCCGCCAGAGGCATGCCCCACTCGGCCGCAGTCTCCAAGTAGTCGTTGTGGGCATGATCGTAGAGACGATCGGCCTGTGTTCTCTGATAGGAACGGAAGGCCCAGCGGTACATCCCGGGACCGACACCGGTCAGCGGTGAGTCGCCGATCATTTTCAGAGTGTCGTCGTACACCTCGACTCGTGAGAGGTTCTCATCCAATTGGCCGAAGCGCTCGAGCAACGCCTCGAGGCCAAAGGCAGCCCCCATGCCCACCACCAAGAAAAGCAGCACCACCGCAGCCACACCAGACAGCCCGCGGCGCGAGACCTTGCGCCGACTCATCGACAGCAGCAAAGCCATGAACAGCAGGGTCATCAGCAGCGACAGAGTGCCGCCCCGAGATTGGGAGAGCAAGACAGCGACGCCCATGACAGAGCAACCGAGCAACACGATCCAGGTCTTGGCCAGGGATTCCGAGCGCGTGGCAGGTCGCTCCCGTTTCCTGGCGCGAGCGGCAAAGAGCAGACCCAACGCCAAGGGCAGCAGAAGGTTGAGCAGCGCCGCGAAGTGATTGCGGTTGATCAGGGTGCCGGTGGCGATTCGGCCTCGGTTGCGGAAATAGTCACCGATGTAGTCAATGCCACCGACCGACTGGATCAGACCGTAGAACGCCTCGAGAGCACCCAGAAGCACCAGCACGACGATCAGGAACTGCCGCTGGTTGGAGCTCCTGAGGCTCAACCAGAGGCCCAACCACAGGGCGATCCAGCCAACGGCCAGGTGAAGCGCGCCCAGCGATTCGAGAGTTGGTTGTACGGCCACCAGTCCCAGGAGAACCACACCCAGAAGGCCGACTGCCATCAGTCGCAGGTCCATCGTAGCCCGCCAAGGAGGTATCAGCAGAGCCAGGAGGGTCGGAATCAGCAGCAAGAGGAACAGACGATAGAGAGTCGCCGTTTCGGCCGCGCCGAAGCGCATCAGGCCCCAGGACAGAGTCAGGCCGAAGACCAAGGCGACTGCCGCCCCCAACCAAACGCGGTGACTGGCAGTGCGTCGCACCCAGAAGTCTCTTTTAGGCGGATCGCTTCTTCGAATCGCTATCTCGGTGATACCGGTCGAAGTAGCCTCGAGTGTAGCCGTAACCGTGATAGTAGCCGTAGCCGCTCTTGTCGACGTCCACGTCGTTCACCAGCACGCCGAGCAGCTTTGCACCGACCTGGGCCAGGCTGTCGGCGGCCCTTTGAACGCTCTTGCGCGGCGTCTTGCCACCGCGAGCAACGAGAATGACGCCATCGGCGTGCGGCGAGGCGGCCAGGGCGTCGCTGAGCTCCAGCACCGGTGGCGTGTCGATGACTACGTAGGTGAAGTGCTCGCGCATCAGCTGAATGGCGGGAAGCATCCGTACCGAGCCGATGAGCTCCGCCGGGTTGGGAGCCCTGGGTCCAGCTGGTAGGAGAAACAGGTTCGACACCCCCGTCTCGTAAATCTGCGACGAAAGATCCGAGATTCCCGACAAGTAAGTGCTCATCCCTTGCTCTGCCTTGATGCCAAAAGACGCGGCCAGTTTCGGTTGGCGCATATCGAGGTCCACGATGAGAGTCTGAGCCCCGGTCTGTGCCAGTGCCATGGCAGTGTTGGCGACCGTCGTGCTCTTGCCCTCACCGGGGAGCGCCGAGGTCACCAACATGATCTGCGGTGGGTTGCCCGAATGCGACAGGAGCAACGCAGTGCGAATCGAGCGATAGGCCTCGAGAGCTCTCGCCTGTTCGAGACTCTCGGTGCTTCTTACCAGGTGGGGTCGACTTTTCGCCTGCGGCTGACCGATGGGCCACCGAATACGATGTTGCTTCTCTCTGGGACCCAGCATGGGCACCACCCCCAAGGCCGGTAACCCCAGGCTCTGGGTGACATCGTCACTGGTTTTCAGGGTGTTGTCCAGCGCCTCCATCAGGAAAACCATGCCCGTGGCGACAAACAGCCCCAGAATCAAGGCCAGGGTCAGCGCGCGGGCACGGCGGGGCGATGAGGCTCCCCCCGGAGGCTCCGCGGTGTCGGCGACGCGGATATTCGACGATCGAAGGCCGGCAGCGACCCCCGCTTCCTTCAATCTCTGCAGAAGTCCCTCATAGAGATCCTTGTTCGAGTCCACTTCACGCTTCAGGATGTTGTACTGGATCGATCGCTCGTTGAGATCTTCGACCAGGAGTCTCTGGGCTGAGGCCGCTGCCTTTAGCCTGCCATGCCGGTCACGGGCGAATTCGTACTCTTGCCGAGCCCCACTGAGAGCCCGTTGCCGCTCCTGCGCAAGCTGACTTTCCAAGTCCTCGATCTCCAATCGAGTCTCTTTCACCGTCGGCCATTCAGGACCATAGCGGCTCGAGTAGCTGGCCAGCTCGCTCTTGGCCTTGGAGAGCCGATCTTCGAGTCGCCGCACCGCCTCGGTCTTGAGGGCCTGGGGGAGCTCACCGACGGAAGCCGACCCGGCGGCCTCGAATCGTGCCCGGCGGGTGATCAACTCGCTCTCAGCCACGGTGAGCTCGTCGGACAAGTCCGTCAATCGCTTGCGGGCGATCGTCTCACGCTCGGAGAGATTGACGATGTTGTTGCGTTGCGCATAGTCGAGGAGGCTCTGCTCGGTCTGCTCGACCTGGATCTGCAGGTCCTCGAGCTGGGTGCGCAGAAAGTCGCTGGCCCGGGTGGTGGCGTCGAACTTGCCCTCGAGATGCTGCTCGATAAACTCCTCGTCGAGGGTATTGACAATCTTCGCAGCCAAAGCCGGATCCGGACCCGTATAGCTGACCTCGATCAGTCGGGTGTTCTTGACAGGCTGGGCACTGACGCCATCCTGAAGTTTGCGAGCCAGCTTGCCCTCGACCTTCTTGGGCTCCGGCTCTCCTGGCTTCGAATCCAGTTTCCTGCCCAGGCGAGCTGGCAGCGTCACGAGCTTCAGGGCCGAGCTCTTGAGCTTGATCAAGAATCCCGGACTGATTCGCTGATTGAAGGCCTCGCTCTCTTCCAGGTCCAATTTGCGAACTACCCGCAAGGCGATGTTCTGAGACTTGAGATTCTCCGTCTGGGTCCAAAGGTAGTTCTCCATGAACCAGCCCCCGGCCATCTCGGAACCGGCCACCTCCTGGAACGGCACGATGCGGGAGCTCTCGGGATCGATCTGCAGGCGGGCTCTAGCGGTATACATGGGAGTCGCCGTAAAGGCCTGCAGTGCCGCCAGCACCACGAAGGTGATGGTAATGGCGGCAAGCATCCACTTGCGGCGCATCAAGACTTGCAGGTAGTGCTCGAGTGAGAGCGACTCGTCGTCCTCGGGGTAATAGACCGGCCCCTGCTGTTGGAGAACGACTGGTAGATTCGCCTCCCCCTGGAAAGGCAAGGGAAGACTATGGCCGGGTTCGAGCTCGGGGCGATCAGTCATGGTAATGCGCGGAGAATTGACACCAGGAAGACACTCGAGATGGTCGCTAAGTCTAGCAGAGAACCACATTTAGCAGCAGTGACACGTGGCACAATTCAGCCCGCTCTGGCGGCAGGACCAGCCTCCACTCCAGAGGATCGGTGCCCTTTCTCAGCCCGCCTCGAACAGCACCTCCAAGAATTGGCTTGAACCCCTTCCTCGGCTCGCAGACCAAGCGTCCTACCAGTTCCATTGCCAACAAGAAGAACCTCGGTTACCATCGGCTCGAGCTGTGGGAGACTGAGTCGATGTCGACCAGCAAGGGATTCTTGCAGAATTTGCTCGCCCTAGTCGCCGTCGTCATGGCGATTGTCATGCCGGTGCAGCCGGCTCTGGCGGCCGTTACCGTGGGCCAGACCGCCAGCGCCGACGCCAGGGTCGACGGCATTCGCGTACCGTCCGGCACCACATTGATCAGCCCGGCTGTCGTCGAAACCGGCGACGAGGCTGCGATCCTCCACCTGAGCAACGGTGAGGTCGTAGCGGTCGCGCCACACTCGACCGCGGTGCTCGCCAGCGTAGACAGCGGCATCCAGTTGGCTGTCGAGAGGGGCAACGTGGCCTACACCAACAACGACGGTGCCTTGGAGACCCTCAGCACGACCGAGGCCATCCTGGTGGCTCAGCAAGGACAGATCCAGGCTGGTGGGCGCATCGCACCCGAAGAAGACGACCTGGAAGAAGCAGAGGAGCGGCTCTGCGAGCTGCAGGACTGGACCGCGGACCAGTGGCGGGACTGCCGATTCGACGATCCCGACAAGAAGGACCAGGATGGCGATGACCGGGATGACGAAGCATGCGACTGGGAACTACTCGAGGTTCCCATGAGTCAGGTGCCACAGTACCTGGAAAAGACGGCAGTGCTGGCCTGCAAAGACCGCAATGACCTCGACTTCGATTGCAACTGCAAGAAAGCGGCTCTCATCGTTTGGTGGATTCCGGTCGCCGCAGTGGCCGGTGGCGCGGCAATCTACGGACTCGTAGAGGGCGATGACGAGAAGGCCGCGAGCCCGACTACGCCCTAGGAAATTCTCCACACGGTTTGACGGAACTCGAAGGCGAGTGCCTCGGGCGGGGGCAAGCCCCGCCCCTACCCTGCTATCTGACCCTCGAGCTGGATCCCGAACCTCATCCGGTTGATGGCAGATCCTGATCGGCCAGAACTCGGGCCGGGTTCTCCGACATCCATCTGCTGAGGCTCTGTTCGGAGAACTCTCTCGAAAGGTAGTCGAAGGCCCCCTGAACATCTGGCCTGCGGCGAGCGAGATCGTGACCGTCGGAAGCGATGACGTCCACAAGCCCCCTCCTGGCCAGGGAGAATGCGAGCTTCGACTCCTCATCCCCTCCCTCCGCCTCGAGCGATTTGGCATTGACCTGAATCACGCACCCTCTCTGATTGAGCTCGTCCAATCGCTCCGGTTGCCGACGAAAGAAGTCGTAGCGCTCCACATGTGCCAGGACAGGTATCAGCTCACTTTCGAGGATCTGCTCGGCGGCCTTTTCAACCAACGGGTAGGGCATGAAAGTCGGGAACTCCACTAGCAGATACCGACTCCCGTTCAGGGTCAGGATCTTCCGCTCCTTCAACGCCTCGAAGAACTCGGGAGTGATCAGATTCTCTGAGCCGAGGTAGACATCCATCTCCTTGAGGAAAGAGTGCTTCGCGCACTGGGACAGGTCGCTCAGCTCGTCCGTCGTGCGAGAAAAGGCCCCGCACATCGCGATCGAGGTGCCAGTAGCGAACACCGGCTGAAAGGCGTGAGGCGTGGCCACGATGCCTCGCGTTCCCCGCTGATGCGCGATCCGCATCATCTCGACGGTTTCGACGATGGAGGTCGATCCATCGTCCAGACCTGGCAGCAGATGGCAGTGAAGATCGATGAACCGCATTGCGACAACAAGCCTACCTCTCCGGGCCTAGACTCCGAAATACCGCGCTTGCGGGTGGTGGAAGACCAGCGCCGAGACGCTGGCCTCGGGCTCCATCATGTCGCCTTCGGTGAGGCGCACGCCGATCTCCTCTGGCCTGAGCGTCGAGAAGAGCTCTCGCTGCATCTCCAGGTCGGGACACGCCGGGTACCCGAAGCTGTAGCGCTTGCCTCGATAGCGACCGGCGAAGAGGTCTTGCAGTGTCATCTCCTGGGCATCGGCAAAGCCCCAGGCTTGCCGCATCTTTCGGTGCACGAGCTCGGCCGCCGCTTCCGCCGTCTCCAGGGCCAGAGCGGCCAGAGCGTGGCTCATCAAGAACTCCCCCTCTTGCTTCCACTGCTCAACCTGCTTCATCACCCCATCACCCGCCGTGGTGACGAAGAGAGCCACATGGTCGCCCTGCGGCAAGACGTAGTCGGGTAGGCCGAGGCCGTCAGTCCCTCGCTGTCGGGGGAAGCTCCATTCCACCACTGCCTTGCCGGTCCCGGGGTCCAGCAGAAGCAGTCGGTTGCCATCGCTTGCAGCTGGAAAGAACTGCCAGACCGCTCGCGCCTTCATGGCGCCGGATCGCGCCACCTCCTGAATTTCCCCGATGACTCCTTTCAGGTGCGCGAGCTTCGGGTCGTGCTTGGCCTCCAGTTGCTTGACCGAGGCCTTGAGCCCCAGGTGCTTGCCGTAGAGCATCTGGGGGTTCAACAGGGGCCAGACCTCGTCCAGATCCAGCTCCTCCACGATCCTGTCCAGGTGTGGTGGCGCCGGGGGATCGAGATCGATGTCAACCGCGGCACATCGAGTGCTCCCCATCGCTTCGAATGGGGTCGGCGCAGTCTCGGCCTGCCGATCTCGAGCGATCAACTCCCTTACTTCCGCCTCCAAATCGGGCCGTTTGGCCGCATCGGTGATGCGCTGAACCAGAGAGAGGCCGTGCATGGCGTCCTTGGCGTAGGTGCAGAAGCCGTCATACGTGGCTGCGATCTTCTTGTGGGTGAAGCGTCGAGTGAGAGCCGCACCACCTACGATCAGCGGAATGTCGATATCCACCACCGACAGATCGTCAGCCGTAGTCACCATCATCTGGGCACTCTTCACCAGCAGGCCAGAGAGACCCAGGACATCCGGCTGGTGCTCCTGCACGGCCTGAATGATCCGCTCGCTGGGGACCTTGATCCCGAGGTTGACTACGTCGAAGCCGTTGTTGGAAAGGATGATTTCGACCAGGTTCTTGCCGATGTCGTGGACGTCTCCCTTGACGGTGGCTAGCAGGATCTTGCCTCGGCTCGTCCCCTCTTGCCGCTCCATGTGGGGCTCCAGAAAGCCCACAGCGGCCTTCATGACTTCGGCGCTCTGCAGCACCTCGGCGACGATCAACTGGTTCTCGTTGAAGAGACGCCCCACCTCGGCCATACCCACCATGAGGGGCCCGTTGATGATGTCCAGGGGCTGCGGCCAGCTCGGATCCTCGAGTGCTACCCCTAAGTCTTCGACCAGGCCTTCCTTGGACCCTTCAACCACCGAGCGTGCCAGGCGCTCGTCCAGCGGCAGCTCGGCCCGGGGCGTTGAAACTACCCTCGAATCCTGGTCCCGGAAGTACTCCGCGAAATCGGCTACTGCTTTCTCGCTGGCCGCCACATCCCCCAGATCGAGGAAGATGAGGGACTCGGCCAGGCGCCGCTCTGCTTCGGGAATGTCGGCGAAGCGAGCCAGCCGTTGCGTATTGACCAGGGCGGCATCGAGACCGGCCTGGGTGTTGTGGTACAGAAAAACCGCGTTCAAGACCTCACGGCCGGCCACCGGAAGGCCGAAGCTCACGTTGGAGATCCCCAGCACGGTGCGAGCCAGGGGAAACTCCGACTTGATCTGCCGCACCCCTTCGATGGTGGTCGCCGCAGAGCCGATGTAGTTCTCGTCTCCAGTGCCACACGGGAAGACCAGAGCATCGAACCAGATGTCTTCGGGAGCAAAGTCCATTTCCTCGGTCAAGATTTGGTAGCTGCGCCTGGCGACCTCGAGCTTACGGACCACACTCACGGCCATGCCCGCTTCGTCGATCATCCCGACGATTACAGCGGCCCCATACTGCCTGGCCAGAGGGATCACTCTCTCGAAACGGGTCCGCCCCTCTTCCAGATTGATGGAATTGAGAACCGCCTTCCCCTGGCACCAGGTCAGCGCCTGCTCCATGACCTCGGCGTCGGTCGTGTCGATCATCAGAGGCACTTTGACCATCCGGGTGAGCTGGTCCAGGAAACGCTCCATGTCGGTGACCTCGTCTCGGTCGGGGTCCTGCATGCAGATGTCGATTGCCTGCGCTCCGGCGCGGGCCTGGCCCCGGCCGATCTCCGCCGCCGCTTCGATCTCGCCCTCGGCGATGAGGCGCTTGAATTTGCGACTGCCGAGAACGTTGGTGCGCTCGCCGACGAAGAGCGGCCGGTTGTCGATCGTCAATTCGACCGCTTCGATCCCTGAGATGAAGCTGCGCTGATGGTGAGGCAGAGCTCGCGGCTTGGCCCCTTTCACCAGCTCGGCCAGCGCAGTCACATGCTCGTTCGTGGTCCCACAACAACCGCCCACCATGTTGAGCCAGCCGTGGTCGAGGAATCGCCCGAAGATGCGCCGAAAGTCCTCCGGCGACTCCTGGTAGATGCCATCCTCATCCGGCAGACCCGCGTTCGGAACACAGCCGATACGGGTGCGAGCCAGCTCGGACAGGGTCCTCAACGAGTCGGTCATGAGCTCCGGTCCTGTCGCACAGTTGAGGCCCAGGTACAACAAGTCGGCGTGCATTAGGGAGACAGCAAGAGCCTCGGCGTCTTGCCCTGCCAACATGGTCCCGGTGGTCTCGATCGTCACCGACACCGCCACGGGCACTCGCCAGCCCGCCTGGCTGAACGCCTTGTCGAGGGCCAGCAGACCCGCCTTGATGTTTCGGGTGTCCTGGCAGGTCTCGAGCAAAAGGTAGTCGGCCCCACCCGCCATGAGACCCAGAGCCTGGACGCGATAGTGCTCGATGAGCTCTTGGAAGGTCACTCCGCCCGTCACCGAAATGGCCTTGGTGGTCGGCCCCATGGAGCCGCACACGAAGCGCGGCCTGGCGGGTACCGAGAAGGGCCAGGCAGCTTCGCGGGCCATCTCCGCCGCCAACCTGTTGAGATCGTAGGCTTGTGCTTCCAGGTCGTACTCAGCCAGTACCAACGGTGTGCCACCGAAGCTGTTGGTCTGCACGATGTCAGCCCCGGCCTCCAGGTAGCGCTGATGCAGCCGCAGCACCACGTCGGGCCGCGTGAGGCACAAGTTCTCGTTGCAGCCTTCGAGGTCGGGTCCACCGAAATCCTCAGCTGTCAAGTCCTCGGCTTGCAATCCCGTTCCCGTAGCGCCATCCATGACCAGAATCCGTTCTTCCAGGGACTCCAGAAGAGCCTGGGTGCGCGCTTCCTGATCGTCTGGGCACTCGGGGATTGGTACGTCGAAGTGAAGATCATTCATCGGCCATGCGCTCCCTTGTCAGCCATATAAAAAACAGCCCGCTTCGCGAGCACCACGAAAGCGGGATCCTTTGCCGGACACTTGGTTGCCTCCTGCTTGAACCTGACAGGGCGGCCGCATCCTCGCTCACCGACGTCGCCGCAGGGGAGCGAGATGGCACCTTGGTTGTCCGTCCCAGGTTGCCGAGTCCGGATCTCTCCGGACCGCTCCGGATGCTGGCCGAAAGGTTATTGGAGGCGGGAAGGCCTGTCAATCGAGTGGTGAGCTGGCAGAGCTCGCGACTCTCAGCCTGTGACCTCGATCGCGAGGATCGAGGCGTCATCTTCGAGAGGCGTCGGGCCCGTCCAGGCATTCACCGACTGCAGCGCCCGATCCAATCCGGTGTCGAGCGGCTCGTTTCGCAGCGATGCCAGCAGCTCGGTCAACCGGTCGACGCCAAACTCGACGCCCTGCCTGCTCTCAGCTTCGACCAGGCCATCCGTGTAAACATACACCCGATCTCCGTCATCCAGTTGGGCTGTCCTGTCCTCCCATGCGGAGTCTGGAAACAACCCGATTGGCTTCCCATCTGAATCGAGTTGCGTTGGCTCGCCCCGTTTGGGCACCCGAATCGGCGGAAGGTGGCCGGCCGAGACGTATCGGAAAGTCCGCTCGCTCGTATCCACAAGGCCATATAGAAGGGTGAAGAACTGAGCCGTTCGGGGATCGAAGGGAAACAACTCGTTGAGCTTCTCCGCCACCTGACACGGCGAGGCGGGGTTCCGTAGGTCCGGCCCACCAGCGGCATCGAACAGTACCGACTGTCGAGAGGTACCCGAGAGCATTCGGCTGACGGTGACCGAGAGAAGTGAAGCTGCAACTCCGTGACCACTGACGTCCAGAACGTAGGCGCCCGCCAGGTTATCGGCCAAGCGGTAGAAATTCAGAAAATCGCCAGCTAGCTCGGTGCAGGGATCCAGCCGCCAGGCGAAGTCCACTCCGGGGACATCGGGAGTCGAGGAAGGCAGGAGAGCCTGCTGAACCCGGACCGCGGCCTGCAGATTCCGCTGCATCCGCTGATTGGCCGATTCGAGATCGTCCTTGGCACGCTGCAGCGCCTCTTCTGCCAGCCTGCGCTCCGTGATGTCGACTTGGACGCCAATGTAGTTGGTGACTCGACCTTCCGCATCGCGAACCGGATCGATTGAGAGGCGGTTCCAGAAAGTGGTACCGTCCTTGCGATAGTTGAGGATCTCGACCGTCAGCTCCCGGTTCTCTCGCAAACCATGCCGGATTTCTTCGATTGCTTCGGGATCGGTGTCTTCCCCTTGCAAGAACCGACAATTGCGCCCCACCACGTCCGACACCGAATAGCCCGTGATGCGCTCGAACCCTTCGTTGGCGTAGATGATCGGATTCCCCGGCAGATTGCAGTCGGAGATCGTCACACCCTCGGCGGTCGACGAGAGGGCCCGGTCCTTCAGCTCGAGAAGTCTTTGGGCCGCGTCTGGATCCAGCACTCGCACCGTGCTCTGCGTTCCCAACGACACTATCGCTTCAGGCGGTCCAACACCATGTTGATCGCCTTCGAGCTCTGCATCAAGTAGAAGTGTAGCGAGGGCACGCCGTGATCGAGAAGATCCTGAGCCTGCTTCAAGGCCCACTCGACGCCGACTTCCAGGACGTGCTCCGGCTTGGCCGCCTCGATCTCATTCGCGAAGTCGGGCGGAATGTCACAATGGAACTTGCTTGGGAGGGTGCGTAGTTGCGCCTTGTTGGTGATGATCTTCAAGCCTGGAATGATGGGAACCTCGATCTCCGCCTGCCGGCATGCCGCAACGTAGTCGTAGTAGGGCTGATTGTCGAAGAACATCTGGGTCACGATATAGTCTCCGCCCGCATCGACTTTGACCTTTGTACGGCTGACATCGGTTGCCAGATTGGGTGCTTCGAAGTGCTTCTCCGGATAGCCGGCGATCCCGACACAGAAGTCCGTCGGGTCGGCATCCAGGATGTCTTCCTCGAGATACCGACCCCTATTCATGGCGGCAATCTGACTGACCAGATCGCCGGCGTATTCGTTGGCGCTGCGACCGTATTGCAGTGGCTTCCTGAAGCCATTTTCGTCGCCACGCACCGCCAGTACGTTGTCGATCCCCAGGTAGTTGAGCTCGATGAGAAAATCCTCCGACTCCTCGCGGGTGAAGCCCACACACAGGACGTGAGGTACCGCGTCGATGTTGTACTTGTTCTGGATCAGAGCGCAAACACCGATTGTCCCTGGCCGTTTCCGCTTCACTTTGCGTTGAATGCCCGTGTCGGTCTCTTCGTAGCTCACCTGCGAGCCGTGGCTGGTGATGTCGATGAATGGCGGCTCGAATCGGGCCAGATCCTCGATCAGGCGCAGCAGGCCACCGACATTGCCACCCCGCAGCGGCGGAATGATCTCGAAGCTGATGAGGGGCTTCTCAGCCCTGTTTAGATGTTCAGTGACTTTCATGACTCTACTCAGTTACCTCTGGCGTCCGATCGCCCGCGCCCACTCTCAATCGATGACCAGAGAACTTGGCGCACAGACTAACCGGCTCGCTCCCAATTCCGCAAGCGGCTATGACACGATCCGATCCTGCCTGTTGACCTGGAGCAGAAGCATTGCCACCAGAGCTCCTGCAAACCCGGCCACCAAGTCCAGGGTCTCCCAACCCCGTCCGGGGATCCAGATCTGGGCTACCTCCAACACGACGATGTACGGCAGCGTAACGGCCAGGGCCTTGACCGCTCCCTCTGAATCGCTGCCGGTGCCGTAAAAACTCCTCCGCACGAGCAGGACCAACACCAGAAACAAACTGAAATGCACCAGCTTGTCCGCCCACGGCCCCAGCCAGTGCCCGAGCTTGTCCACCAAAAGCTCCAGCCACTCGGGCAGATCGAACCAGCCTCCGGCTTCCTGGAGCGGATCGCCCGGCATTAGCAGAGCTACCGCTATCAGCAATGCCCAGGTCAGGGCGGGAAGATGTCTGGTGAGGACCTTGGCCATAGCAGTCGGGTTCTACATAGACGTTCGAGAGCTGGCCTGGGAGTATAAACTCTGCTCCGCAGGAATCGATGAATGATCAGGAGAGCTCGATGAACGACACCGCCCAGAAGCTGATGCACAAGATCGAGAACCGGCAAGCGACGGTCGGGATTCTCGGTCTAGGGTACGTCGGTCTTCCCCTGGCTCTGGCCTTTTCCAAGGCCGGGTTCCCAGTGCTGGGCTTTGACGTGGACGACCGCAAGGTCGACCAGCTGAACCGAGGCGAAAGCTACATCGGTCATATCAAATCGGCCGCTGTCGCCGAAGCTTCGGGTGGCGGGAGGCTGACCGCCACCGCCGACTTCTCGAGACTCGGCGAGCCCGACGTGCTGTTGATTTGCGTGCCGACGCCTTTGACCTCTCAGCGAGAGCCGGACATGACCTACGTGGTGAGTACCGCCGAGGCGATTGCCAAGGCTCTGCGTTCGGGCCAGCTGGTTGCGCTGGAGTCCACCACCTATCCGGGAACCACCGAGGAGCTCCTGCGTGAGCTTCTCGAGACCTCCGGGCTGACCTGCTGCGAGGACTTCTTCCTGGCCTATTCCCCGGAAAGAGAAGATCCCGGAAATCCGGACTACGCTACGACGACCATCCCGAAGGTGGTCGGAGGTGTCGACGAAACCTCTACGGACCTGGCGGTTGCCCTCTACAGTCCGGTGGTCGTCGAGACGGTACGAGTCTCATCCGCTCGAACCGCCGAAGCCGCCAAGCTGCTCGAGAACATTTTCCGCGCCGTCAACATCGCGCTGGTCAACGAGCTCAAGATCGTCTACGACGAGATGGACATCGACATCTGGGAAGTCCTGGATGCCGCGGCCACCAAGCCGTTCGGCTTCATGCGGTTCAATCCTGGACCGGGCTGGGGCGGGCACTGCATCCCGATCGACCCCTTCTATCTCTCCTGGAAGGCCCGTCAATACGGCATCGCGACCCGCTTCATCGAGCTCGCAGGCGAGGTCAACATCCGCATGCCGCAGCGGGTGGTCGAGAAGCTCCAAGAGGCCCTCAATGGTCAGGGCAAGCCGGTCAAGGGAAGCAAGATCCTGGTCCTGGGGCTGGCCTACAAAAAGGACGTGGCCGATCCCCGGGAGAGCCCTGCTTTCGAAATTCTCTCGCAGCTGTTCGAGCTCGGAGCCGAGGTCTCCTATCACGATCCCCACATTCCGGAGGCGCCCCCGATGCGGTCCTGGAAGCACCTCGGGGCGCTCGTATCGAAACCGCTGACGGAAGAGGTGCTAAGCAGTCAGGATGCCGTGATTCTGGTTACGGATCACACCGCAGTCGATTACGACTTCGTCCTCGAGCACGCTCGCCTGCTGATTGACACCCGCGGTGTGCATCGGCAGCCCAACCCGAAGGTTGTCAAGGCCTGAGCCTCTTCGGCGGGCTAGCAGCCAAGAAGCAGATCTGGAGGAACTCCCATCATGGCCATGCCTGATTTCACCGATGCCCCCGTCCTGGTCACAGGCGGCGGCGGCTTCATCGGCTCCAACCTCGTCGATGATCTATTGGCGAGAGGGGCCCGCGTTCGAGTCCTGGACAATTTCGCCACGGGTCGGCGCGAGAACCTCGCCCACTGTGCGGATGGAATCGAGCTCCTCGAGGGCGATATCCGGGATGGCGCGACCTGTGAGGCGAGCTGCCGCGATCAACGCTTCGTCTTCCATCAAGCAGCCCTGGGGTCGGTGCCCCGATCCATGGAAGACCCGGCGACGACTCTGGATGTGAATACCCAAGGAACCGCCAACATGCTGGCGGCCGCTCGCAATGCCGGAGTCGAGCGATTCGTCTTCGCATCCTCCTCGAGTGTCTACGGCGATAGTCCTCGGCTGCCCAAGAAGGAGGGCGAAGAGGGCGCACCTTTGTCTCCCTACGCAACTTCGAAAAGCTTCTGTGAGGAGCTCGCAGACACCTTCTCTCGGTGCTATGGCTTGATGTGGGTCGGACTGCGGTACTTCAACGTCTACGGGCCGAGGCAAGATCCCGCCGGTCCCTATGCCGCCGTCATTCCCCGATTCTTCGACGCCCTTCTCGATGATGAGCGGCCGCTCATCTATGGCGATGGTGAGCAGAGCCGAGACTTCACCTATGTGGCGGACGCGGCCCGGGCCAACCTCCTGGCGGCAGGAGCCGGCGACGAGGCCTGCAATCGGGCCTACAACGTGGCCGCTGGTGACCGGACCAGCGTCAACGAACTGGCAGAGCTCATCCGCGAGGCTGTCGGTAGCAACGCGACTCCAATCCACGAGCCGCCACGAGCGGGTGACGTCAAGCACTCTCTCGCCGATCTGGAGAATGCCTCATCCTTGTTGCGCTACGAGGCGGAGACGAGCTTGCGCGATGGCTTGCGGCTGAGCCTGCCCTACTACAGGTCGCTGCATGGCCAGCCGGGAGTGCGATAATCGATCGCCGACAGTCAAGAAACTGATGCTCACGCGAGCATTGGGCGAAGGAAGTGCCAATGAGCGAAAGAGACGACGAGCGTACGATTCTGGTCACCGGTGGAGCCGGTTTCATCGGCTCTCATATCGTCGATGCACTGGTCGAAAGAGGCCACAGAGTTCTGGTGTTGGATGACCTCTCGACTGGTAGGGCAGAAAATGTCAACGCTGCCGCGGAGCTTCACCAGCTCGACATCCGATCTGCCGAAGCGGCCGATCTGATCGCCAGAGAGAAGGTCGAGGCTATCTATCATCTGGCTGCCCAGATGGACGTGCGTCGATCCACGGAGGACCCCGTGTTCGACGCTTCGGTGAATGTCCTGGGGACCCTCAACCTATTGCAGGCCGCAGCCAAGGCCGAAGTGGACCAGGTGATTTTCGCCTCCACTGGCGGCGCCATCTACGGTGAGCAGGAGACTTTCCCGGCCCCGGAGGGGCATCCTGCCCAGCCCGTATCACCCTACGGAGTCTCCAAGCTCGCGTCGGAGCGGTATCTCTTCTACTTCTACACGCAGTACGGAATGAACGCCACGTGCCTACGCTTTGCCAATGTCTACGGAGAGCGGCAGAACCCACACGGCGAGGCCGGGGTTGTCGCCATCTTCATGAACAAGCTTCTGAGCGGTGAGACAGCGACCATCAACGGAGACGGGCTGCAGACCCGCGACTACATTCACGTCTCTGACGTGGTCGCGGCCAATCTCGCTGCTCTGGGTCGGCCCGGTTTTCACATCTACAACGTTGGCACCGGTCAAGAAACGGACGTCGTCGAGCTCTACCGCGCGATCGCGACCTCTCTCGACCACGAGCGCGAAGCTACCTACGGTCCAGGCATGCCTGGCGAGCAGCGCAGATCTTCCGTCGATGCCAGCCTGCTCAGATCCGAGCTCGGCGTGCCCGCGCCCATCCCTTTGTCCGACGGCATCGCCCGCACAGCAGAGTGGTTCAGGAACAGAGCCTGAGGCTCTCGTTCCAGAACTAGGGGCGTGCGGGGCATAAGGGCTAATGGTGGTAAGGGCTTAGGGGTGTAGGGGCTTAAGGGCGTAGGGGCTTAAGGGCTTAGGGGTGTAGGGACTTAAGGGCTTAGGGGGCTAAGGTCTTGAGCCTCTGTTCCCCCAAGCCCTCAAAGGTCGGCCGGAGCAAGCGACGGACGATTCAACCCCCAAGCCTTCAGAGACTGGCCGGAAGCAATGCCCGGCCACCTCAACCCCCATTGCCCCAAGGATCGGCCGAAAGGTACGACCGGCCGCCTCAACCCCAAAAAAAGGCCGGCCCCTTGCGGGACCGGCCACTATGAAAAGCGTCAAAGACGCGATTAGTACATATCGCCCATGCCACCGCCCGGCATACCGCCCGGCATACCACCCCCTTCGTCCTTCTCCTTGATCTCGGAGACGAGGGCCTCGGTGATGAGCATGAGACCAGCGATCGAAGAGGCATTCAGCAGCGCCGTCTTCGTGACCTTGGCCGGATCGATGATGCCAGCCT
>JBATEX010000111.1:0-82225 GCA_049664225.1 Thermoanaerobaculia bacterium
GTGCGCTCCGAGATGCCCAGCCGATCGGCCATCTCGGCGCGCGAGCCGACGAAGCGACTGCTGAGCCACTGGATGTAGCGGGTCTCGACGTCCTCGAGCGACAGGACGCGCTCGACGTCGACGGGGAGCGGCATCCCGCAGCCGGTGGCGGCGCTCTGCGAGGCGGCCAGAGACAGGTGCTCGCGGTCGATGCGGCCGCTGTCGGAGAGCAGGCAGGCGCGCTCCAGCACGTTGTGCAGCTCGCGAACGTTGCCGGGGAAGCTGTGGCCCCGCAGCGTCTCGAGGGCCTCGGCGGTCAGGCGGCAGCGCTCCGAGCAGCCCAGGCGCTCGAAGAGGCACCCGACCAGCAGCGGAATGTCCTCTGTCCTCTCGCGCAGCGTCGGCAGGTGGATCGGAAAGGCGCTGATCCGGTAGTAGAGATCTTCGCGGAAGTGGCCGGCCTCGACCAGCTTCCCCAGGTCGCGGTGGGTGGCGCAGACCAGTCGGAAGTCGGAGGTTAGCTGCTCGACGCTGCCGACCCGACGGAAGGTACCGGTCTCGAGCAGTCGCAGCAACTTGACCTGCAGAGACAGCGGAATGTCCCCGACCTCGTCCAGGAACAGGGTGCCCTTGTTGGCCGCCTCGACCAGGCCGCGCTTGCGCTCGTGAGCGCCGGTGAAAGAACCCTTCTCGTGACCGAAGAGCTCGCTCTCGAAGAGTGTCTCGGTGAGACCCGAGCAGTCCAGGGGGACGAAAGGACCGCCACTGCGAGAGCTCAGCCTGTGGACGGCGCGGGCCACCAGATCCTTGCCGGTGCCCGACTCGCCCAGCAGCAGCACCGTCGTCGAGGCGTCGGCAACCCGCGAGACGAGATCCAGCATGCGGGCGAATGCCGGCGACCGACCGACCATCTGACCGTCGCGAGAGGACTTGAGGCTGGCGATCTGCTGTTTGGCCAGCACCTCCAGATAGAAGCGGATTCGGCCGGCCCTGTCGAACAGGGGATGCACGGTGACTGCCTCGTGCTCCTCACCGCCGGCAGTGTGGTGGATGTGCAGCGCCGGACAGCAGGTGCCGCTGGCGCGGGCTCCGGCCAGGGGACAGCTTTCGCCGAGTTGATCGCAAGGAATCGTGTAGTGGTGAGAGACCTCGTAGCAGTGCTTGCCACAGACCCGGTTGCCCTCCGCGAAGTGGTTGCGGTAGGCCTGGTTGGCGGCGACGATCCGCAGTCCTTCGTCAATGATTACCGCTGGCTCACCGAGTCCCTCGAGAATCGAGGGCAGCGTCACGTCCGGGAGTCTGCAAATGCCGTTGTTTTCGACCATGTGCGACTCTCAGCCTCCTGGGCCGTTGACTCTCTGTCCGTGCTGTCCGTGTCCCCCCATCGCGCCACGCCCGGGGCCTCCCTGCCAGCCGCCGACGCCGTCCCAGAGAGGGATTCGGTGGAGCGTGCGCAGGCGCAGCATGGTGTTGCGTGTCAGGTTGCGGATCTTGTGGACCTTCGCCGGCCCCTGGTCGTTCGGAAAGATCCGCGCCTGGATCTCGTCTCCCAGCTCGATCCGAAAATCGACCTCCTCGAGAGTGGCCCGGGGAGCGAGCAACAGGGCCTGTTCCTTACCCTCCGATCCTCCAGGGGAAAGGATGACTTCCAACACCTCGAGATCGCCCTCCGCCGGCGCCGAGGCAACACCCGACACCGTGCCCTCGACCGTGACGAGCGAGGAGCGCAGATCCTCCTTGGAGGTGGCCCCAGTCAGCAGGAGTGCGGCAAGGCAGATGGCCGCGAAGCGGAGCTTCATCGCACTGGACCTCGGGTACCTACAGTCGGTGTCTTCACGCCGAAGGAGGTGCCGAAGAGAATCGTGAAATCCTGGGCGGCGTCGGTCAGGCCGAGAGTGGTGAGGAGACGCCAGCGCATCTTACCCAGACTGCGCAGGCCGAAACCGAGTGCGGCTCTGGAGCCCAGGCCATCGACGACCTCTGGGTTGCCCTCCACCCAACCCGACAGAATCAGCCGACCGCCGAGAGGCTCACTCTCGACGCCGATGTAACCCTCGACGACGTCGTTCAGGGTTTGCCATTCGGGGTCGCCCAGGTAGTTCCAGCCGAAGCCTCCGAAGCCCGTGGCGGACCAGAACCGATACTCACTGGTCAAGCCGAGGTAGGCGTCCCACTCGCCGGTGCCCAGGTCCTCGTCGGGATCGGCAGTCGGGATCTTCACCTGGGCTCCCAGGTCCATGCGGAACACCTTGGCACCACCACCCACCAGCCGCCTGCTGCCGGCCAATCGCACATCGCCCAGGCCAGAGACCCATTCGTCCTGGACCGGATCGACAGGGTCCGATGCCGGGTCGTCGCCGCTGGCCTCGGTCGAACCGCTGCCAGAGCCGTTGCCTGCATTCGAAGAAATCTGGCTGTCGGTCTGGTTTCCTTGACCGTGCGGCCCTCGCGGTTTCCCCGGAACGGGTCCCTGGCCGGTCGGGATCGGCGCCCCCAACTCTTTCCGGAGAAAGCCGACGTCGGCTCTGAACTGGTATTTGTCGCCGGTCACGAAGGTGAGGCGGGCAGCCTGCGCATCGGTATCCGTGTCGGTGCCATAGCTCGCTTGGGTGATTCCGCCGAGAAGGAAAAGCTCTCCACTGAGAGCGAGAACAGGAGTCGACACCAGGAGCGCCGCCACGACGATGAGAACGACAGTTCTGTCAGACATGATCCGTTCAGCGGGTCTTCGAGAAAATTCGAATGCCGAATACGGCAGACTGAACCGCAAATCCTGTGCCATCGTAAGCGCTGAATTTGATGCCTTCGAGAGCCCGATGTTCGACAATTTCGTCGAATTTGCCCTTCGATCTCGACGATTCTTGCCGCTCTGCCCGAAAGTCCTGTCATCCTTCTCATCACCCCTAAGTCCTTGAGCCCCTGAGCCCCCAAGCCCCTAAGCCCTTACTCCCCCCTAATGCCTTCCACGGTACCAGAGGTTCTTTCGGGCGGCCTCCAGGGGGGGTTCTTGCAGTGGAAGGGAGGACAGCCCCCTGGGGGCCCCCGAACGAACCTCCACATGGTCGTGGTCATCTACCCAGGACCCCAAGACCCCAGGACCCCAAGACCCCAGGACCCCAGGACCCCGTCTTCTCTCTTCAAGGTTGCCGCCAGCGCAGCTGTCAGGATTCCTCGTCCGGATCCTGTCGATATTTCGCCAGCTTGTATCGCAGGGCTCGCTCAGAGATGCCCAGGTGGAAGGCGGCTCTGGTCTGGTTGCCGCTCTCCAACTGCAGAGCCTCGTCGATGGCGGCCCTCTCGAGGGCTTCGATTCTGGCGGGCAGACTGGAGTCCGTCGCCGCATCTCCGGTCGTGGCGGTTTGGGTGGCGCCCAGGACCGAAGCTGGCAGATCGTCGATGCTGATGAGCTTGCCTCTGGCCAGGACCAGGCATCGCTGGACGATGTTCTCCAGCTCACGCACGTTGCCGGGAAAGTCGTAGCGTACGACGAGATCCATGGCTTCCCGAGAGAAGCTCTTCATCTCGCCGCCCGCGGCCCGAGCGTGCTTCTCGAGGAAATGGTCGACCAGCAGGGGAATGTCGGAGCGCCGTCTCCGCAGCGGTGGCAGCTCGATGGTGACGACCGCCAGGCGGTAGTATAGATCCTCCCTGAAGCTCCCCTCCTGCAGTCGTGCCGGAAGATCGTGGTGCGTCGCTGCTACGACCCTGACATCGACGTTCGTGGAGCGATTGGAGCCGACTCTCTCGATGGCGCGCTCCTGCAGGACCCGTAGCAGCTTGACTTGAATGTCCGACGGCAGCTCGCCGATCTCATCCAGGAACAGTGTGCCACCTTCGGCGCTCTCGAAGCGGCCGACCCGCGAGCGATCGGCGCCGGTGAAGGCGCCACGCTCGTGGCCAAAGAGCTCGCTCTCGAGCAGAGTTGGGGAGAGTGCGGCGGCGTTCACGGCGACGAAAGGTCCGTCGGCTCTCGGGCTGGCCGCGTGGATGGCGCGAGCCAGAAGCTCCTTGCCGGTGCCACTCTCACCTAGGAGGAGCACGGAGACGTTCGACGGAGCGACCCGGGCCACCTTCGATAGGGTCTCGGCCATGACACCGCCGGCGGTGACGATGCCGGGGATCGATTCGATCTCGCCGAGCCGCTGTCGCAACTCGCGATTCTCTCGCCGCAGTTGTCGCTCGGCCAGACATCGGCCGATCACATGTTCCACCTCGTCCAGGTCGAGTGGTTTGAGCAGGTAGTTGCAGGCGCCGGCTTTGAGAGATTCGACGGCTCCCTGCACCGTCCCGAAGGCGGTGACTAGAACCACACCGATCTCCGGGTTCTGCGACTTGATCTCCCGTAGCAGCTCAGAACCTTCCATGCCGGGCATCCGGAGATCGGTGACGACGAGGTCGATCCGTCGGCTGCGCATCAGGTCGAGCGCCTCGTGGCCGTCCCCGGCCTCTTCGGTTTCGACTCCCAGATCCTGCAAGAAGCCAACCAGCATCTCACGTTGCGCGGGATCGTCTTCGACGATCAGAACTCTTCCGTCCAGGCTCATATCCCTGCCTTTCCATCGATGGGCAGACTCAAGATGGCTTCTGTGCCGCCGCCGTGAAGATCGGCGAGGGTCACCGTTCCACCGTGGTCCTCGGCAACCCGTTTGACCAGCGCCAGACCAAGGCCCGTGCCGGTATCCCGCCCGGTCACGAAGGGATCGAAGAACCTGCCCTCCAAATCTGGGTCGAGCCCTGGCCCTTCGTCCTGAATACGGAGCCGCACGCTGCCGTCACTCGTCTCGGCCTTCACGGTAACTCGCCCTCCCCGGGGACTCGCTTGGATGGCGTTGCGAACGAGGTTGACGACGGCCCTGTGGATCGATTCTCGATCGGTCCTCGTCGAAGCCGAGCCGACGACGCCGTCGAGCAGCACGCCTCGATCGGTAGCCTCGTCGGACAGCAGGTCCAGCACGTCCCGAGCCAGGTTCGCCACATCGGTCTCGGCGCGTCGGTCCGACACCGGGCTCGCCAACTCCAGGAATCCCCGCAGAACTCCCTCGAGGCGGGCGATCTCCGCTCGGATGCGACCGGCGATTTGCCGTAGTTCGGTGTTGTTGTGCAACTTTCTCTCGAGACGTTGGGCCGCCAGGCCGATGGCGTTCATCGGGCTCCGCACCTCGTGAGCCATGCCTGCGGTCAGGGCTCCGGCGGCGGCCAGTCGCTCGCTGCGCCGCCGGGCGGTCTCGGCCTCGGCCAGTCGCTCACGCGCCTCCTCGCGCTCACGGGCGCGCAGTCGACTGACCATGGCAAAACCGGCCGCGCTGACGGCGAAGCCGGTCAGGACCAGTCCGACCAGGAGCGACCTCCACATGGTCTGCGAGGCCGTTCGTTCGAGCGCGCTACCGTCCAACCCGACGCGCAAGGTAGCGCTGGTGCCGGCCGGCGATTCGATGGGCATCTCCACCTCGAGGGCAGTCTGTCCGCGCAGGTCGAACAATCTGTGGTTCGAAGGCGGGCTCGGTGGCACGGCATGACCATCCCAAGCCACCTCGACCACGTTTCCAGAAGGTTCTTCGGAATAGCTGAGGTAGAGCACACCGCCGGCACCCACCAGCTTGCGCAGCAGGTTCTCGACTCCCAAGCGTCGCGCGAAGGTGCGAGCCGTGGACGGGTGGATCCGGACCAGGACGACGCCGCCGGAAGGATCTCGAACGGCTGCGCCCAGATGCTCGACGCCATCCTCCAGGGAGGTGCCGAGGACCGACTCGTCGGCTCGTCCGTCGAAGAGGTCTTGCAGCTCCTCCGTCACCCTCTCGGGCACCCCCTCACCGAGCAGCTGGCGCTGTCGCTGAGCAGAGTCATAGAAGACAACCGAGTCGAGTCCGTTTTCAATAGCGAGATCTTCCAGCAGCTGCTGATCGTCCCTTCCAGCCAGGCGCAGCTCCGACAGGAGGCGTGCGTTGTCGAGGATCTTCCAGGAGATGATCTCGTCCAGCTCGCGGCTGGCATGATATGCGGCCACCAGTCCCGGTCCGAGTGAGCCGGCCAGGACGGTGGCCTGCGCGGTCAGAGCTGCCTGGATCTGGCGGCGTTGGTGGCGCGCTTCGAGCACAGTCCAGCCGAACAGCACAACAGCCAGCAGGAGGGAGAGGACCACCAGGGTACGGGCGCGGGCCGGGCTCACGGACACATCCTAACGCGCCACCGTGGGTCGAGCGAAGGACAGATAGGGAAAGGGGGCGGTGCCGACCGCCCCCGAGCTTGCTTCGGTGTTTCCGTCTGAGGGTGTCAACCTCCTCCGTTGCCTCCTCCGTTGCCGCCGCCGTTACCGCCGCCGTTGCCTCCACGGTTTCCACCACCGCCACGGTTTCCACCACCCTGACCCCCACCCTGGCAGTTGCCGTTTCCGGCGCCCTGGTTGTTGCCCCGCTGATGTCCTGCGCCGGATCCGTCACGGAGCCTTTGCCGGACTCCGACCATCTGGCCGCCCTGATTCTTGTAGGCGCGCAGATCGCCGTTGCGCCTCACTTTCATCGACTGGATCTGTCCGGACTGTCCTCCAGGTCCCTGCATGACCCGGGCGCGGATCTGGTCGCCGACACGGACGCAGTCGCCGCACTGGCCAGCCTGACCCAGCCGCAGCCGCATCTCCTCGCCCTGGCGAGTTCGGATCATGAGGTGATCGAATTCATCCCTGTTCTGGGTCTGTTGCTGCTGTTGGACCTGGATGACTTCTCCTCGCACTTTCTGGGTATCCGCCCGAGCCGTAGCGGCGAGAGTGGTGTAAAGGGCTGCAAGGACTATCAGGGTCGTGGTCTTCGTTGCTTGTTTCATGGGGTCGTTCCTCCGCATTCCAACAGTGGGTCTGGTTTCTGGTTTCTCCTTCATGCCCATCAGTGGAGGGGTAAAGCAGAGTCCGTGCCAATTCCGGTGAGTCCTGTAACTATCGACTTTTCAGGTACTTGCGAGAGGGGTCTCGAATATCCAACGCACCCAAGTCTCGACAATCGTGTCGAATCGGAGCGGTTGCTTCGACGGATCTTGCCGGCAGGCTGTGGGATCCGGGCTGGGAGTCTTCCGGCCAGAGCCGTGTCCTTTGTCGGGCTTCTTCAAAGGGCTTGTGAATTCCGTCACAAGCTGCTATGATGTGCTCAACTAAGCTCGAAAGAGCTGGAGAGTATTGACTGGGAGGTTCCCCTTTCGAAGAGTGTTGTCCTACCAACTCTATCGGAGATCTCAAGATCTCGAACGCCTCTAGATACTCCTATCCCATTCCCTGGAAATCACCAGGGTAAAGTCGAAACCAACCAACCTACTTTGGAACCTCCCAATCCTCTCTCTCCGATCGACATGATCGGGGGGAGAGCTCCCAGCTACCTCCGGAGACCTGGAGAATCAGTCATGGGGTCGGTCGAATTTCTTCTCGCCTGCCACGATGCGGATCGCATGACGATTCTGTCTCGGCGGCAGAGGACAGGTGGCGAAGTCGGTGAAGGCGCAAGGCGGATTGTAGGCCTTGTTGAAATCGACGATGACCTTGCCTTGCCGATCGGGTGCATCTGAATAGAGGTATCGTCCCCCGCCGTAGGTTTCGCGACCCGTGGTCTGGTCACCGAAGATCAGGAAGAGGCGTTCCGCTCCGGGTTCGGCCAGGGCATCCAGCCGCAGCGTCTTTCCATTTACAGTAAAGACCACAGCTCCCCACGACGTCTCCTGGTTGATTGTCCCCAGGACGTTGGCGATTGGGATTCTCTTGGGTGGGTGGTAGGCCTCGAATCGGGCTTCGACCTGCCAATTCGGGTCGATGGGGAAGCTGTCGATACCTGGAAAATTGAATCTGGCGGCTTTCTGACGGTCGCGCAATCGGATCGCGTATCGTCCGGCCCGCTCGATTGTGTGGAAGCGCAGGTCGCCCAGATCCAAGATGGTTGGATCTCCAGTGATATCGGGCAGAAGATCCAGTGATCGAATCGGCTCTCCATTCTGCGTCACGACCACCGAGGGAGCTGCTTCGAAGTGGAGCAGTGTCGCCTGGAGCGCAATCGTTCCGATGGTAGCCGGAGCCTTGGGAGTGGCAAAGACGAGGTCGTTCGAAGGGCTGCCTCCGAGGGTGTTGACTCCCTCTTCCAGCCAAAGGAGACCGATTACGGTCAACCAGCCATCCTCGCTTGTGAGTCGTTCCGCGCGGCCTTTGCGCCAGGTTTCGATCTCTTGCTCGTAGGCCGCGCTCTCGGCGCTCGCGACGGTTTCGGTCGAACCAACTGTCATGAAGACGACAAGGATCGAAGCCAGGAATGCTGCGACGGGGCGGCGTGGCGATTTCGGCTTCATGGTCTCTTTATCAGTCTGACTTAGACTATCCCAGCGATGGTCGGGAGAAAGGAAAGATTGGAGTGACGCTCAAAGTCGGATTGGTTGGCTGTGGTCGCGCCTGTGCCGACCTCCACTTGCCCGCTCTCGAGAGGCTCGATGACGTGCAAGTCGTGGCTCTGGCGGACGTCGATCAGGATCGGCTAATGAAGGTGGCTGATCAGTATCTCGTGCCTTGCCGCTACCATGACTTCCTCGAGCTCGTGGGCGACTCGACTATCGATGTCGTCGGTGTTTGCGTGCCGGTCGGTGGACACGTGGACGTCGCTCTGTCCGCTCTCGACGCGGGCAAGCATGTGTTCGTCGAGAAGCCCGTGGCCCTGAACCTCGAAGATGCAGCGCGGTTGGCGCAGCGCTCGGCGTCGTCGGGTCGAAAGGTGATGGTCGGGCACAATCTTCGCTTCCATCGCCTCGTGGGTCCGGCTCGGGCTCTGCTGAAGCAGGAGGGACTGGGCAGGGTGGATACCGTTCAAGCCGTCTGGACCACGGACATGGCCCTCAGTACCGAGTTGCCCGTCTGGCGCCGCAGCCGATCGAGTGGTGGGGGAGTGCTTTTCGAGATGGCCGTCCATCATTTCGATTTGGTCGGCTACCTGCTGGACGACCCGATTCGGCAGGTAATGGCCCTGGGACGCGACGGGGGAAGCGAGGACAGCGGAGCGGTCGTGACAGCCAGGACCCGCAGTGGCGTCCTGGAGAGCTACAGCTTCTCTCAGGAATCGGTGGTACAGAACTTCATCAGAATCAATGGCGAGGCGGGCAATCTGGAGCTCGATCTCTATCGATTCGACGGTCTCCGATTCTGGTCCGCCGGCCAGCAAGCCGGAAACCCGAAGACCCGATTGCGACATCTTGTGGAGACCGCGCGTCAACTGCCAGCTGGGATTCGCGGGGTCCGCACCGGTGGCGACTATGTGGTTTCCTACGTCGCCGAGTGGAGGGCCTTCGTCGATTGCATCCTGCAGGACTCTCCGTCACCATGCTCGGTGGAAGAGGGAGCGAAGGCAGTTGCCGTGACGTTGGCAGCGACGACGGCACTGCGAGAGGGGCGACCCGTCGAAGTCGATACCGAGACCGCTCGGATCCTCGAGAGAGCGTGACAACCGAGCCGGTTCCAGAGTAGGCGCTGTCGAGAGCTAACGACGAAGAGATCCTCCCAGTGACAACTGATCCAGCACCCACGCAGAACGCATCTTCAACGCTCCCCTTCTTCTCTGTCGTGGTTCCAGTGCTGAACGGGGGGGCGGTATTTCGAGAGGTCCTGGAAGCCCTGCGCCGATCATCGTTCAACGACTACGAGTTGTGGGTCGTGGATGACGGATCGATGGATGATTCCTCGACCTGGGCGGAAAAGTCGGGCGCCCGACTGCTGCGGACCCGAGGACGACAGGGGCCCGCCGTGGCCAGAAATCTGGGAGCCAGGCATGCTCGAGGAGAGTTCCTACTCTTCCTCGACGCCGACTGCGGCGTGGGCGAAGATACCTTGCGCCGGGCAGCGGCTGTATTGAGCGACGATGAGGCGTTGGACGCCCTGTTCGGTTCCTATGACGATGAGCCGGCGGCCCCCGGTTGGGTGGCGCAGTACAAGAACCTGCAGCACCACTGGGTGCATCAACAGGGCGACCCCGAGGCCTCGACGTTCTGGGCAGGTTGTGGAGCGGTTCGCCGCAGGGTCTTCCTGGACCTGGGTGGCTTCGACGAGGCCCGATTTGTCCGGCCCACGATCGAAGACATCGAGCTGGGATATCGATTGCGAAGATCGGGGCGACGCATTCGACTGGCCAAGGATGTGCAGGTCAAGCACCACAAGGCATGGACGCTGGGGAGCGTCATCCAGAGCGACCTTCTCGATCGGGGAATACCCTGGAGTGAGTTGCTGGCTGGCCGGGAGGGGCCGGCCAACGAGCTCAATCTCGGATGGTCTGGCCGGCTGAGTGTCGTCTCGGTAGTCCTGTTGGTGATCTCCCTGTTTTTGGCCCTGGTCGAACCTCGCTGGGCTTTTCTGGCCGCCCTGAGTGGGGCGGTCCTGCTCTGGCTGAATCGAGATTTCTACAGGTTCCTGGTGGCCAAGAAGAGTCTCCGATTTCTGCTTGCCGCGGTGCCGCTGCACTGGCTCTACTACTTGAACTGCGCCATCGCCTTTCCCTTGGGTCACTTGCGCTATCGGTGGCGAAAACTGGTGAGCAACCCGAGCGCCGGCACCTGAGCGACCCTTGATTCCAGGTCTCTCAGGCGAGTTGGATCCTGGGCCATGGCTCCTGCGCAAATGACCACAATCTGGTGGGGGTCCGTCGTGGGTCCCCCAGGGGGCTTTCCTCCCTTCCGCTGCCTGAACCCTCTGGAGGCCCCCCGGACGAACCTGTGGCACCGGTATAGCGCACCGACTCAGTGAGAGCCTTCCCGGCTTCGATCTCATGAGTCCAAGTGCCAAGACCTCAGGACCACAAGACCCCATTGCCCAGGACCCAGGCCCTCGAGGATCGGCCGGAAGCAACGCCCGGACGCTTCAAGCCCCAAGCCCTCAAAGATTGGCCGAAGGAACGCCCGGCCACCTCAACCCGCGTGGTGGCTGGGCGGGCGGCTCGGCCGCGCATCGGCTGGAATGCCTCCGATCAGGGTCAGCGTGACGCTGTACGTCACGATTCCTGCAACCAGTCGAAGGAGCCAGGAGGATTCGGGTCCTAGCCAAAGTAGGACTGTCGCCATGACGGTGGCCGCCACGATCGGTTTGATCAGGAACCCGAAGGAAATCTCGAGTCCCAGGCGTCGGCAGGCGAAGTAGTCGAGACTCAGGATGAGCCCTTCGGCCGCGACGGTGGCCACAGCCGCGCCGACGATGCCATGGAGGGGAATCAGGATCAGGTTCAGGACCACATTCAGCGAGGCTCCGAGTGCCTGGATCCACATCAAGACCCGGGTCCGGTCGTGAGCCAACAGTGTGTTCCCGAAGACGCCGTGCACGAAGATGAACGCGACACTGATCAGCAGCAACCGAAAGGCCTCGGTACCTTCTCCGTACTCCGGCCCAAACAGATGAATGAGGAGCGGGCCGGCCAGGAGGATCCCGCCCGCGGCCATGGGCACAGCAATAGCAGCGGCGAACTCCAGGGCACGATTGACGAGCTGACTGGCGCGAGCGTTGGATCGGTGGGCGGCTCTGGAAAGAGCTGGCAGGTAGGCGACCTGCAGGGAATGTCCAATGAGTATCACGAGGAAGCAGATTCGATAGGCCGCCGTATAGAGGCCCACGGAGACCTCTCCGAGCAGGAGGGCCAGAAGCACGACGTCGAAGACGTTGATCAGCGCGCGGAGCAGTTGGCCAATCACGAGGGGAATCGAGGCGTGGAAGATCGACCAGGCCTTCGGCAAGTCGGGCGCCCAGGACGAGCCTCTGAAAAGGGGAACAGCCAGGTAGGCTGCCGCAAACAGCTCGCCGAAGACCAGGGACAGAGGGACCCAGAGGATGTCCTCGGGCCCTCGCACGAGAAGGAGAAGCGCTGCCACATAGATGGCCTGGGCCATGATCAGGCTGACCCCGACACGGCGGTTTCTCCCCAGCCCCTTATAGACCCAGCCGGTATCCAGCGACAGCGAGATGTAGGTTAGAGCCGTGAGCATCACCACCCACTTGACGATCTCCGGTTTGTCGAGCACCAGGGTCCCAAGATAGGTAAGCACGAGGACTCCGCCGGCAAGAGTCAGGCGCAGGACGATGACCCCGGCGCTAACGGGCGCGATCTGCCCTGGATGTCGAGCCACTTCGCGAGCCCCCACTGGACCGAAGCCGGCCTTCAAAGCGATGGCGAAGTAGGTGCAGACGGCTGTGGCGAAGCCGATGATGCCAAAGCCGTAGACTCCGAGGCGGCGCGCCAGATATGCAGTGCCGATGAAGGCCACTGCCTTCGAGATCATGATTCCGCTGCCCAACGACAGGAAGTTCTCCAGCACGGAGCCGGAGCCTGGAGGACTGTCGGGTGCTTGGGTCCGATCGTTCGAGGTCGTGCCCTCGGGACGGGGATCGCCCTGCTCGGGGGCGGTCTTGGAGAAGTCGGAATCTGCAGCGGCCACGGGTATCAGCTCGTAAGAGGTGCACTTGTTCCGAGTCGTGGTGCTGTGAACTCTATCCTCTTCGGCTGGCCCACGGGAGCGAGCGGGTAGCCGTAGACCGAGATAGGATAGGCGCCTGCCCATGAGCAAGACGATCATCATCGGGGCTGGCCCCGCCGGCCTTACCGCGGCCAATGAGCTGTTGGCTTTGGGCCGCTCGGCGGAAGTCTACGAAAAGGATGCGGTGGTGGGAGGGATCTCACGCACCGCCGAGTACCGCGGCTACAGATTCGATATTGGCGGTCACCGCTTCTTCACCAAGATTCCGGCCGTTCAGAAGCTGTGGGAGGAGGTGCTCGGAGAGGATTTCTTGGAGCGCCCAAGGCTATCCAGGATCTACTACAACGACAGGTTCTTCGACTACCCGCTGAAGCCGCTGAATGCCCTGCGGGGCCTGGGTCCGATCGAGGCAGGTCGCGTCGGCCTGAGCTATCTTTGGGCACAGTGGGCTCCTCACCCGACCGAGGACAACTTCGAGGAGTGGGTCTCCAATCGGTTTGGCAGGCGCCTCTACGAGGTCTTCTTCAAGACCTATACCGAAAAAGTGTGGGGTATGCCCTGCACCGAGATCAGTGCGGACTGGGCCGCTCAGCGCATCAAGAACCTGGACCTGTTCAAGGCGGTCAAGAACTCGCTGATCGGCTCGGTTGGCGATCGAGAGGTCATCACCACCCTGATCGACCGATTCCACTATCCCCGACTCGGACCGGGGATGATGTGGGAGCGCCTCACCGCACGCCTCCGGGAGTCGGGCACCCCTGTGCATTTGGAGACACCCGCGAAGCTTGTACATCACCGCGATAGCCGGATCACGGCGGTCACGGTGGAGGCTCCTGGAGGGGAGGGTAACCGGGAATTGCCGGCAGATCACGTGATCTCTTCGATGCCTCTCCGAGAGCTGCTCTCCAGCTTCTGTCCGCCGCCTCCCGCCGAGATTCTCCAGGCTGCGAGTCGGCTGCGCTACCGCGACTTCCTGACCGTGGTCCTGATCGTGAAGCAAGAAGAGGTGTTTCCAGACAACTGGATCTACATCCACTCGCCTGACGTCAGGGTGGGTCGGGTACAGAACTTCGGGAGCTGGAGCCCGGAGATGGTGCCCGACGCCTCGACCACTTCGCTTGGACTCGAGTACTTCGTGCAGCAGGGCGATGACCTTTGGAGCTCCCCCGACGAGGCTCTCCTCGAGCTCGCAGCCCGGGAGTTGGCCGTCCTCGGCCTGGTGTCGGAGAAGGATGTGGTGGACGGAACAGTAGTGCGCATGCCGAAGGCCTACCCGGTGTATGACGATGCCTACAAAGAGGTCCTGGCCCTGATTCGAGGCTACCTGGCCGGCTTCCCGAATCTTCAGGTCATCGGACGCAATGGCCAGCACCGCTACAACAACCAAGACCACTCCATGGTGGCGGGGATGCTGGCGGCGCGCAATGTGGCTGGCGAGACCCACGACGTGTGGGCGGTCAACGTCGAGCAGCAGTACCACGAGGAGGTGGCAGACGACTCTCGGCGCGTCGAGGATCGGTTGACCCCCGAGCGTTTGAAGAGACCCGAGCTCGAGGAGCTCATCGGCCAGGCGTTCGCGCGCTTCGATCCGGTCGCCCTGGGTACGGCCCTCGGATCCATCGCTGCTCTTCTCCTCCTCGCGGGCACGGCGGTGCTCCTGCTGGAAGGCGGTGATCCAGCGGGCCCGACTTTGTCGCTTTTGGGCCAATACCTGACCGGCTATCAGGTATCCTGGACCGGAGCACTCATCGGTTTCATCGAGGCCGGGGTGCTCGGGTTCGGACTCGGTTGGCTGATGGCCAACTCGATCAACCTGCTGGTGGGCGTCACGGAGAACTGGATTCGACGCCGCCTGGAGATCAAGGAGGTCTTCGATCCCTTGAGTGTCGGTGAGTCATGACGCGAAGAAGCACAGTCGATGAAGAGGTTCTGATCCGCGCTGCTGTGGCGCGCTTGCGAGCCGGTATCTTGGCGATTGTCTGCGGCCTTCTGGCCGGAACGGGGCTGTTTGTGGCGACCGTGTGGCTCGTCCTTCAGGGCGGAGAGAGCGTCGGGCGGCACCTCGGCTTGCTGCGCTACTACCTGCCCGGGTATTCGGTTACCTGGTCTGGCGCTTTTCTGGGATTCTTCTATGGCGTCCTCCTCGGAGCTCTCGTTGGTAGCCTGATCGGTTGGATCTACAATCGGGTGGCTGACCTGAGGCATCCTCGAGAGGGGATCGGCTAGACAACGGTGTCTCTCGCGGTACGAGGACGGCCGAGCCAGAAAACAGGGGGACTCGAAAAGCGATGCAGCTGAAGAGCCGAGTCGCGCTGGTCACTGGAGCAGCTCACCGGCTGGGTAAGGCCATCGCGACGGCGTTGGCCGAACAGGGGTGCCATCTGGTAGTCCACTACGGCCGTTCGGAGCAAGAGGCCGTCCAGACGGTAGACGAGGTGTCTGCTCTGGGCGTCGAAGCCGTGGCCATCTCCGCCGACCTCGCGCAGGAGATAGAGATCGAAGAGCTGTTCTCTCGGGTCGAGGCCCATTTCGGAAGACTCGATATTCTAATCAACAGTGCGGCGAGCTTCGAGCGCCAGGCGTTCGGGTCCGTGAGTGCCAGCGACTGGGATCGCGTGATGGCGGTAAATCTGCGGGCACCCTTCCTCTGTACCCGACAGGCAGCTCGACTGATTCTCGCCAGCCGTCGAAAAGGGGAGCCGTCCGGACTGGTGGTGAACTTGGTCGACTCGAGTGCCACCTCGGTGTGGCCTGGGTACGTCCAACATGGCGTCAGCAAGGCGGGATTGCTCCACTTGACTCGAATCGGGGCGACGGAGCTGGCACCAGAGGTGCGAGTCAACGCGATCCAGCCAGGCGCAGTCCTCCCACCACCCGGCATGGAGGCGGAGAGCCGGGATTGGCGGAGGATGGGAGAGCTCCTGCCGCTCGGTCGGACCGGTGATCCTTCGCAGGTCGGTCAAACGGCAGTCTTCCTGGCCCAGAATGACTTCATAACCGGCGAGGTGATCATCGTCGACGGTGGAGAGCATCTTCTTGGCGCCGGTCATCGTCGGCCGGTCGAGGAGAGCTGAGACCCGATACCTGGGAGCCCTGGATTCATGACAGATGACAAGCTCTTGATCAACGATCTTCTCGTCAGAGGCATCGTTGGCCTCAACGACTGGGAGAGGGAGAAGAAGCAGGACATCCTGATCAACTTGACGGTTTTCGTGGACACCCGAGCCGCGGGCGAGTCCGACGACGTGAAGGACTCGCTGAACTACCGCACGCTCACCAAGGCCATCATCCGCTACGTGGAGGGATCTTCGCCCTACCTGGTGGAGTCCCTGGCGGCGGCGATCGCCAAGATCGCGATCTTGGATTTCGGAGCCGAGGGCGTCCGGATCCGGGTGGAAAAAGTCGGAGCATTGCGTTTCGCCCGTTCAGTTGGAGTCGAGATCGAGCGGCGGCGGGCGGATTTCGAGTGAGCCTTGGGAAGCTCTGACCACCCCCTGACTCTCCTCCTGCTGGGCTCGAACATCGAGCCGCGCGCCAATATGGTGCGTGCCGCGAACTTGCTGCTCGAGACGTTTCCGCAGGCCCGCTTTTCGCGCGTCTTCGAGACCGAGCCGGTCGGAGCGATGGATGCTCCCTGGTTTTTCAACGCCGCGGCAGCTATCGTGACCGAGCTTCATCCGCGGCACCTGAAGTTCGAGGTTCTACGGCCCCTGGAGGCCAGACTCGGTCGCCGGCGTTCGACCGACAGGAATGCCCCGAGAACGATCGATCTGGACATCGCCATGTGCGGCGATATGGTGGTCGACGACCGCACTGTGGGTCTGGAGATCCCTGACCCCCTGATCCTGACGACGGCTCATATTGCGTACCCACTCGCCGACCTCGCCCCCCAGATGTTGCACCCGATAACAAGACAGTCCCTACGAGAGATTGCTGCAGACTTGGCCGCCGGGCCAACGGTCAGACCGGTGGTGGGAATGGATCTGGGTGGGAGATGAGCTTGAATCCAAGGTGGTCTCGGATAAGGTTCTGCCATGCGTAGACCCGTGGCTAGTTCGATCAAGTCCTGGATTGCGCTGGCAGGATTTCTAGCCTGCTCGGCATCCTTCTCTTCGCCGGTTCCCACTCGTCTGGAGTTTATCGGTGAGGCTCTGCTCCCGCCCGGTCTGCAGGTGGAGGGCAGGAGCGTGGGAGGTCTGTCGGGGATTGCCTACGAGCCTGAATCGGGTAGGTTCTATGTAGTCTCGGACGAGCCCGGTAACCGCTTCCCAGCCAGCTTCTTCGTTCTCGAGATCGACTTGACACAAGGCCGTCTCGGGGAGGGTGGGGTTCGAGTCACAGATGTGGTGACGCTGCAGGGCGAGTCTGGCCGGGCCTTCAAAGCGAACAGCGTGGATCCGGAGGGTGTGGCTTTTACCGCCGCCGGCAACCTGCTCGTCTCGTCTGAAGGCCAGGCAGCTGCCGGGATTCCACCGTTCCTCCGGGAGTTCGAGCTGGACGGCCGGCCGGTGAGGACTTTCGTGCTGCCGGATCGGTATCTCCCGCTTCCGGACGGTGGTGTGAGGCACAACCTCGCGTTCGAGGCGCTGACGGTCACACCCGACCACCGCTATGCCATCGTGGCAACCGAGAACGCTCTGGCTCAAGATGGTCCAAAGTCCACCGTCGAAACCAGGAGCCCCTCTCGGATCGCCCGCTTCGACATCCAGACGGCTTTGCTGGTCGACGAGTACCTGTACTGGGTGGAGCCAGTCGCCAGTCCGGCCACCCTCGTGGGAGGGCTCGAAGTGGCGGGTCTGGTGGAGTTGATTGCCCTCGATGAGACTCACTTGCTGTCACTCGAGCGGTCCTTTTCGATGGGAGCCGGCAACGCGATTCGACTCTTCCTCGTTTCCCTGGAAGGTGCCACGGACATCAGCGGCTACGACTCCCTGGCTGAGATCGACCTGGACACGATCCGACCAGCGGCCAAACAGCTTGTGGTGGATCTAGCCGACTTGGGCTTGAATCTGGACAACCTGGAGGGCATGAGTTTCGGCCCACAGCTCGCCGATGGGCGCCGCAGCCTGGTGCTGCTGGGTGATGACAACTTCAACTTTCCCGTTCAGGTGTCTCAGATCCTCGCCTTCGCTGTCAGTACGGAGCCGGTGCGGATCGCGCAAATCCAGGGGGTCGGTCATATTTCACCGCTCGAGGGACAGTGGGTGGGTGAGATCTCGGGAGTCGTCACGGCGCTGCAAGGGGGCACGGAAGCCGGGTTCTGGCTCCAGGACCTCGAGGGTAGTGTGGCGTTCACCAGCTCGAGTGCCATTCAGGTGTTGACAGATCACCCGGGGGCAGTCGCGGTTGGTGACCGGGTCGGGGTCTGGGGTCGGGTCGTGGAGGAGGACAATCGGCACGGTCTGACGGTCACGGCGCTCGAAGCGAGCTCGTTGAGGGTCCTCGAGACGGGCGTAAATCTACCGCCCCCAGTCCAGATTGGCGAGACAGGTCGACGGCCCCCAGACTCGGTGCTGGACAACGATGGCTTGCAGTGGTTCGAGCCGGAGTTCGACGGGATCGACTTCTGGGAGAGCCTGGAAGGAATGAGAATCGAGATGGGCCGTGCGACTGTGGTCGGACCGACGACGCGGCAGGGCGATGTGGTGGTCGCGGGCCCCGGGCTTGGAGCTACACGACGGACAGCGGCTGGAGGCATTCTTTTGCGCCCCGGTGACGCGAATCCGGAGAGGCTGACTATCGACTCATATCGGCTCGGAGACGCTCCTTCGGCGGCTGTTGGTGACCGATTCGTAGGCCAGCTCACGGGAATCCTCGATTACCGATTCGGCGCCTTTCGCCTCGTTGCCACGCGGCCCCTCCCGGAGTTGGCAAGGCGACCCAGGCCGGTGGCTGCCACTGGGCTGAAAGGTGGCAAAGCAAGCGTGACGATTGCCACCTACAACGTCGAGAATCTCGATCCGTCTGACGGCACCGAGCGCTTTCGGCATCTAGCAAGGGGCATCGTAGATCAGCTGAGAAGTCCCGACATCGTGGCTCTGCAGGAGGTCCAGGACAACAGCGGCGCCGAGGATGACGGCGTCGTGCAGGCGAACGAGACGTTTGCAGGGTTGATCCAGGCAATCCTCGATGTAGGAGGTCCAGCCTACGAGTACGGTCAGATCGACCCGGGGGATGGCACCGATGGGGGACTGCCCGGAGGCAACATTCGGCTGGGCTATCTCTTCAATCCCGCGCGAGTCGAGCTGCTGAGGCGAGGCTCGAAGGCCTCATCTAGGCAGCCCACGACCGTCAGTCTTGGAGAGCGGGGTGCCGAGCTGTCGGCGAGCCCCGGGCTCGTCCAACCCGAACACCCCGCTTTTCGGGGTGACGCGACTCGAGGATTCGAGGCGGGGAGGAAGTCGCTGGCGGCGGAGTTCGAATTTCGGGGCAAGACCCTCTTTGTCGTAAACAACCATTTGAAGTCGAAGAGGGGTGACGATCCGCTCTTCGGCCCGCGTCAGCCACCGCTGCTTGCCACCGAGGACCAGCGATCGCAGCAGACCGCCTTGATCGGAGGATTCGTGGCGGAGCTCTTGCTCTTGGATCCGACCGCGAGAGTGATCGTGCTCGGCGACTTGAACGAACACGAATTCCGAGGCCCTCTGCGGGTCCTGGAAGGCGCCGGTCTGGTGAATCTGATGTTCTCGGTACCTGCGGCCGACCGCTATTCCTTCAACTACCGGGGCAACTCGCAGCTTCTGGACCATGTGCTGGTCAGCCGAAGCCTCTACGAGGAGGCGAGACCCGAGGTCGAGATCCTTCACATCAACGCGGATGCCGCTTTCGACGATCGGGCGAGTGACCACGATCCGGTGGTGGTCCGATTGCGCCTGGACTGAGGGGCCAGCGGAATCAGGAGTTGGGTAGGTCGAGAAACTGCCTGGCAAACTCGACGAAGGTATGGGCGTCGGCGAAGTTGCTGACCATTCCCACGGAGATGCGGACGGCACCGGTGCTCTTGCCGTCGATGCACAGTCGAAAATCTTCGTAGGTCATGCCCCGGTCCGAGCTCGTGAAGCAGCTGACCAACTCCTGTTTGGAAAGACCCAGAGCCATTTCGCCAGCTCCAGGGTTGCAAAAACAGCCTGTGCGCAACGAGATCATCCTCTCGTTGGCCTGCTTCTCGATGATCTCGTGATCGATGACCCGACCCTGGTCGTCGTAGAAGTTCAGCGTGATGGTGCCGCCGCGCTGCTCACAGCTGTGCGGGCCGAAAATCTGGATCAACGGTCGGCCGTTGCCATGTCTCAAAGCCCCGAGGGTCTCGATCAGCCAGCTGGTCAAGCACTTGACCCGCAGGTGAATCTGATCCATTCCCACCGTTTCGAGAAAGTCCAGACCGATGTCGATGGCCGGGATGTTGGCATAGTCCAGCGTGCCGTCCTCAAAGGCGGCTGAGCCAGCCGCCATGGTGTGCCGATCGGCCTGCACGGAGGCCACTCCTATCGTGCCGCCGGCGAACCAGGGTCGATGGAGTTTCTCGAGCGCCGGCCATCGTGCAATGAGAGCACCGACGCCCGTGGGATAGCCGAACATCTTGTAGAACGACAGCGCTACATAGTCCGGTTGCCAGCGGCTCAGGTCGAGTCGATTGGTCGCCACGAAGGCGGCGGCATCGAGGAGAACGTCCCACCCCCGCTTCTGGGCTCTCTCGATCCACTCCAGGGGATGTTGAACACCCGAGAAGTTCGACTGGGCCGGAAAGGCAAAGAGGTTGTGGCCGCCCTGCTTGGCGAGACTCCAGGAGGAGTCCAATAGTGCCTCCGGCACGCGCATCTCCGGAGGTGCGACCGGAATGTAGGTCGTTCTGGCTCCGTGGGCTCTGTCGAACTCGCGGATGCCGTTGACGGAGTTGTGATTGTCGAAGGTCAGCAGGAACTGGTCCCCGGGTTCGAAGGGATAAGACTCGCCTACCAGCTTCAGGGCGTGACTGGCATTGGCCGTGAAGACCACGCCGTACTCTCTCGGTGAGGCGTTGAAGAACTCGAGTATGTGCTGCCGCGATCGTTCGACGAGCTCGGTAGTACCGAGAGAGGTCGGGTTCGTGGAGTGGGGATTGCCGAATACCGTCTCTCGCAGAAGGGCGACGTGGCGATCGACCTGGCTCTTGCCGTAGAGTCCGCCACCGGTGTAGTCGAGGTAGACGTGGCCGTGACGATCGAGGCGCGAAAAGTCCGTGTCGCGGAGTCTGTCGAGGATGGCGGTCTTCTGGAAATCAGGGCACGCTCGCTGAAAGGCCTCATAGGCCTGCTGGGACATCGAGGACGGGGTGGAAATTGCGCGCATAGTAGAGAAGGACTCTGTGTTTGTCGCTGGGGGCACAGGCTAGCGGATGGAGGCGCCCGCGATCAAGCGCAATGCGACTATAATTCCGCCACCCCGCGGTTCTTCCACTCCCAATGCCGACCTCGACCCGAAATCACTCCCTGACTGGCCAGGGGATAGGTGCCCTTGGGGTCCCCGAATCCCAAGGGGGTGTGGCCGAGGCTATCCTGGATCTCTCGTCGGTGCCGCGGGAGCTGGGACGAGTGGAGGCGGTGGAGTCGGGACCGACGCTGATCTGCCTCGGAGGCCTGCACGGCAATGAGCCAGCGGGGGTATTGGCGATCGACCGGGTTCTGAAGCAAATCTATCGGCGTCCGAGTGGTCTGCGCGGCCGCATGGTGGGTCTGGCCGGAAACCGCCGGGCTCTGGCAGCCGGCTGCCGCTTCGTGAACCACGATCTGAATCGGGCCTGGAAACCGGGCAGAGTGGAGCAGCTGACTGTGCTGCCCGGACCCCTGGACGACGAGGACCAGGAGTTGGTCGAGTTGAGCGCCTCGCTCAGCAGAATCATCGACGAGGCTCCAGGTCGGATCTTTCTCCTGGATCTGCACACCATCTCCGGGCCTGGGCCGGCATTCGCCATTCTCGACGACACCTTGCAGAACAGGGAGGTGGCGCTGGATTTTCCCGTGCCGCTCGTCCTGGGCCTCGAGGAACAGCTGGGGGGAACCCTTGCCAGCTACATGACTGCACGAGGGGCCACGGTAGTCGGGTTCGAAGCCGGGCTGCACGACGACCCGGCGTCCGTGGATCGGGCAGCCGCGGCGATCTGGATTGCCCTGGACTCCAGCGGAGTTTTCGAGCATGAGAGTCGCCCGGAGGTGGCGGCGGCGAGGGATCTGCTGAGTCGGCAAGCCGATGGCTCAGCCCGGATCGTCGAGGTCCGCTACCGGCACAGTGTCGCCGACGGAGATGCCTTCGAGATGGATCCCGGCTTCAGCGGCTTCCAGCCGATTGGCGCCGGGCAGGAGGTCGGAAGCACCCGAGGCGGCAGGGTCCGGGCTCCCCGATCGGGCCTGCTTCTCATGCCGCGCTACCAGGATCAGGGAAATGACGGGTTCTTCCTGGTGGACGAAGTCCGACCGGCCTGGCTGCCGATTTCGGCAGCCGTGCGGCGGCTCGGTGTAGATCGTTTTCTGCATCTGCTGCCGGGAGTCGAACGGGATCCGAATCGCCACCAGACCTTTGTCGTGGATCGTCGCTTCGCTCGATGGTGGGCACGACAGCTCTTCCACCTTCTCGGATTCCGGCGGGAGGGCAGGGACGGTCCGCGGTTGATCATGACCCGACGTCGGGACCAACTGCGCTGACAGTGCCCTGCCGGTCCGGTGCTAGACTTCCCGCCGTGACCACTTCTGCTGCTGCAGTCCGCGGCGCGGACGTCATCCAACACTCTTTCGACGAGTTCCAGACCCGCTTTCGGGCCATCACGAGGCGGGCCAAGGAGCGCTTCGAGAGTCGCGATTGGGACGGCATTCGTCGCGATACGGTCAAGCGCCTCGGCCTCCAGCCGCAGGCAGTAGCCGAGACTTTCGAAGCGCTGCAGGATCAAATTGGAGAGCAGATATCCGACCGCGAGCTATGGCCTTCGATGAAGGAGGCCTACTCGCTGGCCATCCTCGGCCGGAATGACTTCGAAGTCGCCCAGACTTTCTTCAATTCCCTGACCCGGCGGGTCTTTCCGCACGTCGGTGTCGACCCCAGGATCGACTTTATCTCGGATGATTTTCCGCTGCCCTACAGAGGCTGGGAGATGGCCAGCACTCGCCTTTATGCCGTTCGGCAAGTAGATTCTGGAGTTCTCCGCAGAGTTCTCGAGGATGCTGCCTTTCGAGTCGCCTTCTCCGACCTCTATGGCGACGCCAGGATGGCCGCCGATCGTCTGCAGCGGGATATCGACCTCGCTTTCGGCTCGGAGACGATCGAAGCACTGGATATTCTCCGGCCGGTCTTTATCCGCAACAAGGCGGCCTACATCATCGGCCGCGTTCGGCGAGGCGAGCGCGTCATGCCGCTCGTCATTGCGATCCTCAATCGACCGGGTGGACTGCGGGTCGACGCTGTGCTGACGCGAGAAGAAGATGTGAGCATCGCGTTCAGCTTCGCCCGTTGGTACTTCCACGCCGATATTGACAGCCCACGTCAGGTGATCGGTTTTCTGCATTCGATTCTGCCACGCAAGCGGATCGGTGAGCTCTACCTCTCCCTGGGATACAACAAGCATGGCAAGACCGAGTTCTACCGCGACCTGATGAAGGACATCGCCGCCTCGGAAGAGCCTTTCATCGTCGCTCCGGGCCAGCCTGGACTGGTGATGTCGGTCTTCACGCTGCCCTCGTTCCCGTTCGTATTCAAGGTGATCAAGGACTTCTTTCCGCCCTCGAAGCACGTGACCCGAGAGGAAGTCATCCAGAAGTACCGGGAAGTCATGCGCCACGACCGAGTCGGGCGGTTGGTGGATTTTCAGGAGTTCGAGCACCTCACCTTTCGCCAAGAGAGGTTCTCCGAAGAGCTGCTCGAAGAGCTTTTGCAGGTGGCCTCCCAAACGGTTTCGCTCTCAGGCGAGGACGTGGTGATTCGACATCTCTATATCGGCAGGCGGGTAACGCCGCTGGACATCTACGTCAACGAAGCCTCGACGCAGGAGGCACGAGCGGCGGTGATCGACTGGGGAGAATCGCTCAAGGACCTGGCTGCGGCCAACGTCTTCGCCGGCGATATGCTGCTCAAGAACTTCGGTGTGACACGCCACAATCGGGTCGTCTTCTACGACTACGATGAGCTCTGTGCGCTGTCGGCCTGTCGATTCCGCCGGATCCCCCCGCCACGGGACGACTTCGAGGCGATGGCTTCGGAGCCCTGGTTCTCCGTCGCCGACGAGGACGTCTTTCCCGAGGAGATGCGGAGCTTCCTCGGTCTGCGTGGCGATCTGGAGGAGGTGTTCTTGAAGCACCACTCCGACCTGTTCGATGCTGCCTACTGGTGCCGAATGCAGGCGAGAATCGACAAAGGCGAGATCATCGATATCTACCCCTACAATTCGGATCAACGGCTGCGGGCCGAGCCGAGCGCGCCGAGCTCGGGTGCCAGCTGGGGGTAGGGCGGGTAGGCGGTCTGGTGACTCAGTCTTGATCGCCGTACTGGTCCGTCATCCACTCCCGGTAGGACTCGTCCATCACGGACCGCCACCACGGCTCGTTGTCCACGAACCAGAGGACGGTCGAATCCATGCCGTTGTCGAAGGCGATTGTCGAGCCGAATCCGAGCTCTTCCTCGATGCGGCCGGAGTCGATGGCGTACCGGCGATCATGGCCCGGTCGGTCGCTGACGAAGTCGATGGCTGTCTCGCAAGGCCGGCCTCGAGACGGCGGCGCTTCGGGATAGCGATCACACAGCTCGGGCAGCCCTGCGAAGAGCTTGTCCACGGACTGGCAAAGCAGTCGCACCAGATCGAGATTGGTTTGCTCGTTGCGGCTGCCGATGTTGTAGGTCTGGCCGATTCGGCCGTCCACAAGGATCGATTCGATGCCGCGGCAGTGGTCCTCGACGTGTAGCCAATCCCGGACATTCTGGCCGTCGCCGTAGATGGGCAGGGCCCTACCGACCAGAAGGTTGACGATGCACAGAGGGATGAGCTTCTCGGGGAACTGGTAGGGACCGTAGTTGTTGGAGCAGTTGCTGATGCTGGTGGGCAGGCCATAGGTGTGCTGATAGGCACGAACCAGGTGGTCCGAGGCCGCCTTGCTGGCGGCGTAGGGCGAGTTGGGAGAGTAGGGCGTAGATTCGCTGAACGCCGGCTCGGAGGGCGCGAGTGACCCATAGACCTCGTCTGTCGAAACATGGTGGAAGCGAGGCCTACCGAACTTTTCGGCGTGACTGTCCAGCCAGACCCGACGGGCCGCCTTCAACAGGCTGTGAGTGCCGTTGATATTGACATCGACGAAGATATCGGGTCCGGAGATCGAGCGATCGACATGGGACTCTGCCGCGAGGTGGACGATCGTCTCGAGACCCTCCGAGACCAGCAGCTCCTCTACCAGTTCCTGGTCTCGGATGTCGCCTCGAACGAATCGATAGCTCGGGTGATCGGCGGCGGCTGCCAAATTGGCCAGGTTACCTGCGTAGGTCAGCGAATCGAGGACGACCAGGCGGTCCTCCGGGTGCCGCTGGATCCAGTAGTGGACGAAGTTGGAGCCGATGAACCCGGCACCACCCGTAACCAGGAGTCTAGACATCCTCTGCCTCTCCGAGCTCGATCAGCATCGAACGCAACGCGGCTCGCCAGTGTAGGGGTTGGATTGCTAGTCCGGACCATGTCGTAGTCTTGTCGAGCACGCTGAACCGAGGACGCTTTGCCGGCGTCGGGTAGTCGACGGTGTTGATGGGTCGAATCACTATCGGTCGACCGAGGAGCCCACAGGCAAGAGCTTCTTCCTGAATCGCCACGGCGAAGTCGTACCAGGAGGCAACGCCGGCATCAGTCCAGTGGTGCAGACCCTGCAACCGGCTGGAAGCTGCGGCCCGCCAGATCGATTCGGCCAGACCTTTCGCCCAGGTTGGCGTGCCGACCTGATCGGCGACGATCTCGAGCGCCTGCCCGTCGTTCATCCGCCGCAGCATCGCGGTTACGAAGTTGCTTCCCAGGCCTGAATAGAGCCAGGCCGTGCGGAGGATCAAAGCGCTGCCGTCGGTCGCGTCGAGCACATACTCTTCTCCACGCCGCTTGCTGGCGCCGTAGATATTCAGCGGGTTGGGGATATCTTCCGGTTGGTAGGGCCGCCCGCGCTCTCCATCGAAGACGAAATCGGTGGAGACGTGGATCAATCGAGCGCCGTGAGCCATGGATGCTCGGCTCACATTCCTGGCGCCCTCGGCGTTGATCTGGAAAGCGAGATCGGGCTCCCGCTCGGCCCGGTCCACTGCGGTGTAGGCGGCCGTGTTGACGATCAGATCGGGCCTCAGTCGGGCGACCATCCGATTCACGCCCTCGATGTCGGTGATGTCGAGCTCGCCTCGCCCACAGGCAGTCACCTCACAGGAGAGCGGAGTGGTCCGGAGCAACTCGCACCCCAGTTGTCCCTCAGCACCGGTGAGCAGAACCCTCAAGGGAAGCACTCCGCGTCGCGGAGCAGTGCTCCGGTGGCGTCTTTAAGCGATATCTTGGGATCCTGGCCAGGTGGTACCGGCCAGTCGATGGCCAGATCCGGGTCGTTCCAGATCAAGGTGCGCTCCGCAGCAGGCGAGTAGAAGTCGGTGCACTTGTAGAGCACTTCGGCCGTGTCGCTGACGACGTAGAAGCCATGCGCGAAACCGGGCGGTACCCAAAGCATCTCGTGGTTCGCGGCGCTCAAGGTCACTCCGACCCAGTTTCCGAAGGTGGGAGAGCTGCGACGCAGGTCCACGGCCACATCGAAGATCTCTCCGCCTATGGCCCGGACGAGCTTGCCCTGGGCGTTTTCGATCTGGTAGTGAAGTCCGCGCAGGCAGCCGACGGTGGAACGGGAGTGATTGTCCTGAACAAATTGGATCTCCAGACCGCTCTTGGCGAAGGTGCGGACGTTCCAGCTCTCGAAGAAGAAACCCCGCTCGTCTTCAATCAGTCGTGGACGGATGCGAAGGACCTCTGGAATGGCCGTCGGCGAGACCTCGGGAGCCAGGCTCATCTCTCCTCCCGCAAGATCGCCATCAGGTAGCGGGCGTAGCCGCTCTCGCCGAAATCGGCTGCAAGCTGCTCCAGCTCTCGGTCGGTGATGTAGCCCATGCGATAGGCGATCTCCTCGGGGCAGGCGATCTTCAGGCCCTGGCGCTTTTCGATCACTCTGACGAAGACAGCCGCGTCCAGAAGCGAATCGTGAGTCCCGGTATCGAGCCAGGCCGTTCCACGGCCGAGAATCTCGACGGCGAGCTGCTCGCGCTCCAGATACGCGCGGTTGACGTCGGTGATCTCCAACTCCCCGCGGTCCGATGGGCGCAGCGACTTGGCGATATCGACCACCTGTTTATCGTAGAAGTAGAGACCCGTGACGGCGTAGTGGGACTTGGGCTCAGTGGGTTTTTCGACGATGTCCAGCGCCTTGCCAGCGGCATCGAAGCTGACGACGCCGTAGCGCTCGGGATCGGTCACGTAGTAGCCGAATATGGTGGCCCCTTGCGTGCGTTCCGCGGCAACCGAGAGCTTGTCTGCCAGTCCTTCCGCGTAGAAGATGTTGTCACCCAGAATCAAGCTGACCGGGGTTTCGGCTATAAAACTCTCGCCGATGAGGAAAGCCTGCGCGATGCCCTTGGGCTCTTCCTGAACGGCATAGCTGAGCGAGATGCCCCATTGTGAACCGTCGCCCAGAAAAGTCTCGAAAGCAGCCTGGTCCCGTGGCGTCGTGATCACCAGGATGTCCCGGATGCTCGCCAACATCAGAGTGGACAGGGGGTAGTGGATCATTGGCTTGTCGTAGACCGGCATCAGCTGCTTACTGACCCCGTGAGTCAGTGGCAAGAGTCGTCGACCGGCCCCACCGGCCAGGATGATGCCCTTGTAGGTGCTCTCGGCGGATGCATTCATTCAGTCATAGTCCTAGTCGCGATCGCTTGGCGCCTGAGACCCGCGAATCCGGCCACCTGCGGGAGGGCCTGGGACGGCGTCGAGATCTGGTAGTTGGGTCCCTGGCTCCCCTAGCTGCGAGAGGAGGCTTTGGATGTATCGAGCGCTCTCTAGTTGCTGGGTCTTGTGCTCCGCGAGCTGTGCCTCCAGGTCCCGGACGTACCCCTTCACTTCTTTCTCCAGGATTCGATGCTTCTCGATGTCCGACTCCAGCATCTGCGTGTGGCTCGCAACTTCCTTCTCCTGGATTCGAAGCCGCTCGATTTCCGACTCCGAACTCTTCGTGTAGGCGACGCCTTCATGAATCGCCAGCTCGAGTTGATCAATGCGTTCCTTCTGGCGGCGCTGCCTTTCTTCGAGCTCCCGAATCAGGGCCTCTTTCTCCTCTAGGCTGGATTCCAGGTCGCCGGCATAGGACTTGAACTCTTCTGAGTGTCTGCGATGGGCCGTCAGGTCCCTCCTGAGGGAAGCGACAAACTTTTTGGCCCTCTCTTCTTGACCTTTCGTGGCCTTGAGGGCCTCCTCGACGCGCTTTGCATAGACCTCTGCCTCCGCTATGGTGTCCTTGGCCAAGCTTACATCCTGCTGCAGGTCGCGAAGCCCACCCGACCCGAGGACCAGATGAGTACAGTGATCGAGGAGGATCGGGTCGAAACCCGCCACCAGGACATTCCGCTGCGCTCTGAGTTGGTCGAATCTCTCACTGGCCCCGTCAAAGCTCCCCCCGGTCTCGGAAAGTTCGTGAAAAAGCTGTCGAAGCTCCGATACGCTGTCGGTCCATCTGCCGAACTCTCGCTTCTGTTCCGAGGCTGGATCTCTGGCATGGTCAAGATCTCTGGTCAGGAAGGTCTCGATGTCCGACTCCGTCGATGCCGTGGCCTTCGGCCAGACGATCTTCAGCTCGGTGGCGAGGTGCTCCAAGCCCGCCATCTTCTTCTCGATGAGATCTCCGTAGGTCAGAAACGCCCGGCGCAACCCGCGACTATCACGCTCGGCGGCCAAATTGTGGTCGAGCCACAGGGCGCCCGATTTGTCGCTAGAAAAACCGTCTCTCTTGCCCAGGGAGGCGGCCACGGCTGCGGGCTCGCGAACGATGTGTATAACCGCCACTTCGACGGCTAGATCGGACAGAACCCGCCGCCACATCGGGAGCAACTGGCAGAGTCTGGGGTCCTTCACGCCCCATAGCTCGGAAGTCTCGAAATTCCGGTTCAGAAGGCTGGCCAGCTCGGCCTTGAACGAGGGAGTAGCGAAACGGTCGAGCCACGAAGTGGTCAAGGGCCACGGGCTGTCCCAGGTCCGGCCGCCTGACAGCAGCAGGCGCTCGTGGAAGGAGTGGACCTCCTTCAACTCAAAGAACCCCAAATCGTTCTCACCGATTCTTGCCGGGAGCAGATCCCGTCCGACATCCACCCCCAGGATCGACAGTGCGCCAGCCAGGGCCGAGGTGCCGCTGCGGTGCATTCCAACGACAAGCAATGCCTTCTTCATAGTTCTATCCAGTGAGGTCGATCGGCAACCATCGCCAGTATATCGGTTGTGGTTCGGCGGGAAGGCGATGGGGGCCAGTCGACGGTAACACTCCTGGCAAGCCAAACGACTCAGACACCTTGGGTTAGAATCGCACGCTGGGGAGAGTTGAAGTTGAAGCGTGTCTGCTCGGTAATTGTGCACCACAAGGGGCGCAGTCTGCTGGATTCCTGTCTGCGGAGTGTCCTCGCAAGCGATGACGTCGAGGTGGAGGTAGTCGTCGCTGCGAATGCATGCCAGGAGGAGCTGCCCGAGATCGCAGAGCAAGACCCCCGAGTCGAGGTCGTCTGGATCGAGGCGCCCGTCGGGTTCTCCGAGGCCAACAATATCGGAGTCGAGCGGTCTGCAGAGGTAGGTTCTCAGCCCGACTTCTACTTCTTTCTCAACAACGACACGATGGTTGAGCGGGATACCCTGGCCAAGCTCGTAGCTGCGGCCGAGCAGCATTCTGAATGCGGAATTGTCGGTCCCAGACTGATGATCTTGGGCGCCCAGGGTGTGCTGAATAGCCTGGGTCTCAATCTGACGCGGACGGGTGAGGCGTGGGACGAGGGGATTGGCATTGACCTGGAAAGCTACGGCTCGTTGCCGCCGACGGGGCGCGTCGTGGCGGTGACCGGAGCCGCCTTGATGATTCGCGCCCATCTGTTCGAAGAGCTGGAGGGTTGGGAAGAGCTCTACGAGTACTACTTCGAAGACATCGATCTCTGTCTGCGAGCCCAGAGCCGAGGTTGGGCGGTTGTGCGAGTGACCGATGCCATTGTCTGGCATGCAATCTCGGCGACGGCGGCTCGAGGGTCCGAGTTCAAGCTGCATTTGACCTGGAGAAACAGGCTTCTCCTGTGGTTCATCCATTGGCCGACCGGTGAGCTGCTCGAGACCGCACCCAAGTTGATCTACGACGAGGTCAGCCTCGTTGCCCGACGGCTCTACCACAAGGCCTACTCGGATGCCGGCCTACAGGCTCGGTCCTGGAGGGACTTCTTGCGACACTTGGCCCGGGCTTTTCGACTTCGCAGGCAAGCAAAAGGCGACGGTGCCTGGGTGGGTCTCTTGAAGGCTCCAGGTTCCGTGCCGGTCATCCATCTGCCAGAATTGCCGGAAGAAGCGCTTTCGGAAGTGCCCACGCAAGGGGAGACAGCTTAGAACAGTGGCTCGCGTACTGATCTGCGGACTCGGTCCGTTACCCTTCGAGCCCGCCTGGGCGAATTGGGGTCCAGGCATCCGGACGTGGCAGTTTGCTTCTGGACTCGCTGCTGCGGGCCATCAGGTCGACCTGGTGAAGGCCGATCTGGCTCCCGGTTCGACTCCGCCCGAAGGGCCAGAGCCTCTGTCTCATGAGGGCGTGCAAGTGCACCGCTTCTCCCTGCCTCAGATGATGGAGCCGACGGTCCTGGCTCGTCTAGCGCGTGACAGCCGGGTGGACGCAGTGGTGGGCGCGACCCTGCTCGGGTCCTTCGCGCTGGCTCGGGCTCGATGCGGCCTTCCTTTCTGGGCCGATCAGTTTGGGCACTCCATGTCGGAAGCGCAGGCAAAAGCCGCTCTTCTGAGTAAGAACCGCCCACTGGCGGAGACCTGGAACCTCGTGCGACGCGTGGGGTCCACTGCGGACAAGTTTTCAGCGGTGTCGAAAGCACAGAGATTCGCCATGATGGGTGAGCTCGGTGCCCTTGGGCGTCTCAACGCCTTGAACTGTGGGTACGAGCTGATCGAGGTGATTCCATGCGCCTTAGGGCAACCTGATGTGGATGGCTCTAACGACGCAAGGCGCAGGGCTCGGCACCCGGAGGATGACTTCGGCGTGCTGTGGAGCGGCAGCTACAACGTCTGGTCGGATGTGGAGACACTCGTTGCGGGTCTGGAAGGCGCGATGGCCGAAGATCCACGAATCCGCTTCATTTCAACTGGCGGCGAGGTGCCGGGGCATGATCAGACTACCTATCGCCGACTGGAGCAGCGGGTCGCGGCTTCTGCCTTCCGGGACCGTTTCCACCTCGCAGGCTGGGTCGAACCAGAAGAAATGCGTGCATATCGGGGCCGGGCCGATCTCGCGATAGTCACGGAAACTCCCATCTACGAGGGAATGCTTGGAAGCAAGAACCGGATCCTGGAATGGCTTGCCCTGGAGGTTCCCGTCCTATGCACGGAGCTCTGCGAGCTGAGCTCTTATCTGTCGGAGCGCGGCCTGGCCCTGACCGTCCCGCCAGGGGATGTCCGAGGAACGAGCCTGGCGATTCTCTGGGCCGCCAACCACCGCGGTCAGTTGCAGGAAATGGCGCACAAGGCGAAGAACTCCGCGGCGGGCGACTTTTCAGTGACTGAGACGACTACTCCCCTGCAGGCGTGGACGCAGAATCCGCGGAAGGCACCTGACAGCCAGTCGCCAGCTGGCGTCCGTGATCCGATGAAATATGCTTCGTGGGCAGACCGTGTCGCGGCATGGGCCCAGAGATCTCGATTCGTCGAGGAATCGACTCTCGCCAGAAAGGTCTGGAAAGGGTTGCGGAGGCGGTCAGATTCGTGACTGAGCCTGGGCGGAGTGATTTCGTGCAGGGTCCGGCCCAGTCCAGACTTCGGGGGAGATGCCCATGAGCAGACTCTTCGTGGTCGGTGCTGCGCCTCTGCCATTCGAGCGGAAGCAGAGACAGTATGCTGCAAATCTCCGCACCTGGCACTTCACCAAGCCACTTCTCGATGCCGGACACGCGATCCGCTTGGTGGCGTGCCGGCTTCCGAACACCTATTCACCCGAGGAAGACAGGCAGCCCGTAGAGTTCAACGAGCAACCCGGCTTGGAGTATTTTTCAGTCCGCCCCAAGGTCTTCGAGGACCGGAGTTTTCTGCAGGATCAGTTCGAAGAGTTCGAGGCCGATGCCATCATAGGGGTGAATACCTATCCGGCCTCGAGAGCGGTGCGAATCTCTACAGAGAAACCGATCTGGTGTGATCTGAATGGTTGGGTCATGGCAGAGGCACAGACAAAAACCGCAGTCTATGGGGACGATCGATTCCTCTCTCACTTCTGGAAGATGGAAGAGGCCGTTCTCAGCAGGGCGGATGTGATCTCGACGGTGTCGATGGCCCAAGCTCACGCCGTGGCGGGTGAGTTGGCGACACTGAGTCGGCTCGGCAAGAGCACATTCGGATACTCCTTTCTGGTACCGATACCGAATGCGATAGTCGAAGACGAATATCAGCACCAGGTCGGCACCATTCGTGGATCTCTCGTCGGTGAAGAAGACTTCGTCGTGCTCTGGGTGGGTGGTTACAACACGTGGACCGATGTCGATCTCCTATACGAGGGACTGGCCCGTGCCATGGAGGTGGCCCCCAGCCTTCAGTTCGTCTCCACCGGTGGAGTTATCGAGGGTCACGACGAGATTACCTTCAAGCGTTTCCAGGCCCTGATCGCCAAGAGCCAGTTCAAGCATCGCTTTCACTTCGTCGGCTGGGTTCGCACCGAAGATGTTCCCAGCTACTACTATGAGAGCAACCTCGGACTCAACGTCGACGGTGACAACTACGAGACGATCTACGGCGCACGAAACCGTCTCAACGACATGATGAAGGTGGGCTTGCCGCTGCTGACGACGGTAGGCACTGAAATCAGCCACGATATCGAGAGTCATGACCTGGGGTTGACGTGCCCGATAGGAGATGCAGGTCGTTTCACCGAGCAGATCGTCTGGGCGGCGGAGAACCGCGACGAGCTCGAAGCGATGGCCCGACGAGCACGCGAGTTCGCCAACCGAGAGTACTCCTACGAGGCGACCACGAGGCCTTTGCTCAGATGGGTCGAGGCTCCACAGCGAGCGCCGGACAAAGCCAGGCGAGTAGCCCTTACAGACCTCGACTTCTTCGAGCATTCCGACACGACGGGAGGCGCGAAGGAGAATAGGGACAAAGGTCTCGACGCCCTTGCTGGCGGCTGGCGCCGGGTCTGGCAGGCTGCTGCCAGACGGGTGAGGCGCAAAGGGCACGATTGACCCTTGAGCGATGGTCTTCTGCCGTGCCAACGGAGTCACTTGCCCAGAGGTGTAGGTGCCAGCGAGATCAAGCGTGACCTCCCTGCAGCCAAGCCAATCGCAGTTGCGGTCTCTTGGTGCTTCGGAGAAGCAACATATGTCCTCAGACAAGTCACGAGCCAAGACGAGGTGTGCTGAGACCGAAGGAGCTTGGCGCCGTGGTGTTCTGGCCCAGGCACCGGGACGGGTGCTCCTGTTCTCGGGACTCCGAGCGCTGCTGGTGCTCACCGGCATGCTAGGCCTCTTGGGATGCGGGCCAGGTGACCAAGAGGTGATCAGGTCCACGCGGGGCTACGTTGTGATCTCGATTGATACCCTTCGAGCGGATCACTTGACCTGCTATGGCTATGAACGCCCAACAAGTCCTTTCATTGATTCCCTGGCTGACAGAGGGGCGCTGTTCGAGAACGCGTTTGTTCAGCTGCCGGGTACGCTGCCCTCGCACATGTCCATCTTCACTGGACTCTTCCCGAGTCAGCACGGCGTCTATCCTCCCGATGGTGTCCTGCCCCTCGATATCCCGACCATCCCGGAGATCTTTCGAGCGGCCGGATTCAGGACCGCCGGATTCACGGAGGGAGGGTACGTCGACGGCGACTACGGTTTTTCCCGCGGCTTCGACGATTTCAGCGATGAAGCTGAGAGAAGTGAGTCGGATATCGAGACGACTTTCCGCCGCGGTCTCCGTTTTCTGGAATCCCTCAGGCCAGAGGATCGGTTCTTCCTGTTTCTACACACCTATTCGGTGCACGATCCATACTTTCCGGATGAGCGCTACTCCCACCGATACTGGGACCGACCGATTCCCGACACTTTCGAACCCACCGGACCCAATTTGACGGCGGCCAATAGGGGCGAACTGGAGCTTACGGAAACCGGGGCGGCGTACTTTGCAGCGCTCTACGACGCCTCCATCAACTACGCGGACGACGTCTTGCGAGATTTCTTTCAGAAACTGGATGATATTGGGCTCCGCGACGACGTGACTTTCGTGGTGACCTCGGATCACGGTGAGGAGTTCTTGGAGCATGGTGGTCTAGTTCACGAGCAGACATATCCGGAGACTCTCCGGGTGCCCTTGATCTTCCTGCATCCCGACCTCGAGCAGAGCCGCCGGATCCAGAGCCTTGTGCAGAGTATCGACATCGCTCCCACCCTGCTCGACCTGGCTCGGATCGATCGCCCGACCATGTCGGGTCGAAGCCTGGTTCCGCTTCTCGAAGGTGCTCCGGAGCCACTTCAGTCCGAGGCCTTTTCGGAAGCCTTTGTTCGACCGATCCGGACAATGCTCAAGAAAAGCGAGGAGGGTTTTCATCAGATCCTGATGTCGACGCCTTCATCGACCGAAGGTGCCAAGACCTGGGTCAGCCGGTCCATCGCCTTTGATGTAGCTCCAGGACAAGCAGAAGCTCAAGTCCGCAGCTACCACGTTCCCAGAGATCTGAAGGTGATGATCGATGGTCAGCTTCGACAGACACTCGAGATCATGCCCACCGAGTGGACGACGGTGACCCTTCCCATTCCAGCGGACTCGACGCTGGCGAGGGTTGTGCTCGAGACTGATACCTGTGATTCTCCTCTGGCGGTTGGAGAAAGCGAGGACTCTCGGTGCCTCTCCTTCTTGATCCAGGGTGCCCTTCTGGTCAGCTTCGAACTGTATGACCTGGCGCGGGATCCTCAGGCACAGCTCGACTTGTCCAGGGGCTCGCCTCTGTTGCTGCGAGAAATGACTGATCGCCTGCTACAGGAGGCGCAGACGCTGGAAACTCGGGCCGGTGAAAGGCGCGATCTCGATCCAGAGCTCGAAGAGCAACTGAGAGCACTCGGCTACCTTCAATGAAACCCTTGAAAGAGTTGTTACCCGACGCAACCAAGGATCGCTGTCTAGCCCTTGCCCGTGTGGCGATAGCACGTGTGACAGAGGTGATGGGCCTGTTGGTACTCGTCACCCTGATCGGTGGCTGTCGAGGGACGTCTACAGAAGAGCTTCCTTCGGAAGGGGCCTCGGTCGAGTTCCTGATCCAACAACCCACACAGAGGAAGCTCGATATCGAGAACTTGGCGCTGAGCCATCCTGTGGCGGCCATGCAGTTCGACGATCCTCGGGAGGCAGATCGCTGGAAGGCCTCTGCCGATGAAGCCACCGTTGTGGAGGCTGGGGCGCTGCGAGTGATTCCCGATAGTAGCCGTCTGAGGTTGATAGGCCGTGTTGGTTGGAATGTGTCTGAGGTGGACAGGGTACTGATACATCTCGAATCGCGGTCGGGTCTTCGAGATAGAGCTTCCCGCCTGTTTTGGACCGGCCCCGGAGAGCAGTTTTCTGAGGAGCGCAGCGTGGTTGGCTCGCTCCGAAGGAAAGGCAGTGCGGAGATCTCGTTCGAAGTTCGACATCAAGACCTGTGGCCTCGTCGAGTGGAGAAGCTTCGACTTGATCTGGCAACCGAAAGTGGCGAGCCGATCGCGATCAGCCGGATCGAGGCAGTGAAGTCAGTGCCAAGGCCCGACCTGGCCCCCTATCTAACGGCTGATAACTGGAAGGTCGAGCTGGATCACGATGTCCGGAATGCCGTGCTAACAGTTTCCGGCAAAGAGATCTCGTGGATGATTTTCCGATCCGGCCCGCTGCGCCTCCGTTTTTCCTACGGCAAGCTGGCGGTCGGTGCCTCTGCCCTGCGATTCCGGGTTTCACAAGCGGTGCCCGACGGGCCGCGGACCACGCTATTCGAGGAGATCCTCGACAGCTCCAAGAGTGGAGATTCGGATCGGTGGCACGAGGCCGAAGTCGAGCTCGAGTCCACCAGGAAAGTCCGGACGATCATCTTCGAATCGGGGCCAGTGGATACTGACACGCTTGATGGCGTTGCGGTGTGGGCTAATCCAGAGCTGGTGCCGGTTGAGGGGTCCTCTGTCCAGCCGAGCATTGTGCTCATCTCATTAGATACCCTGCGGGCTGACCGCTTGTCGCTCTACGGCTATCCTGAAACCACCTCACCCAACCTCAAGAAATGGGCTGAAGAAGATGCAATCGTCTTTCTCAACGCTGTAGCCGCAGCCCCCAGAACGCTGCCGTCTCATGCCTCTCTCTTTTCGGGGATCGACGCACTCAGACACGGCGCGAACTTCTACAGCCCTATTTCGCAGAGGCTCGATCTTCTTCCGGAGATTCTCCGCTCGGAGGGCTACAAGACGCTGGCGATCACAGGGGGTGGCGTCATGCATCCAGATTTCGGTTTGGCCCAGGGTTTTGACGAGTACAGCTATTGGCCCGATTGGGCCGGTGGGCCGGGCGAGCTGGAAGATGGACTCCGCTTGGCGAATGAGAAGCTCAGCAGAAACTCTAATCGTCCAGTTTTCCTTTTCTTCCACACCTATGAGATCCATGATCCTTACGTGCCGAGACCCCCGTACTCGGATCGGTGCTACGAGACCCCAGCGGCGCAGGGGCAGGAGAAGTACATGTTCGGGGCCCGACCGTCGAGCCGGTCCGCGGAAGATGGATTTCAACTCCACTACAGGTTCATCAAGTGGGAGCGGGGCACGAGCATCGGCCGTGCTGTGCCCGCGACCGAATCGGATTTGCCCCTGATCAACTGTCTCTACGATAGCGGGGTCGCTTTTACCGACAACCGGATAGGGCAGTTCTTGTCGCACCTCCGAAAGGGGCCAGGTGCCGAACAGAGGATCATCGTTCTCACCTCCGATCATGGCGAGTCGCTCGGAGAACAAGGTCGTGCCAAACATGCCTATCTGTCGGATACGAACTTGATGGTGCCGCTAGTTTTCAGAATCCCGGGGCTGAGGACGACTCGTCGCAGGATCGAGGATCAGGTCAGTCTCGTGGATGTAGCTCCGACGATTTTGGAGCTTGTTTCTTCGAGCCGCGCTATCGCAATGGATGGCGAGTCTCTGGTTCCGTTGATTCTCGGCCAGCAGACACCAGAGTCCGAGCGCCGCGCATGGAGCTATGCCGCCAACGAGAACCGAGGTCTAGGAGTTCGACTCGGCGACCAACTCAAGTACATCTTCAACAACACGGCCTGGGAGCCCGCTCTCGGGAGCGAAGAACTCTACGATCTGCGCCGCGACCCGTTCGAGCAGACGAATCTGGAACAATCCAGGAGTGACCTAGCGGAGTATTGGCGCAGTGAGACCGTCGACTACATCAGCTCCGCCGCCCCTGGGGTCCAGGTTTGGTTTCGGCACCGCGGTTGCGGCACCCTCGAAGGCGAGATCGCCGGACGGGCGGTCGGTGAGACGACGATCAAGGCTGTCGATATTCCGCCGGGCGGATTGGATTGGTCGAAGCCCAGTACGTTGAAAGTTCACGTTGTCTCCGGCGAGTCCTTCGGTATCGTAGTCGAAGAGGTTCGAGGAAGTCTGGATATCGAGTTCCGAATTTCAGGTTGCCCCGATACCTCTGAGCAGCCTTTCCACCAGAGACTCGAAATCGAGGACATGAAAGCGTCCTGGAGCCTGACAAGAAGGGCAGGGGGCTGGCGGGTGTTGGAGGAGGTCGACAATTCAGACGGCACCCTGGTGACGCTGATACCCAATCTTCTCCGACCAGTCTCACAGCCAGGTGACGATGTGGCCGAAGATCCGGTCGTTCTGGAGCAGCTTCGAGCCCTCGGATACATCAATTGAGGGGGAGCTACGTCGCATGTCTGTCCTGCAGCAGCGGTCGGCCCACCGTCAAGGTGTCCGCTGCGGTCTGTCTTCCCCCGAGAGCCGGTTCCGGTGAGTGACAAGGACACCATCCGCGAGCTTCTCGCCGGCGAACCCGACACCGTCGATGAAGTGCGGAGTTGGATTCAGCTGGCATGTGTCCCCCATAGAAATCAGCTGGGGAATATCCTCGAAGACCTAGAACAGCAAGTTCTGCTCGAATTGACAATCACCCTGCGGAAAGGGCGGTTCAAGGGCACGAGCAGCCTGCGGACCTTCGTTCGTGCTTGCAGCCATCACCGTTGCATCGACGAGATTCGTCGGATGAGTCGGCGCACCTGGGTGGATATCGATGGGATAACTCTTCAGTCGAGCACTCCTTCCATCCTCGAGGAGATAACCTTCGACGAGGAGGTGGCACTCGCACTGAGAGTCCAGGCGGAGATGTCCGAAGGATGTCGTGAGCTCTGGAATCTTCTGCAGCAAGGGCTGAGCTACCGTGAGATGAGTCGCCAGCTCGGTGTTGCCGAGGGGACCTTGCGGGTGCGAGTTCTGCGCTGTCGAAAGCAGGCCCTGGACACCCGGGCCCGACTTGTCGAAGGAAATTCAGGTAACAAATCTCCAGAGCCGTCGACTGTGTAGGGTAGAGACGAGGATTCTTGAGTGAAAATTGGCTGTGTACAGTGCGTCGAGCTGCTACCCTGGCTCTTGAACGAATCGCTTGATGAAGGCGAACGTTCATCCGTGCTTGGCCATCTCCGGAGCTGCTCTGACTGTCAGCGTGAATGGGAGGGAACCCAGCGCGCGGCCTGGATGTTGGAACAGCACGTGCCGAGTCGAGATCTAGTCGACCATGTACTTGGCATAGAGATGTTGTATTCCTCCCAGATAATCGAGAATCACCTCGCGGCATGCGATGCCTGCCGAAGAGAGGCCGAGACTATGACTGCAGAAGGTCGAGTCGTTTTGATGAGGCCGAAGGCAGAGCAAGATCATCCGGCGGCAACGCGCAGAGCCGCGACACGAGGACACCGGGCGTGGCTCGTGGCCGCCAGCCTGGCCGCTGCCGTTTTGATAGCCCTCCTTTGGAGTTCGCCGCAGACCTCGAGGCCGGTGCCAGGGCAGCTGTCGGGCGGTGAAGCAAGCGACCTTGCGATGCACGCCGATTCGGTGGAGATAACCGTCGAAGGGTTTGAGCAGGCGGCTCTTGAAGGTGCGACTCAACCCGACGAGGGGCTGCATGCCGACGGTTTCGACTCGGGGGGTCTTGGCTCGTGGTCCCATATCGAGAAATCAGGGCAAGACCCAACTGGATAGAGAACAGCAATCAAGCAACGAGACCGACACGCATTGAACAACGAACGGAGGTTGAAGAATGAAATCACGAATCATCGCAATCACAGCTGTCATGGTCCTGGTCATCGCCGGCGCGGGACTTGCGGATACCCTAGAAGTGATCGGGGCCGCTGCCATGGAAGGGAGCTTCGGTCTCAGGGTGAATCACGACAATACTTCTACCGCTTACGTCCAGGACAACAGTCCCAATGAAGAGAGCATCTACCGCTACGAGTTCCTCTTCAATCCCAACAACATTTCCAATGGGATCACTTCGAACTGGCGGCATACGATCTTCTGGGCCCAGAGCGCGAATCCGAGACCCGGGAATGGCATTTGCCCAGACGGTGTCAACGCCAAGGTCTTCGCCACTCGTGTGTTCTTGACTCTGCGGCAAGGTGGACAGACATATGGCGTGCGTGCGGTCATGATGGGAAACATCTGCGGTAAGCTCGGAACCCTCAATCTCGACATCCCGACGAACTCTCCGAGCAAGATCTGTGGTTACTTTGAGCAAGCCACCACCCCGGCCGGGTTAGGCGAGCATGGTCTTGCAGTGGTCGGCCCCACCGACGCTTGCCCAAGCCATGGGTCCGCTGCATACGATACCAACGAGATCAGGAACGCCGAGTTGTCAGTCATTCAGGTGCAAATGGGTAGCCTGGCGGTCAATACCTTCAACCGAGGCGAAAACGGTGATCTGGATTTCGACCAGTTCGCTTCATTTAGAACTCTCGCTCCGTAGCGACGATCTTATAGTTGGATCTCCCAGGGCTCGCGCTCCGCGCGAGCCCTTTTTTTTCAGCACGGCGCAGCGAGGTCCGTCTGCGGCTCGATCTTTGACAGCTGGCAGTCTCGCTTTGATGGCGGAAATACGAGGCTGCGAAGGGAGGTATGATCAGGTTCTATGGACCCATCCGAACGTTCGACCAAGGTCGCGAGATTCTGGGATCAGACCACCCAGGAGTCTTTTGCGCCGACGACCTACTGGCTGGCGAATCCAGTGGTGCACGACCGCTACCAGCGTCGCGCCACAGCTGGCAGGTCGCGACATTGGGTGAACTATTGCATAGAAAAGTTCTTGGCTGGCAGGCGACCCGTAAGTCGGATGCTGGATGTCGGTTGTGGTGATGGTCAGCTGGACAGACATTTGCTGCTGCTGAATGCTGCCGAGCGGCTCGATGCCATCGACATCTCTGCAAAGCGTATCGACGAGGCTTGTAGGATTGCAAACGAACAGGGCCTGAGCAGCATTCAGTACCATGTGCAGGATGCCGAAGCGGATGCATTTCCCGCCCCACCGTATGATGCGGTCATCATGGATTCGGCACTCCATCACATGGAGGGCCTGGAGGCCTTCCTGGCCAAGACCGCAGATTCACTCGAGCCGGACGGATACCTGTTCCTGAATGAATATGTCGGACCGAACCGCTTCGATCTGAGCCAACGCGAAAAGGACCTTGTACGGGCGTGCTTCACCCTGATTCCGGAGCGTTACCGCAGGTCCTTGCAGCCCGAGGACGAGGGCCGTGTCCTGACGGAGCCCTGGATACCGGATCCCGAGGCGGTAGCCATGGAAGACCCTTCCGAATCGGTACGGTCTCGAGACATTCCCGCGGCCCTTCTCGGCTCGTTCGAGATCCTCGAATTGCACAAGGCCGGTGGAACGCTGCTGCATTTCGTGCTGCAGTCCATCGCAGGTCACTTCAGAGAAGAAGATCCCGCTTCGATGGTGGTGCTTCGCCAGCTGTTTGCCATCGAAGAAGGGCTGATCGAAATAGGCGAACTGGACAGCCACTTCGTATTGGTGGTGGCCAGGCCGAAGCAGGCATGAGTCGCGATTCCAACCCAGGATCCAATCTCGGCACGGCCATTCATTGCAGGTAGCCGAAGGCCTTCAGGCGCTCTTGAAGTTCCAGATCGAGGTCTCGAGAAGTCTGGAAGGAGTCGAACCGAATTCCTCTGTTCGTAAGGATCTCGTTGAGCTCGCGAACAACGTGCGGTTGCCTTCGAAAGACGTTCGTCTGAGCCACTGGGTCATCGCGCAGGTCGTAGAGCTCGAACGTTGAGAGCGGACCCTGGCCTCGAAATCTGAAGGAAAGGCACCTCGCGTCTCCGCTCCTTCCCAGGCTGGCTGGCGAGATACAGCCATCTGCCTCGAGCGTGATTCGGGCCAGAGGGACTCCTGGCGGCGGCGCGATCTCGATCGTGGTCCAGGCGTCTGGACGTATCTCATGGGATCCATCCTCGACGCCATTGAGCTCGACCCTCAAGACCCTGGGTTGGTTGTAGCTCGATACCCTGAACCGGATCTCGTCGGATGCCACGTCGAAAGACACGGAGTGGCTGACCCATACGGGCTTTTGGTCGCTCTGCAGTAAGGAGGTGGCGAGAAACTGAGAGAAGCCGTTCTTGTTGAGGCGGAGGACTGTTCGAGTCGGATTCACGAAGGACTCGGCATAGGCCTGGGATTCTTCGGGCTCATGGCCACCCAACAGCAGGTCCACCAAACTCCGACCCGACTGTTGGGGAATCGCGAGACCGGCAATGTCGAGCAGGGTCGGAGCTATGTCGATACTCTCTACGAGGGATTGAACTCGCCGCGGTTTGTGGAGCCCCGGGTGTAGGAATATCAAGGGGACTCTCAGCGTCTCCGGGTACACCTGTTGATGCACCATCCTGCCGTGTTCTCGAAACTCTTCACCGTGGTCCGAGGTGAGCACGAGCGTTATCTGGTCGCTCAAGCGCAGGCGGGCCAGATCTGAGAAGAGTTGGCGGAGCATGTCGTCGACGTAGTTGATGGACCCGTCGTAGAGCGACTCGAAGTACTTGGTGGTCCGTGGGGTGATTTGTAGCTCGCCTCGGTTGACTGCCACGAGATTGGGCCCGGTTGGTTCGAAAGTGTTCGGGACCGGCCCCTGCCAATACAGACTGGAGTATGGCTCCATGGGTGTGTAGGGATCGTGGACCGAGTAGGTATGGAGAAAGAGGAAGAAGGGCTCATCGTCTTCGAGGCCTTCGAGAAACTCCAGGCCACGGCCGAAAGTCTCTTCTACATCGCTTTCAACTTGGCCAGCCCGATCGCTGAAGACCTCGAATCCCCTGGCGAAACCGTAGTCTCCATCGACGTATCCACCCTCCGTGAATCCGCCCGTTCTGAAACCGTTCGCCTGGAAGATCTCCGGCAGGGTCGGTATCTCAGGAGACAGGACACCATCTGGCGGGTAGACGCCGTGCTCAGCCGGATAGAGACCGGTGAAGATGGACATATGGGAGGGGAGCGTTCCCGGAAGCTGGACGAAGGCGTTCTCGAAGAGGACGCCGCGCGCCGCAAGTGTGTCGATAAAGGGGCTGGTCACGCGTGTGTAGCCGTAACAGCTCAGATGGTCGGCTCGAAGGGTGTCGATCGATATCAGGATGAAGCCCCGGGTCGGTGCGAGAGTCTTCGTCGGCTCTGCTTCGCATCCCAGGGTCAGAAGGAGAAGAGACCCCGCAAGGGCTTGTCTCATGGCTCGGTGGTCTCAGCCAAGCGCCGGAATAGTCTCCGATAGCTCGCAGCGACCTCGTCCCAGTTGTAGAGACGGCTCGCTCGCTCGAGACAGGACCGACCCCTCTCGTGGGCGTTTTGAGGGTCGCTCCGCATCGACTCGAGCGCACGAGACAGGGTCTGGGGCCGGGAGGCTGTGAAGTAGTGTGCGGTTTCGCCTGCCACCTCGCGGTTCTCGGGAGTGTCGTTGACCACGACGCAGTTTCCGTAGCCCATGGCCTCGACGAGTGCCGGATGAGTGCCGCCGACCTCGGTGGCGTGAACATAGGCCAGGGCATGGGAAAGCAGCTCTCGATAGCCTCGCCCGTAGATCGGTCCAGGAAAGAGGATTCGAGGGTCGGCGTTGTCGACGAAACTGCGAATGAAGCGATCGGCGTAGGGAGCGCCTCCCACCATCACCAAAGGAAGATCGCCCTCCACCCGGCGGTAGGCTTCGGCCACCCGATGAGGGTTGTTTTCGGGCTCGAAACGGCTCACGTAGAGAAAGTACTTTGCCGGTTTCAAACCCAGGCTATCCAGCGTATCACCGGGCGCTTCGGGTTTCGGGTCGACGCCATAGGCGATGACGGTCGACTCGCACCCATAGCGCTCCAGATAGTACTCCCGGATGACCTCAGCATCCGTGATCAGGACGTCCGGCAAAGCCACGGACAGACGCTCCGACAGGGCGTAGGCTGCGCGTCCCAGGAATCCCCATTTGGCTCGCTGCCGCTCGATTCCGTCGACGTGCAGGGCGACCGGAGTTCCGGTTACTCTCAAGAGAGGCACGAAGATGGCGTTGATGGAGTTGACGACAAGAGCTGCGTCGAAGCGCTGCCGCGAAGCGTCGAGACAGGAGAGCAGGGTGTGTACGGGAGTATCCAGGTGCTTGCTTCGCAGGGTTGGAAGGACTCTCAGTCGAACCCCTTTGAAGCAGCCCAAATCACGGGGCGTGTTGTAACTGCGACAGTAAACCGTGACGTCGAAGCCGAGCCGAACCAGCCTGGTCGACAGCTCCTCCATGAGGGTCTCGTAGCCGCCGTAGCGGGCTGGAATCCCCCGACTCCCGATGAGGGCCACGCGCAGAGGGCTCATAGCGCGAGGCCCCGTCGAAAAAACCATCTGTTGACCGCCGATCCCTTGGCCGTGCACCGGCTGCGGATGGCTTTGCGACGACGCAGGATCTCCTGCCGGTGCCGCCACAACCAGCTGTAGGCTGCCAGGGAACTCCGCTCCTTGACCAGGACAAAGACAAAGGCGGCCATGTCGCGCAGGAGAGCCGGGACCCCAGTGAGCAGGAGATTGACGCCATTCTGGTGGTAGAGCCTCAGAAGGTAGCGGTTCTTCAGGGAGTGCATGTTGACGTGAGGAGGCATCTGACGGCGTCTGCCGGGTAGGTTGTGCCGCCGATGCTCGCATAGGGCAGCAGGCTCGTAGAGGACCTCCCAACCCCGTTCCTGGAACCGGAAGCAGAGCTCTGCATCTTCCCGGAAGGAATGGAACTCGGAGAGGAAGATCTCGCCGTCGACGGCGACATCGTCGAGGGCCTGGCGCCGAAAGAGCGAAGCGGCTCCTGTGGCCCCGAACACCCTGTCGGCTCGCGTCCAGCGGCCGTTGAGCGGCTCACCTGACCCACGGTCGAAGTGACGCCAGGTAGGGGACAGGACCATGCCACAGGCATCGAGTACTCCTGCCTCGCCTCCGTCGCGCGGCCGGATCAATCTTCCGGTGACTGCCGCCACCTTGAGCTCGGGATGTTTCGCCGCTCGATCGAGAAGATGCGACAAATAGTCGGGATCCGGTCGAGCATCGGAGTTCAGGGTCAGCACTAGGGGAGCCTCGGTCTGGGAGATGGCTTCGTTCATTCCACCGGCAAAGCCGACATTTTCATCCAGGACCCGATGTACCAGGTGGAGCTTTGGTGGCATGTGCCGCCTGACGGCGGCGACGCTATCGTCAGTGCTGGCGCAATCGACGACGACGAGCTCCAATGGACGGTATTGCAAGGCGCCGACTGATTCGAGGCAGCCGCGCACGTCGTCTGCCGAATTGTGCGTCACGATGCAGACAGCTACCTTGCCAGCTTCCACGTTTCAACTCCTTGGCTCTGGCGCTCGCCGGCCGTCGACGATCTCGCGACGAATGGCCAGTGGCAGGCGCCATCCGGTCAGGGCTCCGAGCAGGAGTCCAACCAGGCCGCGCGCCGCATCCCGCCGGGAGGAGGCGCGACTCGGCGTGCGCACTGCGAGCCATGGTATCCGAGCGGCTGCGGCAGCCGCTGTCAGTAGCCTGGCGAGAATCGCCGTGACCATCGAGTGGTGTTTGCGAAGGTAGCGCTCCAGGTTTCGGTAGTAGATCCAAAGAAAGCGACCGTAGCCCAGCTTGGGCACTGTCGCTCCCAGGCTGTGCTCGAAGGCTGCAGCGGGCCAGTAGATCACCTGGTGACCGGCACGGTTGAGTCGCCGCGCCAGGTCGACGTCTTCGAACCAGGCCGGGAAGAAGGCTTCGTCGAAGCCTCCAATCTCTTCGAGGACGCTACGTTTCAGGACGAGAGCTGCTGCCGCGGGTTGCTCCACGGCCGTTCCAGCAGGCGGCTCTACCTTCGGTCCTCGACCGGCCGGAATCATCAGCGACTGCAGCAGGAGGGTGGACAAGTTTGGGATTGGGCGAAGCTGCCAACAATGCTGGGTGCTGCCGTCCGCCGAGACGAGTCTGGGCGCAAGACCTGCGGCATCTGGATGAAGCTCCAGACCCTCGAGCAGACTTTCGAGAGCTCCCTGGGCTGGCCGAGCATCGGAGTTCAGCACCAGGATCGCTGGCGCATCAACGAGCTCGAGAGCGGCATTGACGGCACCGCCGAAGCCGAGGTTCTCTTTCGGCTTGAAGACCCGGTTGTCGGAGATCTTTCCCTGTGCGGCTCTGGAGTTGTCAACCACGAGGAGCTCGAATCGCGGGTCGTCGGGCCAGCTCTCCACCAGCGCCAGGAGCTCGTCGTCACCATTCCAATGGACCACGACTCCGGACAGAAGCGGTCGGGAGGAGCCGTCCTGAAGAGGTGGAACCACGCTTCTAGCTCTCCCTCGCCACTTGGCTCTCGTTGTTTCGAACCGTCGGATCACCGCGGTGGGCAAAGGACCTCAGTTTTCTGCCGGCTCGGACCCAACCACTCATGATACCGAGGGACTTCTGGGAGTCCATGCTCAGAACTGCCCTGCCGAGATCGAGGAGGTCACGTCCCAGAAGTATGGGAAGGCTGGACCAGAAGTCTCGACCCCGGGCTCGTGCCAAAACGAGGTATCGATTCCCGTAGATCAGGCTGTAGCGGTGCAGAGGTCGACTCTCGGTGGTGGCAGCCCCGGCGTGGAGGGCTCGTGCTGCCGGGACGGACAGGGCGCTGAAGCCGGCCGCTCGGAGACGGCAGGCCAGATCCACGTCTTCGTAGTACGACTCCAGCCCCACATCGAAGACCTCTGAGTCCGAGCTGGCTACGCAATCCAGTGCAGAACGTCGATAGATGGCAGCCGTTGCCGAGACGCCAAAGATCTCCTCGGCTGGCTCGCTGGAAGCCGGTGGTAGGTCACCGAGCCCGATCTGGACGGCCTGCCAGCTCCGGTTGAACTCCAACCCTCGGCCGTCCATCCATCCTGGAGACGCCATCTGGATATTGACTCCCTGGGCGGCCGCGGCTCGTGGAGCTGCGGCAAGCGCGGCTATCAGTCGACTGGCCCAAGCGGGCTCGACGATCGCGTCGTCATTGAGTATCGCTATGAACTCTGATTCGCACTTGGCGATACCTAGATTGCAGGCCATGCAGAATCCGACTTCCGCCTGTGTGTTCAGAATCTCGAGGCCCGGTATCGGCTCGAGTGTGAGTGCAACGGAAGCAGGGTGGACCAGGACGACCTCGCCGCGCACCCCCTCAGAGGCGGCCGCCGACTCGAGACAGTCGCTCAAATACCGGCTGGTCCCCAGGGAAGGGACGACGAAGCTCACCTCAGGATTCAGCAAAGCCTTCCGAGTAGCGCTGCAGGACTTCGTCTGTCGGTCCTGCCGCTTTCAGGAGTCCACGCTCGATCCAAATGGTGCGGTGACAATGCCCGGCGATGGCACCCAACTGGTGCGACACGAGGAGGATCGCTGTTCCTCGCAAACGGAAGTCATCAATTCTCTCCAGGCACTTTTCCTGAAAACCGACGTCGCCGACCGCGAGGAGCTCGTCAATGAGCAGAATGTCCGGCCGGAACATGGTTGCAACGGCGAAACCGAGCCGAGCCACCATGCCACTAGAGTAGTTGCGAATCGGCAGATCGATGAACTCCGCCAGCTCGGAGAAGGCGATGACGTCTGCGACGTGCTTCTGAACGACACGACTCGAGTACCCGAAGAGAGAAGCGTTCAGGTAGACGTTTTCCCTGCCGGTAAGGTCGAAGTGAAAACCGGCCCCCAGCTCCAAGAGAGGAGCGACCTGTCCCCGGACCACGACTCGTCCTCCCGTCGGCGTCAAGACCCTCGAGATGACCTTCAGAAGGGTGCTCTTACCTGCGCCGTTGCGGCCCACGACTCCGACGAACTCTCCCGGTTGGACCACCAGGTCCATGCTGCGCAGTGCCCACAGCTCGCGATGCTCCAGCTTGCCCGAGATGCGCTTCAGGACGTATTCCTTGAAGCTGACGATTCTCTCGCTGGGCATCGAGAAGCGCACTTCGATTCCGGTCAGCTCGATCGCTGGAGCCACGTCTCGATGAGCGGCGATCGAGGCCTGTGGCGCTGTGTCAGCTGCGGTAGTCAAAGACGCTCCTTCGCGTGGTGAAGACCCACCAGCCTGCGGCCAGGGCAGCGAGACTGAATCCCAGGGCAGCCAACCAGTTCTCGAGCGGAGCTACCCGGCCCAGGATGACCGGTTCGCGAACTATCGACAGCAGATGGAGTAGGGGGTTGAGGAGGAGGTACTTTTGGAAATTCTCGGGGACAATCTCCAAGGGATAGATAATCGGTGTGGCGTAGAACCAGCCGGTGAGAAGCACCTGGTAGGTCAATTTGACGTCGTGAAAGAAGGCGCCCAGAGTGGCCACCAGAAGGCCCACGCCCAGAGCGAACACACCGGCAAGAAGCATCCCGAACGGAACTGTCAGTAGCGACCAGGACAGCGGCTGCCGGAGTACGATCATGATGGCGATCAGCGGGACCAGTGCGATGGCCCAATTCACCAGGTAGGTGATGACTGTGGCAACGGCGAAGGCACTGCGGGGAACATAGATCCGGCTGGCGAGTCCCAGGCTGGCAACGGTTTCCTCGACGATCTGCATGGTCGAGCGATTGAAGAAATCGTAGAGCAGCAGCCCCGGCAAAATGTAGAGAGGAAAGGGATAGCCGCCTTCGGGAATAGCGAAACGAAAGACCTTTGAGAAGACGACCGTCAGGATCGTCATCAGCATCAGCGGCTCGAGGAGCGTCCAAAGGACCCCCAGGATGGACCTCTTGTAGCGTAGCTTGATGTTTCGTCGGCTCCACTGGATGACGAGATGCCAGAAGCGCAGAAGCTCCTGGAGCTCCTCGACGGCAGGATGAGGTCTTCGGGAGGAGTCGTAGACCTGCTGGCGGAGCGCCGGCTGATTGGGGGCTGGTGTGGAAGGTATGGACATCAACCGGCTTCCGGTCACGGAGAAGGGGCCACGCGTGGCGCACCCGAAACAGCGATTCGAGGTCAGGACTACCCAGAGTTCCTCGATGCTAGTCCTGCTCAGGGACTTCGGGCTCGCTATCCTCGCCCTCGGGGGTGACCTCGGAGTCGCTCCAGTCCTGGTCGTCGCCGGCCTCGAAACCCTCTTCGAATACCACGGGATCACTCTCGGAGGAGTCGCTGGCTTCAGCCGCCGGAGCCTGTTCTGTCTCTCCTCTTGGCGCCGAGCCACCACAGGCCGCGAGGATGGACCCAAGCAGGGTAGCAGCGAGTATCGTTCGTAGGGGCCATCTCATGATGCCTCGATCCTATACCACTGCCGGCCCGATTGGCCGTGAGAATTGTGACCTCTCCCAAGAAGGGTCCAGCCAGTGACAGCTCTCCCGAACGACCGCTGCCCTGGGGTGGGTTCTATCGACGCTGGAGATGTGATCTCGACCGGCCACGGGCGAGCTTGTGGTATCATTTGCACTCGTGTTTTTCACGCCTTCCATCGCAACAGTTGCGTGCCCGGTCCTCGCACTTGGGCCCCTCCCTACAGCGTGACTGTTCAGTGCTAGCCCGCTTCGATGCTGCGGTACCCACGTGAGTTCCGCCTCGCTCGCTTTCATCGTCGTGGTTCCAGAACCGAACTGATGTCTATCGGAAAGGAGTCTAGAGATTAGTAAGGACATGCAGCCCCGCGTGAATCGCCAGATTCGGAAGAGCCCGGTAAGGCTCATCGACGTCGATGGCGCCCAGTTGGGAGTCGTGCCCCTGGAGGAAGCCCGCCAGAGAGCCGAAGAAAGTGGCCTGGACCTGGTCGAGGTCGGTGCCAGTGCCAACCCACCGGTAGTTCGGATTCTCGATTGGGGCAAGCTCAAGTACGAAAAAGAGAAGAAGGCTCGTGAAGCCAGGAAGAAGACTCACGTCATCGAAGTCAAGGAAGTCAAATATCGACCGAGCATCGACGAGCACGATTACGAGATCAAGACGAAGCGTGCCCGCCGGTTTCTCGAGACCGGAAAGAAGGTCAAGGTGACGATCTTCTTCCGCTATCGTCAGCTGCGCAGGCCGGAATTGGGTGTGCAGATCCTGGACAAAGTGACCAAGGCGTTGGCCGACGTTGGAACTGTCGAGTCCAGATCCCGGCTCGATGGACGTCGAATGGTCATGGTCTTGGCTCCGCTATCGACCGAGGTCCAGAAGAAACAGCAAGACACGGCTTCCAAAGAGAGTGATAAGCCGTCACCTGCCACAGCTACCTGATTCTCTCGAGTCCCCTCAGGAGGTCTCTGTCTCCGCAACCCCTCTGACCGCCCGCTCGATAGCTCCCGGCTCCAGCTCCTCCAGCTCGTAACGGACATTGGCGACCGGTTTATTGGCCTTGAGGATTCTCCCGAGATCGATAGGTGTGCCCTCCACGACCACGTCTGCGTCGACGGCGTTGATGGTGGCCTCCAACTCGCGGATCTGGTCTTCACCGTAGCCCATCGCAGGAAGGACCTTCCGCGAGTTCGGATAGGCTTCGTAGGTGTCCTTTATAGAGCCGACGGCATAGGGGACGGGGTCGACAATCTCGACGGCGCCTGAGTTCTGGGCTGCAAACCAACCCGCTCCGTAGCTCATGCCGCCATGGGTCAGGGTTGGACCGTCTTCGACGACCAGCGCCCGCTTGCCCCGAATCAGTTCCGGTTCGTCTACCACGATCGCCGAGCGACACTGCACCACGGTCGCTCGAGGATTGAAGGCCTCGCAATTGTCGAGCACGGTCTTCAAGTCTTCGGGCTTTGCCGTCTGCACCTTGTTGACGATCAGCATGTCGGCCAGCAAGAAATTGGTTAGGCCAGGGTAGTAGCTCAGCTCGTGACCCGGCCGATGGGGGTCCAACAGGGTGATGTAGAGGTCGGGCCTGTAGAAGGGAGTGTCGTTGTTTCCGCCATCCCAGAGAATGAGGTCGGCTTCTTTCTCGGCCTCCCTCAAGATCTTCTCGTAGTCGATTCCGGCGTAGACCACGAAACCGTTGTCGATGTGTGGCTCATACTCCTCGCGCTCTTCGATCGTGCAGTCGTGCCGGTCGAGGTCCTCGTAGTTGGCGAAGCGTTGGCAAATCTGCTTCGAGAGGTCGCCGTAGGGCATCGGATGGCGGACGGAGACGACTCTCTTGCCGAGTTGCCGGAGGAGCCGTGAGATGTAGCGGCTAGTCTGCGATTTGCCGACTCCAGTGCGCACAGCAGTGATCGCAATGACCGGCTTGGTGGACGGTAGCATCGTCTTGGTCGCAGAGCAGACGCCGAAGTGGGCGCCCCAACCGACCACACGACTCGCTTTGTCCATGACGTAGTCGAAGGGTACGTCGGAGTAAGAGAACCAGACTTCGTCTACCGCCTGCTCACGAACGATCGATTCCAGATCTTCCTCGGGATGGATGGGCACCCCCTCCGGATAGAGCTCGCCAGCCAGGGCCGACGGGTAGGTACGGCCCTCGATATCGGGAATCTGTGTGGCCGTAAAAGCCACGACTTCGTAGTCAGGGTTGTCGCGAAACAGACAGTTGAAATTGTGGAAGTCCCGACCCGCTGCTCCCATGATCACAGCCCTGGTAGGTGCCATCGATAGTTCCTCCTGGAGTCTGAGTGAAAGGTGCCCGAAGCAGACCTGCGCTGGCGAGACTACCCCTAATCGGATCGCTGATCAAACCCTACCTGTCCGGGCGGGAGACGGGCCCGCCTGAGAAGCCGTGGCGGGAGTCGACCGTAACTGAAACAATGACTGTTCAGTGCCGAGCAGGTTTCGGTGCGAGAGCTGTCGGGATCGATTCGGCATCGGGCCCGGGAGCGAGCGGTGGGTAGCGTCGAGAGCTTCGAGACGCTGTTGATTCTGAGATAATCGGCGGGCGCTGTAGGTCCTGCCGTACTTCCCCGCTTCCAGAAACAAGGAGACCAATCACATGAGCCCGACACCTGTTCCCCGTCCTATTGGCCAAGTCGCAGCGGATCTCGGTGTGCGACCCGAGCACTTGGTGCCCTATGGAGACGACAAGGCCAAGATTCGGCTCGAGGCACGAGATAGCGGCAGAACGCCTGGCAAGCTGGTATTGGTCTCCGCCATCACGCCGACCAGTGCAGGCGAAGGAAAGACCACGACCTCGATCGGGCTGGCACAGGGCATGACCAAGATCGGCAAGAAAGTCTGCCTGGCGCTGCGTGAGCCTTCCCTGGGACCGACCTTCGGCTTGAAGGGCGGTGCCACCGGCGGCGGCAAATCCGTGCTGGTACCCACCGCCGACATCAACCTTCATTTCACAGGTGATTTTCACGCCATCACGTCTGCCAACAACCTCCTGGCATCGATCGTCGACAATCACCTCTACCACGGCAAGAAGCCGAGAATCGACTCGCGCCGGGTCCTCTGGCGACGGGTGATCGATCTCAACGACCGAGCTCTGCGTCACGTCGTGATCGGGCTCGGCGGCAAGCTGCAAGGTGTTCCCAGGGAGACTGGATTCGACATCACTCCCGCCTCCGAGATCATGGCAGTTCTCTGCCTCGCCGAGGACGCCGACGATCTTCGAGCCCGACTGGCACGGCTTCTCGTGGCGTTCACCTACCGCAACGAACCGGTGACGGCCGCCGAACTGGAGGCGGTCGGAGCGATGATGGTGCTACTGAGGGACGCCTTGATGCCGAATCTGGTACAGACAGGCGAAGGAGTTCCGGCAATGGTTCACGGCGGACCCTTCGCCAACATTGCCCACGGCTGCAACTCGGTCATCGCCACCAAGATGGCAATGGCCCATAGCGATTGGGTGATCACGGAGGCCGGTTTCGGCTTCGATCTCGGAGCGGAGAAGTTCTTCGATATCAAGTGTGTGTCTGCCGGTCTGAATCCTGCCGCAGTCGTCCTGGTGGCGACGGTCAGGGCGCTGAAACGGCATGGAGGAGTGCCCAAGGCGGAGCTCGACAAGCCGGATCCGCAGGCCGTCGAGCGTGGATTGGGCAACCTTCGCAAGCACGTCGAGAACATTCGCGCTTTCGGTGAGACTCCCGTGGTGGCTCTGAACAAGTTCGGCGGCGACACTCCAGACGAGATTGCGATCGTACGTGAAGCCTGTCAGGCCATGGGAGCTCCATTCGCCGTGTCGGACATTTTTGACAAGGGTGGCGACGGGGGCATCGAGCTGGCAGAGACGCTCGTGCATCACGCCGAGAAGGCCTCGGGTCCGTTCCGGCCGCTCTACGATTGGTCGGAACCGGTGAAAGTCAAGATCGGCAAGATCGCTCGGACCATGTATGGAGCCACCGAGATTGCCTACACCAAACCGGCGGAGCGACAGCTCCAGAGAATCGAAGAGCTCGGCTACGACAACCTTCCGGTCTGCATGGCCAAGACGCCCACGTCGCTGACTGACGATCCGACACTCGCCGGGCGCCCGACCGATTTCGGTATTACCGTGCGTGACTTTGTCGTCTCGGCGGGAGCCGGATTCGTGGTGCCGCTGCTGGGCGACATCATGCGCATGCCTGGCCTGCCGGTGACGCCGCAGGCGAGCCGCATGGACTTGGAGGGTGGAGAAGTGAAGGGTTTGTTGGGAGGATGAGGTAGGCAGTCCACCGGGAGGCCGTACTGGCCCCCCCGGCTGCTCTGTCAGCGGCTCGAAGTCATTCGGCCTGGATGGAGTCTAGGTACAGCACGAGCTCGCGGATCTTTCGAATGGCCCGCTCTTCTGCCGTCTCGTCCTCGCCGGAGGGCTCGGCACCCGACGTCTGAAAGACGTCTCCCCACACGGGCATTTCCTTCATGCCGTGCCCGCGGACCTCCTCTCGCCCGTCGACCGATCTCATCACTCGGTCGGCGGGAAAGGTCCCGTTGTTCTCCTGAGTCAGGACCGTCAAGTCGGTCGGCTTGACAGTCAGAAGCTCTGCCAGGGTGCCGTCACCTTTGGCTTTGGCGCCGTGACAGTTGATGCAGTAGACGCGATAGGTCACCCGTCCCTTGGCGACCAGGAAGGCTGTGTCCTCCGTCGCGCTGTCGGCGGGTCCGGCCGCTGAGAGCAACAGGAGCACCGCAGCACACACGAGGATCGCGCCGCGCGCGACGCTTAGCAGCAATTGGCCACGGTCTTCGCGGTATGTCATACCTACCTCCCCCTCCTTCCAGGGTCTTTCGAGGTTCTTCAGTCTCAATACCGTAAGACTACTCTTCTGGCGCCGATTTCACAATGGAACTACTTGGAGCAGACGGCCCATTCCTGACTCGAGCCAGCCCGGACTGGCGACCCTGTTCCGGTGGTGATCGGTCAGACGGGTAGGGCGCGTGTCTTGATCGGGAACGAGTGCCGATTCATAATTCCCACGCCTGTGACATTCAGCGTAGGCCCGACCCATTGTAGGTCAGGTCGGAAAGAGACTACGACAAGTGCGACAAGTCCTCGAAGAGATCGAAGGTTGGAAGAAGCAGGGCTCGGGTGTAGCTCTGGCTACCGTGGTCAAGGTCTGGGGCTCGGCACCCCGCCCGCTGGGCTCCAAGATGGCGATCAGGGACGACGGAGAAATGGTCGGATCGGTCAGCGGTGGCTGCGTCGAAGCGGCGGTCTGTCAGGAGGCGAAAGGAGTGCTCGTCTCAGGTGAGCCCAAACTGCTGCGCTATGGGGTGGCGGACGAGGAGGCCTGGAGTCTGGGACTGAGCTGCGGAGGAGAGATCGAAGTGTTCATCGAGAAGGTGGCCTGAGGTGCAGGAGGCAATATTCAGGACGCTTCGATGCTCGCTTGTAGATCAGGAGTCGATCGCGTTAGCCACAGTGGTGGCAGGCCCGGGAGTCGGCTGCCAGCTCCTGGTTTGGCCCGGTGGTCAGACCCTGGGGGACCTCGGGTCGCCGAGACTGAACCAGCGCGCCTCCCTCTATGCCGAACAGCTCATACCTGCCCAGCAATCCGCTCGCAAGGCTTTTGACAGCGACCGAGCGACGGTCGATGTGTTCTTCGAGGTCGTGGCGCCACCTCGGAAGCTCGTCGTTGTCGGTGCCGTCCACGTTGCCGAACATTTGATTCGACTGGCTCGGGAGCTGGACTTCGAGACGGTAGTTGTCGATCCGCGAGCGGCATTTCTGAGCCAGGAGAGGTTTGCCGGTGCAAGCCTACGAATCGGCGCCTGGCCCCAGGAGGCCTTTCGGCAGGTTGGTATCGATGAGAGTACCTTCGTGGCAGTGCTGAGTCACGATCCCAAGATCGATCTACCGGCGATCGAATCGGCACTGCGGAGCCCCGCTCGCTACATTGGAGTGCTGGGATCGAAGAAGTCCCACAAGAAGAGACTGTCGAAGCTGAAGGACATGGGCTTCTCCGCACTGGATCTGGAACGACTGCATGCTCCCATAGGCCTCGACCTTGGCGGGCGGCGAGCCGTTGAGATCGCCCTGGCAATCGTCGCTCAGATGGTCGCGGTTCATCATGGGCGGACAGGCGACCCAAAGGATGCTCGCTGAATCGACCGTCTCGGGTGTGCTGCTGGCAGCAGGCGCCTCGCGGCGATTCGGTGCAGACCTGCCAAAACAGCTGTGGCCCGTGGCAGGCGAAGCTCTGGTCAGGAGAGTCGCAAGGCGTGCGCTGGGCTCGCGGTTGAGCGAGGTCATTGTGGTCGTGGGCCATCAGGCGGACCGGGTGACGGCCGCACTGGTCGGGCTGCCGGTCAGGATCGTCGAAAATGCGGCCCATAGCTCAGGTCAGGCCAGCTCAGTAAGAGCCGGTCTCGAGGCGGTCAGCGGCGCGGCTTCTGGCTCGCTCTTCATGCCCGTGGATCAGCCGCACCTGGAAAGCAGACTGATCGATGGCTTGATTGAACTGTTCGAAGCAACAGGCGGACCGATCGTGGTGCCCACCTTCCGGGGAACCAGAGGTGCGCCCGTGCTCTTCGCCCGAAGCTTGTTCCCCGAATTGGCGTGCCTCGAGGGGGACGCTGGAGGGCGGCAGCTATTGCCGCTTCACGCTGACGAGATCATTGAGCTGCCCTTGGCAGACTCAGCCGCGCTGAAGGACGTAGACACCCCAGAGGATCGGCAGCGACTCGGGTTCTAGGGCGGCAGGCTAGGTGAGTTGTCTAGGGTGGCTCCTTCCGCAGACAGCCGAGATCGAGGGATCGAGCGACGGTATCTGCGATTGCCAGGCCCCCAAGGGTCGGTCGAAGGCGGGACCGATCGACAATGGCCAATCCCCGCTTCACGAGCTCATCTATGGTCGCTCGGTTGTCTCGCCATAGCGCTGGTCCCAGTCCGCCGGGCAGGTTGTCGAAGTCGACGCCGGCGTAGGTTCTCAGGCCCAACATCAGGCTCTCCAGGACGAGGCTCTCCCGGCCCAGGTCCTCGGCACTTTCGAGCGGAGGGCGGCCTGCATCCAGAGGCGCCATCCAGGCCTTGATCTTTCGCGGGTTCCACCATCGACGACCCCGGGCAAAGGAGTGGGCGGAGGGACCTAGCCCAAGATAGGGGGAGTGAGACCAGTACTTCTGATTGTGGAGGGAGCGATGCTGGGGGCCAGCGGCGAAGTTGGAAACCTCGTAACCCGGCATGCCGCCTGCCGCCAGGTGACGATGGGTGAGCATGAAGAGCTCCGCCTGGTCGTCGTTGTCCATCTCCATCAGCTCACCCCGCAGTTGTCGAAATCCGAACGGGGTTCGGGGATGAACGGTCAACTGATAGCAGGACAGGTGATGCGGCCCGGCCGCCAGAGCCTCGTCGAGATCGTTTTGCCAGGCTCTTGGTGACTGGTCTGGAATGCCGTAGATCAGGTCCATGGCTACCGTATCGAATCCGGCGGCGAGGGCGTTGTCGAGACCCCGCCGCGCGGCCCGCGGTGAGTGCTGTCGTCCCAGGAAGGCGAGATTGTCTTCGGCGAAGGACTGCACGCCCAGACTGATCGTGCGAAATCCCATCTGGCGCCAGGTCGTTGCGGTTTCCAGGGTGACATCCTCGGGATTGGCCTCCAGGAATAGCCAGGCGTCCTCGCGGACGTGCATCTTGGCCCGAACTGCCTCGAGGATGCTCTCGAGGTTCCCGGGCGGCAGCATCGAGGGGGTACCGCCCCCGAAGTAGATCGTGTCGAACGCCTCGCTGGGCGGTTCACGGACCAGTTCTGGCCAGCCGGATTCGGTCAGGAGCTCGATTTCCAGTGACAGATGTTGCAAATAGCGAGTCTGCCAGGATCGATCTCCGGTAAGTACGGAGAAATCGCAGTACGGACAGATATGGGTACAAAAGGGAACGTGGATGTACAGCCCGGGGCCGTCGAATTCACTCACTTCTGGGGGTCGGACGTGAGTACCGCCATGAAGGCCGATTGCGGAATTTCCACTGCTCCGACCACCTTCATCCGCTTCTTGCCTTCACGCTGCTTCTCTAGCAGCTTCCTCTTGCGAGTGATGTCACCGCCATAGCACTTGGCCGTGACGTCCTTGCGGTAGGCGTTGATAGTCGAGCGGGCGATGATCTGGCCGCCGATGGCCCCCTGAATGGCAATCTTGAACTGCTGTCGTGGGATGGTCTCCTCGAGTCTCTCGCAGTAGCGCACCGCCCTTGCCCGGGACATGTCGCGATGGACCAACTGGGAGAGTGCATCGACCGGCTCGCCATTTACCAGGATATCGACCTTGACGAGATCTGTGGGCCGGTAGTCCAGCATCTCGTAGTCGAAGGATCCGTACCCTTGGGTGACGGTCTTGAGCTTGTCGTAGAAATCGAACAGCACCTCGGCCAGGGGGAGCTCGGAGGTCAGGTCGACTCTGCCGACGGACAGATAGTTGAAGGTTGTGTTCAGGCCCCGCTTCTCCCGGCAGAGCTCCATGACGACGCCAATGTAGCGCTCGGGCATCATGATCGAGGCCTTGATGTAGGGTTCGGTTGCACTCTGAATCTGTGACGGGTCGGGGTAGAGGGTCGGATTGTCGACCGCAATCTGCTCGCCACTCTGCAGTGTGATCTCGTAGCGCACCGATGGGGCAGACAGGATCAAGGAGAGGCCGTACTCTCTCCTCAGCCTCTCTTGCACCACATCGAGGTGGAGGAGGCCAAGGAAACCGCAGCGAAAGCCGAAGCCAAGAGCGACGGAGGAGTCCTTCTCGTAGGTCAGGGCCGCGTCGTTGAGGGCCAGTTTGTCGAGCGCAGTCGTCAGATCCTCGTAGTCGTCGGTGGACATGGGATAGATCGAGGAGAAGACGACTGGCTTGGCCTCCTTGTATCCGGGTAACGGCTCTTCAGCAGGATTCCGGGCTTCGGTGATGGTGTCGCCGATCGCGATGTCGCGCACGGTCTTGATGCCGGCGATGACATAGCCCACTGCTCCGGCCGACAACACGTCCGTCTTGACCCGGCGAAGCTGGAGTTGCCCCACCTCCTCGACCTCGAACTCTTTGTCGCTGTGCATCAGGCGGATCCGCTGACCCGGGCGAAGGCGACCGTCCTTGACTCGACAGATCATCACGACACCCCTGTAGGGGTCGTATTGCGCATCGAAGATCAGGGCCTGAAGCTTGGCCTCGGGGTCGCCGATGGGTGGCGGAAGCTTGTGAACCACGGCTTCGAGGACATCTTCGATCCCGATCCCCTGTTTGGCCGAACAGAGAACGGCCTCGTAGGGATCCAGCCCGAGGTCTTCCGATATCTCCTCCCGGGCGCGCTCGATATCGGCCGACGGCAGGTCGATTTTGTTGATTACCGGGACCAGCTCGAGGTCGTACTCCAGTGCCAGGTAGAGATTGGCCACCGTCTGCGCCTCGACCCCTTGCGACGCATCGACCAGCAAGAGAGCGCCTTCGCAGGACATCAACGAGCGCCGGACTTCGTGCGAGAAGTCGACATGTCCGGGCGTGTCGATCAGGTTTAGCGCGTACCGATTGCCATCTCGGGCCTCGTAGAGCAGGGTCACCGTGTTGCTCTTGATCGTGATACCTCGCTCGCGCTCGATATCCATGGAATCGAGAATCTGGTCTCGAAATTCCCGGTCCTCGACGGCCCCACAGCTCTGGATCAGGCGATCGGCCAGGGTCGATTTGCCATGATCGATGTGAGCGATGATGCAGAAATTGCGGATCGAGTCCACGTTGGGTGTTCCCCTATGGGCAACCGCAGTCCCGTTTCCATCAGGGCCTGGGCCATCAGAGCCGTGAGTTTACCTCTGATGGTCGCGGCGTGAGAGGTCAATTCACCGCCGAGGGCCGGATTTGGCGCTAGAATGGGGCTACCGTCAGCCTTGTGGCGCCCGGACTTGCCTGATGACCGGTAATAACCAGGATCCTCTGTCGTCGAGTCGCTCGCCTGCCGAGCCTCTCGTTGTGCTGGAGTTCTCCAGCTTCGAGGACTTTCTCGAGAGCTGCTCTTCGCGGATCTCCTCGGCGGGGCTCTTTCTCGAGGCCGAACCGAGAGAGCGTGTGGGCTCACCTCTGCGCTTCGAGCTCCGCATCCGCGACGGATTCCGCCTGCTCCGAGGCGAAGGGGAAGTCATTCGGGTGCACGACCCTTTGCCAACCACGGGCGAAGTCGCCGGGGTTACCGTGCGTTTTACCAGCCTCGACGAGGCCAGTCAGAAACTCCTGCCTGTGGTGCTGGATCACCTCCACCAGAGAGGTATACCTCTGCTCGATCTGGCAGCGGAAGAGTCTAGTGCCGAGGTCGAGGTCACGGCGCACGATTCAGCCGACCAGGAGCCCGTCGAAGTCACCCTGGAGGATCTCTGGGAGGAGTTCGAGGTCGCAGCGATTGGTCAGGTGGTCGCGTCGGATGGGGTCGAGAGCTCGGCAGACGTTTCTTCTGAGCCGCTGCTTGCCGAGGTAGGGCAGCTCGCGATCGAAGCCGACCGGGAGGAGACAGGGGAAGATCTGGTGGCGGCTGCCAGCTTGCTCGACGATGTGGAGTCGGAACTCGAGGCTGAGGAGTTAGTGCCGGAGGACGAGACAGAGGTGGGGACTACGACTGTAGCCGAAGACGAGGCGGACCTCGACGAGGAGGATACGACCGAGGAAGAGGATGGGGAAGCTCCAGAGACAGAGGCTCTCGACCTGGCCGGAGTCCTCCCGGCGGCTCTGGGAGGAGCGGACTCCCTGGATGAAGACGTGGAGCGGCTACCCGACGAGATGGCCGAGGCCGAAGAAGCCTCCTCCAGCTTCTGGCAGCAGGTTCGAGAGCTCTGGCTGCTGATTCTCATGGCTTTCCTGGGCGTCCTCATCGGCCTGGTGGTGTACTTGAGTTTCCGAGATGGGTTCCAGTGGCCATGGTCTTCGGACGTTGGTCTGGGGCAACCTGCGTCGACCGAGCTGCTGGCGGATGATCTGGAAGAGGCGCCTGAGAGACGGGAGATCATCGCGGCTTTCGATTTCGAAGATCCTGCCCAGGCCGGCGCCGGGTTCCGGGGGGCGTCAGAAGGCGAGACGCCGGCTGAGTCGGCGACGCCGCCCAAGGTCATTCGAGTGGATCCGGCGCCTGGGACTCTTCCTCAGCGGGCCGGCGCGCAAGACAAACCACCACCCCAGCCAACTTCCGGCGTGGTCCTGACCGGCGTAGATCGCATCACCTGGGAGGAGTCTCAGAATCAGACCGTTTTGACCCTCTGGGGAGATGGTCCCTTCGATACCGATCAGCTGGTGGTGTTCCGACTGGATACCGACACGCCGCGGCAAGTCGTCAAGATCCTGGGCGTATCACGGCCCTTCTCGAGGCGCAATCTGGCAGTGGGCACGAGCCACGTCTCGGCGATCCGAACCGGCCTGCATACGGGCGACGCGGGTCAGGAGCTGCATGTCGTGGCCGATCTGGAAGATTCGGCGGTGAGGATGCGCCGGATGGAGCCCGAGGGCTCCCAACTTCACGTCTATTTCTCCAAGCTCTAGACCGCGGGCCGGATCGCGACTTTGAGAGTTTCACGGCGCATCATGCTGCGCAGGGCCTCCTCGAGCTGCTCTAGAGGCATTTCGCGAGACAGAAGAAGATCGACCGCCAGGCCTCGATGGGCCAGGAGCGCGAGAGCTTCGGATACCGTGGCAGGTCGATGATGGTAGGAGCCCCGGCAGGTGATCTCTTCATAGTGAATTCTCGCGGTATCGAGAGAGAGCCGTGTGCCCGCAGGACAACCTCCGAAGAACAGCACCTCGCCTCCTGGCTGGACGGACTGGGTGGCCAACTCCCATCCAGCGACCGAACCTGTGGCATCGATGGCGAGGTTGAACCCGAGGCTGTCGTCGGCCCGATCGAGGATCGCTGAGGGACGCGACGACTCGGGCGGCTCGATGGTTGACACGGCTCCCATCTGGATCGCGATCTCACGTCTCTTTGCCAGTGGGTCAGCCAATACCACCCGATGGCCGGAGGCCGAGAGAACGCCCAGGATCAGCTGCCCGATCGCACCGCCGCCCAGGACCACAACGTCGCTGGGTTCGGACAGCGAGCAGATCTCTATACCGTGAAGGACGCAGGCCAGAGGTTCTGTCAGAGAGGCGTGCTCGGGCGACATTCCCGGTGGAATCGGATAGGTGCTCCGGGCGACGAATCGCGCCGGAACCGGCAGATACTCGGCGAAGGCACCGTTGAGGTACTGGAGATCCCTACATAGGTTCTCTCGCCCGTGAAGGCAGTATCGGCAGCGGCCGCACGAGGCCGAGTTGAGCACGACCACGGCCTCGCCTGCTCGCCAGTTCTCGACACCGTCACCGATCGCGGCTACGGTGCCAGCGCATTCATGGCCAAAAGGGGTCGGCACCTGGAGCATTCGCGGATGACCACCTTGCCTGAATACCTTGAGATCGGTCCCACAGGTCGTTGCCACGTCGACTCGCAGAACCAGCTCACCCGATTGCGGCCTTGGCAGGGTCAGTTGCCGGATCTCGATCTCCTCGGGTCCCAGGAGGCAGGCGGCCCGGTAGCTGTCAGGAAGCTCCACGGGCGCGGTCTCCTTCTCCAGGAGTGAGCAGGATCTTCAGGGCTTTCTGCCGGCCCGCCAGCTCGACGGCCCGCTGGAAATTCTGCAGGGGAAGGCGATGGCTGACCAGGGGAGTGGGGTCCAATCGGCCCGAAGTCAAGAGCTTGAATATCCTGCGCTGCTCCTTCAGCGATCCCGAGTAGGTGCCAACCAGCCGTCGCTCGTGCCTGAAGATCTGGTTCAACTCCAGTGCCAATCGGGCACCTGGCTGGGCATGGGCGAACAGCACCAGGCTACCGCCCTCTCGGGTCAGAGGCAGGGCCTCTTCGGCGACGGACGGTTGACCTACGGTGTCGAAGACGGCGTCCACTCCGAGGCCTCCACTCAGATTCTCGGCCACCCTGGGCAGCGTCTCGGGCGAGCTGGCTGTGTCGGCTCCCAGGGCTTCGGCGAGCTGCCGCCGTTGCGGGATCGGATCACTCATGGCGACCCGGATCCCGGGGTGCAGGGCGCGGAGCACGAGCAGATGGAGTAGGCCCATGCTGCCGCAGCCCAGAACGATCGCCGTGGTGGCGGCCTTCGCTGGCCTCTCCACGTCGGAAAGCCCCGCTTTGTCGATGCCCCTGAGGACACAGGCAGCCGGTTCCATGAAAATTGCGGCTGCGTCCGGCAGGCTGGCCGGCAATACTCGGACGGCCCGCTCGACGGCCCGTTTCCCGACCAGAATGAACTCGCTGAAGCCCCCAGGTGAGAGCAGATTCTCTTTGAACGTCGAACAGAGAGTCTCGCTTTCACGTTGGCAGAGGGAACACTCCCCACAGGCCACGTGGTGAGGGACGACGATTCTTTGACCGGGTTCGAACCTCGTTACCCCCGACCCCAGCGCGGCAACACATCCCACCAGCTCATGGCCGAGCACGGTGCCCTTGGGGATGGCATCGTGGTCGAGCTTGAAGAGATCCGTGCCGCAAAGACCGCAGCACCGGAGTCTGATCAGCATCTCACCTTCGGACGGGGCGGGGATCGACATCTCCACCAATCGGGATTCACCCTGCCCGACATAGCGAACCGCCCTCATCTCCCCAGTCTCGAGTGGTTCGCCCATTCAGGAGACGTAGACAGCTCTGGCGGCATCCAGGGCGGCCGTAGCCCTGGCGGCATCGGACTCGGAGGTGAGCAGCTCCCCCAGAGATGTGAGTAGTGCATGCACGTTGTCGCGGCTGGCAGACTCGCCCATCAGGCCGACTCTCCATACTTTGCCAGCCAGCTCGCCGAGTCCGCCACCAATCTCGATGCTGTAGTGGTCCAGGAGCCGCCGTCTCACCTGCGCCTCATCGATCCCGTCCGGAACCCAAACTGCGTTGAGAACCGGCAATCGGTGCCCCTCCTGGGCCGCCGGCTCGAAGCCGAGCTCCTCCAACCCGGCCATCAAGGCTCGGCTGTGGAGACGATGGCGCTCGTACCGGGGCTTCAAACCCTCTTCGAGGACCAAGGCCAGGGCTTCATGCAGCGCGTAGTTCATGGAGATCGGCGCCGTGTGGTGATAGGTCCGATGGCGCTCGGCCCAGTACTCCTGGATCATGGCCAGGTCCAAGTACCAGCTGATCACTTTTGTCCGACGCCGGGCGAGCCTGTCGACGGCTCGCGGTCCAAAGGTCAGCGGAGCGAGCCCGGGCGGACAGCTCAGGCACTTCTGGGTACCCGAATAGCAGGCGTCGATCAACCAGTCGTCGATCCTCAGCTCGATTCCTGCCAGCGAAGTCACGGCATCGACAACCAGGAGGCAATCCCGCTCTCGACAGATTCGACCGATCTCGACCAGCGGTTGGCATGCCCCGGTGGAGGTCTCGGCATGGACGATGGCGACAATACGAATCTCGGGCGAGCGATCCAGAGCCTCTTCGACCTCCTGGGGATCGAAGACCTCTCCCCAGGGACGGTCGATGCGATGCAGGGTACCGCCAATCCGGCCGACGATGTCGCTCATTCGGTTACCGAAGACACCGTTGACGCACACCAGCACTTCGTCACCGGGCTCGACGAGGTTGACGAAGGCCGCTTCCATGCCGGCGCTTCCGGTTCCGGAAATGGCGATGGTCAGCTGGTTCTCGGTGCAGAAGACATCACGCAGGCGCTGCTGCATTTGCGTCATCAGCTCGAGAAACTGCGGGTCCAGGTGACCTACGAGCGGGCGCGAGATCGCCTCATAGACTCGAGGATGCACCATGGACGGGCCCGGGCCTAGCAGGATTCGTCGCGGCGGAGAATCGACTACCGCAGGATTGTGTTCACTGGTCATGCGGCATAGCCTGTCACAGGACTCCGGATCAGGGGAAGCGCACTCCATCCCCCTCCTGGGGACAGCTGGAGGCTCGAGCGTCGACCCGAGTCGACTATGGCTGGTCGGGTGCGAGAAGGGGTTCGGAGGAATCGGTTCCGATGTCCGTAACATAGGCCGGTCGGTTGCTCTCCGACCAGGGCCAATCGATGAGCAGACCCCCTCCGACCCCCTTGGCTACGCGCTCGCCGAAAATCAGATCGACGAGGTACATGGCGACGTCGTAGCTCCGCGCCCCGCCCTGCGACGTCAACACCCTGCCATCGTGCACGAAGCTCGCATTGACCCTTATATCGAGGTCGGGGAATGCCTCCGCGAAGCTCTGGTAATCACCCGGAAACGTTGTGCAGGAATGGCCGTCCAGCAGGCCCGCCTCGGCCAGGATGAAGGCTCCCCAGCAGAGTGAGACGACGAACTGCGCATCGCTGCCTGCCTGGCTCACCCAGGCGATCAGTCGTTCGTCTTCGCGGTCGTCCTTTCTGCTGTGCTCGGCACTCGGTACCACGAGGATGTCGAGCTTTGGAGCCGTTTCGAACGTGTAGTCGGGGACGATTCTGAGACCCTCGGCGGTCGTGATGGGCCTTCCTTCGGGAGCGATCGTGAGTACTTCGATGCCCGGGTGCGGTGCCGAGTGGTAGACCGTGTGCTGGAAGACGTCCCAGGGAGCCATCAGCTCGGTGCCGTAGACGCCATCCACGATCAGGAATCCGGCGCGCAGTGGACGGTCTTGGGGCAGCGAGTCGGCGGCCGATCCAATTCCAGGATTGCCTCCCAGAGCGGTTAGCAGGACCAGGACCAGCCCCCGCCTCAGATGCACTGCAATCGATGTTCCTCGCATGAGGCTCAGTCTCCCCGCAGGTAGTTGAACGACTCTCGCCAGTCTAGCACTGGGGCGAGCCCGAGCCTCCCCGCGAGGCGCGGATCGGACTTGTCATAGAATACGCGCCAACCCAGTCTCCCCAGAGGCTGCAAGACGAGTCGCAAGAAACTCCCAGGAGGTGTAGCAGTGCCTTACAGTCCCCTGATGGTCAACCCGATGAAAGAAGAGCTGACCTCGATCGGTTTCGAGGAGCTCCTGACTCCGGAGGACGTGGACGCTTTCATGTCCGAGAGGGAGGGAACAGCCCTGCTGGTCATCAACTCGGTGTGCGGGTGTGCCGCGGGACAGGCGCGGCCTGGCGTTCATCTGGCTCTGGAGAACGAGAGTCGTCCTGATCGCCTGGTCACCGTGTTCGCCGGGCAGGACACAGAGGCCACCAAGCAGGCCCGCAGCTACTTCGAGGACATTCCGCCCAGCAGCCCCTCCATTGCTCTGTTCAAGAATTCAGAGTTGGTCTATTTCGTTCCTCGCCACCGAATCGAGAGCCGCAGCGCCGAGGAGGTAGCGGCGGATCTGAAATCGGCTTTCGACCGCTACTTCGCCGCCGCGCCCGCTTCCTGAATGGGTACCTTCCACCAGGACAAAGGTGAGCTGCACGGCATCACGGTCGTCGTGGACACCGTGGGTGATGAGGTCTACATCGGTCGCTGCGATGAGATGACCGAGGAGAGGATCCTCCTCCACGATGTCGATGTCCACCGCGACGGCGAAGACGGTCGATCGAAGGACGAGTACGTAGAGCGGGCCGCTCGATTCGGCATCTGGAAGAAGCTCGAGCAACTCGCGATTCCAACCGAGGCCATCGCATCTGTGCGGCGCCTGGGAGATCTCTGAAAATTGGCTACGGTGAATCTCGCTTGCGGGGCTCTGTGGTGCGCTCTCGCAGTCGGCGCCGGTGCTTTCGGTGCCCATGCTCTGGCCGAACGCCTCGACGCCCGCTCTCTCGCTCTTTGGGAGACGGCAGCCCGGTATCTGATGTACGGCGGACTCGGTGCGACGCTGGTCGGAATCGCGGGAGTGCAATGGCCAAGGGGCGGGTTCGTATTTTCAGGAATCTGTCTGCTAGTAGGAGCCGTTGTCTTCAGCGGCACCGTCGGTGCCATCGCTCTCGGAGCGCCCCGTTGGCTGGGTGCAATCACTCCCCTGGGCGGTGTCCTGATGATCGCCGGATTCCTTGCTTTCGCTTGGACCTCCCTGCGGCTCTAGCAGCTGCTGGATACCTCTTTGTCGGATTGCGCAGGTTTCGACTCGGCGATACGATGGGAGAGGGTCCTGTCGGGCCCGCATCTCACGAAACGACTTCTCATCTCGGAGGTTTGATTCATGGCCAACGGAATCGTGCGTGTTCCAGAACCGATCAACGAACCCATTCAGACCTTTGGGCCCGGTTCCGCGGAGAAGGCTTCGCTGAAGAAGAGGCTCGACCAGATGCTCGCCGAGCAGGTCGAGGTTCCGGTCATCGTCGGTGGGCAGGAGATACGGACGGGCAATACGGTCGAGACGGTCTGTCCTCACGATCATGGTCACGTACTGGCGACGGTGCACCAGGCGGGCGCCGCCGAGGTGGAGAAGGCGGTGGAGGCCGCAGGAGAGGCTTGGAGGGAATGGTCCGAGATGAGCTGGGAGGCTAGGGCGGCGGTCTTCCTGAAAGCTGCCGACCTGTTGGCAGGACCCTGGCGGGACACGCTCAACGCCGCCACGATGCTGAATCAATCGAAAACCGTGTTCCAGGCGGAGATCGACGCCGCTTGCGAGCTTGTCGACTTCTGGCGTTACAACCCCTACTACATGCGGCAGCTCTACACCGAACAGCCCGGCTCGGTGCGCGGGCTCTGGGACTATGTCGAGTTCCGGGCTCTCGAGGGTTTCGTCTTCGCGGTGACGCCGTTCAATTTCACTTCGATCGCCGGCAATCTACCCACAGCACCCGCGCTCATGGGCAACGTCGCCCTGTGGAAACCTGCCTCGACGGCGCCGCTGGCGGCCTACTACATCATGAAGCTCCTCGAAGAGGCTGGTCTGCCACCGGGCGTCATCAACTTCCTGCCGGGTCGCGGCTCTCAGGTGGGAGACCCCGTCATGGAGCGGCCCGAGCTGGCTGGAATTCACTTCACGGGCTCTACGGCCGTGTTCCAGGGGATGTGGAAGCAGATCGGTGGCGATATTGCCAGCTATCACACCTACCCCCGCATCGTCGGCGAGACCGGCGGCAAGGACTTCGTGTTTGCCCACCCGTCGGCCGACGTCCAGTCGGTGGTGATCGCCCTGGTACGGGGTGCCTTCGAGTACCAGGGCCAGAAGTGCTCGGCCGCTTCCCGGGCCTATGTTCCAAAGTCGCTCTGGAGTCGGGTCAGGGCCGGTCTGGAAAAGGAGGTCGGCGATATCGAGATGGGATCGCCAATGGACTTCCGCAACTTCATGTGCGCTGTCATCGACGAAGCCAGCTTCGACAACACCATGAGCTATATCGACTACGCGAAGTCCAATGACGGATTCGAAATCGTCTGTGGAGGAGAAGGGGACAAATCGAAGGGCTACTTCGTACAGCCCACGGTGGTGTTGTCGGAAGATCCACGCTCGAAGCTCATGCAGGAGGAGATCTTCGCCCCGGTCCTGACGATCCACGTCTATGACGATGCCGATCTGGAGGGGACCCTGGAGCTTTGCGACACGACCAGCCCTTATGCTCTTACCGGTGCGATCTTCGGGACCGACCGCAGAGATCTCGTCAAGATGGCGGCCGCCTTGCGACACTCGGCTGGCAATTTCTACATCAACGACAAGCCGACCGGCGCGGTCGTGGGTCAGCAGCCCTTTGGCGGCTCGCGGGCCTCGGGAACCAATGACAAGGCCGGCTCGATGATGAACCTGCTGCGCTGGACATCGCAGCGCTCGATCAAAGAGACCTTCGTCTCACCCACCTCGTTTGCCTACCCGCATATGGGGGAGGAGTAGGACGACACAGGAGTGGAGCTCTGAGCGTGGTTCACAGGTTCAGAGTGGGAGACCTCGATGAACGGCGGTGACCTCATTGCGCAGGTCCTGGGCAAGCATGGAGTCCGCTTCCTCTTCACTCTGTGCGGCGGACACATCTCGCCCATTCTGGTCGGTGCCAAGCGCCTCGGCATTCGGGTCGTGGATGTTCGCCACGAGGCCACGGCCGTCTTCGCTGCCGATGCAGTTGCCAGGCTCTCGGGCACGCCGGGTGTAGCGGCTGTGACCGCCGGGCCTGGCGTCACCAATACGATCACCGCCCTCAAGAACGCCCAGCTGGCCCAGTCTCCTGTTCTGGTGCTGGGAGGGGCCACCGGAACCATCTTGAAGGGGCGGGGCGCCCTGCAGGACATCGATCAGCTGGCCCTGGTGGCTCCGCATGTCAAATGGGCGACTACCGTGCGCCGGGTGCGGGATCTGGTGCCGGCTCTCCAGAAGGCTCTCGATATGGCGCGGAGCGGGGTTCCGGGCCCTGTGTTCGTCGAGTGCCCCTTGGATCTGCTCTACGATGAAGACCTGGTCCGTGGGATGTACGGGGCCAAGGCTGCGCAGGGCAAGAGTCGGAGTCTCGGCGAAAGAGCTCTCGGCGCGTACCTGCGACGTCACGTGAACAGCTTGTTTGCCGCAGCCGAGGGCGTGGAGGTCTCAGAGCCAGTCGAGAAACCGGTACCCGAACCTTCGAGCAGGGCACTACGAAAGGCGGTGAAGTACCTCGCCGCTGCTCGCCGTCCGGTGCTCATGGTGGGCAGCCAGGCTTTGCTGGAGAACGAGAAGATCGGCGATCTGGCGGCAGCCGTGGAGAGGCTCGGAGTGCCCGTCTACCTCTCGGGCATGGCAAGAGGGCTCTTGGGCCCGAATCACCCTTTGCAGCTCCGCCACAAGCGACGAAACGCTTTGCGACAGGCCGACCTCGTTCTGTTGGCCGGAGTGCCCTGCGACTTTCGGCTCGACTATGGCCGCCAGATCGGCCGAAGAGCTCGCCTGATCTCGGTGAATCGAAGTGTAGCCGAGGTGGGGAAGAATCGGCGTCCCACTCTCGGAGCGGTAGCCGACCCGGGACTCTTCCTCGTCCGAACGGCACAGCGCGAGAGGAGGGGCGGGCCCTGGTCGGAGTGGCTGTCGGCCCTGCGGGAAAGGGATGAAGAGCGAGCGAGAGAGATCGCGCAGCAGGCGAAGGCGAGCACCGAAAATCTGAACCCGATCGCCTTTCTGGAAGCCCTCGAGAAGGTCCTTCCCGACTCCAGCGTGCTGGTAGTCGATGGCGGTGATTTCGTAGCGACGGCCTCTTATGTGGTATCACCCCGGGGGCCCCTGAGTTGGCTCGATCCTGGTGTGTTCGGCACGTTGGGCGTCGGCGCGGGGTTCGCGCTAGGCGCCAAGCTCTGCCGCCCAGAGGCCGAGGTCTGGCTACTGTATGGCGACGGCTCCTGCGCTTACAGCCTGGCCGAATTCGACACCTTCGTTCGCCATGAGCTACCCGTGATCGCGGTGGTCGGCAACGATGCCAGCTGGGCCCAGATCGCCAGGGACCAGATCGAGTTGCTGAAGGACGATGTGGGTACGGTGCTGCGCCACACTGACTACGACGTCGTGGCGGCAGGCTACGGAGGCAAGGGCTTTCGCGTCGCTTCGCCCGATCTTGTTCCCGATATCCTCGCCACTGCCCGTCAGGAGGCCGATGCTGGCCGGCCTGTTCTGATCAATGCCCTCATCGGCAAGACGGATTTTCGCAAAGGCTCGATCTCAGTCTGACCCCCACCCTCCCACCCTGAGGGTTGAGGCAGCCGGCACATTTGCCGGCTGATCTTTGAGGGCTTGGGGGTTGAGGAGCCCGTCGTACCTCCGACCTACCTTTGAGGCAATGAGGCAATGGGGCAGTAAGGGTCGAGGCGGCCGGGCGTTCCTTCCGGCCGATCTCTGAGGGCTTGGGGGTTGAAGCGCTCGGCGGCTTCGCCGAGCGGTCTTTGGGGGCAGTGAGGGCCTGAAGTCTTGGACTCTCTTTGAGTCTGGGATCGGACAAGGCGCCCCACAGTCGAGCCACCCGAACGAACCTCTGGCACCATAGAAGGCAATAGGGGCGTAAGGGTGTAAGGGCGTAGGGCTTGAGCCTCTGTTCCCCCAAGCCCTCAAAGACTGGCCGGAAGGAACGCCCGGCCACTTCACCCCCCACTGCCCCAAGGATCGGCAGGGAGGTACGACCGGACGCCTCAACCCCAAGCCCTCAAAGATCAGCCGAAGGTACGCCGGCTGACTCAACCCCAGGCCCACCAGGACCGGCCGGCGGAGAGCCGGACGCCTCAATCTTCCAGGCCCATTTCACGGTCGAGAGTGGCGGTCAGGGCGTTCAAACGGCTCTCGATCTCCAGCCTCCCGGCTTCGATCTCTTCTGCTCCGGCATTTCTGTCGATCTCCACCGTACCCTCCACGCGGTAGCGTATTCGTGCAAAGGGCTTCGGCAGAATGAAACGATCCCAACTCTTGAATCTCCAGGCCCGATCGGTGCTCCACGAGATCCAGGTAACGGGAAGGCCGGTGAGCGCTGCCACGAGTGCGACGCCCTGTTTGGCGTGGTAGCGAGGACCGACGGGTCCGTCTGGTGTGATAGCAAGGTGACTCTGGCGAGAAGCGGACACCAGTTGTCTGACAGCCGCTTTGCCGCCGCGTGTCGAGCTGCCTCGCACCGAGCCGATGCCGAATCGGGCGACGATGCGGGCAATGATCTCGCCGTCACCGTGGCGACTGATCAGGACCTTGACGGGGCGCAGCTCGTCGGCGACTCGAATCAGTCCAATCTGACGGTTGTGCCAGAAGGCGAGGATGACCTTGTGGCCGTCTCGGAGCTGCTTCAGGTGGGGTGGCAGATCGAACTCCACGCGCCAGCTCCTGATCACCAGGGGCAGAATGAGGCCACCGAAGACATGGATGGCAAACCACTCGACAAAGCGCCGCTTCCACTGCTTGCGTTGGGGAGCCCTGCTACTTTCGGTGCCATCCACGGCTGTCATTCTAACGCCGGTGGCGGGGAGAAAAGTCGATCTGTCTCGGCTAAACTAGCTGGCGGAGGCAAAGGCCTTCCTTCCACGTTGCGGTCCTACTTTTCAGAGGGGGGTATCATGATTCGACGCACTACCTGCTTGGCTCTGGGTCTGCTGTGGGTGAGCAGCTGCCTGATGGCGGAGCCACTTCCTGGGTTCTCGGTCCAAGACCTGGTGAGAATGGACCGACTTTCGGATCCCCAGCCTTCGCCTGACGGTGAGAGCATCGCCTTTGTAAGGCGACAAACCGATATGGAGGCAGACAAGGGTCGCACCGACATCTGGGTGATCGACAGCACGGGCGAGAACCTCCGCCAAGTGACCGACCGCGAGGCCTCGGACAGCGGTCCCAGATGGTCGGCCGACGGGGGGAGCCTCTACTTTATCTCCTCCAGGTCGGGCTCCTCCCAGGTGTGGCGAGTGGGAGCCGACGGGGAGAACCTCAATCAGGTCACAGACCTGCCGCTGGATATCAGCGGTTTTGTTCTGTCGCCTGACGGAACCAATCTGGTACTGGCCATGGACGTCTTTGTCGATTGCGAGTCGTTGGAATGCACCCGCGACAAACTCGATGCTCGGGAGACAGCCAAGGCGACCGGGCGAATCTACGACCGCCTGTTCGTGCGACATTGGGACACCTGGAAAGATGGCCGTCGGTCTCACTTGTATCTCCAACCCCTGGGCGATGGCACGGTTGTCGATCTCATGCCTGGCATGGACGCAGACAGTCCCACTAAGCCCTTCGGCGGCACCGAGGAGATCGTCTTCACACCCGATGGCTCGGGGCTGGTCTTCACCGCGAGAGTCGTGGGAGCCTCCGAGCCCTGGTCCACGGATTTCGACCTCTATTATGTGCCTGTGAACGGGTCCTCTGCGCCCCGCTGCCTGACCGAGGCCAACGAGGCCTGGGACACGCAGCCCGTCTTCTCTCCCGATGGCGAGATTCTGGCCTACCTGGCCATGGAGCGGCCGGGTTTCGAGGCGGATAGGTTTCGGATCGTGTTGTTGGACTGGACGACCCAAGAGCAGAGGATCCTGACTGAAGCGTGGGACTACTCGGCCGGAGGCATCCTCTTCTCGAAGGACGGAGACACCTTGTACACCACGGCTTCGGATCGTGGCCAGGTCTCTCTCTTCTCCATTGCTCTGGGAAGCGGTGCGATCCGCAAGCTCGTCGGCGAGGGCCACGTTCGCAGTCCTGCGCTGGCCGGTGACAGCATCGTCTTCGGGCTCGATACCCTCGGCTCACCGGTGGATCTGTTCGTGCTGGAGCCGCAGAGTGGAGAGCTCCGTCAGTTGACCCGCGTAAACGCCGATCGCCTGGCAGGAGTGGCGCTGGGGCAGGCGGAGCAGTTCTCCTTTCCAGGTTGGAACGGTGAGACCGTCTACGGCTATGTGGTGAAGCCGATCAATTTCGATCCGTCCCGCTCCTATCCGGTGGCCTTTCTCATCCATGGCGGGCCCCAGGGATCGTTCGGCAACGATTTCCACTATCGCTGGAATCCGCAGACCTATGCCGGCGCCGGCTACGCGGCCGTGATGGTCGATTTCCATGGCTCGGTCGGCTACGGTCAGGCCTTCACGGATTCCATTCGTGGCGATTGGGGTGGCAAGCCACTCGAGGATCTCCAGAAGGGTCTGGTCGCGGCCTTGAAGAGCAATCCCTGGATGGATGGAAATCGGGTCTGTGCTTTGGGCGCCTCCTATGGCGGCTACATGATCAATTGGATCGAGGGCAACTGGCCGGAACGGTTCCGGTGTCTGGTGAATCACGACGGGACCCTCGACCAGCGGATGATGTATTTCTCCACCGAGGAGCTCTGGTTTCCGGAGTGGGAGCACGGAGGCCCGTTCTGGGAGAACCCTGAAGGACACGAGCGACACAATCCCGTCCTGTTTGTGGATCGGTGGCAGACGCCGATGCTGGTGATTCACGGTGCACTGGACTTTCGTCTTCCCGAGACGCAAGGCCTGGCCGCGTTCACGGCTTTGCAGCGGCGGGGTATTGCCAGTCGATTGTTGTACTTTCCCGATGAGAACCACTGGGTGCTGAGACCTTCCAATAGCATCCTGTGGCACGACACCGTCCTCGACTGGCTCGATCGCTGGTTGAGAGAGGATGGCTAGGTTCGGCTCGTGAGTGCTCGGGCTGGCGACGTCAGCGTGGTCATCCCGACCTTCGATAGGGCGTCGGTGCTGGCTCGCGCTGTCGATTCAGTAGTGGCGCAGACGCACTCGCCCGCTGAGGTGATCGTCGTCGACGATGGCTCCACCGACGACACTGCCGAGCTGGTCGAGAGGCGCTTTCCGAGCGTCCGCCTGCTGCGCCAGGAGAACCGCGGCGTCAGCGCGGCACGCAATCGGGGCATCGAGGCCTCCGGGGGTGAATGGATAGCGCTGCTGGACTCGGATGATGAATGGCGGCCGTCGAAGCTCGAGCGGCAGATGAGCGGGCTGGAGGAGCGTCCCGAGCTTCGGGTTTGCCACACTGACGAGATCTGGATTCGCCAGGGACGGCGTGTCAATCCCCGGCAGATTCATGCGAAGCACGGCGGTTGGATCTTCGAGCATTGTCTGCCTTTGTGCGCAATGTCGCCTTCGTCGATTCTGATTCACCGCAGCATCTTCGAGGTGGTCGGGATGTTTGACGAGGAGCTACCTGCCTGTGAGGACTACGATCTCTGGCTTCGCATCTGCAGTCGATACCCTGTCCTCTACGTCGATGAGCCTCTGGTCGTAAAGCACGGGGGGCACGAGGATCAACTTTCGCGACAGGTTTGGGGTCTCGACAGATTTCGGATCCAAGCTCTCGAGAAGGTGATCGACTCTGGACATCTGAACGAGGCCGACTGGCAGGCCAGCGTCGCGATGTTGCTGAAGAAGATCGAGATCTACCTCGAGGGTACCAGGAGGCGAGGCCGACGGGAGGAGGCCGCCCAGTATGAACAGCGCCTCCAACACTGGCGGTGCCAGCTGCATCTCATGGAGCAAGCGTGATCCATCTGATCGTGGCCTTGCCGGCCGAAGCTCGCGGTCTCGCCAGGGGCCTGGGCCTGCGGAAGGAGCGCGACGCAAGGGAATCGCGGCAGATCTATCGCGGTGTTGGCTTGAACCTCGTGGTGTCGGGGCCTGGCAGACATCGTGCCGCGCGAGCCGTGGACTCGATCGCGGAGCAGGTGGAGTCCCGGCGGCTTCAGGGATGGCTCAACGTTGGAATTGCCGGTCATCCGGATCTCGCGCCGGGGACCTGCCTTCTGGCCGACGAGATCCAAGGAAGCACTGCAGGACAGTCTTGGTGGCCGACGATTCCCTTCCAGTCGAACTGCCTCAGGGCGTCGGTTCGCACCGTCGATCGGCCAGAAACCGACTTCGCCGCCAGGGCTGCTTACGACATGGAGGCTGCCGGTTTCTTTGCCGCTGCCAGCCGGATTGCCACCCCCGGCCTGGTTCAGGTCCTCAAGGTAGTTTCGGACAATCCTGGCGATGACCTGGAGTGTCTGACGGCTAGTCGGGTCGAGACCCTGATGCTCGATGCCTGCTCTTCGATTGCCGACCTTCTTGGGCAGCTCGAGGCTCATGCCGTATCGGTCCGGAGCCGACGGCTGAAGGAGGAGTCCCGATGACGGCGTCGCCGAGCTTCAGGGCACGGCGTACCCAGTGAGCTCGACGTAACCGCGGCCCGAGATCGGGGTGCTGCCACGGTTACCCTCAACTCGCACTGCCCCCTCCCAGTAGAGAACCGACAGGTTGAGCTCCTGATCTCGCATTAGCGGCTCGATCTGAAGGTCGAGTTGATCCCCTGGCAGCCGCAGTCGCCAACCCGAGGGATAGCGCACGCCAGTCTCTGGGCTGGTCCACCAGTCGAGGACCTCCAACTGAAAGTCACCCCAGCTCAGAGCGAATCGGGTCCCATCCGCCCCAATCCGACTGCCGCTGCTGACCGGATCCGGCCTGCCGTCGTCGCGGCGCATCTGATAGACCATCAGGTCGGTGCCATCGTCGAGCTGCAAGGCGAACCAGTCCCAGCCGCTCTGGTTCGGTTCGAGAGCGCTGGTGCTCCACTCTCGGTCGAGCCAGCTGTTGCCTCGCACCTCGAGCTCGCGCCCCTCGAGGCGGATCTGGCCGGACGTGGCGAGTCGGGTGAAGGCATAGTAGTAGGAGGCATTGCCCGGTTCGCTTCCCTTGCGGCTCAGGCCGGCCTCGCCTTGGAGCACGACGGGCTTCGTGGTGGCGAGCTCCAGGTCCAGTGCGATCTCTCCAGCCGATGCCTTCAATCGAAACGCGGGTGAGGAGTCGTCGCTGCCCAACTCCCAGTCCTCGAGCCAGGCTCGAAAGGGATCCAGCTCGACACCGGCCAGGCCGGCGGCGCCACGCGCGAACCTCTCGAAGGCAAAGAAGCGGCTGTTGTCGATATCGGTCAGGGCGAGATGGCCCATATAGACTTGCCGTGTGGCCCACCGCGATCGCCTGGGTGTCTGCTCGGCGGCCAGGGCATTTCGAAACAGGGTGAACTGGTAGCCGAATCGACGTCCCGACGAGGTGGTCAGATTGCCGGTCAAATACCACCACTCGGTGCGGAAGTCGGAGTGCGAGCCGTGGTCCTCGGGGAAGACGAACTGCCTCGGCTCAGTGGCGCGAGCGAAGCCCTCCGTCTCTCCTGACAGTAAGTGGGAGAGCTCGAGGCTGGCGGTCGCGACAGATCTATTTTCATCAGTCATCTGGTCATGAGGAGGAGTCCGGCAGCCAACGAAGGACAGCACCGCTAAAACCAGCAGCCGCCGCAGGAAACCGCTCCACACCGAAGGCCAGCGCATGCTACTCCTCCCGCAGTGCTTCGGAGGGCCGTGTGCGAGCCATCCGCCACGCCGGGTAGAGGCCGGCAAGCAGCGCCGCTACAACACCCACGGCGACGGCTTGGACCAGAGTGAGAGGAAAGAGATCCAATTCAAGGCTCCAGCCGAACGATCGCCGATTGATGGTGTAGACCATGATGGCGGCCATCGACACACCAACAGGCAACGAAAGCACACCGGCAGTCAAGCCCAGGAGGCCTGTCTGCTGGGTCACCAGCATCCACAGCTGCCCAGGGGTCAGGCCGCAGGCCCGCATCACTCCCAACTCGCGAGTACGCTCGAGCTGCAGCGCCAGCAAGGCGCTCAGAACTCCGACGAAGGCGACAACGACCGCCAATGTACGCAGTACTCCAGTGATGACAAAGGTGCGATCAAAAATGCGCATCGACTCTTGCCGCAATTGGCGGTTGCTGCTGAGTCGCACCCGCAGGTCGGGTGGTAGGCGGCCACGGATGAGGTCGCTCAGCTCGTCGAGGTTCGTGCCGGCAGCGGTATGAATGGAGAGGGCCGTCGCTCCATCTTCGCTCCAGCCCCGCTGGTAGAGGGTTCGAGCGAGCATCAGGAGGCCCTGCTCAGTGGAGTAGTCGTAGAAGACTCCGGCGATGGGCAGCTCGAAGATCTCTTTCGGTGAGAGGATCCTGACGCTGTCACCCTCTCCGAGGGCTCGCCGATAGGCGAAGGACTCTGAGACCATGACGGCCTCGCCTGCTTCGATTCGGCGCCAGATCGCCATCGGATCTCCTTGCCGAAATGCAAAAGCTCCGTGGCTTTGCGGAGACAGCTCGAGGGCCACAGCTCGAACGGACTCGCCGTCGACGACTGCCGAGAAGTGGGTGAGGAGGTTGGTTGCGAGAACCTGATCGAGATCCGCGATCGTGTCGATCGTCGCCTGGTCGATGGTGACACCGCCCGGCGAGAATCGGCGGGCGGGTGCTGTAAACACCGACAGATAGAGATCCGCGGGCAGCGCATATTCGAGCCATCGGTTCACCGTGCCACGGAAGCTCCTCACCATGAGATCCACTCCGACGGTCACCGATAGCGCCATCATCAGGGCAGCGATGGCGATTCCGGTGCGGCTGAGAGCGGTTACGACTCCGCGCGTAGCGATCCGGCCGAGCTGGCCGGAAATTGCGCCGGCGAAAGGTGTCAGCCAACGCATGAGTGCCATCGTGGCGAGCGGTGTCAGCAAGGCGTAGCCAACCAGCACAGCGAACAGGCCAGTAAAGGCGAGCCACAGGGCGCCGCCCGGAAGCAATATCAGGCCGGTGCCGAGAACCAGCAGCAGGATTCCAAGAATCGACAGCGTAGGAATAGCGCGGTGAACCCGCAACTCGAGCTCGGAGTGCACCAATGCCTCCCGGGGCTCCGTGTTGGTCGCTTCGATAGAGGGTGCAATCGCCGCCGCAGCCGTTGCCGTCAATCCAAGGAGACCTCCTTTCAGGAGCGTCCATGGGGCCACTGCCACCTCTCGGACGTCGACCGCGAAGTAGAGATCGTTGATGGTCTGGGTGACGCGACCGATGAGGCTCTGACCGAGCCACAGACCGGCAAGCTCGCCGAGGATGGTGCCCGCAGCTCCGATGAGCACAGCCTCCCCCAAGATCAGCACGAAGATCTCTCTACGGGTCGTTCCCAGTACACGCAGAATCGCCAGAAGAGGACGCCGTTGCACGACAGCGAAGGTCATGGTGTTGTAGATGAGGAATGCGCCGCAAAGCAAGGCCAGAAGGCTCAGTGCCTGCAGGTTGAGCCGGAAAGCCCGGGTCATCTGCTCCGCCGTCGACGTTCGAGCGCGCCTGGATCGTAGGTCGGTGGTCGGTGGCAAGATCGCCGCGACACTCTCCTCGAACTCGGCTTCTGTCATTGCGGGCGGTCGGATCAAGTCGATGCGCGTCAGACTCCCGACAAGACCGAGCGTCTCTTGTGCCGTCGCTATGTCGACGACGAGTAGATCCCGGATAGCGGCCAGCTGGGCATCGTCCGTCGCCGGCAGATGGCCTACCAAAACCAACGTCCGCACTGCGCCGCCTATGTCGATCTCGAATTCGTCTCCGGGCGCGATGCCGAGAGAGCTCGCGGCTTCAGCGGCTAGAAGGGAGGCCCCCGGTAGGGTCAGGAAGATCCCGAGATCGAGGCTGCCCTGCGGCCCCGAGCTGGTGAAGTTGCGAAACCGGGCTTCGGCGAACGGGTCGATGCCCATGATTGAAAAGGTTGGGGAGTCTGGCCTCAGAAGCTTGGCATGGCCCTCGACCACCGGGGCTACGCGACGCAAGCCGAGATCGATGCGGAGCTGCTGGTAGAGCCCTTCGGGGATGACACCGTCGAGACCGACAATCTGGTGTGTCGCTTTGCCAGCGATCGTATCCGTGGAAAGCTCGAAGGCTCTCAGAGCACTGCCGTTGGCGACATCGATACCGACGACGACGGCGACACCGAGAGCAACTCCCAGAATGGCCAGGGCGAGCTGCAAGGGATGGCGCTGCAGGTGTCGAAGGCTCGACTTCCAAAGGAGTCTCTTCACGCTGGGCCTTCCTTGTCGAGCTCGACGAGCCGGCCGTTCTCGATGGTGAGGATGCGATCGGCCAGCCCGACGACCTGCTGACTGTGAGTGGCCATCAGCAAGGTGCGACCACTCTGGCGGGTCAGGCTGTCGAGCAGGTCGATGACTTGCCGGCCCGTCCCGACATCCAGGTTGCCGGTGGGTTCGTCAGCCAGAATGAGCTGCGGCTGATGGATCAGACCTCGCGCCACCGCAACCCGCTGTCGCTCACCGCCGGAAAGACGGTCCGGGAACGAGTCGGCTCGGTCGACAAGTCCAACCGCTGCGAGCATCTCCAGGCAAGGCTCCCGCACCGCCTCGGTGCTTTTCCCGTCGAGCTCGAGAGGAAGGAGCAGGTTCTCCAGAACCGTCAATGTCGGCAGCAGATTGAAGAACTGGAAGATGAAGCCTATGTTCCGTCTTCGAAACAGGGTGCGATCTCGCTCCCCGAGGCTCGTGATCTCGATGCCGCCAACCGCAACACTCCCACTGTCGGGCTGGTCGAGTCCGCCGAGAAGGTTGAGCAGTGTCGACTTCCCGGAGCCGCTTCTCCCCAAGAGGACGACCAGCTCCCCTGGCTGAACGAGTAAGTCGACGCCTTCGAGAACGATGTGATCCCGATCTGCCTCGCGATAGCTCTTCGAGACACCGCTCAATTCGATTGTGGGCGCTCGATCGGACAGATCAATGGGCATTTAACGGCTCCTCTCGCGGGTCTGGCAGGTGGCGTGGTGGCTGAACAGATGTCCGCTAGAATGCCACAGGAGGCTTGAATGAGCGATCGCAAGTATAAACAGAGTGGGTATCAGGACGAGGAGCCCCGCGAAAAGAGGTCGCGGCCTTCAGGGCCGCGCGAGAAGTCGGACAAGCCACGCGGCCGCGGCCTGGGCAAGCCGACGAGATCCGTCTTCCGGTGCAGCCGATGTGGGCAGAGCCAGGCAGTTGGGCAGGATGTGGCGTTCGATTCGACCTGCTCTGGATGCGGTGATGATCTGCACGCCTGCACGAACTGTACGCACTTCGACAGCTCGGCGCCAATGGAATGTCGTCTGGAGATCGCCGAGCGCATTGCCAAGAAATCGAAGCGCAATCAGTGTGACCTCTTCGAACCCAAGACGACTCAGGAGTTCGACAAGGAAAGCCCACCGCCGGATGACGCGAGGGCGGCTTTCGATGCTCTATTCAAGCTGTAGCCACGGTGCTTCGCAGAATTGGCCGAGTGAGTTCTCACGGAGAGTCTGATGTCCGATCCCGCTGCAGTCATTCAGAAAATCGGCGACTTCGTATGGGGTCCCTATCTGCTCATTCCCCTGCTGCTGCTGACCGGCTTGTTTCTGACGCTTCGGCTGCGTGGTTTACAGTTCCGCAAGCTGTGGCACTCCCTCTACGTCGCCTTGATCGTTCGACGGGAGAAGGGCGCCGAAGGAGATATCTCCCATTTCCAAGCGTTGATGACGGCACTGGCGGCCACGGTAGGCACCGGCAACATCGTTGGCGTGGCCACTGCCATCGCCACCGGCGGTCCGGGAGCACTCTTCTGGATGTGGATGACCGGTCTGGTCGGGATGGCGACCAAGTTCTCGGAAGCGCTGCTGTCGGTAAAGTTCCGCGTTACCGATGCGAGGGGCGAGCAGTGCGGGGGGCCGATGTACTACCTGGCCAACGGCATCCAGTGGCGAGGCTTGGGCAAGATGCTCGGTTGGCTCTTCGCCCTGTTCGCAGTCTGCGCCTCCTTTGGCATCGGCAACATGGTCCAGTCGAATTCGGTGGCGCACGCGCTGAACACCTCGTTCCAATTGCCGGTTTGGGCGACTGGGCTGATTCTGGCGGTAGCGGCCGGTCTGGTGATCCTCGGGGGAATCAAGTCCATCGGCAGATTCACCGGAGTCTTCGTGCCGGTCATGATCGTGGCCTATATGTTCAGCTCCGGGTTGGTACTGGTGCTGTTTGCGCGAGAGATTCCAGCGGCGCTCGGCCTGGTCTTCGAGGGCGCCTTCTCCGGCACCGCCGCTGCGGGAGGGTTTGCGGGTGCGGCAGTCAGGCAAGCGATCCGCTTCGGTGTGGCGAGAGGGATCTTCTCGAACGAGTCGGGCCTCGGTTCGGCTGGTATAGCAGCCGCTGCGGCGCAGACCCGGGAGCCCGTGCGGCAAGCTCTGGTCTCGATGACCCAGACCTTCATCGATACCATCGTGGTCTGCTCTTTCACCGGACTGGCCATCCTGGTGACGGGCGGCTGGAAAGAAGGTCTGAATGGAGCTGAGCTGACTCAATATGCCTTCTCCCATGGGCTGCCCGGCGAGTGGGGCGGGTGGATTGTGGCGGTCTGCCTATCGATGTTCGCTTTCTCGACCATGCTCGGCTGGAGCTACTACGGTGAAAAGAGCATCGAGTACCTGATGGGAGAGCGGTTCATCCTGCCCTACAGGATCCTCTTCATCGTCGCCATCTTCTTTGGCGCCCTGCGGAGTCTAGACTTCGTCTGGGGGCTTTCCGACGTCATGAACGGACTCATGGCGCTGCCCAATCTCGTCGGTCTGCTGTTGCTCAGTGGGGTCATCGTGCGAGAGACTCAGGACTACTTCAAGCGCACAGGCGAGTAGAGGTGCTCGTTTCGTTGGCCGCCGATCTGGTGGCGTCGCTACACTTCGCGTTTGTTGTCTTCGTCGTGTCGGGCGGCCTCCTCGTGCTGCGCTGGCCGCGCTTGGCCTGGCTGCATCTGCCGGCAGTGGCTTGGGGGGCCTCGATCGAGCTCCTGGGCTGGATCTGCCCCCTGACGCCGCTCGAAAACCGCCTGCGCCACGAGGCTGGACTGGCAGGGTACGAGGGTGGCTTCGTGGAGCACTACCTGGTGCCATTGCTCTATCCTGCGTCTCTTTCCCGCTCTGTTCAAGTGATCCTGGGTCTATCGGTGCTGCTGATCAACGCCGTTCTCTACGGCTCGATTCTCAGGCGGCGATTTCGCCACCCGCTGTAGACGGACTTGTCTGCTGTCCGGACGCGGCGTCTGTGCTAGATTTCGCGATCATGCGTACACTTGTCAGCGTCATCATGGGCTCGCGCTCCGATTGGGGAGTCATGGAGCACGCCATCAAGACCCTGGAGAGTCTGAACATCGCCCACGATGTCAGGATTCTCTCGGCTCACCGGACCCCCGATGCCTTGACTGTCTACATGGCTGAAGCGGAAGACAGCGGAACGGAAGTCTTCATCGGTGCCGCCGGCGGTGCCGCCCACCTGGCTGGCGTCATGGCGGCGCAGACCACGCTACCGGTCCTCGGAGTGCCTATGGAGTCGAAGCTCCAAGGACTCGACTCCCTGCTTTCCATGGTGCAGATGCCTGCCGGCATCCCGGTGGCTACCTTCGCCGTGGGCAAGGCTGGAGCGGTGAACGCGGCCCTCTTCGCGGCGTCGGTTCTGGCTGCGACGCATCCCGAGATTGGTGAGGCTTTGAAGGCCTTCCGCAAGGCTCAGTCGGAGAAGATCTTGTCCGATCCTGACCCGCGAAAGCCGGCGCCAGCCTGATCGGGTCCATTGCGGGCAAATCAGTCCAGGCCTGGCTGGGTCAGGGTGAAGCCCTCATCTTCCTTGGCCTGTCGGACGATCTCGCGCACGTCGGCCAGCAACTGCCTGGCGTCGAACACGATGCCGTCTTTGATCGTGTAGCGCACGCCGCCGATACGAACGACCTCGTTGTTCTCGTTCAGCTTGATGGCACCAGTGCCATAGAGAACCTTGAGATTCTCCAGCGGATTGGCATCGACGATCACCATGTCGGCGAGCTTTCCCGCCTCCACAGAACCGATCTCGTCGTCCCGGCCGAGGGCCTCAGCGCCATTCAGTGTGGCGGCGCGAATCACCTCCAACGGATGGAATCCTGCTTCCTGCAACAGCTCCAGCTCGCGAATGTAGCCGAAGCCATAGATCTTGTAGATGTAGCCGGAGTCCGAGCCTGTGGTAACCCTTCCACCACGGTTCTTGAAGTCGTCGACGAAGCTCATCCAGAGGCGGAAATTCTCCTTCCAGGCGATTTCATCGGCGGTCGTCCAGTAGTACCAGTAGGAGGCGTGGTTCTCGCGATTGGGTGCGAAGAACCTCCATAGCGAGGGCAGGGTATACATCTCGTGCCATTCGTCACCTCGGATCCGCATCAAGTCGCGGTTCGCTTCGTATGGAGTGAACGTCGGGTTGATGGTGAAGTCGAGCTCGATGAGCTCGTCCATGACCTCGTACCAGCGCTCGCTCCCCCGCGGTGCCGCCTGCTTCCAAAGCTGGCCGGCTTGGCCGAAGCGGTCGAGCTCGTTGGCGTAGTTGTACTCCAGGGGATAGTCCTGGACGGTCTGGTCGGTGAACAGGGCCTCGGGAAGTCCGTACCAGTGTTCCATGCTGGTCAGACCCCATCGCGCAGTGTCCAGGACGTTGACCCGCGTCACCGACATCTGCGCGTGGTGACAGGCACTGCGGAGCCCTTGGCGCTTGGCTTCGTCGAGGGCAGCCTCCATGATAGCCGGAGGTGCGCCGAAGAACTTGATGCCTTGGGCTCCCTTGGC
>JBATEX010000112.1:0-29711 GCA_049664225.1 Thermoanaerobaculia bacterium
AATGTGGCGATGAGGCCAAACGCTGCAGCGGCAATCCCGACGATCGACTGCAGGCTTGCCAGCTTTCTGCGCAGCGCCAGGATCGCCGCGACCAACGGAGCTCCGAAAGCAAGCGTTGCTGTGGACACCGCAGCTTGTTGACAAGGGTAGGCCAGGCGGCTGGGACGCGACCCACTGCGCAGCAGGAGCCAACACAGTGCGAAGATCCCCGCCACGTACGCGTTCGCAACAAACCACCGATGGAGGAAGGCTCGTTTCATCAACTCCTCCAGAAGCCAGCCGGCACCGCAGGGACTTGCCCATTCGGTGTTGATCAACCCAAGGGTAGGCTAGATGAAACTGAAACACACCACCCGATGGGGTGGCTACTGTGAGGTCTCTCGGGTGAACGGCGACCGAGCCGACCCCGAAATCTCTGGCTTTGCCTACTGGTCGCCCTGTCGGCCGGGCGTGCGGCTCGGCCGACAGGGGAATGGGCTAGACGCGGCGGTTGAATCTCTGGATCGTCACGGACAGGCAGTGAGAGTCATCGCGATGGGGCCGGTATTGAGGCTGCCACAAACTGAGTTTGGGTAGCCTGCCTCGCAAGTGGTGATCACGCCTTCGGCCGTGCCGTCAAGGGTGACGGAATCCAGAATGAGAAGGCCGACATAGGCCTCCAGCAGGTTGGGGTCGATCGGGGGGTTGCGAAGGAGGACTTCGGTCTTGGTGATCTGGCCGATCCACCGATCCCCATCCGGATCGAATTCCACGTTGCCTCCCAGTGCCTGCAGCATTCCGATGCTCGTCAAATCACCGGGGCTCACCACGCGATACGCCTGCCCATGAAAGAGGTAGTGATCGCTCCCCATGTTGGTGATCTGGGCTCTGACCAGGCTGTATTCGGGGCCCGAGGAGCTGGGGGACTCCGCCACCCAGCAGAGCTCGCCCTTCTTGTTCGGCCAGGCGCTTGGCGCGGCGGCGACCTGGGCCGCAACCAGGAGAGCCACAAGGAATACGGTCACCGCGATCGTGCTGGTCTCGAGATGTCTGAGATTCGTTTTCATTGTCGTTCTCTCCTTTCCGCAGCGGGTCGTCGAGCAGTGCTGGAAGATCGTGACTCGGCACTTTCCACGACCCATTGGCAAGTGATACCGATGCCCACATCCACTCTTCGGTAGCCAGGCGGTCGTCAGGTCGGACGCGGAGATCAAGACCCGTGGCGTTGTTTGCTCAGCTTTTCGAGCTGACGTGCCTTTGCCGAGGCATGTATAGCCTTATCACGGAGGCTCGACAGGCACACCACCCGAAAGGGTGGATATAGCCAGCTGGCTATGGATGCGGAGCTGGGATGAAGGCCTGCACCGGGCCGGCGCAGATGCCGCTACCCGAGGGGGCTGTCTCCGCCTGCTGAAGTCGCACTAGGCGCCGGGCGGCCACGGGAAGAAGGCGCTGGTGCGTCGCACGTAGTCGCGGTACCCCGGCTTGGTGCTGCCAAGGCCCTTTTCGAGCAGGGCCACGCCGGAGACCTTGATGATCAGCAGGCTCATCAGGAAGGGGCTGACGAGAGTCCACGCTGCCCCGGGGGTCGCCAGGGCAAAGCACCCGAGACCCCACCACAGGGTTGCATCCCCGAAGTAGTTGGGGTGGCGGGTGTAGCGCCAGAGCCCGCTGTCCATGACCTTGCCTTTGTTGGCCGGGTCGGCCTTGAAGCGGGCCAGCTGAAAATCGCCGACGGCTTCGAAGAAGAAGCCGATGGCGAAGAGACCTGAGCCCACCAGGTCGAGCCACGAAACTCCGATAGGTTGCCGCGAGATCTGGACCTGGAGGAGCGGCATTCCGATCGCCCAGAAGAGAAACCCCTGTAGCCAGAAGACGATGACGAGTGACAGGAGCGGGAACCTGGCGCCCCACTTCTTGCGCATCGCCGCATAGCGATAGTCCTCGTCGCGTCCGCGATTGCGCCAAAGAATATGAATGGCAAGTCGCAGTCCCCAAAGGGTGACCAGCATGGGAACCAGCGTTTGTCTAAACGAGTCGACGGGAACCCGGCTGCGGTAGAACCAGGCCAGCGTGACGAAACCTAGACCCCAGAAGATGTCGATGATCGAGGCGTCCCGCTTGACGAGACTGGCGAGCCAGACGAGGGAGGTGAGCCCGAGGGCAACGGCGAGGCCGGGCCAGGCCAAGGCAGTGATCTGCTCGATCATGATGGGCCGTCCCGCCGTAGGAGGAGATCCTCGATGGTCGCTGAGTCGGGCAACCGGAAGAGCTGGATGAGGAAGTAGATGGCGATGGCGATGTTGCCGAGAGACATGAGAAGCACGAACCAGAGGATCCTGCTTCCCCAGGATCCCTCCTTGTAGGCGATCCAGAGATAGATCACCAGAAAGCCGAAGTAGGCGTCCGCCAGAGTCGCTCGAAACCAGGGGTCGGGCCAAAGATCCGCGCCTGCCTCGAAGACGCTGCGATCGAGGCTGGCGATAGTCGTGACCGCCAGCATCCCCAACAAGATCAGAAGAAAGAATAGCTTCAATCCGGTCATGAGTCGCGCCTCCTGTCAGGCCTCGGCCTGCTCCCCGGGAATCCATAGCGAGTGCGAAACGAACCACTCCTCGCCGTGCTTGTAACCGAAGAGCTCGGCGCAAGCCAGAAAGAACATGCGCCAGCGGTGGAACCATTGCTCGGCGTCGGTCCCATAGACAGACTCGAAGATGCCTCGGATCTCATCTCTGTGACGATCCATGTTCTCGAGCCAGGCGAGAGCGGTTCTCTCATAGTGCTGGCCGTTGAGTCTCCAGCGCCGATCGAGCTGCACGGGCCCTTCGAACTGTTCCATCAGGTGCTCGGAAGGCATCAGGCCCCCCGTGAAGAAGTGCCGCGCCATCCAGTCGCTGGGCCCCTTGTCCTCGAAGAAGTAGGGTCGCGAGCGATGGCAGAAGACATGCACGAAAAGCTTGCCATCGGGTTTCAGCCATCCCGCGACACGCTCGAGCAGAAGAGAGTAGTTTCGCATGTGCTCGAACATCTCGACCGAGACGATCCGGTCGAACTTCCCGGTGATCTGAAAGTGGCTCATGTCGTCCGTCAGGTGCTCGACGTTGGCCAGCCCCCGAGACCTTGCTCGGCGCCGAATGAAGTCCCCTTGAGGGGCGGAGTTGGACACGGCGGTCACTCGGCAGTCCGTGAAATGCTCTGCGATCCAGAGACTGAGCGACCCCCATCCACAACCGAGGTCCAGCACCTCCATCCCGTCCTCGATTTCGGCCCGGGAAGTGGTGAGCTCGAGCGCCAAGGCCTCGGCATCGCTCAGCGAGGTAGTCCCCTCCGGCCAGTAGCAACAGCTGTACTTGAGGTGACTGCCGAGGACGAGCTGAAAGAACTCGGGTGGCAGCTGGTAGTGCTGTTCGTTTGCGGTTTCCGTCTCGATCGCCAGAGGACTTTGGCGCATCTGCTCGACGAGCGGGGTAGTGGGGTCGGGGTCGGAGGAGATTTCCCGAATCCTTGTCTCGAGCAGCCGTCGGATTCCTCGGCGTAGCAGCGGATCCGGAATCCAACCTCTCTCGATCAGGTTCAGCGCCCACTGCATGGCTAATTCGGCTTTCGCAAGAGACCTGCGGCCTCGGAATCTCGCCGGTTGTCGGGCTTGGCGAGAAGCAGCTGGACGCCAGCGACGGTGCGCTCGAGGAAGCCGCCCTCGCAGTAGCTGAAGTAGAATTTCCACTTGCGACGTTCGGCTTCGGACAGGCCCAGGGCGGCGATCTTGTCCTCGTTTGCAGAGAAGCGCCGGCGCCACTCGACCAGAGTCCGAGCGTAATGTGGGGTCAGGTCTTCGAGATCCACGAGCCGCAGATCCGTCCCATTCATCATGCACTGCTGGATTCGTCCGAGCGAGGGTAGCAAGCCGCCGGGAAAGATGTAGTGCTGGATGAAGTCCACGGACCGTCGATAGCTCTCGTAGCGCTGATCCGGGATCAGAATGGCCTGAATGAGGGCGAGACCGTCGGGTTTTACCAGCTGACCCAGCACCTCGAGATAGCGGGGCAGGTAGGCATGGCCGACGGCTTCAATCATCTCGACGGACACGAGCTTGTCGAAACGTTCAACCAGCGTCGCCGGTAGCTCTCGATAGTCCTGCTTGAGAACCGTTACCTTGCCGGCGAGGCCCGCGTCTGCCACGGCTTGCGAGGCGTACCGGAACTGCTCCTCGGAGATGGTCGTCGTGACGACGTCACAACCATACTTCCTGGCCGCGTGGATCGCCAGGCTGCCCCAACCGGTGCCGATCTCGACCAGGCGGTCGTTGCTGTCGAGCTCGAGCTTCTGGCAAATGGTGTCGAGCTTCCACTGCTGCGCGGTCTCGAGAGTCGAGAGGGCGTCGGGGAAGATGGCGCAGGAGTAGGTGAGGGTGGGGTCCAGGAACTGAGAGAAGAACTCGTTGCCAGTGTCATAGTGAGCCGAGATATTGCGTAGGCTCCCCGCCCGGGAATTGCCGCGCAGCTTATGCAGAAGCCACCGCACCGGAGCAGTGATTCGCGCCGTTCCTTGGTCGAACTCGTCCATGGCGTCTCGATTCCTGGCGAGCACCCGGACGACGTCGGTCAGGTCCGGAGTGGACCACAGTCCGTCACAGTAGGCCTCACCAGCGCCGACCGAGCCACCCCACGCCAGCTGCTCCCAGAAGGCGCCGTGGTGGATCACCACGCGGGCGCTCACCGGGAAGTCCGCCTCGGCTGTGCCGAATTCGAGTTGGGAGTCGCCTTCGAGCACCACGAGCCGACCCTGCTCGATCTTCTGCAGACGGGATAGGGCCAACCTTCTGGCCAGCCCGCGCAGCCAAGGTTCGCTTCGGTTTCCGCTCAGCCCGGCGAGGAATCTCGACGGTGCTTCGGATGCGGGTAGAAGGGTGTCTTCTTTCGCCATAGCTTCAGCGCCTCCCAGTGAATCCAAAAAACCACACGCAGTGTGATTAGCGGGTACCTCGCCAGCGCCCAGGCGAGATTCCGGCCGCTTGCCTCTCGTCTTGCGAGGGTCATCGTGGCATCGAAAAACCTGACGCCACCTCTGGAGTTCTCGATTTGAACGACCAGGCGCTCGCCAGGAAGGGTCGTACGCCAGTCGTACTCGATGTCCATGGGCATAAACGGTGACACGTGGAATTGCTTCGAGGACCGGTAGGTCTTGGCGCCATCAGTGGCAGGATCGACGCCGTCCTGGAGAACGTAGCAGTGCCGTTCTCCCCACGGAGTGTTGTTGACTTCGGCTACCAACGTCTCGAGGCGTTCATCGCTCTCGTCGAAGCAGTAATAGAAGCTCACCGGATTGAAGGTGTACCCGAAATATCGTAGGTGGGTCAGCAGCCTGACCGGGCCCTGGGGACGGCGGCCGCTCTCTTGCTCCACAAGATCCCTCACCGCGGTGTCGAGATCCAACTCGGGATCGCCGAGATGATCTCTGCGATCGAACCAGGCCAGGTTCCTGCGCCCATTCGACCAGAGCCACCGCTTGGCAAACACCGTGTCGAGCTCTGCGAGATCGAGATACATGAGAAACAGGGGGTACCGAAACGAGTGCTCGTGTGGCGAGGAGCGCCGGTGCCGAACGTCACCGACATAGATGGCACTTGCCGTGGGGTTGCTCACAGGCTGACTCCAAATCGCTTGCCAACGGCCAGTGCGCTCACGACGCCGTCCTCGTGAAAGCCGTGCCGCCAGTAAGCTCCACAGTAGTGGATACGGTCGGTCCCGCTGATCTCTGTGTGCCGGGACTGCGATGCGACCGCCGCCTCCGTGAACAGCGGGTGCTCGAAGCTGAAGCGGGCGATCGTCGACCGCTCGTCGAGCTGGTTCTCCAGGTTCAGCGATGTGCAGTAGGTTTTCTCGGTCGGCAGACTCTGAAGCTGGGTCATGTTGTAGGTGACCGCGACAGGCAGATCCGGGTCGGCCGGTGTCCGGTAGTTCCAGCTGGCCCAAGCCCGACGCGTCCTGGGCAAGACGGAGTCATCGGAATGCAGGATCGCGCGGTTCTTCTGATACCCGATGGAGCCGAGGATTTCTTCCTCCGCGGGGGAGGGGCTCGCCAGCATCTTCAGTGCCTGGTCGCTGTGCGCTGCGACGATGACCTCGTCAAAGAGCTCGGGGCCGTCGGCAGTCGATACTCTCACGCCCTCGGCAGAGCGTTCCAGCTGATAAACCGGAGTCCGCAGCCGGATGCGATCCGCGAACGGCACGATCAGTTTCTCCACGTACCGTTGTGAGCCGCCTTTGATGACGCGCCAGGTGTGGTAGCCGATAGTACCGAGAAGTCGATGATTGTCGAGGAACCGAAGGATGAAACGCGCCGGAGTCTCCAGAGCGCGCTGTGGCTCGGTCGACCATATTGCCGCGGTCAGCGGAATGACGTAGAGCTCGGCCAGAGAGGGGCTGAGATTGTTCGCCGCGAGGAAGTCTCCCAGGGTGCCCCTCATGTTGCGGCTCAGAGCCTTCTTGGCGGCCTTATTGAAACGCAGAATCTCGCGGGTAAAGAGATAGTAGCGGGGCCGGAGAAGGTTCGAGCGCTGCGCGAAGAGGGTATTGAGGTTGGTGCCTGCATACTCGAGTCCGGTCCGATCGCAGCGGACGCTGAAGCTCATGGAGGTCGGTTGTGACTCGACACCCAGCTGGTCGAGCAGACGAACGAAGTTGGGGTAGCTAGCCTCGTTGTAAACAATGAAGCCAGCATCGACCGCCAACGAGGTGCCAGCCGATTCGACTTGCGTCGTCACGGTGTGGCCGCCGACGTAATCGTTCGCCTCGAAAACCGTCACCTCGTGGTCGCGGCTCAGCAGATAAGCGGAAACCAACCCGGAGATTCCGGTTCCAATGACAGCGATTTTCATGGTGCCAGCCGTTTATCTCGCGAGGTGCCAGCCGTTTCTTGGCAGACGATCGAAAACATTCAAAACATCCATATTGTAGAAGAAATGCCGTGATAGTGCAAAGAGTTGACTTCAGTTGGACAAGTCGCTAGCGTACGACAGGACGTTTTGGATGTTTTTAATGGAATGGAACTGAAACAGTGCTCGTCTCCACGAAGTCCTCGCTACTGAACCTGCTTTTGTACGAGCTAGGTTGGTTCGCCTGTGTGTTGGGTGCGGCCTGGGACGTCGGAGCGTTGGGCGCGACCTTGGCGATCGGCCTGGCGGTGATTCACCTGGTGATTTCGGACCGGCCCGAAAAGGAGTGGCCTCTCATGCTTGCCGCGGTTTGTATCGGGCTCGTCGTTGACACCCTTCACGCCCGCCTCGGGGTGCTGGAGTTTCGCGGGCATCAGGCAGGGACGGTTGCGCCGCTCTGGGTTCTTGCGCTGTGGTTGCAGTTCGCGACCGTTCTTCACTTCTGCTTGAGCTGGCTTTCCAGACGTTACTTCCTCGCATCCGTTTTGGGCCTGATCGCCGGACCGCTAGCGTTCCTTGGAGGCGAGCGCCTCGGGGCAGCGACTTTCGGCGATCCGTGGCTGCTGTCGCTGGGGGTGATCGGACTTTCCTGGGCCCTGGCTCTGCCGACCCTTGTGTGGATCGCCGATCGGCTGGGTGGCCCCGGCCGGTATCGAATCTTCGAGCGTTTTGTCGAAGTGAAGGCCCAATAGTGCCTGAAGGTCCGGAGATCCGACGCGCCGCCGACCGAGTAGGTGCAGCAGTCGGAGGCCAGATCGCGGACGATGTGTTCTTCGCGTTCGCCCGGCTCAAGCCCTTCGAGCGACAGCTCATCGGCCAGCGGGTCGACGAGGTGACCACGCGCGGCAAAGGGATGCTGACGCGCTTCGAGGGTGGACTCAGTGTCTATACCCACAATCAGCTCTATGGTCGCTGGTATGTGATGCGGAACGACCGGCTGCCGAAGACTGGACGGCAGCTCCGCTTCGTCATTCGCAGCGGCGACCGGGGGGCTCTGCTTTACTCGGCGTCGGAGATCGAGGTGCTCGATGTCGAGGGGGAGCGTCGCCATCCCTATCTGAGCCGACTCGGTCCCGATGTCCTGTCGCAGTCGCCGACCGCGGATGATCTTGCCGCGCGTCTGGATGAGCCGCGCTTTCGGGGGCGGCAACTGGCGGCTCTGCTGCTCGATCAGAGTTTCGTGGCCGGTCTCGGCAACTATTTGCGCGCCGAGATTCTCTTCGAGGCGCGCATCCATCCTCGGCGCCGAGCAGCGGACTGCAGTGCCGAGGAGCGAAGACGACTGGGCAAAAGGGTGATAGCGTTGACCAGACGTACCTATCGCACCCGGGGCATCACCCTTGCGCCTTCTCGAGTCGCTCAGCTCAAGGCCGCAGGCGCTCCACGTTCAGACTACCGATTCTGGGTCTACGGTCGTGGTGGCGAACCCTGCCGAGTTTGCGGGCGGCGGCTGGAAGTCGAGTCGGTGGGAGGCCGCAAGTGTTTCTGGTGTCCGTCGTGTCAGCTTGGAAGATACAGCGGTCCTCTGAGGAAAGGCGAAGGGTGATGGAAGGCAGGAAAGAGCTCAATCGGCTTCCGGAAGCAGTCGCGAAGCGTGCACGTCGCCTGTCCGATCGGCAGGTGAGCGTGGCGGTCGTGGGTGCGGGTTTTTCCGGGCTCGCTTGCGCGCGGACGCTCGCCGACCACGGCCACAAGGTCCATGTCTTTGAGAAGTCACGCGGCGCAGGTGGGCGAATGTCGACGCGCAGGACGGATTCCGGCAGCTTCGATCACGGCGCTCAGTACTTCACGGTTAGCGACCGACGGTTCGCTCCGTGGATGAATTCCTGGCTTCAGGACGGGCTCGTAGCCAGGTGGAATGGAGGCATCGTGACCCTCGATGCCGGTGGCAGTCAACCAACAGAGGGCAAAACCGACCGCTTGGTAGGCGTGCCGGGCATGAGTGCCATCTGCCGACACCTTGCGGTCGATCTAGGCGTCAGCTTCGAGACCCGCGTCGAAAAACTCGAGCGGCGAGGCGCTGGATGGCGCCTCGCCGCGGAAAACGGAGCCGATCTTGGACATTTCGACGCTGTAGTCATCGCGGTGCCGGCACCCCAGGCGGCCGATCTTCTCGCCGGGACTGCCCCGGAAATGGCCGCTCGCGCCGCAGAGGCCCCGATGGCGCCCTGCTGGGCAGCCATGGCCTCGTTCCCAGCGCCTCTCGACCTTGGTTTCGATGGCGCCTTCGTTCTCGGCTCGCCGCTGAGCTGGGTTGCCCGCAACGCTTCGAAACCCGGCCGGGACGGCCGCGAGTCGTGGGTGATGCACGGCTCCCCAGACTGGTCCGGTCAGCACCTCGAGCTCGAAGAAGAGGATGCGGCCACTCAACTGCTCGATGCCTTCCGCGTCGCGGTCGGGGAGCTCGACTCGATGCCGGTCCACCTCGATGCCCACCGATGGCGATTCGCCTTGCCGCAGAAACCGCTGCCCGAGCCCTGTCTCTTCGATGCCAATCTGCGGCTGGCTGCCTGCGGCGATTGGTGCGGCGGGCCAAGGGTAGAGGGCGCCTTCCTGTCCGGTTGCGCCGCTGCAGGCCGCCTGCTGGCACTGTGCGGGGCCCCAGGGTAGATGGTTCTCTTCGATGTCGAGCGACGAGCAGCGAAGATTCTAGGTTCTGTTCTCCCTGCCGGCGGAACTCGACTCGAAAGGGTTTTGCTACTAGGCTGTGACACCATCAAAGAGCGGAGGTCAGCTGTCAGGGCCTCTTGAAACTCGTGGAGGAGGAGCTGATGCGGGAGCTTTCGATCGTAATTCAACTGGTCATCGCGTTCGGGATCGTGAATGTGTGGATTCTACGCCCGGGCAAGCCGACCCCATGGCGGCCGGACGGCGCGTCGAATATGAAGGAGGAGTTCAGCAAGTACGGTCTCCCAGACTGGGTCCGGGGCGCGGTCGGCTTCGCCAAGCTGACCCTGGCAGTGCTGCTCGTCGTGGGGATCTGGTATCCACCCGTGGCGGCGGGAGCCGCCGTCGCAATGGGGTTGCTGATGCTCGCGGCCGTGATCGCTCACGTCCGAGCGGGGGATCCGTCCCGGAAGTCGCTTCCGGCCTTCACGATGCTCTTGCTCTCGGCGTTTGTCGCCTACGCGAACGGTCTGTCCTAGAGTAGAGAGCCCGCCTCCCTCGTGGCGGCGTCGAGGAGATAGAAAGCCGCAATCACCAGGGCGTGAGAGATTTGACCGGTCTGGATCAGACGCGGTATCTCGTCGAGCGGTACCAGCTCGCGCTGGATCTCCTCGCCGTTGACCCCGAAGGTGGTCCGCTTGTCATCCCTCGCCTGGAGATCTGTCGCTAGCCACGTGGTGAGGCGGTTGTCGAGGAAGGCAGGATTCGGATGCGTGGAGCCCAGCTGGCGCAGCCTGCCGGCGCGGAAGCCGGTCTCTTCCTCGAGCTCCCTCGCGGCCGCCATCCGAGGTTTCTCGTCCGGGTCGACCATGCCGCCGGGAATCTCGAGCGTCGGCGCCTGGATACCGTAGCGCCACTGCCGGACCAGCACCACCCTGCGGTCCTCGAGCAGCGGGATGACGTTGATCCAGTCGGGTGCGTCCATGACGAGCATGGTGCGCCGATCTTTGCCGGAGGCGAGCCTCCTTAGCTGCAGCTCGAGGATGCGATGGGAATAGAGCGTCTCGGTTCGGAGGATCTTCCAGTCACGCATGGACGGGAGCCTATCCGGTTTGGTTCCCCGGAGTGCGCGATGGTCGGATCGGCCGTCGGGGACGAGCCTCGGCTCCTCCTGCAGCGTCAGGACTAGAATCGGCCGCTCAAGCTGATTGCCAGGAGAGGCGTGGTGCCGTGTCCGACCGTCCTTCGTCGTTGAGCATCTTCGTCTTCGATGCGGAGCTCGCCGTCGAGAACGAGTCCGGTATAGATCACGAGGTTCAGCTTCGGATTGATGGCGTGGAGGATTCGGGCGAAGGTCACGATGCCCCGCTGCTCGCCGATCCCGTTCGGCTCCAGGTCTCGTTCGTCGAGTCGAAAGCGGATGTTGCGGTAGGCCCCACCGGCACCAAACTCCCACTTGGGACCGATCTCGTAGGCCAGCTCGAGACCCGCGGGGCCCGTGGGTCCGACGGTCAGCGGGTTCGTCAGACGCAGCCGCTCGGTGAGCCGCCAGTCGATACTGACGAATGGAAACCCACGGCTTTGCCCGATCCGCTCGAAGGCGGCCACTCCAAAGCCGAGCTTGCGATCGGGCTTGAACGCGTAGGTGGCAGCGAAGATTGCGCCGTAGGTCAACGTATCGCTGAAGGCGGCCCCAGAGGCACCGTAAGATCCGATGGAGGGACTCAGGACCATCGTCCACTTCTCGTTGATCCTTCGAATGATGGGCAAGGCCAGGTTGAGTCCATGGACTCGTTCCCAGGGGCTGGCCGATTCGAGGACGACGTCGTCAGAGAAGTCGTAGTCGAGAAGGTCGTAACTCAGGCTCAGTCCGAGTATCGTCTTGCGGCTGACCGGTTGGGCGACGCTGGCGCGGAGCAGCAGCGAAGACACCGAGTAGCTGCCCTGGGTGTCGAAGTCGGAATCGAACTGCTCCACGACAGTTCCCGACAGAGAAAAGAACGGTCCTGGAGGCTTTCCCTGAGTTCCGGGGCTAGGCTGTGCCTCAGCGGGACTGGTCCAGATGACCAGCAGCAGTAGCAGTATCCCGAGCTGGGCGAGCACCAGGGGCCACGTGATCCGAGAGCTCCACATCCGCAGTATTAGAGGGCAAGACGCTCTATTTGGCAACAAGCTGTCCGAGTTCTCACCGAAGACGCATATTGGGACGGTCTGCGGGACACGCAAAGAAGATCTCTCGCTGGACCGGAGGCAGGATCGGCTGACGGCCTTGGCACTGTCTGTTTCCATAGCTGGGAGTTTTCACCCGAGGACAAGCGCTGGCAGGCCGAACGGCGCCGACAGGTCTGTGTCGTGCTGCGGGCTGGAGGGAAGAAAAGGGGCTCGGGGCACCGAGGCGCCCCGAGCAGGGGGATGGAAGTCTACTCGGGGAGCAGAACAGTGTCGATTACATGAATGACGCCATTGCTCGCCTCGATGTCCGCGGCGGTGACAGTAGCTCCGTTGATTTGAACAGAGCCGCCCGCCACTACGAAGGCGACGTTCGAGCCTTGCACGGTCGCTGCGGAAGTGCCGTCGGTTACATCGCTCGCCATCACCTTACCGGGAACCACATGGTAAGTGAGAATTGCCTGAAGCTTGGCTACGTTCTCGGGCTCCAGAAGGGACTCGACCGTCCCTGCGGGGAGTGCGGCAAAAGCCTCGTCCGTCGGAGCGAACACGGTGAAGGGTCCATCGCCTTTGAGAGTGTCAACGAGTCCGGCGGCCTGGATAGCTGCCACCAGCGTGTTGAAGTCACCGGCCGCGATAGCGGTGTCGACGATGTCCTGGTTCTTCTCGTGGTGCGTTGCAAAGATCGGCATGACGGCCACGAGGGCGAGGAGCGCGAAGCAAGATACGAGTTTGGTTGAAGTCATTTCAGCTTCCTTTCAGGTTGAACGGTTGAACTTCTAAAACATTCATAACGTTCATTATATTCAGGAAATGTAATTTGTCAAGCCCTTTATTTATGAGCTCTCTGATTTAGAGAACAGTCAAAGCCTTCTCGACAAGGAAACATTCGCTGTCATTGGAACAGACCTTCGGAAGTCTTCGCGAATCGTGGTAAGGCCACGTGCGCGAAGGTCCTGTACGAAAATGCAGTCAGACCGTCTTGAGGTACTCGCGGACCATGATAGCGGCCGCGGCGCCTTCGCCGGCCGCGGAGGCCACTTGCTTGGTGCTTTCCGCTCGCACGTCCCCGGCCGCGAAGATGCCCGGTACGCTGGTCTCGAGGATTCTCGGCTCCGAGCGGTCGAAAGCAGGAAGCGGGTCGCTCCCATGGACCAGGGCGTGGCCTGTAATGATGAAGCCCTGTGGATCGCGTCGAACCTCGGTGTCTTCGAGGAAGCCCGTGTTCGGATCGAGTCCGATGAACACGAAGGCGCCCGGCAGTTCGAGCTCTTGGGTCTCGCCGCTTTCGACGTTGCGGATTCTGACGGTGTGAAGCTTGGAGTCCGCACCTGAGAAGCCCTCGACGACGGTGTTGAAATGGACGTCGATCTGAAGATTGCTCAAAACGCTTTCCTGAATGATCTGACTGGCACTCAAAGCCTCTCCCCTCACGAGAAGGGTCACCCGATCCGCGAAGCGGGTCAGAAAGAGACTCTCCTCGGCCGCACTGTTGCCTCCGCCGATGACGGCGACGGATCGTCCCTTGTAGAAGGGTCCATCGCAGGTGGCGCAGAAGTGGACTCCGGCACCGATGTACTCGTCCTCTCCTGGGATCTCGAGGCGGCGATAGTGACTTCCCATGGCGAGCAAAAGGGCCTGGGCGCTGTACACACTGCCGTCGGCGGTCTCGATGCAGTGGTAGTTCTCATGGCTGTGAATGCCTTCGACCTGCTGTGCCTGGAGTAGCTCGACTCCGAAGCGCTCGGCCTGGCTCCGCAGGCGCTGGGATAGCTCGCTGCCGGCAACGCCTTCGGGAAAGCCCGGCACATTATCGAGATGCATCGTTGCCGCGGCTTGGCCGCCGAGAGCGGCTCTCTCCACGACGAGCGTCTCAATGCCTTCTCTGGCGGTATAGAGGGCTGCCGTCAACCCGGCCGGCCCACCGCCGACGATGATCAGATCGTAATGGTGGCGCTCGGCTGTAGTCTTGAGGCCGAGTTTGGCGGCCAATTCGGCGTTGGACGGGACAGAGAGAATCGAGCCGTCACCGAGGACGATGGTCGGGATGCGGCGCTTGCCAGAGTTGGCCTGGATGACGAACTGCTCGCCGTTCTCGTCCTCTTCGATGTCTACCCACTGGTAGGGAATCTGATGCTCTCCGAGGAACTGCTTGCTCCGGTGACAATCCGGGCATCAGAAGGCCCCGTACACCGTAATCTGTGAATCACTCATTCTTCCTTCCGAATCCCTATTGCCAAGCCGCTAGAATCACCCGGGCTCCTGCTGCGACCAAGTCCGCTGCCGGCAGTACGTGGGTCTGACCGGGCTGCCGCTTCAGCAGATGAGTGACCGAAGAAGCCGGTTTCTTACACCGGCGGTCCGGATCTTCCCGCTTCGTCGAATGGGAACCGGTGGAGTCGGGGCGCTCGGTCCAGAGCCGTCCGAGCCTCTTCTGTAGGCGCTTCTTCGGGATGGCTCCGAGAACTAGGCTGGTGTCGTAAACCAGACGCTGGGTTTCCCAGTCACGCCGGCCTGGTCCATGACCTCGCGCAGCCGCGGCGACTCGATGAAAGCACGAGCGGTTTCGAGCGACTCGAAGTCATGCCAGGCCGTCACGTCATTCGGGTCGTCTACCGCCTGGAAGACAGATTCACCCATGGCGCCCATCTCCTTGCGCTCTGCGTCGAAGCTGTCATAGGCCTGCTTCCACGTGGTGAAATCGGTGACGGGATGGCGAACGAACATACGGATCATGGGAGCCTCCTTGGCGGTCTTGCTGTATCACGGCTTGTTGCGACCCGGTGCTGGTGAGCCGCCCCCGCAAAGCTGTCGGGTTTCTCGGTGGGCAGCATCCTACCATCAGCGAACAGGGATCGCCGGCGTGGGACCGAGCAAGTGTACGAGGGTACTTCTATCAAGCCGGGTCAGCTGCGACACCAGCTTGGGTCAGGAGGCTCGGCGCGAGATAGCTTCCACCAGGAAATCCTCAGGCGCCACCTGGGCCTCGATCTGGGATCGACGCAGCGACGTCTTTGGCATCCATTGGGCCAGTACGGCGCTGAGCTGAGCTTGGTCGAAGGGCTTGGCCAGGTAGTCGTCCATACCGGCCTCCAGGCACTGACCGCGAGCCTCCTTGGTGGCATCGGCCGTCAAGGCGATGATGGGCACCCGCCCATGATTGTCTGCCGGATATGCGCCTTGATGCTCGATCTCTTCGCGGCGAATCGCCCGCGTCGCTTCGTAGCCATCCATCTTGGGCATCTGGCAATCCATCAGGATCAAGTCGAACTGCCCACGCGAGGCAGCGTTCAGTGCGCGCAGGCCGTCCTCGACCAAAGTGACATCGAAGCCCATCGATCGCAACATCTCGGTGGCCACCTGTTGGTTCACGAGGTTGTCTTCTGCCAACAGGACGCTGCCCGAGAATCGGACAGTGCCCGTGGGGACCGGCACCGGCTCTGGAGAGCGGCTCTCGGCTCGCTGGCGACCCAAGGCCCTCAGCACGATGTCCTCGAACTCCGCCTCGTCGACAGGCTTGGTAACGCGGGCCGTCAGGCCGGTATCAGCCAAGCTTTCTGGATCAGGAGCCTGAAGCCAAGGTGCGAGAGCGATGAGTTGCAGCTCAGGCAGATTCGGGTCCTGTCGAATCAGCCATGCCAGTTCCTCCGCGGAGCCGTCGGATAGTCGTTGCTCCGCAAGTACCAGACTGAACGGTTGATCTGTGGCGGCGCCGAGCTCGATGGCCCGGAGGGCCTCGCCTGCTGTGCCGACAAACTCGACGAGGGCACCTCGGCTTTGCAGGTGATGTCCGAGGATCTCCTGCCAGGTCGGGCTCGGGTCTGCCACGAGGACACGTACCGAATCCAGGAGAGAATTGTCGACGGAAAGTGCCTGGCCTCCTGCAACCTTCCCGAGGCGGGCCGAGAAGCGGAAGAGCGAGCCTCGATCTGGTGCGTCGTCCACATCGATCGTTCCACCCATGAGCTTGGCCAGGCGCCGGGAGATCGCCAGCCCCAAGCCGGAACCGCCATGTTGGCGAGCAGACGTGCCGTCTCCTTGCGTGAAATCCTCGAAAATCTTCTGTCGCTGGTCCGGTGAAATACCGACGCCCGTGTCTCGAACCTCGAATTCGATCAGGTCACCATCCAGCGCTCTCTCGCCGACCTTCACCTTGACTACCACCTCGCCCTCGTCCGTGAACTTGACGGCGTTGCCGATCAGGTTGAGGAGGACCTGACGCAGGCGGTGCGGGTCCCCGAGCAGCCTTTGCGGCACGTCGTGCTCGATCCAGGACGCCACGTCCAATCCCTTACGGTAGGCCTCTTCGGAAAGCACCTCAACAGCTTCCTCGACCAGTGAGCGCGGGTCGAACTCGAGTGTCGCGAGACTCACTCGACCGGACTCGATCTTCGAGAAATCCAGGATCTCGTTGATCAGTTGCAGCAGATTGTGGGCCGAGGCCGAGATGGTATCGACGAAGCGTCTTTGCTTCGAGTCCAGTTGGGTGGAGAGCAGGAGATCGGCCATTCCGAGAACGCCGTGCATCGGCGTACGGATCTCGTGACTCATGTTGGTCAGGAACTGCGACTTTGCTCGGTTTGCCGACTCGGCAGACTCCCTCGCTGCCAAAACCGCTGCTTCGATACGTTTTCGCTCGGTAATGTCTCTGACCATGATGAGACTCCCGGTTCGGCCCTCGTGTACTGTCCTCCGGGCGTTCACCTCGACGACAGTCTCTCTACCATCAACATGCCGTAGCCGGGTCTCGTAGGTTTCCGGGACTTCTTTGTTCTGCATCCGACCGCGATAGTAGGCCTCGAGCCGAGGCCGCTCGTCGGGGTGGACGAAGTCAAGGAATGGCTGGTTGGTAACGTCGCCGACCTCGAGACCGACAATTTCGGCTATTCGAGGGTTGACGAAGCGCAGTCGTTCATCTTCGACCAGGGCGATGCCGTCGCTGGCGCGTTCGACGAGATGGCGGTACTCGGACTCACTGTCGCGAAGCCGATTCTGGGTTTGAAGGAGCTCTCTCACCGCCGACTCGAGCGAGCGGTTGGTCTCTGCCAGCCTCTGCTGGGAGCGCTCACGCGTCAACTCGGTGAGGTAGGAGAAGAGCGAGACTACGACCAGAGCGCCGAAGAAGCGTGCTAGGAAGGCGCCGGAGTAATTCGGCACAAAGGGCAAGCTACTTCGCAGCGCAGCGATGGCCATCGAAGAGCCCAGCAGGATTGCAGTGGCTCGACTTCCTCGGGCCGAACCGAGCAGGGCACAGGAGATGAGGGGGAAGACGAAGTACCACACGAATCCCGTTCCGTCGGCACCACCACTGGCGAAGAGATAGAAAAACAGCGCGCCGGAGATGCCGACTCCAAGGCTGATCCCGCGTCGCCAGAATCCGAATTTATGGTGCAGCTGCCACAGCAGCCCGACAAGCAGCGCTGCCACCGAGAGATCAACAGCGGCGAGGGCATGGTTTCGCGCGGTCAAAGCGGCGGCGCCAAACACGGTCAGAGCCGCGCTGCCGATCAGGCAGATTCCGATGGCGATCGTTCGTCGGCGCTCGTCCTCGCGGTCTGTATCGGAGTCCGTTTCGCCGAGGATTGCGTAGCGGACTTTCTCGAACGTCCTTATGGCTGAGTTCTCTTTCATGGCTAACGGTCCTTTACGATGCGATGGCGATTCTGTCGTCGTCGCGCCGTCGATTCTTCTCCAGTAGCTCGTAGAATTCCTCTGCCGGGACTGGGCGGCTGAACAGAAAGCCTTGCGCCTCATCGCAACCGTGCTGCCTGAGGAAATCCAGCGCCTCTTCTGTCTCGACCCCTTCGGCGGTCACCTTCAGCTCCAGGCTCTGCGCCATGGCGATGATCGCCCTGGTAACCCCCACATGCTGTGGATTGGTGGGGACGCCCGCCAAGAAGGATCGGTCGATCTTCAGCGAAGTCAGGGGGAATCGCGTCAGGTAGCTCAGGGACGAGTAGCCGGTGCCAAAGTCGTCGATCGACAGTCGTATTCCCAGGGATTTGAGGTTTTGCAGACAGCGGATGGGCTCCTCGCGGTCCTCCATCAGGATGCTCTCGGTGAGCTCGAGATCGAGTAGATCGGGTGTCAGCTTTGCTTCGCCGAGAGCGGCCGATACAACTGTCGACAGCTCGCCCTTGGAGAACTGGCGGCTGGAGAGATTGACCGCCATGCGCAGCTCCGGGAAGCCGCTCTTGTGCCAGCGTGTCGCCTGCTGGCAGGCACTGTGCAGCACCCATTCACCAATCGGAATGATGAGCCCGGTCTCTTCTGCGAGTGGAATGAAATTCGCTGGTGGGATCAGCTCGTCGAGACGATTCCTCCAGCGCAGCAGCGCCTCTGCCCCGACGATGGAGCCGTTGGAGATGTTGATTTGCGGCTGATAGAAGAGCTCGAACTCGTGGCGGTTCAGAGCCTCGTCCAGCTGGCTCTCGAGGCGAAGTTGTTCGAGGGCGCTGGAGTTCATCGACTCGGAATAGAACTGGAAATTGCTTCCGCCGCGGTCTTTGGCGCAGTACATCGCCGTGTCCGCGTTCCTGATCAGGCTTTCGGCGCCAACCCCGTCGTTTGGGTGCACGGCGATACCGATGCTCGCGGTCATCAGTACTGTCTGACCATCTATTTCATAGGGCCTGGCGAGATCTTCGCTGAGGCGGCGTGCAACGGATGCCGCATCGCTGACTCGATTGAACTCCGACAGCAGGACGACGAACTCATCCCCACCGAAACGGGAGACCAGATCGTCCCGATGGCTGTCTTCCGAGAAGGGCCTGCCGACGCAGTCGGTGGCGCGCACGATCTTGACCAGTCGGCTAGCGACCTCCCGCAACAGTTCGTCCCCCGCCGAGTGTCCCAACGAATCGTTGATCCGCTTGAATCGATCGAGATCGAGGAACAGCACTGCGAGCGGCTCGTCGCGACGCTGGGCACGCTTGATGGACAGGCCGAGCTGCTCGAGGAACGAACGCCGATTGGGCAATCCGGTCAGCACGTCATAGTAGGCGAGTAGGCGGATCTTCTCCTCGGCGTTCTTGTGTTCGGTAACGTCCTGGACGGTACCCTGATAGCAGATCTCCTTGCCGCCGTGGCTGAAGAGCACTTCGGCCTGCTGAACGACGTGTTTCTTGGCACCGTCAGGGCCGGCCAGGCAGTATTCGGTCGTGCTGCTATCGCGCTCCTCCTGCAGGCGCGCGAGAGCTTCTTCCACGAAGTCGCGGTCGTCGGCATGGATGCGGGTCAGGAACTCTTCGCGAGTGATGGTTTGGGTACCGCTGTCGAAGTCGAGGATCTGACACATCTCCTGGGAGATGAGCAGCTCATTGTCCAGGGGCCTCCACTCCCAGTAACCGAGGTGAGCGATTCGCTGAGCGTTGCCGAGTCGCGCCTCACTGATGCGCAGCTGCTCTGCCGCCCGACTGGCTCGAAGCATGTAGGAGAGACGGTGGCCGATGATCAGCCAGTTGATCGGCTTGACCGCAAAGTCAGTTGCTCCGGAAGCATAAGCCTTTTCGATCGACTCGACGTCGTCGAGCCCGGTGAGCATGAGTATGGGCGTGTGTCGACCTTCGGGGGTCTGTCGGATGGCCTTGCAGGCTTCGAAACCATTGAGGACGGGCATCCTCACGTCCATCAACACCAGGTCTGGCACATCTTCCCGGAAGCGCTCGAGGGCCTCGGCGCCATGGACCGCTTCGTCCACCACGAACCCTCCTTGCTCGAGGGTGGTTCGAGCCAGGAGGCGCTGCACTTCCTCATCGTCGACCACCAGCACGCGCGCCGGGGTGACGTTCTTCGTGACTTCGGTCATCAAGCTGTGAGTTGCCATTGCTCTGAAAGGGCCCTCCGCACCCGGTCGAATTCGGTCTCCAGGCTGGCGAAGACCGCAGCCGCCCGGGTAGTTTCGGCCTCGCGGCCGATTTGCTCGAGCTCCTTGCAGAGCTCGGCGAGCTCGAGAGCGCCGAGAGTCGCGCTGCTCGATTTGAGGCTGTGAGCGGAGCGCTCGATCGCCTCGGCATCATCGGAATCGAGCGCCTGGCGCATCGACTCGATCATCTCTGGTGAGGTCCTGAGGTAAGTCTCGATCACACGGGCCACCAGGCCAGGCGACCCGTTGCTCTCCAGGGTCTGAAGTGTCTCGATAGCTGAGGCGTCGATTGGTGAGGTGCTCCTCGGTGCATCGCTCTTCGAATCGGAAGTGCTCTCTTCGGGCTGAGCCAGCGGCTTACTCGGGGGTGATACGGCCGAGGGAATCGTCGTGATCTTCAACCACTTGTTGATGACCCTCAGCAGCTGGTCTCGAGCGAACGGCTTGCTCAAGTAGTCGTCCATTCCGCATCGCAGGCACTTCTCGCGGTCCCCGGCCATGGCGCTGGCGGTCATCGCCACGATGGGCACCCGGCGGGGCCGCGAATCAGGCTGTTCAGACGCCGAGCGTGCGAAGCGCTCCTGCTGACGAATGAGGCGGGTCGCCTCGTAGCCGTCCATCAGCGGCATCTGGCAGTCCATCAGGACGACATCGAACGACTCGGAGGTCAGTCGCTTGACCGCGTCTCGACCGTTCTCGACGACCGTCGCAGTTCTACCGATGCCTTCCAGAATGCCGAGAACGACCTGCTGATTGAGCTCGTTGTCTTCCACCAGCAGGATACGGCCAGGCAGGAGGGGCGCCGACATGGGCTCTTGAGTCGGACCGAGCTCAACCTCCTCATCGTCACGTACTCCGAGTCCGTCTATAGCATCACGCAGCTGTATCTGAGTGGTCGGCTTGGACAAGCAAACCGCGAGATTCGGCAGCTTGGCCAGCTTGTCGCGCGAGGAGAGAGGAAGCGTTGCCAGGAGGACTACGTCGACTCCGGCAAGCGCCGGTTCGTTGTTCATGATCTGGGAAAGCTGCAGCCCATCGATCTCGGGCATCGCCTGATCGACAATCGCGACATCGAAGGCCTGCCCACCGGATGCTGCCATCCGCAGTTTGGACAGCGCCTCCCAGGCGCTGTTGGCGCTCTCTGTGGGATGACCCCACTGGGAGAGCCAGTGAGCTAGCAGGTCGCGAGTCGAGGCGTGGTCGTTGACGACGAGAATCTTCTTCGAATTGTTCGCAGAGATCGGTAACTCCGAACTGTCGGTGAACACCTGCTGCTCGGCCAGCTTGATTGTGAACCAGAAGGTCGAACCCTTGCCTATCTCGCTCTCGACGTCGATTTCTCCACTCATCAACTCCACGAGTTGTTTTGAAATGGCGAGTCCGAGTCCGGTACCACCAAACTTCCGGGTCGTCGAGCCGTCGGCTTGATGAAACGACTCGAAGATACGATGGCGAACGGTCGGCTCGAGACCGACGCCGGTGTCGCTGACCTCGAATCGGACGAGGTGCTCTCCTGGAGAGTCCTCTGTGGTCGACACCGCGATACCGACCTCGCCTTCGGTGGTGAATTTGACCGCGTTGCCGAGCAGATTGGCCAGGATCTGACTGAGGCGCGTCGGATCACCTCGCATCAGGTTGGGCACGCTGTCGGATACCGAGCAGTGCAGGTTCAGACCCTTGGAATGGGCGCGCTCGGCGAATAGATTGCAGGCGTTGGCCACCAACTCGGGAAGATCGAAATCGACCTCTTCCAGTTCCAGCTTGCCGGCTTCGATCTTCGAGAAGTCGAGGATGTCGTTGAGCACATCCAGCAGGCTCCTGGCCGACCGCAGGGCGGTTTCAGAGTGTTGCCGCTGCTGATCGGACAGCTCGCTGGTTAGCAGCAGCTCGACCATGCCCAGGACGCCGTTCATTGGCGTGCGGATCTCGTGACTCATGTTGGCCAGGAACTGAGACTTGGCGCGGTTGGCGCTTTCGGCCATTTCCTTCGCTTCCCGCAGCCGCCTCATTTGCGTGAGATCGGTGCCGGAGCTCAAGGTACCGGTCAAGACACCCTCTTCGTCGGTCAGATAGGTCGTATGCCAGGCGATGATGCGCTGGTCTCCTGAGCTCGTGGTGACGGGGTACTCGAAGTACTCATCCGATTCGGGGCTCGACAGATAGCGAATGACCTCGTCTCTCATCCTCGGCGGCACGACCAGGTCATGCCAGTTCTTGCCGATGATCTCTGACTCCTGGAAGCCCAGAGTGCGCGCTCCCTTTTGGTTGATCAGGGTGACCCGGCCGGCGGTGTCGAGGACCACCATGAGAACCTCAGCGACGTCGAGGTAGGTCTGCGCCTTCTTCTTCTCCTGTTCGAGCTCTCGTTCCTTCCTCTGCCGCTCTTCGATCTCGGATCTCAGGCCGGTATTGGCTCTTTCGAGATCCTCGGCGCGCTGACGTCGGATGGACTGAAGACGACTGAACGCAATCACTCCACAGCATGCGGCCAACAGGTAAAGGCAATAGGCCCACCAGGATTGCCACGGTGGAGGCACCATCTTGACGCCGATCGACAGACCTTCGTTGTTCCAAACTCCGTCGTTGTTCGACGCTCGAACTCGAAAGACGTAGTCTCCGGCGGCCAGGTTGGTGTATGTCGCCCGGCGAAGTGTTCCGGGGACGACCCAGTCCTCGTCGAATCCCTCTAGCTTGTACATGTAGAGGTTCTTGTGGGGCGCAGAGTAGTCGAGGGCGGCGAACTCGAACGCGACCACAGAGTCTTTGTAGGTCAGGGAGAGGTCGTTGATCTGCCAGACCGGACGATCGAGTGTGGCGGGTTGGTTGAACTTCAGAAACTGGGTGAGCACGATGGGGGGCACGTGCAGATTGGGATGAACGTCGCGGGGGTAGAAGGCGTTGAAGCCACTGATGCCACCAAAGAAGAGCTGACCATCCGGCGCCTTCCACGCGGATGCGTGGTTGAACTCGTTGCTCTGCAGGCCGTGACTGGCATCGAAGTGGCTGAGGGCCCCGGTCTTCGGGTCGAGCTGGGTGAGGCCCCGGTCACTGCTGAGCCAGACACTCCCCTGATCATCGATCAACACCGCGTAGATGATGTCGCTCAGCAGACCCTGTCGCTTGGTGTAGCGGGTAAACCGCTCGCGACCCGCCTGTCGATCGTCGGCTGACCACCGGTTCACACCGCCGCCCTGTGTGCCGATCCACAGGTTTCCCTCGGCGTCTTCGGTGATCGCCCAGGGGTGGTTGCTGCTCAGGCTCGCCAGGTTGTCGCGATCCTGCTGAATGGACTCGAAAGTACCGGACTCGGGCAGGTAGCGATTCAGGCCGCCACCGTCGGTGCCGATCCACAGGTCTCCGAAGCTGTCTTCGTGGAGCGCCAGGATCCGGTCGTTGCTCAGCCCCTGGGGATTGTCCGGATCGTGTCCAAAGCGGTCGAAGCCGGTGCCGTCGGAGCGCAGGCGATTGAGTCCACCGCGATAGGTGCCGACCCAGAGGTATCCGCTGCCGTCTTCAAGGATCGTCGTGACACCGTTGCGACTCAGACTGTTGGGGTTCTCCGGGTCGTGAGCGTAGCGGCGAAACTCGCCTGAGACCTGGTCGTAGCGATTGAGGCCACCGCCGAAGGTACCTATCCACAGGATTCCCTGACGATCGAGGTGCAGAGACATCACCCGATTGTCGCTCAGACTGTTGGCGTTCTCGGGGTCGTGTCGAAGCTGCTGAAAGGACCGGCTGCCACGATCGAAGCGGTTCAGGCCGCCACCGTAGGTTCCGATCCAGATGGCCCCGTCGGATCCTTCACTAATGGCGGTGACGAAGTCGGCAGAGAGCTGGTCGGGCTCTTCTTTCTGGTGCCTGTAGTGGAGAAACGCCTCGCTGATCGTATTCCACTTGCTGAGGCCGCCGTAGGTGCCGATCCAAAGGACTCCTCCAGAATCCTCGAAGATCGAGGCGACCCGGTTGTGGCTGAGGCTATAGGGGTCGGTTGGGTCGTTTTGATATCGATGGAAGTGTCGGGTATCGGTCTGCCACTCATGCAGGCCACCGTCGGTTCCCACCCAGACCGTTCCTTCGCTATCCTGGAAGACGGCCCAGATCGTATCGGAGGCGAGGCTGGTGGGGTCCTCGGGGTCGTGGCGGAAGTGCTGCAGTTCTCCGGTTCGGGGATCGAACAGATCGAGCCCCGCATCGTACGTTCCGATCCAGATCCGTCCCCTACGGTCCTGCATGAGGCTGCGGACGCGATCGTCCGCCAGGCTCGATGGGTTGCTTTTCGTATGGCGGAAGTGGGTGAACTGGCCAGTATCGGGCTCGAGGCGACTGAGTCCGGAGCCGTCCATGCCGATCCAAAGAGCTCCATCCTGGTCGGCGAGCAGGGCGCGGATATGGTCGTGAGATAGTGTCTCCGGTCCGTCAGGATCGTGGCGGTAACTAGTGAAGGTCTCAGTTTTACGGTTGAAGCGGTTGAGACCGCCGCCATCGGTGGCCATCCAGAGGCGGCCATGAGCGTCCTCCGTGATGGCGCGGACCCGATCGTGAGACAAGCTGGTGGAGTCGTCAGGGTCGTGGCGAAAAGACTTGAAACTCTCTGTCAGGGGGTTGTATCGGTTGACCCCACCACCGTCCGTACCCACCCAGATCAGCCCGTTGCGGTCCTCGTAGATGGTCTTGACAAAGTTGTTGGAAAGAGAAGTCGGGTCCTCCGGATCGTACGAGAAGACCTTGAAGTCATAGCCGTCGTAGCGGTTGAGGCCCTCCTGGGTGCCGAACCACATGAAGCCGTCTCGATCCTGCAGCGTGCAGGCCACGAATGCCTGGGAAAGACCGTCTTCGAGGGAAACGTGCTCGAATCGGACGTTCTTTCTGTGGTCGGACTCACTCAGTGCCGAGCTCGGCCTCGCCGAAGATGCGACAAGGCAGAGCGTGATCGCCCAGCAGATCACCAGAGGCCGCCAGAGTATGGCAGGACTGCTTCCTGCCGCTTGCCGTGAGCTTGAGTAGGCCTTCATGTCCGATTCCTTCCTGCCGTCGTTTTTTGTCGGCGCCGAGCGCCTTTCACTCCTCTTTGAGCAAGGCCTGTGCCACCTGGGAAGGCTGTGGGTATCGAACTTCGCAGCAATGCTTCGATAGTCCAGCAAATACCTACATTTCAATGAGTTCTTCCGACCTTGGATCGGTTCGCCAGGGCCTCCAAGGGTTCTCTGGCTGGATGAAATCCGGTTCGCCGGCCCGGCTACAGCCAATCCGGGAACCGAAAAAGTGGTGCTTCAACAAAAAATGGCGATCAGTGGATATCTGTGGCCGTTGACAGGCGCCAAGCGAGAGGTTCGTTAGCTGTGGCCCCGACTAGAGGATCAGTCGGCCGATGGACGGTCGTTGGCCACCACTGCTCTCTGGCTCTTCTTGCGGTACATGTCAGCGTCGGCCTCTTCGAGGAGATCCTCGAGGGTTTCTCCCTGGTCTGGATAGATGGCGCAGCCGACGGTAGAGGTCATGGTGACGGGATTGCCCTCGATCTCGTAGGGCTTCCCGAGGCTCACTGTGACCTGCTCAGTGGCGCGAGCCGCGTCGTTCCCCGATTTCAGGCCCTCGATCACCGCTACGAACTCGTCGCCCCCGATGCGGGCTACAGTGTCATTTTCACGAATCGAGCGCCGCAGTCTGCCAGCCAGCTGGCACAGGAGGTCGTCGCCGGCTGTATGACCCAGAGAATCGTTGATGGTCTTGAACCTGTCGACATCGATCAGCAGGATCGCCAGGTGCCAGCCGTAGCGCCGCGCCCGGCTGAGGGCCTGGGTGATGCGATCAGTCAAAAGCCGACGATTCGGCAGTCCCGTCAGGTCGTCGTGGTAGGCGAGATGCTCGATCCGCTCCTGCGATCGCGCCCGCTCGCGTTCCAGGCGTCGGTTCTCGGCCCGCAACAGCTCTGCGTGAATCACGACCATGGCCGCCAGCGCGATCAACAGCGCTAGGGTCAGGATCTCTCGGGATGGTGAGAGCTCCGGGGTCGCGAACCCGAGTCGGGCGAGGCTGAAGTGGATGACAGGGAAGGATACCGAAAACCAGATCAGCGGACCGAGGTGGAAGCCCGTCGGTGGCTGCGAAGAGTCCTCGGTAGGAACTGGAGTCTCTCGCACCCGGGCCGCTACCACCAGGGTCACATAGGCCGGGTACCAGAACAGATCGAGAAGAGTTCCATCCTCGACCCAGGGCAGAACCTCGGCCCACATGAGCATTTCGAACGTGTCGGTAATCAGCCACAGCGCGGCGGTGACCAGCAGCCAGCCGTAGACCCGCTGCCAGACTCTGCCAGGCGCGTCGCGGCGCAGTGCGGTGAGCCTTACTACCAGGTAGAAGTCCAGAGCCACGAACAGGAGCAGCGAGGATCTTTCGTATGCTGACGGATCGAGATAGGCCGGAATGATGGCGAAGTAGAGCAGGAGCCCGAAGAAGAAGACCAACGTGCCGACGCGCTCCACAACCTGGGCCAGGCGCACCTGGCGACTCACTCTCGGCCACGGGCGGGTCTCCAGAGCGACCGCGACGAATGCGTAGAACAAGAAGTAGCAGCTGTTGAGGATCAGGTCGGCCTGCAGGGTCCAGATGTCGCGACTGTCGAACCACATCGCGACCAGGCTCTTGAGAAGCCAGGCGGACATCGCCAGTGTCCAGAAGGTCCAGAAGCGGCGCTCGCGGGGATCGTCAAGACGGCGAAGCCTGAACTGAAACGCCACCAGGCAAACCAGGAGCAGAGGCAGCTCACTGTACAGAGCGGACCAGATAGCCAGATGCTCGGAGTCCAACCACGGTAGGAAGTAGGGAATGACGGCGAGGGCCAGGGCGAAGCCCGCAAGGCGGACGATGGGGTCCCTTCTCATGACGGACAAAGCCGTTTCCGAGACGGGTGGTGGAGGATCGGTGTCCCTGTTGCCGATGGATTTCATGGCGGCCACAACGTCCGATTCTGTCACCGAGGGCGAAAGGTGGCACCGAGCCCTGTTGGGCGGTGCCGGGTTCCTCTCTGCCGATCAGTATTCTTCTTTTGTCATGCCTTCGACTCCTCGTCGGCGCAGTCTCTCACGGCTCCCAACAACAAGCGACGTACCACAGCTGGATGCATACGAGCGCCTACCGCCCGGTTTCGCGAGAATGCCCATGGATTGCGGCTCGAGAGGCCTGGAGTCAGAGATGTGCTGGCAAGCCAGTGGTAAACGGCGGGGGGCTCTGACAGAAATCTGAGGGCCAAGACAAGAACGGTGCCGTTGAATGCCAGAGATTAAGGCCTTATACTGATTATCCGTCAGCTGCGCCTCCAAGTGTCGAAACCCACCCGTCGCAGACCGCTTCTCGAGGAGTGAATCCGCATGTCCCCGACTAGTTCGCGACTTCCGCCGATCAAAGACAAGCAAAGACTGGTTGAGTCCCTCGAGCCGTCTTGGCGGTCCGAGCTCTCACAGAAGCTCTTTGATCTGCTGTATCCCGGCGAGCTCGACGGCGTAGAGTTCCAGGGGGGCCTGCAAGCGCTCATCGACGAGTACGAAGACGAGGCGTACTCGGAGCTTCTGTATTTGCTTTCGCATCTGCGCTTCGAGCCGGCTGAAGCCAGAGATCATTGGCGCGGGATTGCCGAGCACCGCGAGCGCATGGCTGCGGCGATGGAGTCTGCGGTCGACCTGCGAGTGGCACTCGTGAGCTACCTGGTCGATGCTCACGCCCTGCTCGAGAGCCCTGCGATGATCGAGCTGCAATCGCTCGAGAATGCCCGCAACTTCGCCTTTCGGGACTCGCTGACCGGGCTCTACAACTTTCGTTTCTACAGGGAGTTCCTTCCCCGGGAGATCTGGAGGGCCGATCAGTACAACTCCCCGCTGTCGTTGATCGTTGCCGATATCGACGATTTCAAGGGCTACAACGATCGCCACGGGCACGACGAGGGCAACGCGGCCCTGGCGCGGATCGCCGTGCTGCTGGAGGAGTCTCTTCGCAAGGTCGACGTCGCCGTGCGATACGGCGGCGAGGAATTCGTGCTGATTCTGCCCTCCACACCGAAGATGGGTGCCAAAGTCGTCGCCCAACGGGCTGCACAAGCAGTGGCGCAAGAGGCGATGCACCGCGGCGAGCGGTTGACCCTCAGCATGGGTGTGGCCACCTATCCTGGAGACGCGGGAAACGAACGCGACCTGCTTCGTCATGCCGACGGAGCGATGTACCTCGCCAAGGCCAAAGGCAAGAACCAGGTCGAGCTTTATGGCAACGATCGACGGTCCTACTCCCGCGTTCGCGCGGCCCTCAACGGCGAGTATCGCCAGATGAACCGGCAGGCCCACTCCCTGGAGACCATCAATGTCAGCGGTGGTGGCCTCAGCTTCAGCTCCGATCGGTCCATGCCGGTAGGTTCGCTGGTCGATGTCGATCTGCAGATCTCCGACACCGATAGCAGTATCCACCTCGCGGGGCGAGTCGTCGAGACCAGAGAGGTAACCCCCGACCAATTCGAGGTTTCGGTGCGGATCGTCGACATCGGGGCGCAGGATCGTTGGCAACTCGCCCAGTATCTCCGTCAGTTGTCGACGCCGACCGAACAACCGGAAGACTGAGCCTGGCCTAGCTCTAGTGGGTAGTATCGGACTCTGCAGTAATCAGATCGCAAGCCTATTCCACAAGGTTCTTCTCGCGGGAGTGATAAGTGATGACCCTCACCGATTCGCGCCGTCCGCCGTCCTTGGTTGACGAACCACCGGAAGAGCAACTCGTGCCGAGGTCGGGCTCGGAGCTCACTCAGCAACTCTTGGAGCTGGTCCAATCCGGCGATCTCGAGAGCCCCGAATTCAGGCAGGGCCTGGAAGCGCTCGAGCAGGAGTATCAGGACGAAGTCTACGCGGAGCTGCTCTTCCTGCTGAGCCATCTACGATTCTCGCCACCGGAAGCGAGAGAACACTGGCAGAAGATTGTCGAGCACCGCGAGAGGTTGGCCGCGGGAATCCAGTCTGCCGTCGATCTGCGAGCGGCACTGGTGAGCTATTTTCTCGATAGCCACACTCTGCTCGAGAGTCCTACCGTCATCGAGCTGCGGGTCCTCGAGAACGCCCGCAACTTCGCCTTTCGAGACTCACTGACCGGCCTGTACAACTATCGCTTCCTCAGGGACTACCTGCCGCGAGAGATCTGGAGGGCCGACCAGTACAACACGCCACTGTCGTTGGTCGTCGCCGATGTGGATGACTTCAAGATCTACAACGATCGTTATGGACACGAAGAGGGGAACGTGGCTTTGTCCCGCATCGCCGTGTTGTTGGAGGAGTCCCTTCGCAAGATCGACATTGCCGTGCGATTCGGCGGCGAAGAGTTCGTGCTGATTCTTCCCTCGACCCCCAAGACCGGGGCCCGATCGGTGGCCGAACGGGCACGAGAGGTTGTCCGGCGCGAGGAGATGCAGGGGGGTGAGACTCTGACCCTCAGCATGGGCGTGGCCACCTATCCAGCCGACGCGAGCGACGAGCGGGAGCTGCTTCGACATGCCGACCGGGCGATGTACCGCGCGAAGTCCAAGGGCAAGAACCAGGTAGAGCTCTTCGGTAACGACCGGCGATCCTTCTCTCGCATTCGCCTGGCGCTCAACGGCGAGCTCCGCGAGATGAGCCCACAGGCTTATCCCTTCGAGACCATCGATGTCGGCAGTGGCGGCCTGCGCTTCCTATCCGACCGATCCATGGCCGTCGGATCGCTGGTGGATGTCGACCTGCTGATCTCCAAGACCGCTGGCAGCCTTCGACTCGCCGGGCGAGTTGTTAGCTCGAGAGAGACTGAAACCGGCGGATTCGAGACTGCGGTGCGAATCGTCCAGATCGATTCGCAGGATCGTCGGCAGCTCGGGCTGTGTTTGCGCCAGGCGTCGACTTCGGCCGAGCTGGCTTGAGATGGAAACGGCCGGCGAGAAGCTCGCCGGCCGTTTGGGTTCAGAGATTGAGGCGGAGAGGAGTCGGCTACTATTCCTGCTCGACCCAGACGTTGATGGAGGCGGGCTCGGTCAAGGTATCGGACCACACGAATCCGTCCGACCAGACAAAGCCATCCGACCAGACAAACCCGTCGGACCAGACGAAGCCGTCGGACCAGACGAACCCATCCGACCAGACGAAACCGTCAGACCAGACG
>JBATEX010000113.1:0-2911 GCA_049664225.1 Thermoanaerobaculia bacterium
GGATCGCGGCATCGACTGGGACGAGCAGCTCGAGCTCTTCGAAAAGCAGCTCAGCGACGTCGAAGATCGTCTCTCGAGCCTTCTCTCGATTTGCCGGCTCGACTCCTCGGATGTTCTTGCGCATCTCCATCGCTGCCTGACGGGTCTGGATCACCCGGTCGCTGTGCCCGATCCACCCTGCTACCTAGACGCCGTGCTGGCCGACCAGGACTTCTCCGGTGGTTTTGCGCCACGGATCGGTCGTGAGTGGATCGCGCCGATCGGCCTCACCAGCTTCCCGGGTCAGACCACCCCCGGAGTCCTTTCCTTTCTCGACCGACTCCCGGTCTCCTACCGCTACTCGACTCGCTGGATACCGTTAGATCCTGAGACCGCCTCTCGTCACATCCGCCGGTACCGCATGAAATGGTGGCAGAAGCGCCGCGGGCTGACCGGGTTACTGGCCGAGATCGTCAGTCCAGCGGGGAAACGGCGCCACGTCTTCCCCAACAAAGACGCTTTGCGGATGGCACGGGACGCCGATGAAGCAATGGCCGACGCCGCCTCCCACGCAGTCCGGTATGGCTACTACACCCCAGCCCTGATCCTCATGAACGAGGAGGGCTCGGAGCTCAAGGAGACCATACGGCTGGTCTTGAAAGAGCTCCGAAACCACGGCTTCGGCGCCCGGCTCGAGGAGGTCAATGCCATCGAGGCCTTTCTCGCGAGCCTTCCCGGCCACGGCCACCCCAACGTGCGACGGCCGCTGATCAGCACGCGGAATCTTGCCGATCTTTTGCCATTGACCAGTGTTTGGGCTGGGCTCCCCGCGAACCCCTCCCCCATGTTCCGCACGGGGAGCCCGGCCCTGCTCTGGGCCGCTACGAGCGGCTCGACCCCTTTTCGGCTCAATCTCCATGTCAGCGACGTTGGGCACACTTTGGTGGTTGGGCCCACAGGGTCCGGCAAGTCGACGCTGCTGGGGCTCATGCAGGCTCAGTGGTTCCGTTACCCTGAGTCCCAAGTCTTCGTCTTCGACAAGGGCTACTCTGCGAAGCCCCTGGTCCAAGCTGCCGGTGGACACCACTACGCCATCGCCGGCCAGAGCGTCGACAGCCTGAGCTTCAGTCCGCTGGCCGGAATCCGTGATCGCTTTGAGCGTGTCTGGACCGCCGAGTGGCTCGAGGTCCTGCTCGACCTCCAAGGACTTAACGTTACGCCTCGACAGAGAACCGCGATCTACGTCGCCCTCGAGCTCCTGGCCGCCTCACCCGAGCCCACTTTGACGGATCTCGAGATCCGGCTCCAGGACAGTGCGCTCCGCGAAGCTCTTCGGCCCTACACCTTGAACGGCAATCTCGGCACGCTGCTCGACGCGCGGAAAGACGGTCTGGTGGACGGGCGGTTCCAGGTCTTTGAAATGGGTCACTTGATGGAGCTGCGCGAGAAGGTGGTCGTGCCTGTACTTTTGTACCTCTTCCACCGCATCGAGCAACGCCTCAACGGGGAGCCCACCCTGATCGTCATCGATGAGGCCTGGACCTTTCTCATGCATGGTCTATTCGGCGAGCAAATCCAGACCTGGCTTAAAGAACTGCGCAAGAAGAATGCGGCAGTCATCTTTGCTACCCAGAGCCTGGCCGACATTCATCGCTCGGAGGAACGCTATGTGCTCTATGAGTCCTGTCCGACGAAGCTCTTCCTGCCCAATCCTGAAGCCGCCACCGAGCATGGCGCGGCCCTCTATCGCGAGATCGGCCTGAGCGATCGCGAGACGGAGACTGTGGCCGCCGCTGTGCCGAAGCGGGATTACTACTACACCTCGCCTCTCGGCCGGCGCTTGATCGACTTGAATCTCGGACCTGTGGCGCTCTCCTTTGTGGGCTCGAGTGACAAGGAGAGCCTGCGAAGGATTGGGGAGCTGGAATCCGAGCACGGGCAGGGCTGGTCCAGCCGGTGGCTCCGCGAACGTGGTCTATGCGATTGGGCGGATCAGCTCAGCGGCATCTCAAGGGAGAACATCGCATGACTCATTCTGTGGCTCTTCGGGCTCGCGTCACCGCCGTCTGCTTGTTGTTGTCCCTGGCAGCTGCACCCAAGACCATCGGTCAGATGGCCGTGATCGACCCCGCAAACCTGGCCGAGAACATCCTCCAGGCGGTGAGGGCGCTCGAGCAAATCGAGAACCAGATCGACCAGATCGAAACCATGTATCGAAATCTCGAGCGGATCGATGAGCCCAGCTGGCGTGATCTACGAGGGTGGCTGGTTTATCTCAATGAGCTCTCGCAGCAGGGGGAAGCCCTCTCCTACTCGCTCGAGGGTCTCTACGAGGCGTACCGCGATCTCTTCGCCGGGGCCGTGCCCACGGAGGAACCGAACTACAACGAGGCCTTCGGGCAGTGGACCACGACGACCCTGGACACCCTGGCCGCCACGCTGGATGCCGTGAGCGCCCAGGCTCGCGACTACTTCTCCACCCAAGAGCAGCTCGCCGAGCTCCAGGCGCTGGCCGACAGTGCCGAGGGCAACCTCGAAGCTTTGAACGTCGCCAACATGATCGGAGCCCACAGCGGCCAGGAGCTGGCCAAGCTGAATCAGCTTCTCGCCGCCAGCATCAACGCGCAGAACGTCTATTGGGGCTATCAAGTCACTCTCGACGCAAACCGAGAAGCCACCCACCGCTGGGTCCTGGACAACGGAGAGCAGCCCTTTCCCGACTATCTAGGGGAGGGAGGATCCAACGGGATTCCCTCGGGGTGGCCGTATCCCTGCTTCTCCTGTGGGGGCTAGGAAAGTGAAGCGATCCATGAGACTCCGTCCTCTCCTGATGCTGTTTTCGCTGGCCGCGGGCCCGGTGGCCTGCTCCCGTGGGGCCGGGGACTCCAGTGCAATCGAATCCCTAGGCCAACCGGCGCTGTCATCCCAATAC
>JBATEX010000114.1:0-139159 GCA_049664225.1 Thermoanaerobaculia bacterium
GGTCCTGGGTGAACGAATATCATGTAGGGGCGGCCCTTGCGGCCGCCCGCGGGAGGGGGTAAACCCCTCCCCTACATTGAAGCGGCCCGACTTGTGCCGGCCGAAAGTGTGACAGGGCCGCCGTGACTTCGAGTTTCGATCAGCCGTAACGAGTCAGGAGACTCAGGACTTCCGAGACCTCCTCTCGAACTGCGGGTGTGTCGCAGGAGTGCCCTGCGAGCCTACGGGCGACAGCACAGGAGATCTGGTCGCTAAAAGCCTTGTTGAGCGCTCCCCGGGCTGCGGCCAGCTGCTGGGCGATCCTCTCGCAGTCCTCGTCGTCAGAGATCATCTTCTGGATGCCGCGGAGCTGCCCTTCGACCCGAGCCAGTCGGGCGAGCAGGCGCTTCTTGTCCTCGATCGGAACGACAGCTTTTTTGACTGGTGATACGGAAGCCATGGTCTTCCTTCCTGGCGCGTCAGATAGAGTGTGTCAGATAAAGAGATTCGTTCGGGACCTGAGTGATTCTCCCAGGAACGCAGCCACGCCGGCTGGCTCGAGACCGTCCATGAGCTCCTCGTCCTGAATCCCCATCACATCCTTGGACATCTCGCAGGCCAGCATTTTCACTCCCATTTCTCTGGCCATGTCGATCATCTCCTCGAGCGAAGAGACGTTGTTGTCTTTCATCATCTGGCGCAGCATCTTGGCGCCAACGCCGAAGTAGTTCATCTTGGAAACAGGCAGCTGCGTAGAATTGCTCGGGCTCATGATAGACATCATCTTCTCGAACAAGCCCTTGCCAGCAAGATTGCTCTCCTTCTTGAGGACACCCAGGCCCCAGAAGGTGAAGAACATGCTGACCTCCTGGCCAAGGGCCGCGGCGCCCGTGGCGATTACAAAGGCAGCTAGAACGCGGTCGAGGTCGCCAGAGAAAACGATCAAGGCGACCATGTCGTCCGGCTGTGACTCCTCGAGGCTCTCCACGCGCTGCTCGACGGCTGCAAGCCGCTCCATCAGCTCGTTTGTATCGACTTTCCCGCTCGGGGTCGTAACATCACTTACCGACATCTTGGCGCTCCTTCAACTGGTTTTCTGGATGAAGTGCAGGTATAGCTCTGTGCCGTCCTCGTCGACGGTCTCCTGTCCCAGAAGCTCGACGTTCTTGCCGATCTTGGCCCAGCCTTGAAAGTCCTTGATCGAGCCTCGGTCGGTGCTGATGATCCTGAGCACCTGCCCCTCGGTCAACTCGCCGATCTTCTTGCGGGCCTTGACCACGGGCATGGGGCAGTTCAGGCCCTTGGTGTCGAGAGTCTCGTCGTAGTGGAGATCATTCATGAGTCGTGTCCTCTCTTGCCGCAGATACGGCGGCCAAATCCCAGGTAGATTTGCTTCGTTGCGAGTGCTGAAGCTGCGTTGAATCTAGGATACCCCTGGTGGTATTGTCAAGCGGCCCTTGATTCAGTAGAAGGATGGAAATGTTGTCGCCGCGGCGAGTCGATCCAGGGCTCGTTGGGATCCGAAGCAATCGAGGAGGATGAAACCATGACCCCAGCCGATTCCTCAGTCACAGAATGGCAGCCAGAGCAGCTTCTGGAGCATCTGGAACGGCAAGACGACTTCTTTCTCTTCGACGTGCGCAACGAAGACGAGTACGAAAGTTGGAAGATCGAGGGGAAGAAGAAGATCCCCATGGTCAATGTGCCTTACTACGAGATGCTCGAAGTCGATGAGCACGACGATGTGGTCGACACATTCGTCGACTTCCTCGAGGGCAGCTGGGTGGGCAAGCTACCGAAGGACATGCCGATTCTGGCCGTCTGTGCGAAAGGGGATACCTCGGAGTTCGTCGCCGAGGCCATGCGGCGACTGGGTCTGGACGCCTTCAACATGGCGGGTGGCACCAAGGCCTGGGGTGACTTCTATCACGTGCGAGCCATCGAGGAGACGGAGCATCGCAGCGTGTACCAGATCAGTCGTCCGGCGAGGGGCTGCCTGAGCTATCTCATCGGCAGTGCCGGCGAGGCCGCGATCATCGATCCACTGCGGCATGAGCAGCACTACCTCGATCTGGCGGCTGAGAAGGGGCTCGAGATCGTCATGGTGCTGGACACCCACGGCCATGCGGACCACATCAGCGGCGGCCCCGCGATCGCCGAACATTCCCGTGCCCCGTACTATCTGCACCCCTATGATGGGATTCATCCCATTGACGTGCTGCCAGCCAAGATCCCGTACCTGTTCGTTCATGACGAGCAGGAGTTCAAGGTGGGTGAGTGCACGATCCACACGTTTCACATTCCGGGTCACACCTTGGGCAATCTGGCGTATCTGCTGGACGGCAAGTACCTGTTCACTGGCGACAGCATCTTCATCAAGTCGATCGCGCGCCCCGATCTGGGCGGCCATGGGGACACCTGGGCCCCGATCCACTACCAGTCGCTGCGCCGGCTCCTGGAACTGTCAGGGGATGTCATGGTCCTGCCGGCGCACTTCAGCACTCTGGCCGAGGAGAATGGAGAGGGCCTCTTCGCGGAGCCTCTCGGGGACTTGAAGAAGGTCAACGACGGGCTTCTGATGGTCCAAAAAGGGGAGGAGGCCTTCGTCAGCTACATCCTTGCAAGTCTGCCCAAGTTCCCGAAGGAGTACATCGAGATCAAGCGAGTCAACGCAGGTCTCCTGGAGGTCGGAGAAGCCAAGGCCTCGGAGCTCGAGCTGGGCAAGAATGTTTGTGCCCTGTCAGAAGCCTACGAAGACGACGAGGCGGCGGCCGGCTGAGCCCGGGCTACGATCTTGTTTCGAGTTGGCTCCCCGCCTTGAAACCAAGACGGCCCGAGGTCGTGAGACCTCGAGCCGCTCGGGTCGTCCGATCACCACTTCTGGCAATCAGTCGTTGCTGTCGGGCTGTTCCGTCTCTGCTGCCGGCGGTTCCGGATGAGGCGCCATGAGGTACTCTCGCAGACCTTCCATGTCGGTGGCGAGTGACTGATACTGCTTGCCCTGCTTGGTCAGCTTGGCAGATCCAGGCTTGCGTACATGGCAGGCTGTGCACTTACCGAAATCCTGCGTTACGTGGTCATATCCGTCGAATGAGCCCATGAGCTCGTAGTATTTGCCCTCGTCGGTCATCAATTTGCTGCCGGGCTTGTCATGGCAGACCGTGCAGGCGGCTTCTTCCTTGTCGGCGATCGCCTTGGTGGCAAAAGCCGAGCCGGCGGGAATCAGCTGTGCAGCCAACGTTATGGCAGTGATACCAGCGATGATCCATAGTTTCTTCATGATCTTGGTCTCCTGAGGAGCCTAGGAGGCTCCTCGCTTGTCATCATTTCCTCGCCCAGGCCCACGAAACGCCGAAAGCGGCAGTCCACTGACTGTGCTCGACGGTCGTTCCGGGACCGAAGGGATTCACCTGGGGATCGGGATTGTTGTTCGTTTGTGACACGTTGAAGGCGCGTTCGATTCCGAACTCATAGGTGATGCTTCCAGCCAGGTAACTGAAGCCGAAGGAGAGGTGATCTTCGACATTGGCGGGAAACAGCGGGTTGAGGGTGTCATCGGGAACCGGATTCTCGCCGTAGTTGTAGCCGGCCCTCAGGGTCAGCGTGTCGTTCACCCGGTAGTCGGCGCCTAAAGCGTAGACCCATTGATCCTTCCAATTGAAGACAAAGGGCAGAACCACTTCGTTGAACGGCGGCGGCAAGGGAGTGTCTGGGTTCTTGCCTGTGACCGTGATGGTGTCGATGGCGTCGTCCCAGTAGTTCTTCTTGATATCGAGGGCCAGTATCCATCGGTCGTTGGGTCGCAGGGCGAAGCCGACGCCGGCTTGGGCCGCGAACGTGAATCCGTCCACCTCAGCTTCGTACCCGACCTTCTGTCCGATGAACGGGAATCCGTTGTAGTTGACCGCCAGGTCCCCGCCGGTAAAGTCGCTCTGGGTCTCAGTCTGGTAGATGGCGCCGACGGAGAACTTGGGTGTCGCTCGCCACATCCATCCCAGACGGAAGTTGTACTGGAGACCGCCAGCCGTACCCATTTCTACACCAGGAAAGCTGAAGGCCGGGTTCTCGGTATTGAAGAACGAGGTCTCGGGGTAGAACGCGAAAGCGACATCCGCGTAGCCGACGTTGGCTGCAAGGCCAATCGACATGTCTTCGTTGATGGCGTACGAAACGGTTGGGACAAGGGTTCCGAAGCGGACCTCGCTGTCCGTCTTGTCCTGGGTGCCGAAGAAGGTGTTCGTGTTCTTGAACGTGGCACCCATTCCTCCCTGGGCTACCATTCCAATCCCCCAGGACCACGGCGACTCTTTGCCGGCACGCACGTAGGCGAAGGAGGGCAGCGGAAAGTAGCTGCTCTCGGAGTCGATAGGCGACGGATTGGCCATGTTCTCGAAGGTCAGCGATGGAACCAGCACCGCGAGGTTGGCCGTAAAGTGATTTCCCTGGAGTTGAGAGATGCCGGCCGGGTTGAAGTTAATCGCCAGGCTCCGGTCCGAAATGGCGAGATTGGCGCCACCTCGACCCAAGGTCTCTGCTCCATAGGCGGTGAGGTACATTCCGTTGGTGGCGGGCAGCTGAGCCGGGACCACCAGAGCCATGGCCAGCAAGAGTAGCGGCCAGGCTCGACTGATTCGCGTGTGCATGTCTGTCTCCTGAAAAATCCGTTGCTCGATGATTTGGGATGATCCCAATCAGGGCAACGGAATCAGATGAAGATGATCTGGGCTCCGGCGCTCTTGTCGTAGAAATCCATCACCGTGAGGACCTCATCGACCTGCGGCACCAGGTCCTTCTCCTCCAGCTTGAACATGTCCATTGCCATGCGACAGGCGTAGAGCTCGGCGCCGCTGTCGGAGAGAATCTCGATGAATTCCCGCACCGGCGGGATCTCGAGGTCGTCCATCTGCTTCTTCATCATCTTGGTGGCCATGGCTTCCATTCCAGGCAGCCCGCCGACCATGGTAGGCATTGGCATGGAAGGATTGCCGACCGTCGCGACGTGAAGGCTGTCGATCTTCTTCTCGGTGATGATGTCGAGCCCCCAGAAGGTGAAGAACACCATGGCCTCGATGCCCATCATGCGGGCCCCATTGGCCATCACCAGGCCGGGATAGGCCATGTCGAGGGTACCCTTGGAACAGATGATGCTCACCCGTTCAATCGGCTCTCGCTCGGGCTTCGTCTCCTCTGTCGTGGCTTGTCCAGTGGTCACGGCTTCGTCGATTGTCGTCGTTGTCATCAGTCGTCTCTCGTTCTTTCTTGAAGTCGAGCTCGATTGTCAAATCGACGCCCGGTTCGATTGGGTCTTTGGCTCAGATGCAGCCCTGGGGCTTGGGAAGGCCAGATACCATGGCTGCCAGCTTGCCTGGGCCCTTCGGAAACAGCTGATACAGCTCCTTCATATTGACGCCCGAGTTCTTGGAGATCCGACGCAGCCCAGGGGGTGTTCCCTGATTGGCCGCATCTTCTCGGCAGAAGGTGATGACCTTCCAGTGCTGGTCGCTGAGCGCGTCGATGCCGATATCTTTGGCGATCGCCTCGGCCACCTCGGGTGTCCACTGGCTGCTGTCCACCAGAAAGCCCTCTTCGTTGACCTCGATGGACTGTCCGGCGTAATCGACTACTGGCATGTTGATGCCTCCTTTCAACAACTGGTTGCAAATGAATCAAGTAGTGTGGTGGCGATTGATTCCGGATTTCTCAAGAGGCTAGCTCTGCGTCAGCCGTGAGCTTGGCTGGGCGCTTCTTGCCGACCATCGACATGTGGTTCGGTACCGGGATTGGATGGCCGGGAAGCAGGGCATGCCAGTAAACGTGTCGGAACATGAGCTTGCCCCAGTGGTTGAACTTGCTTTCCTTGAGGAGCGGGAACGGGCCCACCGTCGGGAGCGGGTAGACGCCCGGTAGCGGCTCCTGCTCATAGTTGAAGTCGATCAGCATGGCCCTGCCGTAGCCGCTTTCGATGAAGCAGTTGGCATGGCCGTCGAAGACCGCTTTGGGGCTCTCGCCTTTGATGAGGTGCAGGACGTTGTCCACTACCACCTCGGCTTGAAAATGGGCAACCGAACCAGCCTTTGAAGTGGGCAGGTCCGTGGCGTCACCCAGCACGAAGATATTGTCGTGGTTGTCGGCGATCAGACTGTGCCGGTGGGTCGGAATGAAGGCCAGCTCGTCGCCGAGCCCTGACTCCTCGATGAACCCTGCTCCCATGTGGGTGGGGATGGTGATCAACATGTCGAATGGGATCTCGCGCTCGTCGTACGAGCGCAGCACCTTGCGATCGACATCCACTTCGCTGGCGTTGTACTCGGCCTCGACTTTGATACCGCGGTCGTCGAGGATGCCGCCTAGGGCCTTCGCCGCGATGGGTTTGGTGAAAGCTCCGTCGAGAGGCGTGACGTAGGTCAGCTCGACGTTGTCCCGAATGCCCTTTTCGGTGAAGAACGACTCTGCGAGAAACGTTATCTCCAAGGGCGCTACCGGGCACTTGATCGGCATCTCGACGGTGTTGACCACGACCCGACCGCCTTCGAACTTCTTGAGGGCGTCGCGCAGGGCAACCGAGCCTTCCAGGGTGTAGAAGTCGAAAATGCTCTTCTGCCATTCGTCGCCGAGGAGGCCTGGGGTCTCTTCTGGGCGAATATGGGAGCCGGTCGCGATCACGAGGAGGTCGTAGGGTACTCTCTCGTCACCGTCGAGAATCACCTGGTTTTTGTCCGCATCGACCCTCTGGACCGGACGCTGAATCCACTCGATTCCCTTGCCGAGAGTGCCTTTCCGGGGTCGGATGGTCTTTTCCGGTGTCTGCATCTCGAAAGGAATGAAGATGAGATCGGGCTGGAACAAGTGGTCGGTGTCCGGGTCGATGATCTTCAGTGACCAATCGGAGGGGAGCTTCCTTCGAAGCATGTTGGCGACGGTTGTGCCTGCTGTGCCGGCTCCCAGAATGACTAAGTTCTTCATTGAATTTCCTTTCTCTCGATCCCTACTCGCCCCGTGGTAAAAGCAGGGCCCGTGCCAGAATTGCAAACTCATGATTCAAAAGGGTTTATCCTCGTCTCAACGTTTTGCGGCTCGCTATGCAAAACGGTTTGTTTCACGCGGGCGCTTCAATTGAAACGCAAAGTTGCAACACCTCGTTTCACAAACGTCTCAAAAGTGGGTGGCACCTTTGCATGCATGGCGCTTCCCCGCCGAAAAGTGGGTGGCAACTTTGAGAGAAGTGGGAACGTGGGTTACTTCAGGAGGCCGTGTTCGCGCATCTTGCGCCACAGGGTCGTCCGACTCATGCCCAGAGCCTCTGCCGCTTCGGTGCGGCGCCACTGGTGCGCTTCGAGGGCAGATCGAATGCGCTCGTGCTCCGGGTCGCCGTCGAGCGGGACTTCGACGCGAGGCTCCGGTGCCGACTGCGGCTCGGGCACGGGCTCGGGCCGGGGGCGGAAGGGGTGGGTAACGGTCACCGGCAGGGGCTCGGCGCCGGAGACTTCCAGCGGTAGATCCTGGGGATGGAGGGTCTGGCTCCGGCTGACCGCCACCGCGTACTCGAGGGCGTTCTCCAACTCGCGGACGTTGCCGGGCCAGGAGTAGCGGAGAAGTGCCCGCATCGCATCGGGTGAGAGCCTGACCGAGCGATCGTGCCGAGCTCCCACACGGGCCAGAAGGCTACGCGCCAGGGGCTCGATGTCTTCTCGCCTCTTGCGCAGAGGCGGTACTTCGATAGGTACGACTCGCAGCCGATAGTAGAGATCCTCGCGAAACGAGTCGTCGAGGATGGCCTGTCGAAGGTCCTTGTTCGTGGCTGCGATAACTCTGGCGTCGGAAGTCCGGCTCTCGCTCTCGCCGACCCGCTCGAAGGTCCTCTCTTGCAGTACCCGCAACAGCTTCACTTGTAGGTGGACGGGAATATCGCCCACTTCGTCGAGGAAGATCGTGCCGCCCGAGGCGAGCTCGAATCGACCCACCCGGTCCCGCACGGCTCCCGTGAATGCACCCCGAACATGGCCAAAGAGCTCGCTCTCCAGCAGATCTTGCGGAATGGCACCCGAATTGACCGCTACGAAAGGTCCCTTGCTGCGGGGTGAGTGCACATGGATGGCGCGTGCCACGAGCTCCTTGCCGGTGCCGCTGTCTCCGGTGATGAGGACCGTGGCGTCGCTCTCTGCGAGGTGCTCGATCAGGCCGAAAATGCGCAGCATCGAGGCGGACCTCGCCACGAGCCCTGAGAACACCGTGGGGGCCGCCGATGCCGATTGGTGATCCTCCTGGCTCGGTCGGGCGACGATGACGTATGCAACCCTGGGGTCGCAGACCTCGGAATCGCCGTGGAGCACCGGCGCTGTGCTGATCGAGACCAGATGTGGCTGAAACCCCTCGATCTGGAGGGTGGCACCCCAGCCTTCGCGGCGGTCACCGGCCGACAAGGCCCGACGGAGCGAGCCCTCGACACCGAATAGCTCGGTTCCGAGGATGGATTCGATAGGCAGGCCAATGATCGCTTTTGCCGCTCCCGGGCCCATGATCCGATCCAGACCCTTGGAAGCGTGGACGACCTGGAAGCTGCGATTGACGCAGACGAGAGCCCGGCCCAACGACTCGAAGAGGGTGCTGACGCCGTCCAGAATGTCGTCGGCACCGAGTCCCGAGGGGGGCCACTCATCTAAAGGAGGCATGAGTCTCTTCCTGCAGGAGCCAACACCTCTACTCCCACCAGATGTCCAGCGCGCTCGGTTGGCTGAGCCTTTCGGGCTCGAAGCCAAGGCGACGCAGCTCGGAGATGACGGCTTCCTCCACTTCGGGAATGGAGTTCATGACCGGCTCGCTGAGCGTCGTCTGAAGCTCGACCTCGGAGGGGATGACTCCGACCAACAGGACATCGTCCGGCGCCTCGCCGATGAAATCACCGGCCAGCAGCGCATCCCGCAGGCTGGGGTCGTGGGGTGAAAGGCGCAGCGAAGGAAGGATCTTGGCAATATCTTGTTGCCGGTAGAGGTGCACCTCTCCAGGGTCTCCTTTCGCCTTGACGGCATCGAGGACGATTACGGCATCGAACCGGGCCATGTAATTGACGAACTCTGGCCCTGGGGTTCCCAGATCGAGAAGCTCGATCTCCGACGGGAAGATGTAGTTGGCCTTCAGAAATTGGAGGACGTACGCACCGAAGGCGTCGTCACCCATGATGATGCTACCCAGTGCGATAATTCCGACTTGCATGGGCTTCAAGTATATGCGCCTTGCTGCTAATCCTTACCTCCAGGTTCTCGGAGATACCGCACGAAAAAGACCAGCAGAACCAGGAAGCTCATCAGGAGCAGGTACTCGAGTCCCTTGGTCTCGAAGATGTTGACGTAGGTGTAGGTCTCCATGGTCCGTTCTCCTTCTACAGGCTGGCCGCAGCGGCTGCCCGCTCCGGCTTCTCCTGTGTGTCCGAGGGCAACTCATGCGCCTCGCGCAGTACCGGCATGCGTAGGACGATCCAGCGGAATACCCAGATCTCTGCCGAGACCACCATCATTGTCACCACGATCTCCTGCCAGCTGGGGTAGTACCTGACCGGCAAATACCAGTTGTAGGCGATGATCGAGATGTTGAGGCGATTGAGGACGATCCCCAGCAGGGTGAGCACCGCGGCGGTGCGGATGATACCGAGGCTACGATGACGCACTCCGTAGGCGAACATGAAACAGGGAATCAGCACGAGTCCGATGATCTCCAGAAGGTACCAGGCCCCCCATCCGCTGAGGAGCATCGTCCACTGCTTGTCGTGGAGAAAGATCAGCGCCCTGAAGAAGTAGTACACGAACATGGCAATGGCAGCACCCTTTGCGAGACCTATCACGAGGTCCTCGAAAGAGTGGTGCTTCTTGGGATCGATCTGGTCCTTGAAGACCCTGTGGCTGAGGGTGCCTTCCAGGATGACCATCGAGAGGCCGGCGAAGATGCTGGAGACGAGAAAGAAGATCGGGATGAACTCCGAGTACCAAAGCGGGTGGATCTTGGGCTTGGCCATCAAATAGAGCGCGCCGAGACCGGACTGGTGCAGGCTGGAGAGGGTCACACCGAAGATCACCGCAGAGAGCGTCATGGCAGAGAGGATTCGCCGGGCTCGCCGGGCTCCCAGCCACTCGGCCACCACCGGGGAGAACTCCAGAAGCTCCGCCAGCATGTAGAGCAGAAAATGCCAGGAAACCAGGAAAAGTACGGAGTTGAATCCGAAGGAGTTACCGATGATCGGGTTGATGATGTTCCAGGGCCGGCCGAGATCGAGGGCCAGGGCCCCAGCGTAGAAGACATATGCCAGAAGGCCGTTCAGCACCGTGGCGCGGACGATGGGATGGTACTTCTCCATGCGCATGATGTAGACCGCGAAGGTGATGGTGTAGGCACCTCCGGCGAAGGCCACCCCGGTGATGACGTCGAATCCGATCCAGAACCCCCAAGGGTAGTCCTGCGAGAGATTCGTGACCGAACCCAGGCCTTGGGTGAAACGGACGACCAGGATGCCGAGGCCCAGGAGAATGATGGGCACAGAGATCACATTGAAAGGGGTCAGAATCTTGCCCCGCGGACGCAACTGCGAGCGAAGGAAGCTCCAGAATCCGACTGGCTCACTGATGGTAGTCACTCGACTCATGGTTTCCCTCCACAATTATCGACCGACATGACCGTTAGTCCTCATTGTCCGATCCAGTCATCTGATTCATTCCATAGAGCAGGGCAGGCAGGCCGAAGAGCACCAACGGGACACCATAGAGGAAATCCCGGGTGTACTCGGGATAGGGTGTCGTGCCTAGGTCGGTGCGAAAGCCCACCTCTTCGAAGGGTACCGCCGACAGATACAGCCAACCGGTGCCACCCACTTCGTGCTCCCCGTAGATCTTGTGGACGTAGCGCTCGGGATGGTTGTAGATCCTCACCCGGGCTATCTCCATGAGATCGCGCTTCATCCCGAACATGAGGGCATCGGTGGGGCAGGCTTCGACGCAGGCTGGCTTCTTGCCTTCCTGGAGACGATCGAAGCAGAGGTTGCATTTCTGGATCTTCGGGTTCCACTCGTGATACTCGAACTTCGGGATGTCGAAGGGGCAGGAGACCATGCAAAAGCGGCAGCCCATGCATTTTCTCGAACGCCAGATCACCGGGCCCTCCTGGGTCTTGTACATGGCATTGGTCAGGCAGGCGGCGGTGCAGGCGGGCTGCCAGCAGTGCATGCACTGTTTCTTGACGAAAACCTCACCTTCCGAGGTGTCGAAGCGGTTGACGACAGTCCAGGCGGTCTCGCTGGTATCGCGCTGCGTCTCGAGAGCCCCGTCGTTGGCTATGTCGGGCACAGGGAAGTCGTGCTCGGTGGCGCAGGCTTTCTCGCAGGCCCTGCAACCGATGCAGCGGGTGGTGTCGACCAGCACGCCGTAGAACTCCGGCGAAGGCGACGAGCTCTCGGACCCCTTCGCGCCGGTGCCGGTCAAGGCCGCTCCCGCGACTCCAGTGACTTTCAGGAAATCCCTCCGATTCATCCTTCGACCTCCTTCTGGGGCGACAGCTGGTCGTGCCCGGCACTGTCTTGCGAAGCTGGTCTTACGGCGCCCTGATGGCAGACACCGCAATTTCGAGTCGCCTCCGGCCCTGTGGCGACCTCATGGCACTTCCAGCAACTTTGATGAATGACGACCTTGGCGCTCATGGTCTCATCGGCGACTGCGTGGGGCGCGCTGTGATGGCAGGTGGAACAGGCCTGCGGACAGGCCGGGTCATCACTGTCGTGATGACAGGTAGTGCAATCGATCCAAAAATCCTGCAAGTAGTCCTCGTGAGGCATCTGCAGCTTGACGGCGTGGGTCTCGTGATGACAGTCCGCACACGGGATCTCGAAGTCCTCACTGTGCATCTGGTGGGCGAACGTGACTTCGCCGACCGAGGATGGCGAAACGATGACGTCCGGTGGTGCGGGTGAGAGGCATCGATTCTCGACGGATTGACCCGTTGCGGCGACCGCAGACAGGCCACCGATCACCACACACAAAAAACGGGTGGCACTTTTCATTCTTCGATCCTCCAGGGATCAGACTCGCTCGAGTCAGGGTAGAACCTTGAGTGCCTACGGCTCATGAAACCGGCGTCCCGGCGTTGCTGGAGCCAACGAACGTATCGCTGAAGACAGACCAGGAGAGCTCGACTCCTCTCAACTGGGCCGCCTCGGGAGTCGTTTCCGTTGCTCGCTCTCCTTCATCCTCTGCTTTGCGCAGAGTCGTCAACCGGCTCCAGAAGTCACGGATCTCACTCTCGTACCAAGGCAGAGCGTCGGCACCTATCTTCAGCTGACCGAGCTCCTCGCTGAGCTTGGAGGGCTCCATGCAGCAGATCCACCCCAGGGCGAAGGGTCGCCTGGTTACGAGCTCCAGGTAATAGGTGAGATCGTGATTGACGCCGGTGACCTTGCCGGTAAGGGGCGATGGAAACGCCAAGGTCGATTCACCCCGACGCAAGGAGAAGAGCGGCTCTCCCTTGCGAATGTGACTGCCCTGCGTCGGAAAGTCGATGTCCTTGATGTCTTCGAGAGACTTCAATGCGAAGTCGTCGAGCCCAATCCGCGCCTCTCCGGTGATGTCGATGCCCACCCAGGTGTGCTCGGGCGAGACATAGATGCCGCCCGGTACGTTGATGACGTTGGGCGAGTGAGACTCTTCGACCGCGGCGGTCACCAGTTGCACGCGAGGTGCGATCTCTTTCTCGATCCGATCCTGACGGCGGATCAGACACCTGTTGGTGAAAGCGCCCAGCTCTTCCGGGGTAAAGGGCTTTTCGACATAGTCCATGGCGCCGAATCGCATGGTCGACACCGCGGACTCGATCGTTCCGTAGCCGGTGATCATGACGACGTCGATGTCCGGTCGTAGGTGCTTGACCGCCTTGGTCAGGTCCATCCCGTCCATTCCAGGCATCTTCAGATCCGTGAAGACGAAGTCGTAGTCGTTCTTTCGCACTAGTCCCAGGGCCTCCTGGGCCGTTTCCACGGTATCCACTGAGAAGCCCTCCAGGACGAGAATCTTGCGAAAGCTGTCGAGTACGACTGGTTCGTCGTCGACGGCGAGAATGCGGGCCTTCGGCGACTCGACCTCGACCCGTTTGAGGCTGACGGCTTCATCGGTGTAGTCGAGTCTGAGGCCAGTATCCAGGGCTTCGGCCCGTTCCTTCTTGAGCTTGGCGTCCTCCCTCTTCTTCAGGGCGAGGCGCAGCAGGAGGTCGACAACAAAGAAGACGACGACAGTCAGTAGGACGATTACAACGACCATGGCATTACCTCCCAGTCGAATCGGTGGTTCACGAATCCGAATTCCTCTCACCTTCCAGGGTCGGCCGGCGAGAGATCATTGGCAACTCCCGCTCGAGGTCTGAAGGAATGATCTGTGCTAACCAGCCGGCGCCGAGCGGATCCCGGTCGAGAACTTGCGGGTCGGCTTCGAGCTGTTTGTTTGTGGTCAGGATCTGGCCACTCAGAGGGGCCCAGACGCGATGCACGAGACCTCCATGGCTCAGAATCCGCACCAGGGTTTTGCCCTGAACCGAGTGCTCGGAACCACCGGAGAACTTGATGGTTTCGATCTCCCGAAGCATCCCAGCGAAGGTCTCGGCGGCCCCGATGGTCGCCATGCCGTCCTGATCGATGCGAGCCCAGCTGTGGCGTCCGAGTTGATAGGTCTCAACTCCGACATCGGCGTCGTGCCGGGCGGCTTCTTTCGCCTGGAAGTCGGGTGACAGTGAGCCCGAGGCGCCACTTGCTACCCGAAAGCGAATTGCGCGTCGTACCACGCCCAGAAGCTCGCGGGGGTCGAACGGTTTTGGGATGAAGTCGAAGGCGCCAAGCTGAAAGGACTCAAGGGCGTTCTCCAGAGTGGCATAGCCGGTGACCATCACGATCTCCGGAGGGTTGGCCAGGGAACGGGTATGGTCGAAGAGTTCGAAGCCGGAGGTTCCGGGCAGCTTGAGATCGCAGAGCACGAGCTTGTAGGCGTCGCGTCGTATCTTGCCGATCGCGCTATCGATCTCGGCGGCAGTATCTGTCGTGATTCCGGCCCAGTTCAGCACTCGCTCGGCTGCCAACCGGACAACCGGTTCGTCTTCGACGATCAAGACATCAGTCTGTGGTTCGCTCATCGCTGATCCCGTTGGTAGATCTGCTGGACTCGCTTACCGGCAGGTGGACGGTGAATGTGGTTCCTCGTCTTGGCTGGCTGTCAACCGAGATGGTGCCGCCGTGCTCCTTGACGATCCCCCAGGCGACAGCGAGGCCCAGACCGGTGCCGCCCGTGTCTCGAGTCGTAAAGAAGGGCTCGAAGACCTTCTGCAGATTCTGGCTGGGTATCCCGGAGCCGTTGTCCGCAACCTTGATCTCGATGTGGGATTTACCCTCGATCTTCTTGAGGTCGGTGCCGACGAAGATCTCGCCACCTTTCTTGGGCCCTATGGCGAGGGACGCGTTGACGAGGAGGTTGATGAGGACTTGGACCATCTGGTTAGCGTCGACCCGGACGGTAGGAAGTTCTTCGAGGAGGCCTCGTGTGACCTGGATGTTGGCCACATCGAGCTCGTGGTCGACGATGGCCAGGGCCTGGTTGACGATGGAGTTGATGTCGGAGTTGGTCTTGCGAGGTGGCACTTGACGGGAAAAGTCCAGCAGACCCTTGACGATGTCGCGACAGCGTTTGGTCTCTCGTACGATGGTCTCCAGGTCTTCGCGAACTGCGGGGTCTTGGTCGGTCTGGTTGAGCAACAGACTGCTGAAAGTGAGGATTCCGGTGAGGGGGTTGTTGATCTCATGGGCGATGCCCGCCGCCAGTTGTCCGACGGAAGCCAGCTTGTTGGATTGGTAGAGCTGGCTCTCAGTCTCGGCGATCTTCCGGGTCATGTCGTTGAAGGAGTGCTGGAGCTTGCCGAGCTCGTCGTTGCGCTTGACTTCGATCCGATAGTCGAGATCGCCGGCCGCTACGGCGTCGGTAGCCTTCATCAGCTTGGCGACCGGCTTGCCGACGAGTTGGTAGATGATCAGCCAGATGAGGAAGCTGATGGAGAGAATTGCGCCGCCGATGGTGATGAGAGCTTTGCCGCGCTCTTCGGCCATGTGGCGCTCGGTACCGGCGAGGTCCAGGGTGATGTCTAGGACACCGAGGACGGCCTGGTCGGGTGGGTGGGCGTGGCAGGCGGCCTCGGAACAGCTGGGTTCGTTGTAGATCGGCTTGATGATGCCGAGGGCGTTGTTGAAGAAGCGTGTCCTCGAGGTTCTGTCGGGTCGCTCCAGGGGGGCGTCGGTGGCGTGGCAGACGTAGCAGGCCTCGGCTTGCTTGTCGACCATGGTACCGATGGATTTCTTGTCCGGTGAGTAGATGACTCGACCGTCTTTGTTGAGGATGCGAATGCCGAGGATGTTCTCCTGCCGGCCGATGGCATCGATGATCTGGCGCACTTCGTCCGGCTGGTTCTGCAGCATGGCGAAGCGTGTGCTTCGTTGAATGGTCTCGGCACTCTCGTCGGCGTAGCCTTCCATGACGGTGACCATGGAGCGCTGGTGTGAGGTGATCAGGAGGTTCGAGAAGAGGCCGAAGATGACGGCCGCGGTCAGAGCGACGGCCACGATGAGCTGGTGACTGATCCTCGTCCTCATAGGTGCCACCCTTCTTTCTACGCCCAAGGGCGATTCCGCGTAAGGGCGTCAGTCGGGGCCGATCAGATCGACTCAACTGAGAGGCTATAGATAACAAGTTCGAGCCGACTGGGCTGCCGTCGATCGACCGCACCAAGTATGCGACCGATAACGGGGTGAAGAGAACATCCCGTGGGGTATGCCGAGCTCGTCTGTCCGTATTGCTGCCGGATGATCCTTAGGGCTTAGAAGGGGTTGCCGACTCTACGACTTCCCGATGACCCCGCTCTATCCGCCTTGCGCCTAGCCGGGTGCCCTAGCATGCTGCTGGTAAGGGATGTGAGGTGGAAATGCCTCGTCGGGGAAGTTGTCGAGGAGACTTGCCGATCCCAGCCGGGTGGCAGTGTCGCGGAAGGCCTCGACGAAGGATGAGTAAGCCTCGCAAAGGAGGTCTCGCGCCTCCCTGGAAGCACAGTGAACCAGCGGTGCTGGAGACCACTTGGACTTCAGCGGCTTGTCATGAGGATCTTGTCTGAGGACTTTCGGCACACCTGAGGGACGGCTGCCTTGAACTCGATGTCGTGCGTCAACCTCGGTCTCTATGTCAGAAACCAGCTCGGCGATTCGCTTCCTCACAACTGTCGATTTCAGGCGACGCCAGCATGGAATGGGCTCAAACACCACATACTCCCTCTCCCAGTAGGGAGGTGGGTCTTGACTCGCAACGGTGCCCCCGCCCTCGAGTCGTTTCCTGGTTCTGTCGACCCAGGCCCCTTCAAGTCTCTCCCCTAGGAGAAGTGGTCGAGTGGAGCTGACGCCTGGCCACTCGAGCGGGCTCGACACCAAGTTCTCCTTGCAGCTGTTGGACATGATGTAGCGGAGTCGAGCGATCTGGGCCGCTTCCTCGTCACTGACTATGACGTGCTGGTAGCGACGATGCCAGAATGGTCCGCGCCATTGATGAAGTCGTCCTGCCTCTTTGGCCAGGTTGCCTTGGAAATAGCCGACGAATCGAGCCAGTTGTTGCGCACTCTCGACCGTAAGTAGAAGGTGGTAGTGGTTCGAGAGCACTTGGCAGGCATGGAGTCGGACTCCATAGCGCCGTTGTGCTCGACCAAGCACTCCGATGAGAAGGCGATTCAACTCGGCCGAGGGTCTCAGCAGGAATCGACCTTGAATGGTTCGATTTGTGACCTCGACGAGGCAGCCTCCTGAAGGAATGAAACGAAGGCGACGTCCCATATACATGACAGACGAAATACCACCCCGACTTCTGTCAAGAAAGAGGGTGGCACCTGAAGAAAGAGCCGAGGCGCCCGGGGGCGACTCGGCTCGGATAGGGCGTCGGGTCCTGGCGCCGTGCGCGGATGCCGGCGCCAAGACCTGTCCAACATGCTTCTACAGTGCCCGGACCTTTACCAGCTCCTTACCCTCTGCGTCGTGGGTATGAATGGCACAAGCCAGGCACGGGTCGAACGAATGGATGGTGCGCACCACCTCGAGCGGCCTCTCGGGATCGGCCACTGGGTTGCCCATGAGGGATGCCTCGTAGGGCCCCATCCGTCCCTTCGAGTCTCTCGGCCCGGCGTTCCAGGTCGAGGGCACGACACACTGGTAGTTCTCGATGACTCCGTCGCGAGCGACTACCCAGTGCGACAGCGTGCCACGCGGCGCCTCGTGGAAGCCAAACCCCTTCTGTACGCCCTTGAACTCGGGCTTCCGCCAACTCTCGACATCTCCGCTGGCGATGTTGTTGGCCAGCAGACCCCAGTGCTTCAGAGCTAGGTCCGATAGCACCACACAGCGGATGCAGCGCGACGCGTGTCGGCCGAGCGTCGAATGCAGAACCTTCGGGGTCAGCTTGACGCCCGCCATGTTGCCAGCCTGCTCCAGCACATAGGTTCCGTACTGGGTGAAGAGCTCGTTTCCCGAGGCCAGGCCCATCAGCACCTGAGCCAGCGGACCCACCTGCATCGGCTGGTCCTGGAACCGCGGCGACTTCACCCAGGAGTAGTCCCCATTGTCATCCCACTCGCTGTACTTGGGAACGGTTTCTTCTTCCCAGGGATGACGCTGCCAATCGCCGTCGTACCAAGAATGAGAAATCCCTTCCTCGACGTTGTCGCGGAAGTACTCGTCGTTGAAGCTGCTGATCGGCTTGTACGATCCGAGATCAGCGTTCATGATCGTTCCACCCGGAAGGTCGAACTCTGTTCCCGCTTCGTCGAGCGGCAGATCTGGCACAGCCATGTAGTTCGTCACGCCAGCCCCGTATCCCAGCCACTCAGGATACATGGAGCCGATAGCGATGACGTCCGGTAGATAGACGTTCTTGACGAAGTCCTGGACCTCTGTCAGCAACACCTTCGCCTGATACAACTTCTTCATGTTCAACGTGGCTTCGTTGTCCATGTTGATGGCGTTGGCGACGCCTCCCACAGCCAGGTTCTGGATATTGGGAGTCTTCGATCCAAAGATGGTTACCACCTGATTGGCTTTGCGCTGATACTCGAGGGCCTGCAGGTAGTGGCTTGCAGCCAGGAGGTTGACCTCGGGAGATAGATGCATGGCAGGGTGACCCCAGTAGCCGTTGGCGAAGATTCCCAGCTGGCCACTGTCCACCACACCCTGCAGCTTCTCCTTGACAGCTGCGAGCGCCTTGGTGCTGTTGCCGGGCCACTCGGAGATGGACTCCGCGAGCTTGCTCGCCGCGGCCGGATCGGCCTTCAGAGCCGACACGACATCGACCCAATCGAGCGCCGACAGATGGTAGAAGTGCACGATGTGATCGTGCAGCCCGTGGGCCGCCAGAATCACGTTTCGGATGTACTGGGCGTTGATGGGTACGGTCATACCCACCGCGTTCTCCACCGCGCGCACCGAGGTAATGGCGTGCACGGTGGTGCACACCCCGCAAATGCGCTGGGTGAAGAGCCAGGCGTCCCGTGGGTCGCGACCCTGGAGAATAACCTCGATCCCCCGCCACATCTGGCCCGAGGACCAGGAATTCTGCACCTTGCCGCCGTCGACTTCGACGTCGACGCGCAGGTGGCCCTCGATGCGAGTGATCGGGTCGACTGTGATCCGTCTACTCATTCCAATGTCCTCCTAATGGGCTTCCGCTGCGGTGGGTTTGCCGGCCAGGATCGGAAAGACCGTGACCAGGGCCACATACAGCACGATTTCGATTGCGACGATTCCGATCGTGACGAACATTTCCGGCACGGTCGGGAAGTATGAGAAATTCTCCCCAGGCATGAAGGCCACCAGGTACGTGTCAAATCGGTACAGCGTACCGGCGACGACCAGCATCATGGCGGCGCGGAAGAGATAGCCGAGATCCTGACGCTTCTGGTCGTTCATCAGCATCACGCCGGGCACCAGGAAGCAGATGATCTCGATCCAGAACATCAGAGCCTGGGCGTTGAACTGGAACATCAGGCCGAGCCGCCCGCGCAGCACGAGCTCCACCATACGGATCACCAGGTAGCCCCAAACCATGTAAGCGGCGACCTTGCCAATGTCCGCCAACATCGACACGTGAGACGGTCGGCCGAAGAAGCGGCTTGCCAGTGCCGATTCCATCACCACAACCGCATAGCCCATGGCGATGCAGGAGATCAGAAACAGCAGCGGCAACAACGGCGTGTTCCACAGGCCGTGCAGCCGTGGCCCTGACAGCAGCATCAAGCTGCCCAGGGATGACTGGTGCATCGTCGGCAGCAGCACGCCCAGGGCGATGATCCAGATCAGCAGCTTGTTGACAATCCCGTGGGCTTTCTTCGAGAAGTTGGCCAGCCCCTCCTTCGGACTGTCCTTCCACTTTTCGAAGAAGGCCGGTGACAGCTCGATCCACAGAACAATCACGTAGGCCATCACGCACAGCGCCACCTCGAGCAGGGCGGAGTTCCAGTTGTACTTGCCCATGTCAGGGAAGCCGCCCAGCGGGATGCGCCAAATGAACCACGGCCGGCCCACATCGATCGCGATGGCCAGGCCCGCCATGGAATAGCCGAGGGCGCTGGTGAGAATTGCCGGGCGAACCAGCGGATGGTATTTACCCTTGTTGAAGATGTAGACCAACAGGGCCATGGCGAAGCCGCCACAACCGAGCGCAGTTCCGGTGACGACGTCGAAAGAGATCCAGAGCCCCCACGGATACCCGTCGTTGAGCCCGGTCGACCGGCCGAGACCGACAGCGAAGCGCCAGAGGATCAGAGCGGCACCGACGATTCCGAGCCACAGGATCCATCTGCTGACCTTGCCGAAAGCCGGGCCGCCTAGAGGTTCTGCTCGCTCGCTCATGCGTCACCGTCCGTTTCCTCGGTGCCATCCTTGCGGCGATTCCTCCACAACACGACGCCCAGCCCGGCGTAGAGCGCCGCTGGTGCGATGAAACCCTGATACACGCCGTGTTGGATGGTCTGCTGCATCTCGGGTACAGGCTCCTCGCTGTCGAACTTAAAGCCCAGCTTCTCGAACGGCACATGGGACAGATAGAGCACCTGCGTGCCGCCCAGGTCCTTCTCGCCGTAGATCTTGGGTTCGTAGCGATCGGGATACTCGGCGAGACGCCGTTTGGCCTCCGCCAAGAGCTCTTCGTAGGTGCCGGCAATGACCGCCTCGCGTGGGCAGACCTCGCAGCATGCGGGCTCCCACTGCTTGTCCCCTGCTCGCTGTCGGCAGTACTCGCACTTGACGATGTAGGGGTTGAGGCTGGACCACTCGAACTTCGGAACGTTGAATGGGCATGCCATCTGGCAATAGCGGCAGCCGATGCAGCGCTCCTTGTCCCAGGTGATCACACCGTACTTCTCTTTTCGGAAGGCGCCGATCATGCAAGCCCCGACGCAGGCCGGGTCCACACACTGCATGCACTGGCGCTTGACGTAGGAACGCCGATCACCTTCCGAGTAGAGCTTGATGATGTTCTTGGTGTATTCGTTGAGATCGGTGGGAGCGTCGTAGTTCTCCATCCCTGGGGTCGTGGTGTCCGCCGGCATGTCGTTGGCCTCTTTGCAGGCCCTTACGCAGGCTTTGCACCCGATGCACAGGGTGGTGTCGTAGAGCATGCCGCGAGCGTCTTCCGGGACAACCTTGCGCTCGCGGGCTGCCTTGACAGGCGACGCGCTCGCCACCGCCGCGGCACTGGCCGTGGCCATACCCTTGAGCAGTGAGCGTCGATCGAATGCCATGGCTAGCTCTCCTCTTCTTCCGGTTCGTCACCGAGTTTCTTCGAGGCGGCGTAGCCGGCACCCAGCAGGCCTCCCGCCACGAGGCCGGCCACACCCGTTGCCACCGCTCCGACCTTGCCCTGGGGGGCGCCGATCGGCGGGTAGGTGTCGGGGTTGGTCGGACGCTCGATGTCCACCGTGTCGGTAATCGATGTCTGCCAGAGAACCTTCTGCTCCGTGCAGCCGACACAAGGGTGTCCCAACCCGATGGGCCAGGCGTCGACGACCTCGCCAAATGCCTGAACCGAGCAGTTGGCGTGGGTCACAGGTCCCTTGCATCCGAGCTTGTACAAGCAGTACCCCTGGCGGTGGTTCTCATCGCCATACGCCTGAGCGAACCGTCCAGCGTCGAAGTGGGCCCGCCGCGGGCAGTGCTCATGGATGGTCCGGCCATAAGCCCACTTGGGCCGAGCCAACTCATCGAGCTCCGGAAGCGAGCCGAAGGTGGCGTACTGCAGTGCCGTTCCGAGGAAGTTGTAGGGATTGGCCGGGCAACCGGGGATGGTCACCACGGTCTTGCCCTCGAGAATCATCGGTGCGCCCGTGGCGCCGGTCGGATTCGGTTCGGCCGACGGGATGCCGCCCCAGGAAGCGCAGGAGCCGATAGCGATGATGGCACCAGCCATCTCGGCGGCCTCATTCAGGATATCGACAGCGGTGCGACCGCCGATCATGCAGTAGATCCCGTCGTCCTTCTCAGGGATCGAGCCTTCGACCACCAGGATGAACTTCCCCTTGTGCGCCTCCATGGCGGCCATTCGGGCCTCTTCAGCCAGATGGCCCGAGGGCACCATGAGAGCCTCGTGGTAGTCCAGCGAGATCAGATCCAGGATCAGCTCGTCGAGGCCCGGGAAGCGCGTACGCAACAGGGTCTCGGTACAGCCGGTGCATTCCTGGAACGACAGCCAGATCACCGAGGGCTTCTGACCTGCCAAGGCGGCCTCCGCCATCTTCACGCCAGCCCCAGCCGGCAATCCGACGGCCGCGGCCGCGATGCTGCAGATCTTCAAGAAGTCTCGGCGATCCACGCCACGGTCCAGCATCTCCTCACTGGACACCCCTTTCACGACTCTTGGCAGCAACATATCCACCTCCGCGTTTAGTGGTTTGGAGCAATTGCTTGTGCCGATTCCAAACTGTGGCCTATTTGTGACATCTTGCACAGCTCCCAACAAATACCCTCAGGGGTAGTCAATCAATCGCCTGCGGGTAGCTCTTTCAACTGTCCAATTGGGTAGGTTCGCCAGCGGCTGGTCTGTGAGACAATGCCGCCCAGATTGGCCTCGACTGCGCTGGACCATGCACGAGTACTCCATAGTGAGCGCCCTACTGGCCCGTGTCGAAGCCGAAGCGCGGGCGCATGGTGCCGAGGCCGTGCATCGGATCAGGGTGCAGATCGGCGAGCTCTCAGGGGTGGAGAAGGAGCTCCTCGAATCGGCCTATGAGCTGGCTCGCGAGCGTACTCTCTGCGAAAAGGCCGAGCTGGAGGTCGTTTCCGTCGAGGCACGCTGGGCCTGCAGCTCGTGTAAGAGCACGATCCCTAAGGGAGCGGTTCTGCACTGCTCGGCCTGTGACCTGCCGGCGCAGCTTGCCGAGGGGGATGAGATACTGTTGGAACGGGTCGAAATGGAGGTACCCGATGTGTGAAACCTGCGGCTGTGGCGATTCCGACCTCGTTCCTGTGGAGGTCCACGAGGCCATACTCTCGGAGAATGAGAGGGGTGCGCGCCACAATCGCGAGCACTTCAACGAAGCCCGAGTCCTGGCCGTCAACCTCATGGGCTCACCCGGCTCCGGTAAGACGGCGGTTCTGGAAGCAACAGCCAGGGCCCTGGCGGGTAAGCGCCGCCTCAGTGCCATGAGCGGTGACCTTGCCACCGACAACGACGCCAATCGCCTCGAGGCGGCAGGCATTCCCTCACGATCCATCACTACCGGCTCGGCCTGTCATCTGGACGCCAAACTCGTCCACGAGGGACTTCACGATCTGCCGTGGCGCGAGACCGATCTGTTGTTTATCGAGAATGTGGGCAACCTGGTATGCCCGGCTGTCTACGACCTGGGTCAGGCGGTGAATGTCGTGGCCCTGTCGGTTACCGAAGGTGAAGACAAGCCACTCAAGTACCCCGTGATGTTTCGCACGGCCGACCTGGTGCTGCTGACCAAGGTGGATCTCTTGCCTCACCTGCCACAGGTCGACGTTGCTGCTATCGAAGACGGCCTGGCGCGCACCATGCCCGACCCGGCCGTGATCCACGTCTCCGCGATCACGGGCGAAGGTATCGATCGCTGGGTCGGGTGGCTCGAAGAGAAGCGCGTCGTGGCTCGATCGGAGGTCGCCGCCAGGGTATGAGCGAGCCGTTGACCATCTTGGGCGCCACCGCGGCGTCGATCGGCCTGGTCCACACCCTGATCGGGCCAGACCACTACGTTCCCTTCATCGCTCTGGCAGGGGCCCGTAAGTGGTCTCTCTCCAAGACTTTAGGCGTCACTGCGGTTTGTGGCGTCGGTCATGTGTTGGGTTCCGTGGTGCTTGGTGGGCTGGGAATCCTCCTCGGCATGGCACTGGGAGGCCTCGAGTGGTTCGAGGGATTCCGGGGCGAGATCGCCGGATGGTTGTTGTTGGGGTTCGGTGTGGCGTACATGGTCTGGGGACTTCGCCAGGCCTATCGCAACCGGCCCCACACCCACTGGCATGGGCATGGCAATGGCACCCTGCACGAGCACACCCACACCCATCGGCAAGAGCACGCCCACGTCCATGCGGAAATCCAGGAGCCTCCTCGAGCGCGGCAGGAAAGGTCGACCTCCGGCAGGCGCGTCACCCCCTGGGTGCTTTTCGTCATTTTCATCTTCGGCCCCTGCGAGGCCTTGATCCCGGTCCTCATGTATCCAGCGGCCGAAGGCAGCTGGGGGGGCGTTGCCCTGGTCGTTGCGGTCTTTGGTCTTGCCACGGTAGCCACCATGCTCGTGACTGTCACGGTCGGCTACCTGGGAATCTCCCAGCTTCCCCTCGGTCGCCTCGAGCGCTTTTCCCACGCCCTCGCCGGCCTGGCCCTCGTCGCCTGCGGCCTGGCAATCCAGCTCGGTCTCTAGGAGTTGCTTGACGAGATTGTGATGTAGGGGAGGGGCTTGCCCCCTCCCGAGGAGAGAGCTGTTGTTATTGAAGGCCGATCTTTTCAGTCTACTCTTGGCGCCACCCCATTGGGTGGGCTCTCCCCACCTCGGTGAGTGTGTTCTTTACTACCTCATGATGGTAGTTATCAGGTGTCTCGGCAAAGGCAGATCCGGTGAGACCCCGGGGCGCAATGCCACGGGTCTTCTCTTTCCCCCAACCTGTCTCCAGTGAAGCTGTATTCGGCCGGCCCGTGCAGAGAAAAGGGTGGCACATGTCGGTCGGCTGAGCCCTTCAAGAAAAAGCGGGTGGCACCTTTCTGGGGATCAGCAGATTCGCGGGAGCTGCTCGCCGCTGAGCATGTCGACAACGCGCATGCCACCGACGCGGCTGCGGAGGTAGACGCGACCGTGGTGCTCGTCCACGACATCACCGATGATGGCCGCCTTCTTGCCGAGCGGGTCCGAGCGCATGGCCTCCAGGACCTTGTCCGCCGATTCGGCAGCAACGATGGCTATGCACTTGCCCTCGTTGGCTACGTAGAGGGGGTCGAAGCCCAGGATCTCGCAGGCGCCTCGAACCTGCTCGCTCAAGGGGATGGAGGGCTCGTCGAGGCGGAAGCCGATCTTGGATTGCTCGGCGATCTCGTTGAGCGCGCTGGCCACGCCGCCTCGGGTGGGGTCGCGCAGCACATGCACGTCGTTCCCTCCGGCAGCCAGAACCTTCTCGACCAGCGGATAGAGAGTGGCCGAATCGCTTTCCAGTTGCGTTTCGAACTCGAGGCCCTCGCGAACCGACATGATGGCAATGCCGTGGACGGCGATCTCGCCGCTGACGAGCACCTTGTCCCCGACCTTCGCCTTCAATGGAGTGATATCGACACCCTCGGGGATGATCCCGAGCCCCGTCGTGTTGACGTAGATGCCGTCTCCTTTGCCTTTGTCCACGACCTTGGTGTCGCCGGTCACTACTGACACCCCGGCTTCCTCGGCCGCCCTCTGTAGCGATTGGACGATGCGCCACAGGTCCTCCATCGGCATTCCTTCCTCCAGGATAAAACCAGCCGACAGCGCCATCGGCTTGGCACCGCACATGGCCAGATCGTTGACCGTGCCGTGGACCGCCAGCGATCCGATGTCACCGCCGGGAAAGAAGAGCGGGCTGATGACAAAGGAATCGGTGGAAAAGGCCAGTCGACCCTGGCCCACCCTGAGGATGGCGCCGTCGTGGAGCATCTCGAGCTCTGGGTTGTCGAAGGTCTTGGCGAACATCCCTTCGATGAGAATCTGGGACAGGCGACCCCCGCCGCCGTGTGCCAGTTGCACCGTGGGGTAGTCGCTCAAGGGTATTGGGCAGACCGCGCCCGTGAACCGAACACCGGAGCTGTCGTCGCTCATTTTCCTCGTCCATATTGGTAGTAGGCGGCGCAGGCCCCTTCAGCGGAGACCATCGGGGCCCCCAAGGGATGTTCGGGTGTGCACTTCGTGCCGAAGGCCGTGCACTCATGGGGCTTCTGCAGGCCCTTGAGGATCTCGCCGGCGATGCACTCGGGCGCTTCCTGGGCCTCGATGTGTCCGACGTCGAAGCGCTGTTCGGCATCGAAGGCAACGAGCTCTTCTTTGAGCCGGTAGCCGCTCATGGGAATCTCGCCGATGCCTCGCCACTTGCGGTCGCAGACGTCGAAGACCTGGCCGAGGAGTCTCTGGGCTGGCTTGTTGCCGTCCCGTGTCACAGCCCTCGTGTACTGATTCTCCACGCCCCATCGACCCTCCTCGAGAGCCTCGAGCGTCATGTAGATGCCGTGTAGGAGATCGAGCGGCTCGAAGCCGGTCACGATGAGTGGGATCTCGTACATCTCGCCGATGGGCTCGTACTCCCAGTAGCCCATCACAGCGCAGACGTGGCCGGCCGCCAGGAATCCCTGCACCTGGTTGTCAGGAGCGCTCAGCAGCGCTTCCATGGCGGGTGGCACCAGGACGTGCGAGCAAAGGATGGAGAAGTTCTCGATGCCTTGTTTGTGCGCCTGCCAGACGGCCATCGCATTCGGCGGCGCCGTGGTCTCGAAGCCGACGGCGAAGAACACCACCTCCTTGTCAGGGTTCTGCTGGGCCAGCTTCACCGCATCCAGTGGCGAGTAGACCATCCGCACATCGGCACCCTCGCTCTTGACGGCGAGCAGATCCGAGGTCGAGCCGGGCACCCGCAGCATGTCGCCGAAGGAGGTGAAGATCACCTCCGGCCGACGGGCGATGGCCAGGGCCTTGTCGATGAGCTCCAGGGGTGTGACGCAGACCGGACAGCCGGGCCCGTGCACCAGGGTTACCGACTCGGGCAGCAGCCGATCCACGCCCGACTTGATGAGCGTGTGGGTCTGGCCGCCGCAGATCTCCATCAACGTCCAGTCGCGGGTGACCAGCGACTCGATGCCTTCGACGAACCTGCGGGCATCCTGTTCGCTGCGATACTCGTCGATGAACTTCATCTAGTTGGTCTCGCCAGCTCCAGTGGGCTGGGCCTCACCCGGTTGGGGAACGTCGAGCTCTCCGAGCTCACCCATCTCTTCGAGAAAGTCGAAGACCTTGTGGGCCTCGGCCTCGTCGATCGTGCTGATCGCGAAACCGACGTGAACGACGACGTAGTCGCCAACCTCGACCTCCGGCGTGTAAGCGAGGCAGACCTCTTTGACGATGCCGCCAAAGCTGACTCGCGCCATGTGCATGCCGGTTGGGTCTTCGCGGATCTCGAGAATCTGGCCTGGAACGCCTAGGCACATCTTGCACCCCCTCTAGTCAGTCAACTGGCCTCTTCCTTTGCCATTCGCGCTGCGGCGACCGCGATCTGTCCCAAGCTGATGCCACCATCATTGGGTGGCACCTGCCGGTGCAACAAGACGTCGAAACCGGCCTCGCGCAGCCGCTGACTGGCTCGCTCGGTCAGGAGCCGGTTCTGGAAGCAGCCTCCCGTCAAGGCCACTTTCGGCTCCCCGACCACTTTGGCGACCGCCAGGATGGCCTCCACCAGAGCGTTGTGGAACCTGGCGGCAATGATACCGACATCCACCCCGCGTCGCGAGTCCTCGATCATGGCCTCGACCATCGGCTGCCAATCGATCTCCAGGATCTCGTCCCGATCCTCGGGCGCCGGCTTGAAGAGCTCTCGGTCGGCCGAAGGTCTGGCCACCACGACGGGGTAGGCGGCAAGAAGGCTCTTGTCGGCAAGCCACTCGACGGCCATGGCGGCTTGACCTTCGAAGGAGACCCGCTGCTGGATCCCAAGAATCGAGGCCACCGCGTCGAACAGGCGGCCGGCGCTCGTGGTTCGAGGAGAGTTCAATCCCGACTCCAGCATGTGTCTCAGCAATCGGAGCTCGGCCTCGTCGAAGGCCTGGACAGGAGTCAGGTCGGAGCGGTCCAGTGCTTCGTCGCCGAGCATCTCCCACAGAAGTGCCAGCCCGCATCGCCTGGGCTGCTTGACGGCCGCATCGCCTCCCGGAAGGTGGAACGGCCGCAACCTACAGACTCGCGAAAAAGAGGCCGTGTCGCCAAGCAGGAACTCCCCTCCCCAAACTGTGCCATCGGTGCCATAACCGGTGCCGTCCCAGGTCACCCCGAGAGCCCTGGTCTCCACCTCGTGCTCCATGAGACAGGCGGCCAGATGAGCGTGGTGGTGCTGCACGGCGAAGGCCGGCTTCCCTACCAGGAGATGTTTCCAGTCCTCATCGCCTCGGAGCTCGGTCACATCTCCTTCCACCGCTCTCTCCACCCAACGGGTCGATGGGTAGTCGGGGTGCAGATCATTGACCACCGCCACCGGGTCGGCCTCGTACATGGCGAGGAAGTCCCTGGTCACGGCTTCGAAAGCTCCGAAAGCCTGCGGTGTCTCCATGTCACCGATGTGTTGACTCAGGAAGATTTTGTCGCCGACGCTCAGGGCCACCGTGTTCTTCAAGTGGGCACCCACCGCGAGCAGGGGTGGCAGCGGGCGGGGAGTGACGATCGGCATGGGCGCCAGACCCCGGGCTCTGCGAATCGGTTGAGCCTCGCCTGCGACGGCTGCGACCACACTGTCGTCCACGTGACGCTGGATCGGCCGGTCGTGAACCAGGAAGAGATCTGCAATCCCGCCGAGACGCTCCAGGGCTTCCCCGTTGTCGATGCAGATCGGTTCGTCACTCAAGTTGCCGCTGGTCGCGACCACGGGAAAACCGAGCTCACCGAGCAGCAGGTGATGGAGTGGGGTATAGGGCAGCATGAGACCGAGCCGTGGATTGTCCGGCGCCACCTCGGCAGCGATGCCGGCGAACGGGATGCGCTCCAGCAGGACGATGGGGCTCTCGGGGGAAGCAAGCAGTGCTTCTTCCTCGGGTCGTACCTGGCAGATCCGTCGGGCTGCCTCGATGTCGCTCACCATGAGCGCCAGGGGCTTTTCGTAGCGGGCCTTGCGCTGTCGCAGACGGGCCACGGCAGTGGCGCTACGACCATCGACCATCAGGTGGAACCCGCCCAGGCCCTTGATCGCCAGGATCTCCCCCTGGCGCAAGACATCGGCAGCCTGCCGCAATGCCAAGTCTCCGGTGGCCTGCGTATTCCCCTCGCGATCCCAAAGAGCGAGCTGGGGACCGCAGGCCGGGCAGGCGTTGGGCTGGGCGTGAAACCTCCGGTCCATGGGCTCAGTGTATTCACTACCGCAGTCCGCGCACATCGGGAATCCGCTCATCGTCGTGTTGGGTCGGTCATAAGGCAGCGCCCGGATGATGGTGAACCGAGGCCCGCAATTGGTGCAGTTCGTGAAAGGGTAACGGTGGCGCCGGTCGCCTTTGTCCAGCACCTCGGCGAGGCAGTCGGGGCAGGTGGCGACGTCTGGCAGCATGACCACCGACTTGGCGCCTTCTTCCTCGCTGTGCCGAATCTCGAAGGCCTCGAAACCCTGCGGCGCGAGCCAGTTCGCTTCCAAGTTGTGAATTACGGCCCGCGGTGGCTTCTCGATCGGCAGGCGGCCGAGAAAGATGTCGAGGATGTCCTTCGGGCCTTCGACCTGGATGAACACCCCGCGACTGTCGTTGAGGACCCACCCCGGCAGCTTCATCTCGTGGGCGAGCCGGTAGACGTAGGGCCGGAACCCGACGCCTTGCACGGCGCCACGGATCTCGATTCCCAGCCGCCTGGTGTTTTGGTTGGTCGTCAAAGTCTCTCCGTCGATCACGAGCGAAGGCCTATCTTAGTGGACGTTGTAGTCCACTGGTCACTCGTGCGTTTATACTGGGGGGGCATTGATCTGCTGCTCCGCGCCGGCAGGTAGACCTTCAGGAGGGAAGGGTATGAGCGACGAGCGCCGAGACCGTGACACATCCCTGTTCGACAGCAGCTCCAGCTCGGGTCCAGAAGTGGAACGATTCCCACGTCGCAGTCTGCTGAAGGTGCTTGGCGGTGCGGCCGGAGTCGCGGCCGTGACCCAATTGACCGGGCTGTCCGGCTGCGGACCCAAGGTTGCCGAGCCGCCACCTGTTGCGGAGGTCCCGTTGGCCTCGCTGCCGGAGGGTGAGCGGGTGAGGGTGATGATGGGCGTTACCCCCATCGAGGTTACTCGCACCGGGGACGAAGTCACCGCGCACTCGCTCTGGTGCACCCATTTGGGGTGTGAAGTGAAGTGGAATGGCGAGCGGAAGAAGTACTTCTGCCCCTGTCACGAGGGTGTCTACAACGCCAAGGGATTTCCGATCAGCGGCCCCCCACCCCGCCCCCTCGACCAGCTGCAGGTGACCGTTGCCGACGGCGTTGCGACGATCACGACACAGGCCGCCGTCGTACCTCCGGCCGGCCCTTGAGGGCTTGGGGGTTGAGGCGGCCGGACTCCGTCCGTCCGATCTTTGAGGTCTTGGGGTCCTGAGATCCTGGGAACCTGAACCGTCAGTGGAGCTGGGCCACGCCCGAGGAATCGAGCCGTTCGTCGTGCGAGGGCCCGACGTGGGGCCCCCAGGGGGCTATCCTCCCTTCCGCTGCAAGAACCCCCATGGAGGTCCCCACGCTGGACCCTGGGCGCGGCCTTGCACTTCTGTACCTACGAGCTTTCTGTCCGCTACGCCCCTACGCCTTCAATGCCTCAATGTCACCATTGGTGCCAGAGGTTCGTTCGGGTGGTCAGAAAGGGGGTGCCACGTCGAGCGCAGCGCAAGGGCCATCGCAGAGCAGAAGAGATGAGGCGCGATGACGTGACAAGGTGGCGGCCCGCCCGTTGCAGTCCGAGTAGCCGACGCCGTCCCCCTGCGGGCCACCCGGACGAACCTCCACGAGACAGCGACGACCTGCGAAGGCCCCAGGCTGCAATTCGTTTCGTTGATCCGGTGTTACAGTAGGTAGAGGCAGAACTCTAGGTTCTCGGACACAGCGTTGATCCCATTGAGGGGAGCTTGATGGCGCTGCCTCAGATTGTGGTTACCGGCTCTTCCGGATTTCTCGGCCGGCACCTGCTGGACGAGTTGAAGGAGAAGTATCGGATCTTCGGGATTGCCCGGCGCTCACCCGCTAAGGTCGGCGCTCCTATCCACCGCAACATCACCTGGTTTCAGGCCGACATCGGAGACCAGCTGGAGCTGGCCACCGCCTTTCGCAAGATCCGCGAAGAGGGTGGCGCCGAGATGGTGATCCATCTGGCGGCTCACTACGACTTCATTCGCGAGAAGCACCCCTGCTACTGGCGGACCAACGTCGAAGGTCTGCGCAATGTCCTCGAAGAGTGCATCGATCTGCGCCTGCGGCGCTTCATTTTCGCCAGCTCGGCAGCGGCTTGCGGCTTTCCTCCGGCCTACGAGCCGGGGCGGGTGCTCACGGAAGACACTCCGGCCGACGGCAGGCACATCTACGCGGTGACCAAGCGGCTGGGTGAGGAGATGGTGGATGAGTACAGCGGAGACATCCCCACGGCCACGATTCGGTTTGCAGCGCTGTTCTCCGACTGGTGCGAGTACCCGCCGCTGTTCATCTTCTTGCAGACCTGGCTCTCCAAGAGCTGGCGCCGTCGGATGCTGGGCGGCAAGGGAGAGTTCGCGATTCCCTACCTCCACGTCCACGAGGCCGTTCGGGTATTGCGCAGAGTGATGAAGGAGGCCGACAAGTTGGCAAGCGGAGAAGTCTTGCTGGCCAGTACGGATGGTGGAGTGACCTCCCGGTATCTCTTCGAGGAAGCGACGCTGCTCTACTTCGGTTGTGGTGAGGAACCGATCTGGGTTCCTCGATGGTGCTGCCGGTTGGGGATGAAGACGCGGGAGAGGATCCTGACCCTGCTGGGGCACACTCCCTTCGAGCGGGCCTGGATGGCGGACTACATCGATCGGCAGCTGTTGGTCGATGCCCGCCAGACCCGCCAGACCCTGAACTGGGAGCCTCGTCCCCGATTGAACATCTCGCGGCGACTTCCCTTCATGATCGAGAACTTCAAGACCGATCCTGTGGAGTGGTACCAGAGAAATCACGCAGCAATGCGCATAGAGCCGCCGCTGGACAATCTGCGCGTCCATCGGCTGTTGGAGAAATACGAATCGAAAATCCTCGAAGGCATGTCCACGCTGATGACGAATCGCGAAGGTCGAGAGCGGTTCCCCGACTATCAGAAGCTCTCCGCCGACGAGCAACTGTGGAACCACCGCGTCGCTTTGCGTCACGTCATGGATTCGGTCCGCACGAGGGACAAGTCGATCTACGCCTCCTTCTGTCGAGATCTGGCCGAGCTCCGGTCTGGGCAGGGTTTCGAGGCCGGGGAGGTCTGCGAAGCTCTTCGCACCTTGAGGGACGTCTGCTTGCGGGTGCTGCTTCAGGATCGCGAGTCCGAGGGGCTGAGCCAGGAGATCGAAGACCACATCACCATGACCATGCTCTTCGGCTGCGATCAGATCGAGGACACATTCGAGCAGTTGGCGGATGTCGCCAGCCCAGTCGTCGCCAGCCCAGATGTCTCCAGTCCGTGGGAGGAGAAACGGGATAAAGTAGCCTCCGAGATGGAGGAGCCCGCCGTTGCCAACGAGCCCTAGTGAACCGCGACGACCCGATTCCTTCTGGCCCCGCGCCGAGACCTGGCTGATCGTTCTGATCTCGATCCACAGCTACGCGGTGGGGTTCTTTCTGCTTTTTCTCACCAGGTGGGGTGCGGACTTCGGCGGCTGGGGCGAGGTGTCGCCTCTCTTCTTCGCGCGCCAGGCCGGCATCTTTCACGTGGTGGTGGCGACCGGCTATCTGAACGAGTATTTCCGCTACGGCGGCATCAGCTTGCTGCTGACCGCCAAGATCATGGCCGTCCTGTTCCTGGTCTCGATGATGATGGTGGCCGAGCCGGCACCCTGGACCATTCCGCTATCGGCCATCGGCGATGGAGCCATGGGACTCGTGGCATATCTGGTACATCGCAAGGCGCAACAAGTCGGTTGATCCCGCAGGGTATCGACGTTGTCCTGGGGCTTGGGTCCTAGGCGGGCGGCCGCAGGGACCGCCCCAATGCAGGCTCTGAGTCGTGTACGGGAGGGGTTTGCCCCCTCCCTTATTGATTCACTCGTTGGTGCCGAGCTTTTCCCGCAGCTCGAACTCAGCAGAGGGGAGCTTGGTGTCACGGTGGTGGGTGCGCCACAGTTGATCTTGGTACCGGAAGGTGGGCGCCGCCACTTCGCCTTCCTGCATGTACTCGAAGATCTCCTGCACCTGGTCGATGCTGAAGGTGATCGTCGTCGTGATGTAGTCATGCAGGTCCTTGTCCGTCACTCCCGAGTCGGGGAGGTTGCCTAGCACTTCCAGGCAGACGTGGTTGAGCGCTGCTAGTGCCGAGACCACCTCCTCGCAGGCGAACCCCTGTTGGCACCGTAGCTCGGCGACGTCGCGGCAGTAGGCCATGAGGATGCCCTTCTCGCGCGTCCGAATTGAGGTCATGAGCGTGTGGATGATCACCTTGATGTGCCAGTCGAGGTCGCTGGCGGGAAGAGCCTGATAGCTGGACAGAGGGTCCTGGCCACGCTCGCCGACGAGGATCTCCGCGAACTGCCGGGCGATCTCGTCCTCGTGGGTCTCCAGCAGGCGGTAGATACTCAGGTTGGGCCGCATCTTCACCGCCATGGCTTCCTGGTTGCGCCGCGACCACTCCACGGGATCGGTCTGCATGTTCTCGATCAGAAACGGGAAGCGTCGCAGGATGTCGAGGCGGGGGTGGGGCTGCCAGCCCAGGATCTCATGGGTGTAGGTGGCTTCCGCCGTCAGCTTCAGATCGATGAACTTGGCCATCCAGGGCCGCTCGAAGGGCCGGTTTCCCAGCAGCCGACCGATTGCATCCCGCATCACCATGCCGGGGCCGGCGAGAAACTTGGGCATGTGGATGGGTTTGGGTGCTTGTCCGTAGTAGTAGGAGGTGGCCGCTTCGAAAAGCTCCTGATGAGTGACGGCGCCGTTGGTGCTGGCGTTCAAGACGGCGACCTGTTCCAGATCGTCGGCCTTCTCGACAACCTTGCGCAGGAAGTTCGCACCATCCCGGACATGCAGATAGGGGACAGCGGACTCTCCCTTACCGCCCAGGATCTTCGAGTTCCATTGGTCCGACAGCCAGGTCTCGAGAAACACGAACAACGGCGGGTACTCGCACCAGTCCGAGAACATGGCGGCGAATCGGATGATCGCCGATGGGACCTCGTCGGCGTACTCGCGCAACATCTCTTCACCCTTACGCTTACTGACCGCATATGGATGCTGACCGTCGGGTGGGCTCTGCTCGGTTAGCGCTTGTCCAGGCGGTGGGAACTCGCAAGCGGCCAGAGAGCTCGCGAAAATGAAGCGCTTCGGCTTCATGAGTCGACACTGCTCGAGCAGGTTACGCAGGCCGTCGAGGTTGGTTCTTTGATACTCGGGGTGATCTTCACCGCTGAAGTCATAGTAGGCGGCCAGGTGAATTACGGAATGGAGTTTGTCGCCGTTCTTGACCTCGCTGCAGACCGCTTCGAGGGCGTTCTCGTTGCAGATGTCGAACTGATGCCAGCTGATGTTGGGGTGCTTCGGAACACCGCTCTCGGACTGCGAGCGCAAATCGATGGCGATCAACCTGTACTGCGATTTGAGCAGATCGAGAACACGCCGCCCCAGAAATCCGGAGGCTCCCGTGATCGCGACTATTGGTTTCGATTCCATGGCGAGGCAAATATACACGATGGAAAGCAGTGGATCACTGAGGCACTGAGGCACTGAAGCAGTGAGTGCTGTAGGGGAGGGCCTTGCGCCCTCCCGCGGTCCAGGGTCCTGGGTGCGAGCCCACAAGGAGCTCCGCAAGATGATGTTGGCGATAGGATCGCCCTCATGCCGAAAGTGCTGCATGTGCTGTCGCAGCGGCCGTCGCTGACGGGCAGCGGCGTGACGCTAGTGGAGTTGGCTCGCCATGCGGAGGCTGCTGGTTGGGAGCAGATGGCGGTAATCGGTGTGCCGGCGGAAGCCCCCAGACCAAAGGTGGGTGTGCTGGGAGCGGATAGAGTTCGCCCCCTGGCATTCGGGCACGGAGACCTCGACTTCCCCATTCCAGGGATGAGCGACGTGATGCCCTACCCGAGCTCGCGATTCTCTGAGCTCTCAAAGCCTGAATTGACCGCTTACCGAGAAGCCTGGCTGCGGCATCTCGAGAGCGTGCTGACCGAGTGTCGGCCGGACCTCATTCACTCTCATCACGTCTGGTTGGTCAGCTCCTGGCTCAAAGACGTGGCGCCAGACATCCGAGTGGTGACTCATTCCCATGGCACCGGGCTTCGGCAGTTGGAGCTGTGTCCGCATCTGGCGGAAGAAGTCCGCCAGGGCAACTCTCGAAACGACCGGTTTCTGGCACTGCATCAGGACAACCAGGTGGCAATCGTCGATGCCCTCGGCCTGGATGGAGGAGCAACAACATCTCCGCCTCCGGCTGAGGAGAGAGTGCAGGTCGTGGGTGCCGGATTCGCCGAGCAGATCTTTCGGTTAGACCGCGATGTCGAAGGGCGGGCGGGACGATTGCTCTACGTAGGTAAGTACAGCGCTTCCAAGGGGTTACCGTCCTTGTTGGAGGCTGTGGAAGGGCTTCTGTCCAAGCACTCCGGCCTGGAATTGCACGTCGCAGGCAGTGGAGCGGGAAACGAGGCGGAAGCCCTGCAGGAGCGCATGGTGGAGATGGCGCCCGCAGTGGTCCTGCACGGCCAGCTTTCTCAGCCCGAGTTGGCAGCGCTGATGAACACCTGTGCCGTGTGCATTCTGCCCTCCTTCTATGAAGGCCTTCCGCTAGTCCTGGCTGAGGCCTATGCGTGCGGATGCCAACTCGTAGCTACCGCGCTTCCCGGGGTCGAAAAACACCTGGCACCTTCTCTAGGCGAAGACCTGGAGCTGGTTCGTTTGCCCAGAATGACCGGGGTGGATACGCCGTTCGACGAGGACATGCCAGCTTTCGTCGAAGCTCTAGGCGAGGCCATCGACGTGGCGTTGCGGAAGTCGGTCAAGCCGGTGCCCAAAGAGGTTAGGAGCGAGGCACTGGGGCCGTTCACCTGGCGGGCGGTGTTCAGTCGGGTAGAGAGAGTTTGGGTCGATCTCTTGTAGGGGCGGGGGCAAGCCCCGCCCCTTGTATCTTTATCTCCTCAGAAACTGAGAGCCCTCTCGTAGGGAGGGCTCTCGAGATCAAGAGGCAGCGGGGATCAGACGCTGTTCCCGCCCGACGGCCGTAGAGCCTGAGCGAGTAGATAAGCGCCCCCGCCGATGCCGGACCGTATCGAAGGCCGCAAGAGCCTGTATGAGCAAGGTAGGCACCGACCTCTTGACCTTCCCAGTTTAGCGAAACCCGAGGAGGAGACCATGGCACCCACCACCTGGATCGGCATCGACATCGCGAAACAGGACTTCGTCGCCGCGCAACGCTCCCAGACTGGCTTCGAGACGCAGTGCTTCCCCATTACGGAGGAAGGCTTCCAGGCTTTCCAGCAGTGGCTGCCTCAGGCCTCAAAGCTGGGGATTGTCTTCGAGGCCACCGGCCCCTATTGGCTGCCTGTGGCCCGTTGGCTCGACGGTCTCGAACCCACCATTCCCTACGCCTGCATCAATCCCCGGCGGCTACGCGACTTTGCCAAGGCCTCGCCGGACCGCAGCAAGACCGACGCCATCGATGCTGCCCTGCTGGTGCACTTTGCCGAGACCTTTCCACCGGCTCTAAAGCCGCCGAAATCCCGACGCGTCCAGACTCTACGGGCCCTGTGGCGCCATCACCTGGAACTCCAGAACCTGCTCGACCGCGCGCGTGATCGACAGGAAAAGGCCCTAGCCGATCCCCAGCTGCCTCCGCAGCTCGCCACCAGGCTCCAGAGCCTGCTCGACGGCTTGAAGACCGAGCTCGTCCAGGTCGAACGGGAAGCTCACGATCTCGTCCAACAAGACGCAGCGCTGAGCCAGACCTACCGACTGCTCCTGTCGATCCCAGGCATCGGACCCAAGACCGCTCTCACCCTAATGGCCGAGTATGGACCCCAGCTCCTCCACGCCAACCCGAAACAGCTGACCCGTTACGCCGGCCTGGAACCCATTCTGTTTGAGTCCGGATCCTCAGTGCGCAGACGGCCCCGAATCTCCAAACAGGGCAACTGGCGACTCCGACGCGCCCTCTACATGGCTGCGCTTGCTGGCGTGCGATGGAACCCCATCCTCAAGACTTTCTATCAACGCAAACTCCAACACGGACTCGCCAAGAAAAGTGCCTTGGTCGCTGCCATGAGAAAACTCCTACACCTCGTCTACGGAGTCCTCCTACACCAACAACCTTTCAACCCAAACCATCAAGGAGCTTGATTCCTAAACCGTATCTACAAGGCAATACCCGTCTGAGTCGTCTCGGGCCGGCAGAGCCGCCTGCCGCTTCAGGTTGTCCCGACCCCGGCCGATTCAACAGCGCAAAGCCCCATGGCAATACGTCTCTAATAGGTTGAAAACACTCGATCTAATAGGTTGAAAACACTCGATTTTCCGATAGACTCGCGCACCGATGACGAACATCCTGGGGATTTCGGCCTTCTACCATGACTCTGCGGCCTGTCTCGTGCAGGATGGGGAGCTTGTGGCCGCCACCCAGGAGGAGCGCTTCAGTCGCAAGAAGCACGACCATCGCTTCCCGGTCTCTGCGGTGCGCTACTGCTTGGAGGAGGCCGGCATCACAGCCGATCAGCTGGATGCCGTGGCCTTCTACGACAAGCCCTGGCTGAAGTTCGAGCGTCTGCTGGAGACCTACCTCTCCTTTGCTCCTGCTGGCCTGCCGTCGTTCCTCAAGGCCATGCCCTTGTGGCTGAAACAGAAGCTCTGGATGGGTGAGCTGATTCAAAAACAGGTCGGCTTCGAAGGCGAGCTGCTCTATCCGGAGCACCATCAGTCCCACGCCGCCTCGGCCTTCTATCCGTCACCGTATCAGCGAGCCGCAATTCTGACCATCGACGGTGTCGGCGAATGGGCCACGGCCTCCTGGGGTGTCGGCCACGACAACGACGTCGACATCCGCTACGAGCTCATGTTTCCTCACAGCCTCGGACTGCTCTATTCGGCCTTCACCTACTACACCGGGTTCCGGGTCAACTCCGGCGAATACAAGGTGATGGGTCTCGCACCGTATGGCGAACCGAAGTACGTCGACCTGATCCTCGAGCACGTGATGGACCTGCGCGAAGACGGTTCGTTCTGGCTGGACATGGACTACTTCAACTACTGCCAGGGCCTGACGATGACCTCTGAGAAGTTCCATCGTCTTTTCGGCGGTCCGCCGCGACAGCCCGAGTCCGAGCTGACCCAGAAGGAGATGGATCTGGCCCGCTCGGTCCAGGAGGTCACTGAAGAGGCCATGTTGCGCATGGCTCGGCACGTCAAGAAAGAGACCGGCGAGCGGTATCTGTGCCTGGCCGGTGGCTGTGCTCTGAATTGCGTGGCCAACGGCAAGATCCTGCGGTCGGGCATCTTCGACGACATCTGGATCCAGCCTGCCGCAGGAGATGCCGGCGGTGCGCTCGGAGCGGCTCTTTTCACCTGGCACCAGGTGATGGACAAGCCCCGAATGGCGGCCGGAGATCGCGACTCCCAGAAGGGCTCCTATCTGGGGCCGGCCTTCGAATCGGAGACGATCGAAACCTGGCTCGAGCTCGAGGACATCCCCTACGAGCGGCACGAACGGCAAGCGATTCCGGGTCTAGTGGCCGACTTGATCGACCAGGAGAAGGTCGTGGGCTTCTTCTCGGGTCGCATGGAGTTCGGTCCCCGAGCCCTGGGTGGGCGCAGCATCATCGGCGATGCCCGCTCGACCAAGATGCAGTCGATCATGAACCTGAAGATCAAGTACCGGGAGTCCTTTCGGCCCTTCGCGCCCTCCTGTCTCGTCGAGGATGTCTCGGAGCTCTTCGAGCTGGACCGCCCCTCGCCCTACATGTTGCTCGTAGCGGACGTCCAAAAGGGTCGCCGCAAGGCGATGAGCGAAGAGCAGAAGAGCTTCTTCGGGATCGAGAAGCTGAATGTGCCCCGATCGGACATTCCGGCCATCACCCATATCGACTACTCGGCCCGGGTGCAGTCGGTCGATGGTGTCGACAACCGGCCCTACTACGACACGATTCGGTCCTTCAAAGAGAAGACCGGTTACGGGGTGATCGTCAACACCTCGTTCAATGTCCGTGGCGAGCCCATCGTCTGTACGCCACAGGACGCCTATCTGTGCTTCATGCGCACCGAGATGGACGTGCTGGTGCTCGAGAATCTGGTGCTCTACAAGACCGAGCAGCAGGCGCTCGAAGGCGATGAGGACTGGCGGCAGCGCTATGACCTGGACTAAATCGGGGACAGGCACCGAAAAGCAGGTAACGATGAGCGACCACGCCACCAAGACCGTCAGGGATTTGCGGAAGTTTGGCTTGGCCTTCACCGGCGGCCTGACGCTGCTGGGTGGCCTACTGCTGTGGAGGGGCAAAGCGGCAGGCCCTTGGGTCCTGGGAGTGGCGGCAGTAGTCCTGACTCTCGCCCTGCTGGCGCCGGCCGCACTTCGCCCCCTCGAGAAGCTCCTCTCGACGCTGTTCCGCTGGATCACGGCCGCCCTGACCTATGTGATCCTGGTGCTGACCTTCTTTCTCGTCGTGACCCCGATGGGAATCGTCATGCGGCTTCTTGGCAAAGACCCCCTGCACCTGAAGCGGCAGCCGGATCGACCGTCATTCTGGGTGCCGGTGGAGGAGGATGGGCCGGCATCACGGCCGGACAAGCCGTACTAGAGGGGTCGAGGCGGCCGTCATGCTTCCAGCCGGTCTTTGGGGCAGTGAGGCATTGGGGCAGTGAAGCGGCTGGCGCCCCTGGCAGCCGTCGGGCGGTTGAGAAGTGAGTTAGATGGACTACGACCAATCACCTATACTGTTGTTTGAACACGGCAACTGAAGGATCTGCAACTCATGGCATCGAATTCCAGAATCGGCACTATCTGGGGCTTCTTGAAGACCCGCAAGAAGTGGTGGCTGACCCCCATCATCCTCACCCTGGTCCTGCTCGCGGCGTTGATCGTGCTGACCGAATCCTCTGCGGTCGCCCCGTTCATTTACGCGTTGTTTTAGGCGAGGGCTCGTTCCTCGCCCTGTGCCGGGCAGTGAGGGCTTGGGGGTTGAGGCGCTCGGCGAGTGCGCCGAGCGGTCCTTGGGGCTTGAGGGAAAACAGATTCGCCCCTATAGGCAGGCCCTGACACCCTTAAGCCCTCGGGCGGCCGCAAGGGCCGCCCCCTGCATCAGTTACGGTATTCCACCCAGGACCCCAGGACCCCAGGACCCCAGGACCCCAGGACCCCACTGCCTCAAAGACCGGACGGACTCAGTCCGGCCGCCTCAACCCCCAAGCCCTCAAAGATCGGCCGCGCGTAGCGCTGGCCGCCTCCACCCTTCGATACATACCCTACCCCCTAGGGTAGCTGGCCGACCCACCCAACTACGTGCCTCCCGACTACCCCCGGGGGTATCTGAGGATGCCTTGAGCTTGTGCGAACCTTCACAAGCGGAGGGCACAGGAGCCTTCAAGGACAATCATCCTGGCCCCCACTTTCAGAACGACCCTGAGGGGGTATTCAAGTTGTTTGGCTCATCGTGGCGCTGTTGACCGACGGTTGAGGCGTGCTGGCAGCACGCCGAAAGCCATCAAGCTGTGTCGGCACCAGCCGAAGCGGGCGGTACAAGGCGCGGAACCGATCCGCACGCGATGTCCAGTCAATCTGGGTTTCCCGGAGGGGCCAATCACGGGAGTGGGGGCTATTTTCACCTGAATGGCATTTCCGAGAGGGAGGTCTCGTAATGAGATTTCAAGGGAAGTTGCTGTTCTTGGTGGTAGCTGCTGTCCTGTTGGTCGCACCGGTAGCGACGGCGGGCGACGTGCCGATGGCGGACAACGCCTACATCGGTAGCGAAGCCTGCTTCGACTGCCACGACGCGGCCGACCTGGGCATGCAAGCCGACGTTCACATGCAGATCCAATCCTTCGAGGTGCAGGGGCGCGAGGTCGGGTGCGAGGGCTGTCACGGCCCTGGCAAGCTGCACATGGAGGAGAGCGATCCGGAGCTGATTCGCACTTTCGCTGACGATGCGGACTACTCCCAAGAGGTGTGCATGAACTGCCACGCCACCAAGAACCTGCCGGAATGGGATGCCTCGATTCACGCACTCGAGGCCGTCGCCTGCACTGATTGTCACGGGGTGCATGGCAAGAGGAACAAGCCCAATGAAGCGTGCACTGCCTGCCATGCGGATTCGCGGGCCGCTTTCGAGCTGCCTTCACACCATCCGCTCCGCGAAGGCAAGATGAACTGCTCGAGCTGTCACAACCCACACTCTGCCACCGAGTTCATGCTCAAGACACGGATGCGCAAGGCCGATCTTTGCTACACCTGTCATCAGGACAAAGAGGGTCCGTTCATCTTCGAGCATCCCCCGGTGCAAGAGGACTGCAGCCTCTGCCACACGCCTCACGGCTCCGTGGCCAACAATCTGCTCACCGCCAATGAGCCGACGTTGTGCCTGCAGTGTCACGACTTCCACTTCCATGCCGGATATCGCGCCTCCGACAGCCTCGAAGTGGAGATCGGTGGAATCGAGCGGGAGAACCCGTTTGGTCCCGAGGCTTACCAGATTGCCTACACCACCAACTGCACTCAGTGTCATGCCCGGATCCATGGATCCGACACCCCATCTCAGGCGACAACGAATTGGGGCAAGGGCCTGACCCAGTAAGGGAGGAGAGAGATGAAAAACGTAAATCGACTCCTACTGGCAGTTCTGGTATTGGCTTTGGTCCCGGCGGCGACGATGGCGGCCATCGGCGACGGTGGCACCATCATTGTCGAGCGGACTTTCTGGCTCGGGTATTGGGATTCCAGTGTCGACGGATCTCCGGATCTCGCTGCAGAGTATCGAGTGATCGGCGATGGCCCCGACGTGGGGGTCAAGTTGAAGACCATCCACGAGAAGGGTGCGATCGACTTCTACGGTCGGTTTCGCGATTCGGCGGACCAGGACTACAAGCTGGATTTCGACGTCAATCGCGTGTTCCGTTCGCAGAATCTGTTGAGCACGCTCATCCATCGACTCGGACATCAGCCGATCGAGCACTTCCAGGCGGTGACCAATCACGGTCGTGTGACCTGGGAGACGGACCTCAATCCGGACTCGGAGTACGACTTCAAGTACCAGGTCTTCGAAACCAAGAACGAAGTCCAGCTGCCGAGTGTCGACGGTCTCACCGTGGGTTTTGGCTATCGTAACCAGCAGCGCAAGGGAACGCGTCAGCACACGACGATCTCCCACTGCGATGCCTGTCACGTCTACAGCCAGGACCGGCCGACTGACGAGACTACTGACGACGCTTACATCGATCTGAAATACGCTTGGGCCTCGAATTTCGTGCGCGGCAGTTACAGGGGGCGCAGCTTCAGTGAGAGCCCGCAGAACATCTCGCTGCTCTTCGACGATGCCCTGCATCCGGAGCTTCGCGCACCGGTATTCGACAATCGATTGCAGTGGGATAGCGCTGAAGGGCCGCAGCCCGTGGATCTGGTGCCGGATATCTCGAAGGACATCTTCAAGCTCGACACCCTGGTCAACACCCACGGTTTTGCGATCGTTGGTGAGGGCGTCTGGTCTTCGACCGAGAACGACTTCACTCGCAACAAGACCGACTTCAACGGCTTCATGGCGAGTGTCGCCAAGCGCTTTGGCGAAACTCGTCGCTGGAACTTCCGCTGGCGAGGTCGGAGCTACCAGATAGACAACTCCACGGAGCTCCTGGTGCCGATTCAGCGTCCTGGAATAGCTGGGCCTCAGTCGCCTGGGACCTACAGCACCTACTATCCGGATTGGCCCGAGGCGCAACTCCGGCTACCGTCGGCGAATCGAGACGTCATCGAGTCGAAGGCGGATATCACCTATCGCCTGGCCAATCGCGAGCTGGGATCACTCCGGTTCTTCTGGAACTACGACAAGCAGGACCGGGAGTACTACCAGGTGGCCCCAGGGACGACCGAAACCTCGAAGAACCTGCTGGGCATGTCCTGGTCAGCACGTCCTGGAAAGGGTTGGAAGACCTACGCCGGCATCAAGTACGCCGACATCAGCAACCCCTTCCAGATCGTCGACGGCAAGTACTCGACGCTGATCTCGCAGGGGTCCGGCGGTAGCGCCTTCGACCCGCGTGCGGCTCAGTACTGGCAGATGCACGATGCGCGGATTGCCGAAGGTACGGCGTCGCCTTCGTCCTACTTCCAGGGCGATCTGCGCGGCACCTACCTGCACGACGGCAACATGCTGACGGCGTCCTATCGCTACTGGAAGGGTGACAACAACGACGGTGATCTGAACGACTGGGCGCGAGATTCCCAGGCTTTCAACATCACATTCTGGGCGACGCCCTCGCCGGAGTGGCAGTGGTACGTCGGCTACAACTACAACGACACCTCGATGGATACGGTGTTGACCATTCCGATTTTCGATGGGTGAGCGGGCTCCATTGTTTCGGGCCAGGCTGGCTCGGATTTGAGCTCGACCAAGTACACATCCACCGTCAACACCGGGATGGGTGGCCTGAAGTTCAAGGTTACCGAGGCCTTCAAGCTCGGTTTCGACCTGGCGTACGTCAATGCCACGGCTTCGATGAGTCAATTCCGATTCACGACCGCCGAGGCGTGGGCGGCACCCAAACCGAATCAGAACTACGACATGTCGCTGGTCAACACCTACTCGGATCTCGATACGACGCGATTCGAGTCGGACCTGTGGGCCAAGTTCGGCTTCGGGAAGTCTCTCTTCCTGTATGGCGACTGGCGGTATGTCGACTATGCCGACGACGCGCCGTATCTCTACGACACGTCCGGCGAAATTTCCTGGTACACGCTCAGCCTAGGCTGGTCGTTCTGATGCACTTGTAAGCCTCCTTGGTGCATTGGTTCCAAGGCCCCGCCCCTTGACAGGGCGGGGCCGTTTTTTCTTGGGGCAGCATCCGCGGATCATTGAAGCGGCCGGACCTGTGCCGGCCGTCTGTCATTTGTGAGGATTCACACCGCACTTCCGTCTTGGTAATTCGCAATGCGAAGTACCAACTTGCGGACTTGGAGCACCAGCCGCGGGAATCGGCTGGACTGCGAGTATCCTGAGGGTTACCCACTGCATGCCACCATCTGCACACGGCTTGGCCTCAGCTTCTTCCTTGATCACTCTCTGGCCCGACCGGTATTTGAGTTGCTGAATGAGCAGGACTGCACCCTTGCCGCCTGCCTGATGCCGGATCACCTTCACTGGCTGCTATCCGACGCGTCGCGAGCTCAAGAAGCAGTCAGTCGTTTCAAGTCGGTGTCGACTCGGACAAGTTGGAGCCAAGGCAGGCACGGCAAGCTGTGGCAGCGGTCGTTTTGGGATCACGTCATTCGACGTCAGGAAGATCTCAAGGCGGTAGCCGAGTACATCATTCAGAATCCGGTACGGCAGGGTCTCGTTCGAGAGGCACGCGAGTACCCTTTTCACGTGACGAGGCTGTGAGACTGGCCGGTGCAGCTTCGACTCCCCCCGGGCGGAACAGGTCCGGCGCCCCCCTCACGCCCCGGCCGCCACAGGTGCGGCCGCTTCAGGAGTTTGACAGGGAGAACTCGAACCATTGATACGGCTGGGTTCGAACCATTGAAGCGGCTGGACCTGTGCCGGCCGTCCTAGGGTTCGAGCCACGCCAACGGCCGTTCTGCGCTCAGATTTCGGTCGATCGCCATGCGCTGCAGAACGGCGTGATCCACCCGGTACAGGCGCCAGAAGCCCTCTTTGGCAACCGGTTGCAACGCCTCGATCTCACTCACTCTCTCCTGGTCCTCTTCGAACCCGTTGACCATCACCGCATCGAACCAGGCCAGGTCGCTCAGCCTCAGGCTCCACGGCTCCCACTCGAGGTTGTGGGTCCAGGGCTGGGTGTAGGTCTCCTTGAGGACCACCGGCATAGGAGCGAAGTTGGCGAATGTGAACCCCAGGGAACCTCCACCGCGCACCTGGGCGTACGCAGGAAGCTGCAGGAAGGGTGCCCTCTTGATGACACGGCTCCGCTGTTCCGTCTCGATCCCGAGAACGCGGGACTGTGGCGGAGTCTGTTCCAGGGCCTGCTCGAAGCCTGTCAGTTCATGGCGCTCGTAGAAGCTCCACAGGATGGCCAGCATGATGACAAACAGAGCGGCGACTGCAGAGGATCCAGCGCGGGCGAGTGACGGCCGGACTCTCGGCGCCGGCGCTGCCAGCACCAGCAGAACCAGCGCTGGCGCCATCCACCGTTGGGCGAACTCGGTCGTCTGGTTGTAGAGGTTGGGCAGCGTCAGCGCCGCGGCCAGAAGGAGGAAGCCGGCCAGTGCCAGCATCCCGTCGCTTCGCTTCCTGATCTCGTGTCGATTTTGGAACAGCCCCACAGCGACCCACAGCAGAATCACACCCATCATCACGAACTCGGTCGGCCCCTTGACCCCACCGAAGGCGGTGTTCACGAACCATCGGGGATTCACTCGTGTCCAGGGTAGGGGAGTCCAGTCCGTCGGAGAGGTGAACTGGAGCTTCTCGAGGTTTCCATACCAGATCGCGGCCAGCAGGATGACCGGCGCCACGGCCGCGATTCTGCGCAGCCGTCGTTTCTTTAGAGGCAGTCCTATTGCGACATCGTGAACGACTAGCCAGACCAGCCCAGCTACCAACCAGAGAGCGTGGCTGAAGTACAGCAGTAGGCAGCCCAGAAGCAGCTTCCATTCGGAGCGCTGGTCTGCGGTTCCAATCGTCAGGGGAACCCACAGAAGAAAGACCGGGAAACCCACGACGAAGGGTGCGAAACCCCAGTACATCGACAAGCTGAAGAAGAAGAGCGACGCCAGAATCGCCGACGGGATCGACCGCCCGCGGCTGGCAGCCAGCGCGTGTATCGAGCCCGCCCAGGCCATCCCGAAGAGAGTCATCCCAATCAGCCCGACCTTCATCGGCTCCACGATCTTCCAAAGAGCGCCGAACACCAGGTAGGCGAGCCAATAGGGCGTGAACCACTGAATCCGGTATCCCGAGTCGGGATTCCCCAGAGTCTCGAAGAACAACCGCACCTGCGCCACGTGCTGCGGCAAGTCCGCTGACGGCGGTATGTCCACCACCAGAAACGGCACTACCACCAGCCCAATCGAGAGCAGGGAAAACAGTACCCGCGTCCGCTTCGAGGGTTCACCCATGCCGCGACTCTAGCGCATGCGGTCCGTGCTGGGAGGTGGATGTGGGGGCGGGGCTTGCCCCCGCCCGCGAACGCCCGCAACGAGCGCCCCTGCAATTGCCTGTGACGCGGTCCTGGGATTGGGTGGGGGTTGTAGGGGAGGGCCTTGCCGCCGCCCGCGGACGCCCGCAACGAGCGCCCCTACAATTGCCTGTGACGCGGTCCCGGGACCGGGTGGGGGCTGTAGGGGAGGGCCTTGCGCCCTCCCGCTGCTACGCATCGGCAGGGAGAATTCTGAAGGGCCTCCCACCTGCCCCCCGCAACGCCCGAAAGTGCCGCTCATCGAGCGTCAAGAGGTCGAGGACGTTGTGCTTCTCAGACAAGACCACGAGCGAAGCATCTGCCAGTCCGATCCCCAGGTCGGAATACTGCTCGATGATCTCTCGAGCACGTGCGACTTCCTCGGCTCCGAAGGAAGCCAACTCGTAGGCGCCCCTCTCGAGGTCACGAAGAAACTCGAGCTCCGCTTTGATTCCTGACAGGTTCGTGATTAGGTAGTCCAGCTCGGCGAGAACGAACGGAGACACTAGCAGCCTGCCCCTGGATTCCGAAACGGTCCGAGCGCACGCCTCGTGATGTCGCAGCTTTCTGGACAGCGCAGGTAGCAGACCGCTGGTATCGAGCAGCATCACCACTCGCCGAAACCCTCGAGCAGCTCATCCACGCGCTCTGCAGCCGTCGGGTCGTCGAAGCCTTCGGACGTGAGCGGAATCTTTGGCTTAGGAGGCCGCCGTTCTTCAACTGCAGCCTGTAAAGCGGCACGAATGATCTCCGCCTCGGAGCGCTTCTCCTCGGCGGCCATCTTCTCGAGATCTGCCTTCAGAGCTTCGGGGAGGTACACGGTCGTCTTTATCATGCCATACATTATGCCATACGTTTTCTGAGTTCTGTCTGTTGACATCATCGTGCTCCTCAGAATGTAAGGACGGAAGTGGGGCGACGGGCCTTGCGGTTCCAAGAGTCATCTCGGGCCACCGGGCTGGGATCCAAGGTAGGTGGGTGATGTAGGGGAGGGCCTTGCGCCCTCCCGTGGTGCCCCCTTCTGATCCCGTTCCATCGGGTGGGTCGGCGACCTGCCCTTTTAGGGCTTGGGCCTTTGGGGCAGGCCAGATACCATATGCGCGGCCTGAGACTGGCCGTTTCCAGGGTGCAAACGGCATCCGCGCAAACCAGGGTGGCGACTCGCCGCCTTCAGGAGACTTCCGATGAATCGAAATCGCATCCCCGTGGCCTTTCTGGCACTACTCGTAGCTCTGACGGCCCTGCCAGCAATGGGTGAGATCGACAAGCCCTACCGGATGGAGATTGGGGACCCTGCCCGCAAGGCCCAGAAGGCCGACCTCGTCCTGGACGCCATCACCGACACTCGCACGGGCGAGCTTCTGAGCCCCGCACAGCTGGCCGACAAGCTGGCTGACAAGCGCATCGTGTTCATGGGCGAGAGCCACACCGACATCTTCTTTCACCGCTCCCAGTTCCAGATCATCGAGGCCCTGGAGAACGCCGGCCGTGAAGTCCTGATCGGCCTCGAAATGTACCCCTACACTAAGCAAGAGCTGCTGGACAACTGGGTGGCCGGACGCTACACCGAGGAGGGCTTTCTCGAGATCTCGCAGTGGTACGAGGCCTGGGGCTATCACTGGGACTACTACCGGTCCATCTTCATTTTCGCCCGGGAGAAAGGTATCCCCATGTATGCCCTCAACACCCCGCGCGAGGTGATCGCCGCGGTACGCAAGCAAGGCTTCGAGGAGCTCACCGAGGAGCAGATGGCTAATATGCCACCAGCGGTGGACACCGACAACGCCGAGCACATGGAGCTCTTCAAGGCCTTCTTCGAGGACGAGGACTTCCACGCGTCGATGACCGACGAGCAGTGGCAGGGGATGTTCGACGCGCAGTGCACCTGGGATGCCACCTTCGGCAACAATGCCCTGAAGGCCTTGGAGAAGCATCCGGATTCCAATGCGATCCTCGTGGTCCTCGTGGGCTCCGGCCACGTCACGTACGACCTGGGAATCCAACGCCAGATCGCCCAGTGGGAGCAGATTCCCATGGCCACCGTCATCCCGATCAACGTCGAGGACGGAGATGGCCAGATCATCGCCGAGGTCCAGGCGTCCTACGCCGATTTCCTATGGGGCATGCCTCCTGTCACCGATCCGATCTACCCGAGCCTAGGGATCTCCACGCGCAGCACCGGCGACGAGGGCCAGCGCACCGTCATCTTCATCGGCGAAGGCTCAGTAGGGGAGAAGGCCGGTTTCCAGATGGGCGACGTGCTCATCTCCATGGACGGAAACCCCATCCCGAACCGAGAGGCCCTGGCCATCCTCATGTCCCAGAAACGGTGGGGTGATACCGCGGTCGTGAGGGTTCAGCGGGGTGAGGAGGAGGTGGTATTGGACGTGGCCTTCCGGAGAACGCTGTCGGAGCAATCGACTGCAAGCGGAAGAGATTGACGTCTCGCCGGTTGGCAAGAGGAATCACGGTGACCCCTGCTCGGCCGGCCGGTCCTGACGGCGAACAGCACCCTCCTTGTCCCAGTTGAAGGCTAGTGAAGCGGGTGAGCCGTCGAGATACTCCGCGAAGCTCTTCAGCTCGCCGGTCTCATACCATTCCGTCCAGACTCCTGACAACGTGTTGGGGCCTTCGCTTCCATCCTTGGTCTGCGCGATGACTCTGGGAGCATCCGATGAGAACGTCTCGATTCTGATTTCCAGAGGTGCTGGGTGGCTCTCGATCGGGCTGAGCAACTCCTCGACCCGTGCAATGGCCGCCTCCGTTGCTCGATGGCCTGGGTTGTGTCGCTGCGCCTCGACAAGAGAGGGCAGAGCGACGTCGAAGCGGCGCCGTTCAGCCATGACCAGGCCGAACTTGAGATGAGCTTGGAAGTCTTGCGGCCAGAGAACACTCGCCCTTAGAAAGTACCCAGCCGCGGCCTCGAGCCGCCGCAGGTCTGTGAGGAAGAGACCGTACTGATAGTGCACGGTGGGGCTCAAGGGGTCCGCTCTCACGGCTCGCAGAAAGAGCGTCTCGGCTGCCGCCAAATCGCCCTCGAAAGCTCTGTGGCGGGCGGCGATTAGGAGGATTGTCGGCTCTTCGATGCCGTACTCCAGGGCTCGATAGGCAAGGCGGCGTGAGTCCTCCTCCCTGCCGGCCCAATCCAGTGTCCAGGCGAGCTGGGCCAAAGCGCGACCTTGGGTGGCTCGGTCAATTTCCCCTTCGACACGCTGAGTTATTCTCTGAATGGCTTCCTTTCCCCAACTCGCGCCGGGGTTTACCGTTCCCTGCGCTGTCATCGCTTGCAGCAGAGTGATCGCCAGAAACCGATTACCCTCGATGGAGGGGTGAACGTGGTCCAGGAAGAACTCCTCGCCGAGAATCGAGTGTCCTTCCTCCTTGTCGATGCGTTTCTCCAAGAGGTCGATGAAGTCGATCAGCGGAGTTTGAGTCTCTTCCGCAACCTCCAGAAGGACCCTCCGCACCTCGGACAATGCCCGTAGTGGACAGACATCTTCATCTCGGGCTCGTTCGAAAGCTCGTTTGGCCTCATCCTTGCGCTCCAACGCAAGTAGGGCTTGACCGCGAGCGTAGTAGGCGTCGGCGAAACGAGGGTTCACCGAGAGTGCCTGATCGATCGCGGCGAGGGCGTCTTGCCACCTGTTCTCCCGTGACAGGGACTCGGCCCTCTGCAGTAGAGCCTCAGATCTTTGGCGGTCCTGGTCGCTCAAACCGTCGGTATGTTGGCTCTTGAAAGGCGAGAAGCTCCGCAGGTTCGAAGCTGGCGTGACGAAGACCAGGCCTGCACCGGTGTCTTTGGCGATCTGAGTCATGCGTTCGAGGCTGACCCTGAAGTGTTTCAGAACCTGGCTCGTGAGCGCGTCGTCTCGCTCGTAGAGCTCGAGGCCGGCCGACTTGTCCAGCTTTGCTTCCACTGTCGCTGGCAGCAGGTACTTGGAATCCTGGCCATCCGAGGTCGAGGCGTCTTCCTTTTTCAGTAGAGAACTCATCGCTGCCCAGGTCCTCGTGCGGGCCAGCACAGCTGCGGCGGATCGGAGAGGTCCCGGGAGCTCTCGCAAGGACCCGTAGGTTCGTTCCTCCAAGAATTCATTGTGTCCCGTGTACACGATGAAGAGATCGGGCTCGTATTGGGCCAGCTCTTCCATCAAGGCGGCGACGCGGTAGCTGGCGTAGCTGATGCCGCCGGCGTTGATTACCTCCCAATCGCGGCTCGAATCTGCAACTGGCAGAAGCTCACGTAACCAACCGGCAAAGGATGTCGAGTCGAAGTAAGGTCGACCATACGTTGTCGACCCACCTAGGCAAAAGATCCGGAAGGTTCGTGGTCCTTTCTTACGGCGGAATCGCTGCTCGTTGAACAGCTTCCTCTTGTCTGGTGCCGTGATCAAGAAGTCTTCACCCTCGAGTTTCGGCTCCGGAACGAACAACGGCGCCTGGGAGGAGAACCCGACGAAGGGATCACCCTCCCGCGTGACGGGCTCGATGCCCGCCAAGGCCAGCAGACCTTCCAAGATCCCAAAGAAGAGGACCAATGAAACCACAGCCAAAGTGGTTTCTTTCCAGGGTAAGCTGAATCGAGACATGGGCTGGCTCTGCGAGGACTTTCCTAGTGGAGTACCGATGTTGGCTATGGGGTCGGTTTCGGGTTCGGCCGATGACTTGCCATTGGCGCCGGCATCCGCCGATTATCACATCTCGGGGCCGTCAGTTGAACCAAACAGAGGGCGCTGCAGCTCGAGCCAGACAGGATTTTCGGTATGCTGGCCAGACGGCGGATGGTGCCTCTCCCTTAGGGCATTCTCAGGCAGCATGACTACTCCCGAGACCAACAGCATCTTCATGGCGTCGTCTACCCGCCGCGCGATACCGGGGACCAAGAGCGCGGCTCTCGGAGCCGCGGGTGTTTTCCTCGTCGCAGTTCTGGTCTATGCAACGACCCTGGGCCATGGATTCGTTTGGGACGATCACACGATTCTCCTGGCCTACGAGAGTCTGGACGACTGGTCGCGGGCCACCGCCACCCTGACTTCGAATTTCTTCCAGGAGAGCCAGGAGAAGGGTAGTTTCGATTACTGGCGACCTGCGGTTGTGCTGTCGCACATGATCGAGACGACCCTGTTAGGCCGAGCGGCCTGGGGGTTCCATCTCGTGAACGTCCTGCTTCATGCTGCGACCTCCGCCCTGGTGATCTTTCTCGGACTCTTGTGGTTCGATCGGAAGGGGAGCGTCGCACTTCTCGCAGGGCTACTCTTCGCCGTCCATCCGGTGCACGTCGAGGTCGTGGCCTGGGTGTCGGGGCGGTCGGACCTGTTGCTGGGTCTGTTTCTCCTTTGCGCTCTGATCGGCGATCGTAAGCTGGGGCTCACGGGAAAGCAACGCTGGCTGTTCTTGTCGCTGCTGGCCTTCGCCTGTGCCCTGTTCTCGAAAGAGGCCGCGGCCGTCTTCCCGGTTCTGGTAGTAGCACGCAAATACCTCGAGCTGCCGGCAAAGGACTCCTTCCAGGCCAGAGCCTGGCTGGCGATCCGCGCCACCGTGCCTTCATTTGTGCTCCTCGGGTTCTATCTCTGGTTGCGGTTCGCCGTGATCGGGTCGGCTACCGTGCTTGAGGGACCGACAGCCGGAGACCGCCTGGCCCTCTTCTGGACGTGGTGGAGCGCCTTTTGGCTCTATACTCGGCTGCTCCTCTGGCCGTCGCTTCTCAGCATCCTGCATGACGTTCAGATGGTCGAATCTCCCTGGTCGGCAGCGGTCGTCGCTGGGCTTGCGGTGTTCATCGCTCTTGCTTGGTGGGCCTGGAGGCGACGCCTTCGAGAAGCCGGAGTCACCTATGGAGTCCTCATTTGGCTGGTGTGTTTGGTCCCGGCAAGTCACTTCATCCTGCCGTTGACCTCGCAGGGGCAGGCTGGATTTCCGGTTGCTGAGCGATTCCTGTATGTGCCTTCGGTCGGTTTCTGTCTGGTGGTTGCATGGCTTCTCGGCTGCAGGTTTCCCCAGTGGCTCGGTCAATTGACGTTCTCGCGACGGAAGCTTGGCCGCGGTGTCTCTGAGCGCAGCTACCCAGTCGATAGCAGGAGCGTTTTGAGACTACTAAAGATCGGGCTGCCAATCTTGGTGGTTCTGGCAGCAGGCGCGAAGTCCTGGTCACGGTGCCAGATTTGGAAAGATGAGGTAAGCCTCTTCGGTGCCGCCGTAGCACAGGTCCCCGGAAACGGCACAGCACAGCTCAACTACGCAGCGGCGCTCGGAGATCTGGCAGAGGAGGAAGACAATCCTGAAACCAGGGAAAGATTGATCGAAGAAGCGCGAGACCACTTTGGGCAAGCTCTGGAGCTGATTCCAGGCAACTACCGAGTGTACTTTGGGCTGGGCAATCTCTATGTCTTGCAGGGCGACAGACTGCAGGCGAAAGAGTCCTACAAAGTGGCACTAAACCTGAACCCGGGCCTCTATCAGGCGATGGTGAATCTGGGTACTCTTCTGGCACAAGACGGCGACCTCCTGGGCGCCATGGATATGTTTCAGGATGCAGTACACCTTCGACCTCGAAATGCAAAGGCCAAAGTGAATCTTGCACATGTCCTGCAAATGTCAGGGCGCCTCGAGGAGGCGATCAATCTCTACCAGGCGGCTCTGAAGCTCGATCCAGGTCTCGACGCGGCGCGAAATGGGCTTCGTCGTGCCGAAGTGGCGATCGATGCGGCCACCGAATAGGATTTGTGATGTACTACCATCACTGCCGGAGGTGACCGGCAGGTTGGTAGATGGGCAGATGAGTGCCAGGCTCGATCCTCCTTCGCCTCGGTGCCCCATCACGTTTCGGAGGGATACAGGATGTTCTTCAGAACGAGCACACTCGCACTGCTGTCGCTGGTTGCACTCTCCTTGGCCACCTCGCGACAGGGGCTTGCATTTCACGAAAAGGGTGTTGCCAACTGCAATGCCTGTCACACAACCCATGACTCGGTGGATGGTCAGCCCGTGGCGGATTCGGTGCCGTCCGACTGGGGCCTGCTGAAGAGCAACCCGAGTGATCTATGCCTATCCTGCCATGCCAGCCAACAGGGAGCTGTCCTGGGAAGCAACCTCTTGTTGCCTCCACCCGAGATGGGAGGGGGAAATTTCGTCTTCTTACTCGAAGACAACCTGAACGATGCGGCCGATGGTGCCACCGATCCGATTCCTGGTGATGCGGCCGGACACAATCTGGTGGCGCCGGAGCATGGACTGACGGCGGATCCTCGGTACTCGTTTTCGCCTGGAGGCAGCTTCCCGAGCCAGCAGATGGGGTGCACGAGCTGTCACGACCCTCATGGGAACGACAGCTTTCGAATGTTGAACGGTGCCGAGCCAGTACAGGGTGGTAGTTTCACCTTCGCCGAGCCGGCTCCTGACGCTGAGGGTGTCGAGCTGGACTCCGTCGGCGAGTCGAGGGTGAACCACACGGCCTACGGACAGGGAATGAGTCGCTGGTGTGGCAATTGTCATGGCCGCTACCACGAGGATGGTCTCACCGGCTTCGAGCATCCCGCGGAGGAGCGACTTCATGGAAAGCAACAGCAGCAATACGAGCAGTACGACGGCGATGACAATCCGACGGGTGGCTTGCCGACCAGCTCCTACCTGCCGGAGGTCCCGTTTGAAGATACTTTCGTGACGATCGAATCGACCTCGGGCCCATCTGCGACGAGCTGGGTCATGTGCCTGAGCTGTCACCGGGCCCATGCCAGCTCAGCCCCGTCGGCAGGGCGTTGGGATTTCAACGTGGCTGTCTTGGAGGATGACGGTGTTGTTTCCGGATCGTACCCGATTCCGAGTCCATACCGTACATCGAGTCAGGGCAGTCTCTGTAAGAAGTGCCATGAGACTGTCACTGGGGATTGAGGGGAGGCGAGGTTTCGTTCAGTCTGCGGCCGGCACAGAATGGGCTGGAGACAAACCGGAGTAGACCTGCACCTTTCCTTGGTAGGACTGCGCGACGAAGAGCTGTCCAGTAGAGTCGAGAAATATGTCGAACGGGTAGTACAAGTAACCGGGGGCATCTCCGGGACCGGAGTACTCGCCAATGCACTCTTCTGTGTTGGGGTTCCACCGTAAGACGACCATTCTCTGTTGATCGATCATCAAGTAGTTGCCACTGGCCTCCAGTGCCGCGGCTGTGGGAAAAAGGAGGCCGCATGCCCCCCCCCCTCTCTTTCCCACCCGGCCGCATGGCGTGCCGTCGAGCTCGAAGCACCAGATCTGAGCCAACGACGTCATCGCCACAAGGAGTTTGTCGCCATAGATATCGACTTTGCTCGGAAACAGGTCTTCGAGTTCGGAGTCCGAAAGATCGGAGGTCAGATCGACGCTCGTCTCGATGCGGCCACTTCGATCCGTGATCCACAGTCTGTTGTTTCGCCCATCGAGCGCCGCCAGTCGAGCGCCGTCGGGAGAAATGGCGACGGATTCGAGACTCGGCACCGGAAGCTGAGGCGGAAGATCGGCGAGTTGGATCTCATCGATCGGCAGCCCATCGAAGTCCAGTAGGAGGATCCTCCCTCTCGAACCGCTTCGGGCGGTCAGGAGGAAGAGGAACCCATCCCGGTCGACCGCAAGATCCTTAGGCGCCGAAAAGTTCTCTCCACCGGGAATCTCGAAGCTGAACAAACCCTCTCGGTCGAAGATGAGGATTCGGTTTCCCCTGTCGTCACAGACGAAGATCTCACCAGTGGCCTCGTCGACGGTGACCGCGACAGCAGAGACGATTCGATCGCCCAAGACCGGCAGAGTCAGCAGGTCCTGGTACTTGGGGACCGCCGCCATCAGACACCCGGGAGCCAGCACAGCAAGGAGCAGGGGCAGGAGAAGAGGGATAGGGAGCCTCGGGCGAGCCTGTCTCACAATCAACTCCCAGCAGCTATTCGACGAAAGATCTGAACTCTTCCATTCCCTTCATCTGCGACCACGACCCGGCCATCGGGAAGGTGATCGAAACTGCTCGGCAGGAAGAGAAGACCAGGCTCCCAGCCTCGGCGACTGCCCGACGCCACCCAGCGGCCGGTCGAATCGAATTCCAGGAGTCTGCCACCGTGTCGATCGAGAACGGTGGTCCTCCCACCTTCTTCTGCGGTCAGACCCACCGGCCAGGCAGGCTTGCCATCGATTGGAGGAAGCTCCCACGCCTCGGCTTGCTCCCACTCTCTGTTGAAGCGAAGGACTTTCGCCTCGTCCGCCAGGGTAACGAGAAAGCCACCGCTCCAATCGGCAGTCAGTCCAGTTACGTGACCCGGAACGGCCGTTTCACGAACAACCTCACCGGATGGAGAGAGCTCGACCACACGCCTGGAGGCCAGATCGAACGCGAGCAGGTTGCCACCGGGTGTCGAAGCAACCCTCCCCACGACCAGTTCTGGCTGTACCGGTATCTTGCGGGCGGAGAGATCGGTCCGGTCGAAAGCCATCAGGCCGCCTTCTCCACGAAGGGACGCGACCCATCTTTCACCGTCAAAGGTGAGTGAGGAAGCCACCGACGGCAGAGTCACTTCGGTCTGAAGCTGCCAGGACACGCCCTGCTTGCCGAACAGAAGAAGGCGCGGTCTTTCCAGTCCATCGGCGACCAACAGCTCCCGCTCACTGGCAGATGCCACCGCGGAAGGTGCAAGGATCTCCTTGCCTTCTGGAACGCTGAGAGTCTCGGACCAGACATAGGTTCGTGGCGGACCTGGTTGGGCTGAGATTGGGCCTCCAGCGGCGCATCCAAGAAGTGCGACCATTGCCCAAGTCAGATGTCGTCTCGCAAATCGACTCATGAGGAGCCTCCACCAATCTCCTTGTGGCAACCGATGCACAGGTCTCTTTCGTCGGATGCATGCAGGTACATCTCATAGCCCGGTTCGTGGATGCTGTGGCAGGAGAGGCAGGTCATCGAGCTGCCTGTTCTCACATCGATGGCTTCCTCGCCGACTGGATGGCGAATCGAATGTTCATGGGTGTGACACTCCGCGCAGAGCTCGATGGAGTCTTGCCGAAGTAGAACAGGCCTGGGACCTCCGTGGGCCATATGGCAGTCGGAGCATCCGACCCCCTCCCCGTGCGAGCTGAATCGCAGGGGTTGGCCGGACTTGGAACCGCCGGGATCGTGGCAAGAGAGGCAGACCGACTCGGTCGAAGACTTGAGCATGGAAGCACCCTCACCCGCATGGGGATTGTGGCAGGCCACACAGGCACCACCCCCGGCGGAGATATGGGGGTAGGGAGCCGCGATCGACGCCTCCACCTGATCGCTGTGACAGTCAGCACAGAGCCTGGTCAAGGGCTCGACAAGAGCAAAAGGCTCGGAGGATGCTGCTGCCTGATGGCACGAGGTGCAATCGCCGCTGGCAAAGGGCTCGTGCAGGGTTTCACGAAAAAGCCCCCGCCTGGCGGACGCGTGCGGATCGTGACAGGTGGCGCACGAGGCGGTCTCGACAGGATATCCGGAGTGAGATGCCCTCAGGCCCGCGCTCGCTTGGTGGCAGGCAGCGCAAAGTCCAGCCCCATCATTCTTGACCAGCGACTCTGCGGAAGCTGAGTGCGGCTCGTGACAGTTGCCGCAACGGCCTTGAGCAAAGGGCGTGTGCTGTACCTTCTTTGCCTTCCAGGACTCGATCTCCGAATGGCAGGTAGCGCATAGTTCGTTGGGCTGATCGAGGAGCATCCCACGAATATTGCCGCCATGAGGTTGATGACATTGGGTACATGCGCCTTCGGCGAACGGCTGATGAATGACTGTTCGCTGGGCTGCAAGGGTGGTGTTGGGGTGGCAGGAAGCGCAAAGGACACCGGGCCTCTCCAGCAGCAACCCGGCAATTCGCGAGACGTGTGGATTGTGGCACGCGATGCAGTCGCCCTCCGTGATCGGCGGGTGAGGGAATTTGCTGGCCATCGCTTCATCGAAATCGTGGCACTCGAGACAGACTCGACCGTCCTGCGCGCTGGCCAGCGAGGGAGAGGCCTCACTCCGATCGGGCCCGAGCACCAATGCGAACCACAACGCAGCTAGTAATCCGACGCAGCTGAGCAGCGTTTTCACTGAGCACCTCCTGACGGCTCTGTCACCGCTTCGTGGCAAGCGGAACAGTCGCCGGCAGCAAACGGGTCGTGTTGCTGCGGCTGTAGTAGACCTGTCATCAGCGAAGCATGCGGGTCGTGGCAGGATGCACATTCGAGACCGTCGCCTGAAAACCCAAGGTGGTCTGCGGTGAATCCCGTATCGCCGGTCTCGTGGCACTGCCCACAGGTAGCGCTCTCGCTGTCCAGTAGCAGGTTTCGCTCCGCCGTTGCATGGGGACCATGGCAGCCGAGGCAGCCATCGGGCTCGCCGGCTGGTTGATGTACAGTCTCGGTAGCCAACCGTTCACCCAGATCCGAATGGCAGGTGAAGCAAAGGGCAGGTATCGCAGCGCGAAGCAGAGGCTCCCTTTCACTTGCGTGTGGCTGGTGGCAGGCCGAGCATTCGTTGGCAGCGGGCGCATGCAAGCTGCCGCCTTCCTCCGGCGCATCCGCTGTGTCGTGACAGGTGCGACACAGCCGCCCCGGCGACTCTGTAAGGAGGAACTCGACATCGGAGCCGTGGGGCAGATGGCAGGTTGCGCACTCACCCTCCTCGAAGGGGACATGTAACTGACGTTCTGTCGGCGAGGTTTCTGACGAATGACATTCGGAACACAAATCCTTGCCCTGTGCTAGCAGGAGTCCGGTGTTTCCACCGTGGGGCGTATGACACCCGGTGCATTCGCCGCGGGCTACAGGTTCGTGAAGAACTCGCAGACCGGCGCGGGCTCCGATGCCACCGTGACAGTCGCCACACAGATCATCCTGCCGAGCCACCAGAAGTCCCTCGCGACCGGAGCCATGCGGAGCATGGCAGAGGGTGCAGCTCTCTTCCAGAGGAGAGTGGCTGACTTCGACATCGCCCGCCGGATCACCATGGCAGTCAAGGCACAGTTGCCGCTCTGTTGTGCGCAACAGTGCGGGATGGTTCGATTCGTGTCCGCTGTGGCAATTTGTGCACTGCTCCATCGCGGCGTGCGGATGGCTACCGGATCGGAACTGCTCGGCTTCGGTATGACAGGAAGTACAGAGCAGCAGCTCGCTGTTCGCGAGTAGAGGAGCGGTCGCTGAGGTGTGGGGCTGGTGACAATCCAGGCAGAGCCCACCGGCTGCCGGTCCATGCGTCGAGGTGGCGGAGCCGGTCGGAGGATCATGGCAATCCAGACAGATCTTGGCGTCGGGCAGATTCGCCAACTCACTGTCGTCCCGGTGGCAGGACGTACAGTCGAGATCTGGATGGACGGAGGCCAGCAGCAGTCCTTCCGAGGCCCCCGAATGAGGAGAGTGACAGCTGGTGCACTGACTGCCTGTGGGCTGCAGCCCTCCATGGGCGGCACGAAGCCCGTCGCCAGAGTCGTGACACTCGAAGCAGAGCGATGCTGCAGGCAACGCGAGTAGTTGCTCTTCGGTACTGCCGTGAATCGCGTGACAAGACAAACATCCGCCGTCCATCGCAGCGTGTTGCGCACTACCCTCGAAGCTGGAGCTCCCGTGGCAGGAGAGACACATCTCCTTCTCCGGCTGCTGAAGCAAACCGGCGTTGTCGGACCCATGAGGGTTGTGACAGGTGGAACAAGCTTCGATATTTGGATGTCGCACAGCGCTGTCGAGCCCCAGATCCTCACTCGAGTGGCAATCCGAACAGAGCTCGAGCTCGTCGCTCTTGAGCCTCAATACACCCACGATTCCGTGTGGCTGATGGCAGGAGGTGCAATCTCCTCCGATCATCGGTTCATGGGCGAAGGCGACCGGCTTGACGCTGTCGGCATGACAGTCGGCACAGGTTCCTCCCCGATCGAAGCGAGAGCCGCGCTTCAGCTGCGCCATCGCCGGAGCCGTTGCCATGAGACTCCAGAGCAGGACGACTGCTCCGGCCGTGGCCAGCCAGGGAAGCCCAGGACCCGAGCACTTGGTTGTCTTGGAGATGAATCCAGTCATGATCTCGACGCAAACCCTCTCAAGGTAAGCCGTGCGCCCCCGGCTCGTCGCCGGTGGCGCTTTCGGCATTGATCTGTAGCGATGCAATGTGATCCTCGTAGAACCGGATGTCCGAGTTCTCCCGCAGCGTCATGAGAAGGCTATCCATGGTCTCGGCAAACTTGAGGGACTTGAGACGGTTTCGGACGTTTCCCGACACCTCTTCGAATGAATAGTCGCCCTGTTCCTCGACCGCTGCAACTCGCAGAACCACGAAGTTGTCCTCCCACCCCTTGGGGCCGAGAATCTCGCCTGCCTCCGTCACTCGCAGCTCGGAGGGACTGAAGGGCTCGATCGCTCGACCCGATTTGATCCACCCGCGATCGCCGCCACTGTCTTTGAACCGATCGATAGAGCGCTGGCGGGCAATCCACGACATGTCGGCACCTTCGCGCAAGAGTTGGGCGACCTCTTCAGCCTCCTCCAGCGTGGTAGTGGTGACCTGGAAGATCCTCAGGTTCGGGGGCTTGCGAAACTCCGGGCGATGCGTTTCATAGTACTGCTCGGCCTCCTCTTGGGGAACCTCGAGGCTTGGCAAGATCACCTCGTCCAGGTATTTGCCGACCAGAAGTCGGGTCAGATTCGCCTGTTGAGCCCGCTCGACGTCTGGCGAATCACCATAGCCCATGGCCAGGGCCTCGACGAGGATCACTTGCTCGGCGATGAGCTTATCGAGAACCAGAGGCTTGGTGAGAAGCGCTGCCTCTTCGTTTTGTACGTTGCGCCAGCGGTCGAGCAGAGCGGCCCCGAGGTCATCAGCACGAATCAAGCGGTCTTGGATTTGCACAAGGATCTGTTTGGGGTCCGGGACCACCGGCCATAGCCCCTCGCTGCCCCGGCGTTCACACCCTATGGCGGCAATGGCCTCGTTGTCGATCTCTGGCTCATGCTTGGCGAGTAGCTCTGCCAGAAGTTCTGCCCTCAGGGTGTCCGCCTGGCGCAACTCGAGGATCCCCCGAATCCGATCCTCGACCGTTGGCAGGACTTGCGGATCAGCGGCAGCGAAGCTCTCGGCGCGGAACACCGTCCATCCCAGCTCGTTGAGAAGGGGAGCTGACAGGCTGCCTGGCTCCAGATCGAAGACGACTTCGGCGATCTCGGGAGGCAGGTTCCTGTAGGGGAAATTCTCTGCCAGTCCCCCTTGCCCTCTCAGGCCGTCGACCGAACGCTCCCTGGCGAGAGCCTCGAAATCTGCACCGGCACGGATCTCGTCGAGGAATCGGCCGGCCTCCTCTCGGGACTTCAATGTTGCCATGTGAGCGGTGACTGTGCGGTAGTCCGACTCGAAGATCGTCTCGATCAGACTCTCGTCGATCTCGACTCGGCTCGTGATCGCCTCGTACTCGAGCCTCTCACGGGCCATGTCGTCGCGCAGTTTTTCGAGTCGCTTCGGAATGGGAGCTTCGCGATCCATCGCCAGGGCCGCGGCCTCGCCTGCGAGGAGAGCATCCCCAACCAGCCTATTGCGGATGAGTGAGTCGACGTCGAAGTCGGGCCGCGAGGAAGCCTGAATCCGAGAGTGGAGATCGGAGAGTACCCTTTCCAGGTCCTCTACATAGACTGGCCAGTCGTTGACCATGGCCAATAAGTTCTTGTCGACAGCGACCTCTTTGGGGATTGCGCTCGAAGTCGGCTCTTCTGCCTGAGTCCCAGCCGGATGGGCGACGACTGCAAACCCAGCGATGAGGGCCAGTTGGATTGGTAGGGCCAGAAATCTGGTTGACATTATCGTCCTACTCCTGTGAGTTCGAGAGATGGAGATTGATCGGCGAGATCGCTGGTCAGTCGAGCCAATAGCACCGTCAGCAGTTGGCCACGGGAGTATATGCGACGGCCCCGAAAGATCGTCTGCCGAAACCAGCCGTCACGCTCCAGTGCTCCGGTCCAGACAATTCTTCCGCTCTCGGCGTCGAGTCCTCGCAGAGCGACGGCTACAAAGGGTCTTGGTTCGGTGCCGGGACCTGCTTCATAGGCTTCGACCGATCCGGTGAGGATCAAGTTGACCTGGCACTCTTCTGCGATGGCGGTCCAGACCTCTCGGCTCAACTCGCCCCACCTCCGAGCCCGGTGCTGCCGCAGAACCTCGGCAATTCGGTTTGGAGCCACGATGTCGACCCCGTTTTCTCGGAGCACGGAGTAGAGCGCTTGCGTGGCTGCGTCGGCGGTGGCAGACGCACGTCTCGCGCTGCTACTGCTCAGGGGTAGGACCGCTATCCTTCCGACAGCGGCCTGCCAATTCGCGCTTGATGACGAAGATTCGAGAGGGCGGGGAGCCTCCTCGGCCGTGAGGTCGAGTTGGTCGACAAGATCCAGCAGCGCGAGGTCAGCGAGTCGATCGAGGTCCCAGACCTCTCCGAGCCCGAGGAAGTGCAGTCCATCGATGCCGGTTGCGCTCTTGAATGCGCTGCGCGAGTCCTCCGGGGAATCTCCCCTTACCGCCAGAGCAGAGAGAGTGATGGTAGGTACAGGACGGCTGCGGGATTCATGGAGGGTCACTGAAACGAGCCAGTCGGCCTTCAGAGCTGCTGCTAGTCGAGCGAGGTTCTCGGCCCCGGCATCGTCAACCTGACGAATTCGGAGCTGGCGAAGAGTGTCGCGCACGTGATTGCGCTCGACCACGGGCCCGGTTCCGAGGAGAAGATTCTCCAGGTATGTCGCTATTCTCGCCGTCGTGACCGGGTCCGATGCGCGATCCCGCACCGAAATGATCGCCGAGGCCGGCAGCTGCCCTGAGGAGCTGGCCTCGGCAACGATAGGAAGCAGAACAAGAACGGCAACAAGGCTTGGGCGTAGGCGCACGATTTCGAATCCTGGATCGTCGTCAATCGAGAAGAGTATCGAGCAGCTTTTGGATGCACCGGCGGGTCGTCTCGGCTAGAGGTTCGCCACCCGTGCCCAGCAGGCGAGCGCCGACCGTGCTCCCCTTCTCGGTGTGAGTGGCGGCCCAGACGATGGCTCCGGTATCGGTTTCGATCATCTGGGCGTCGAGGGTGACAACGGGTCGAAGGGCGGATCCGAATCGCATGACCTCGGATTGGGCGACCGTGCCAATCACAACCGCCTGTACCCCCAGAGCCTGACCGAGGCCCAGGGCTTCTTCGGAACTGGGTGCGGTCATCCTGCCGCTGCCCATCTTGCGCATCGCCGCCTGTACCTCGCCCGGCTCGACCACGTCCAGAGCGCCGCTGGCAAGGAGCTCGGTGATCAGCAGGCGCGTAGCCCGCTCGCCGGCCTGAGAATCGGAGCTCAAATTGGCGAAGGGAATCACCGCCACCCGCTGGACGTATGAGAAATCAAAGCCGGGGTTGGCGAATTGAGTGGTCGGAAGGCTGCTCGAGCAGGCGAGCAGCGCCATCAAGCCTGTCGAGGTCAGCAGGATGAGAGAGACCCGATTGAGAGTCGTGATTCGCGATTTGCCCATGAACTTGGCCCCCATTCAATAGAAGAAGATGCTGAAGCCGAACAGCAGACTGTTGGTTTGTGAGGTCAGATCACCCCTGAAAGTCACCTCGGATCGGTTCCATCTGCCGGTGAGCAGAACCCGCGGGTTCAACCGATAGTCAGCCCCAACGGATGCGCCCGACGTCTTTCGCTCCGAGTCGGTGCTGCTTTGGTTGTAGGAAACATTGACGCTCAACTTCGGTCCCGGAACGAAGAAGATACCGTACCGCTGGCCGGTCGACGTTTGTTCGTTGTCTCGGGACCAAGAGAATAGGCCATTGAGAAACAGGAACGACCCGGGGCTCCAGGTCGACCCGACCTTGAAGAACTGTCGCTCCAACAGGCTTTCTTGGAGTGGCGATTCGATGAGCGAGTAACCGAGTGCACCATCGAGAGTCCAACGCTGTGTCGGCCTCGACCTGAGATCCTCACGCCATGACCATGTATTGCGATCCTGATCTCCGGTCGGATCAGTGAGTTCGGAATAGGAGAGAGTGGAAGTCAAGTCGAGGTCGGGCAGCAAGGCGGTAAACACTCTGAGACGGATGGCGTCGACGGTCTGGAGCAACAGCTCCTTCTCGGCTTGGTCCCTCCGGCTTGCCGAAAGGACTGCGTCGAGCGTTGGCAGCGGCACCCATCGCAGTGCCGCATCGATCGTCTCGGTCGTGCGAAACAGACCCCCAGCCGTGCGATTCTCGGAGTCGCTGTAACGATAGCCGCCACTGAGCTCGAGATCCGAAGTCAATCGAACCCCGACGCTGCCCGACGCGTGACGTTCGTTGAAGTCGCGCCGCACAATGCCCGCCGTCACGGTCTCGTCGTTGCTGCCTCCGAGGTTGAACCTGGCTGTCACTCGGCGTGAGGGGCGCAAGCCGAGAGAAACATCCCCACGATAGAGTGTACTGTCTTGGGTGCTCTCTCCCGGCTCGATGTCGAGGTCTCTGAAAGCGGCAATCTCAGTCACCAGGACCACTGGAACCACGTTGGGTGAGATGTTGACGACCTTGAAGAAACGCTGGTTGGTCTCAGGAAAGCTGACTCTATAGAGCTGTCGACCAGCGTCGAATTCCGCCGACTCGCCCGCTACCCGCTCCCAGATCAGGTTGTCGGCGCTCTGAAACACCTGCCACAGCACGGCGGGGCCCGAAGGCCGATCGACCGAGACCTCGAGACGCGAGACAGGCAGAATCGCGCCGACGTCGATGCCGAGATTCCGAAAGGCGTTACCACCACCGATATCGATGATCGGAGGGGAGGGAGTAAAACGGTCGCCGTCGATGAGTCCAGGAGCGGGCTCGAGCTCGCCAACCTCCGGTGAAGTATCGATCGCGTAGAGGCCCTGAACCGCTGGAATCGGCTCGGCGAGGTCGTCATCTCCAGAGGTCCTCGACTGACTCTCGATGCGACCCGCCGAGCCCGAGAAGCCCAGGCGGAGGCGCTCGTCGAAGAAGCCACGGCTTCCCGCCAGTCTCAATCGATGGACATCCTGGAGCGAGGCGAAGTCGGTAGATTCCTTCTCCAGGTCGTTGCGATTGAAGGAGTATCCCGCAGACCACCGTTTCCGCCTGTAGGTCGCATCGAAGAGGTAGGTGCGTTGGTGACCATCCCGGCCCAGGGCCGACACGTCGGCCTCGTTCTTGGAGTCGCGCGCCTGGCCCGAAAGAGTCAGCCCCCTCGTTGCGCGCCACGAGAAGCCGCCAAACAGCGCGTCAGACTGAAAGTCCTCGCTTTCGAAGGTTCCCTGAGACGTCCGCCGCTCAGCTCCCAGGTATGCGGACAAGGATGGCCTGTCATAGAGCAGCTGAAATCGGGGATTCTGTCGGGTGCGGCTCGCCTCCGGTAGGCCGCTGAACTGGGAGGTGTAATCATAGTAGCGATAGCCGGCCTGCAATTTCAAGAAAGGCGCCAATTCCTCGGTCAGCCTCAGCGAGTACTTTTGCTCGAGGTTGTCACTGTCGGTCGCCAGGGTGTCGACGGATGTCCAGTAGACGATGGCGGTCGCGTTGAAGTCGAGGGCAAGAGCGAGTTGAGGCGAGGTCAAGAACGCAACGAGGGCGACTCGAGCCAACAGCTGTTGAAGGTCCAGGCGCATTCTTCGGATTTCTGTGCTGGGCGACCTCGAGTCCGGAGCGATAGAGGGCAGGTGGAGCCTCGCCTACCGGTGGATGGTGTCACTCTGCACCGCAGCTGTCACCGGCTAAAAGGGTGGTGTCCCTGGGGGTCTGGGGTAGGTTGCGAACTACCCTTTTGATCAGGCCTACACCGCGCGGGCCACTCCGCACCGGCCGATACTAGAAAAATGCCCGGGGCCGAAGCCCCGGGCACGGATTCAATCAACCAGCTGGCTTGCGGGTTACGGAATAATCAGGCTATCGAAAATGTCCTGGCCGTGGCACTTGTTGCAGAGCGAACGCGTAACCAGGTCGGCCGGGTACGGATTCGGCAGTGGGTAGGTCCCGAAGGCGTCGCCGTCCTCTTCCAGAAAGGTCACGTTGAAGTCCCAGCGGCCGGAGTCGGCAGCCGAGGATGCGTGCGCGAAATGGCAGGTCACACAGGCGACCACGCTGGAATCCTGAGCACCGACGGTCGAGCCTATGTCGGTTTCATCGAAGGTCGAATCTTCGAAGGGCACCTGCCATAGGTAGGCTGTGGCTGCGGTACCGCTGCCACAGGGCGGTGCAGTGGAGGCGACACAGTCGGTCGTTCCCATGTAGGCGTTGTACTGCTCCCAGACTTCTTCCATGGATTCGCCCGAGGGATGGATGTCGCGGCCTGAGCCCTGATGGAACAGGCCATGGCACGTCGAGCACCACGCGCTGTAGTTCAAGACGTAGACATTGTGCTCAGGATCGACCCGTGGGTCGTTGCTCAGTGACTGTCCATACGCTTCGATGGTCGCGGCGTAGGTGACCGACGAAACGCCGAGATCCACTTCCTGGTCTTGACGATAGAGGAGCCGGAAACTGTCGTTGCCGTGTGGGTCGTGGCAGCTCGAGCAGGCGATGTCGTTGTCTACGGTATTGCTGCTGCCGGGTGCCCAGTCGAGGGTCTGGTCGACATCGGTACCCTTGATATTCGACGCGATGTTGTGGCCAGCCGCGTCGCCAGGAATCGGAGCGCCACGTGTCGACTCGGCTAGATTGGCTTCGGTCAAGAAGCTGAAGTCACCAGCGTTTCCGAAGTCGACGGGGTCTGTCGCATCGGGACTCCACACCGAGTAGCTCCTGCCTGTACGGCCATGGCAGCGCAGGCAAACGTCACTCCTGTTCGGAAAGAGAAGGAGGTCGTTGTAGCCTTCGCCAGGGAGTTTGTCTGGGTTGATCGGATTGCCGTTGGCATCCGCCTCGGTGCCGTTCATGGCAACACCGTTCTGGCTGTTGTGCATGGTGTGGCAACCGTTGCAGTGAGCGACACCACCGTCATGGAAAGCCATGACCGGGGTGGCGAGGATCACTGCGGCGGCCACCAGTAGCAGGGTTTTTTTCATTTGGCTTCTCCTTTGTTCAAAGTAACCGGAGTTCCGGTTGGTTTGCGTTTCTATTCTCCCTCGGCCCTCTATGTGAGCAAGGGGCATGCCAGGTCCCGAGGCTCGCTTGGTTGATTGAAATGCGAGGATAAATAGCCATTCGTGCATGGGCGTAAAGCCTCTAATTGCTGAGGTTTACCATTCAAAGTGCTGGTGCTCTCGATGAAAACGGAGCGACCTTGGAGCATGCCCCGAGCCCTCACCACGATCATTAGAAGGCTTGTGGGGCGTTTGGGTGGGGAATATTCCCCACTTTGGGAGAGCTTGTGCGGAATTTCACAAGGTGTGCCGAGGAGATATAGCACTTCTTCGATGGGATCTGGAGAATCCGCCTGAAACGGCAGCTGGGTCGGTATCAGGACAACGACAGAGTTGTCAGGGGTCAAGTCTCGGGTGTCTCACTGCCCTTGACTTTGTACTCGTTGTAGCGCACCAGGCGCTCGAGCTGCTCCTTGAGATCGGAAGCGTGGTAGGGCTTCTCGATGAAGAAGCAGGAGTGATTCAGGGGGCCGAGGCCGGCCTCTTCGGGGCTGTGAAACACGCAAGATTCAAACAGTACCGGGATTTTCGGCGACCGACCCTGGCAGAGATCCTGGAACTCTCTCCAGGGAAGGCCGTCGGGGCCGATGTTGGCTATGACGGCCTCGGGCGGCCGTTTCTCGAGGGCCGAGAGAGCGTCGTCGAAGGTGGAGACCTCTTCGAGATCGACCTGGCCGTCGAGAATTCTCTTGATGATCGAGATCAACAAATGACTGCCGTCGAGGACTAGGAACCGCATTTCGCGCCCTCCCATTTCATGCAGAACGGTCAATACAAGTGCAAGGAATGGGCCAGGTGTGACGCGAGGTCCAAGAGTCGGTGGGGATCCCAGGGGGCTTTCCTCCCTCCCGGTGCAAGAACCCCCTGAGATCCCCAACGACACCTGGACCAGATCCTCGTCGTCTGCGCAAGACCCGAGTACGGGAACCGGTGATGTTGCGCCGTGCACGCCCACCCACCCCGGCCGGCAGAGGCGCCACGGGCGGGGGCAAGCGCAGACCCGACGAAGAATGGTGGTCATCCAGGACCCAGGACCCAGGCCCCAAGACGGGTGGGGCGTCAGGTGCCCAGGTTGAATTTCTTGAGGCGGTAGCGGAGCTGATCGCGGGTGACGCCCAAAAGCTCTGCGGCGCGGGTCTGGTTGTCGCCGGTGGCGGCCATGGCGCGTGTGACGAGTTGGCGTTCCATCTCCTCGAGAGGAACAATGGGAGCCTCTGTAGGTGCGGCCTCGCTTCCTGGGAATGCACCGGCCATACCGACCTCGTTGAGGATCAGCGCGGCAGGCTGAATTTCGGGCGACTTCTCGAGAATCATGGCGCGTTCGACAACATTGCGCAGCTCGCGCACGTTGCCGGGCCAGGAGTAGGAGAAAAGCAGATTCTCGGACTCGCGGCTGAAACCCTTGAACTTGCGGCCCATCTTCGGCTGCAAGGTCTCCAGGAAGTGATTGGCGAGGGGCAGGATGTCTTCCATCCTCTCGCGTAGCGGAGGCACCCGAATGGGGAAGATGCTCAGGCGATAGAAGAGGTCCTGCCGGAAGGTACCCTCTCGCACCATGGAAGCCAGATCTCGGTTGGTCAGGCCAATGACTCGCACATCGACTTGGATCTCCCGGGAGCCACCGATCCGGCGCAGCTTCCTTTCTTCCAGCACGTGCAGCAGCTTGGCCTGGAGCTCCAGCTTGAGCTCGCCGATCTCGTCGAGGACCACCGTGCCGCCATCAACCAGCTCGAAGGCACCTTTTCGGGTCTCCTTGGCATCCGTGAAGGCGCCTCTCTCATGGCCCAGGAGCTCGCTTTCAATGAGGGTGTCGGGCAGCGCCGCGCAGCTGATCTCGAGAATCTGCTTCTTGTGTCGATCGGAGAGAGCGTGAATATGCCGGGCCAGGACGTTCTTTCCGGTGCCGCTCTCGCCCTCGATGAGAATGGTGTCGATGTCGGATTGGGCGACCTCGTTGATGACATCGAGGACCCGGTTGCAGGCATCGGATTCCGACACGATGTCCACCTGGATCTCGCGTTCCCGGGTCTGGCGGGCCGCCTGCACCTCCAGCTGCTCGCTGCGAATGGTCAGGGACTTCTCGATGAGCTTGACCAGGTCGGCCTGGTCCACCGGCTTGCTGAGGAAGTCGATGGCACCCAACTTCATGGCTCGCACCGCCTCCTCGATCTGGCCCATGGCGGTCATGACAATGACCACAGTGTCCTCGAGTCGGCGGAGGTTGCGCTCGAAGAAATCGAGACCGTTACCGTCGGGCAGAGAGATGTCCAGCAGCAGCACGTCGGGCTGATGATCGTCGAGATGCTCTCTGGCGGTGGCCAAATTGGGCGCATCGTGGACGTTGTGGCCCACGCGCTTGAGCTGCTCCGTCAGAGCCCAGCGCAGGAGCTTCTCGTCTTCGACGATGAGGATCAGGGCCATGGGCTAATCAAGCGGGGTCGTTTCCCGGGAGCGCCGGTTCTGTGAGTTCTGACTCGTCAAGTGCATCGCTGTCTGATGTCGGTGCCGGCTCTTCACCCTCTTCCCCTGGAAGGATCAAGTAGAAGTTCGTTCCCTTGCCGACTTCGGAATCGACTTGCAGCGTACCACCGTGCTGCTCCACGAGGCTCCGAGCGATGGCCAGTCCGAGGCCTGTCCCTGAGAACTTGGTGGAGAAGAAGGGCTCGAATACACGCTTGAGCTGTTCGGGTGGGATGCCGGGGCCGTCGTCTTGCACCGCCAGCACGATGCCGCCGCCTTCTGGGAAGCCGCTAGCACGAACCGTGACGGCCCCACCGTCCTCCATGGCTTCGGCGGCGTTCTGGATGAGGTTGAGGAGCACCTGCCGAATCTTCGAGCCGTCGATCTGGGCCTCCAGGGGGCCTTCGGTTAGATCGAGCTCCAGGGCCACGTTCTGGCGTCGCAAACCGGGGGCCATGAGGATGCGGACGTCGTCCAACAGCTTGTTGAGATCGGTTTTCGCCAAGCGGGCCGGGCCGGGTCGTGCCGAGCCGAGCAGGCTGCGCAGCGTCCCATTGACCCGCTTCAGCTCGCTCAGCATCTCGTCGTACAGCTCTTTGTTGGAGTCGCTTACCGATGGTTCTTCCCGCAAGATCTCCAGTGCACCCTGAATTCCGGCCAGGGGATTCTTGATTTCATGGGCAAGACCGGCCGCCAGGCTGCCGAGGCTCGCCAGCTGGTCAGTGTGGGCCAGTTTGGTAGCTACCTCCGCTTGCCGGCGACGCTGCCGCTGCAGGAACTGCTGGAGGGAGCGCTGGAGCTCCGCCGAATGGGGGTCGAGGACCAGCCGGTGGGCTCCGGAGGCCGGTCCCTCGCCCGACTCGGCGGCGGCCAGTTCCTCTTCGAATTTGCTGGAGAAACGTTGCACGGATCGCCTAACCAGGGCGTTGATGCCGCCCAGGGCCGCTGCCCAGGCCAGCAGGAGGAGTCCGACATTACGCCGCGAGTGCTTTCGGACCGTTTGGAGAGCGTTGGTGACGTCCATGCTCATGGAGGCGACGGCAAGCGTTTCACCAGCGGAGTGGCAGCGCACGCACTGCTCCGTGGAAATCACTTTGCTAATACCCCGCACCCTTTCGCGATCTCCCTCTGCACTGAGCCACACCTCCTGCAAGCGTGGGCTGGGAATGAACTCCTGCACGACCTCGAGCTCTGGGACCGTGATTCCGGTGGCGGCTCCAATTGTCCTTCCGTCAGGAAACATCAGTTTGAGATTCATGCCCTGGTGGCCGGCCAGAACCGCCTCGAACATGTGGCGGACACCGCCGCCACGGGTGTGTGCAACGGCGATCTGGTTGAGTTCTCGAGTCGCGATATTCAGTCTTCCTTCGGCTGTTTCGCGAGCCAGGCCCACGACTTCCATCTCCGTGATGCGGACCGTCGCGAAGTAGAGAATCCAAAAGGCGAACAGGTGCAGGGGCAGAGTGATCAGCCAGAAGCGCCCACGGCGAGCCATGAAAGCGCGGAACCGGGCCCGCCTACCGGGCCTGCTCAGGACCTCCACAGGTCCATCGGAAGAGTCGATCTCGGGGAGTTCCCCGTTGGTCTCTTCGCTGCCGGCAACGCCAGGCTCGATCGCTCCTTCGATGGGTCCCTCGGATTCCTGCGATGTCATTCGGCTCGGGTGACCTCGGCTTGAATTCCGGCTAGGTGGTCTTATTGCCCCTGAGCGCCATGAAGACCAGGAGAATGCCCACGCCGATGACAATCAGGCCTGGAACCAGCCAGGGAGACACTCCCTCGGATGGAGGTGGTCCGGCCTGGCTTGCAGCTCCACTGGTAGGCACTGACGCAGGAGACTGGAAGGTCTGAGCTGGTGTCTGTGGAACAGCCGATTGCATGGCGTTCGCAGTGAGCATCGGGGAACTCTTCGTGTAGTCGATTTCGATCGCGAAGGTCTGGTCGACGGCTGCCGGGCCGAGGTCTCCGCGTTGATAGATGAGGCCGTCGTTGGCCAGGGCGGGTGCGCTGCTAGCGGGCTGCACCACGAAACCGGTAGCGCCGATCGGTTGCATGACCTCGAACAGGACGCGATCTGCTGCCAAGCCCCCAGGCCATTCGAAGTGGTAGTGGCGGTTCTCGTTGCCCAAATCGAGGGGTATGTAGTACTCGAGGCGAATCTCGGGAGCGTCGGTCGAGATGTAGACCGTGCTCATAGGGTCGCCGGCTTCCAGCATGGACTGGGCGACAAGCAGATCGCCCCCTGGGAACCTCTTTGCCACGGCGCTCGGACTCCCTGCCGCGGCTGGAATCGGCAACGGTACCGAGGTCGGAAGTGGGGTGTCTGGCGAGAGAAAGCCCCGAAGCATCACGAGCACCGAAGGCTGGTCGTACTCCGGCCAGATGGAGATCTCCAGGCGCTCGAGGCGCGGCGTGGCCGGTGCAGGCGCTTCCTGGGCGGAAGCAATGCCTGCCGAGGTCAAGAGTAGGACAAGGAAGGCGAGAGTCGTTGGCCTGGTCTTCATCGCTTGTGCAATCTCCGCCCGGCCGGCAGGGGCGCCGGCCGCGTCAATCATAGTGTGAATCATGGATAACGATGCCGGTCGTTTCAGGCGGGCGGGGGCAAGGCCCGCCCCTACACTGTGAGTCGTAAGTTGTACCTCACCCTTTCACTACAACCTGATGTAGGGGCGCCCCTTGCGGGCGCCCGAGGGAGGGGGGCACCCTCCCCTACGTATCCCTTCGCGCGATTCTAGCGACCAACAGGCCCACGAACCAAGCGACAGTTAGCCATACGAACATCCATTCCAGAACGTGGCTGGGCTCATCTCCTGTCGTGATGTCATCCAGAGCCGCATAGCAGAGGACCAGAAGGGCGATGGAGATCGTGATGGTGAGGAACCGTTTCATAGACACCGCCAACAACGATGCATCACCAAGGGCGGGGGCAAGCCCCGCCCCTACATTCGATGATGTTTACCCAGGACCCAGGACCCAGGACCCAGGACCCGGGACCCAAGCCCCTGCGCCCCTAAGCCCTTGAGCCCCTACGCCCTGCTTCTAGAGCTCCGCTTTCCAGGACTTGAGGATGTCCATGTAGTTGGCGCGCTCGTAGGCGCCGGGGTCGGGGCTGCGGCTGAGGTTCATCGAGCCCTTGGCCTGGGCCAGGGAGTCGTAGTCGTGGTCGATGAGCCACTGGGCCAGCTCGCGGCGCACGATGCGAAGGTAGTCGGGGCCGTGCTTGAGCAGGGCCGAGACCATCTGCACGGCGTCGGCACCGGTCATGATGGCTTTGACCGCGTCGATCTCGCCATGCACGCCGCCGCTGACCGCGAAGGAGCAGTCCAACTGCCCCGAGAGGATCGCCAGCCAGCGCAGTCGAAGGAGCAGTGCCGATGAGGTGGAAAGGACCAGGGTCCTCTGGACCTCCAGCTCTTCGACGTCGATGTCCGCCTGGTAGAAGCGGTTGAAAAGCACCAGGCCATCCGCCCCGGCATCCACCAGGCGCTTGCCGAAGTTGGCGAGCGAGGTGTAGTAGGCGGAGAGCTTGACCGCCACCGGGATCGAGATCTGTTGCTTGACCTCGGCGACGATCTCGACGAAGCGCTGCTCGAGCTCGGCACCGCTCTCGTTCGGGTCCGTGGCCAGGTGGTAGACGTTCAATTCCAGGGCGTTGGCGCCAGTCTCCTCGATGAGGCCGGCGTACTCCAGCCAGCGGCCCTTGGTGGTGCCGTTGAGGGAGCCGATGACGGGGACCTTGACGGCCTCCACGACCCTCCGCAACTTGTTCAGGTACTCGTCGGGGCCATAGGGTAGCGAGTCGGGCTCTGGAAAGTACGACAGCGCTTCGGCGAAGGAGTTGGCCGGATCTTCCGTCAGGCGGGAAGCGGCGATCTCCTCGTGCGCGATCTGCTCTTCGAAGAGCGAGTTCATGCAGATGGCGGCGGCGCCGGCGTCCTCCAGCTGCTTCACGGTGTCCAGATCGTCCACCATGGGGGAGGCCCCGGGCATGAAGGGGTGGGGCAGGTCAAAACCTAGGTATCGAGTCGACAGGTCCATGGCTGCTCTCTCCTACTCGGTTGGGATCTCGGCATCTTCGGCCGTTTCGGGTTTGTTGACGGAGATGCCGGCCAGCTGCTCGTAGAGATGCCAGCGCTGCTCGGCGTGCTTTTGTGAGGTTGCCTGAAGGATTCTGAAGCGATCCGGATCGATCTTCTCGACCATGCGGAAACGGGCCTCGTGATCCATGAAGTCCTTGACCTTCAGCTTTGGAGCCTTCGAGTCGAGCTTGAGCGGCGGCTGACCCACCGCAGCGCGCCTCGGGTCGTAGCGGTATAGGGCCCAGAGGCCGGAACCCACCAGGCGCTTCTGCTGCTCGACGCTCTTCGACAGATCGTAGCCGTGAGCGATGCAGGGGCTGTAGGCCACCACCATTGAGGTGCCCGGAAAGGCCTCGGCCTCGCGCAGCGTCTGCACGGTCTGGTTCATGTTGGCGCCGAAGGCGATGCGGCCAACGTAGACGTTGCGGAAGGTCATGGCCTCCAGCCCCAGTGCCTTCTTGGGAGTGCTCTTACCGGCAAAGGCAAACTTGGCCGCCGCACCCATGGGCGTGGCCTTCGAGGCCTGCCCGCCGGTGTTGGAGTAGACCTCGGTATCCATGACCAGGATGTTGACGTCCTTCTCGAGCGAGAGCACGTGGTCCAGGCCGCCGAAGCCGATGTCGTAGGCCCAGCCGTCTCCTCCCAGAATCCAGACGCTCTTCTTGACGAGATAGTCGGCCACGGTGGTCAGGCGTCGAGGCTCCATGCCGGTCAGGGGCTCGAGCTTGCCGCGCAAGATCTCCACCCGCTTCCTCTGCTCGGAGATGCCGGCCTCAGTGGACTGATCGGCTTCGAGGATAGCGGTCACCAGCTCGTCCCCCAGCTGGGAGCCGAGCTTGCCGAGTAGATTGTGGGCCTGCTGACTGAGGCTGTCGACTGCCATGCGGAAACCGAGGCCGAACTCCGCGTTGTCTTCAAAGAGCGAATTGGCCCAGGCTGGTCCACGGCCGTCACCATCGACGGCGTAGGGCGTCGTGGGCAGGTTGCCGCCGTAGATCGACGAGCAGCCGGTGGCGTTGGCGATGAGCAGGCGGTCTCCGTAAAGCTGCGTCAGAAGCTTGACGTAGGGGGTCTCGCCGCAGCCGGCACAGGCACCCGAGTACTCGAACAGTGGCTGCAGGAACTGAGAGCTCTTCGTATCGAAGCGTTGGATGCGGCTGCGATCGAGCTCCGGGATATCCAGGAAGAAGCTGTAGTTCTCTCTCTCTCGGTCCCGGACGGGTCGCTGCTCTTCCATGTTGATGGCCTTGCGGCGCGGGCTGGCCTTGTCCTTGGCCGGGCAGACCTCGACGCAGAGCGTGCAGCCGGTGCAGTCCTCCGGCGCCACCTGGATGGTGTACTTCATGCCCTTGAAGTCGGGCGCCTTGTAGTCCACCGAGCGGAAGCTGTCGGGGGCGCCTGCCAGATCGGTCTCGTCGTAGACCTTGGCCCGGATGGCGGCGTGCGGGCAGACCATGGCGCACTGGTTGCACTGGATGCAGACGCCCGCATCCCAGATCGGAATCTCGAGGGCGATGTCGCGCTTCTCCCACTGCGTGGTGGCGGTGGGCCAGGTGCCGTCCGGCGGGAAGGCCGAGACCGGCAGCAGGTCGCCCTTGTTGGCCATCATGAGGGAGGTCACCTTCTGAACGAAGTCCGGCGCCTCTGCCGAGACCAGCGGCGGCCGGCCGAAGTCGGAGGTGACGGCCGTAAGTACCTCGACCTGATGGAGGTGGTCCAGCGCAGCGTCCACCGCGGCGAAGTTCTTCTCGACCAGGACCTGGCCCTTCTTGCCGTAGGTCTTCTGGACGGCTTCCTTGATCTTGGCGATGGCCTCGTCCTTGGGCAGCACCCCGGACAGCGCGAAGAAACAGGTCTGCATGATGGTGTTGATGCGACCGCCCATGCCCGTCTCGCGGGCCACCTCGTAGCCGTCGATAACCCAGAAGTCGATTTTCTTTTCGATCAGGATCTCCTGGACTTCTCTCGGCAGGTGGTCCCAGACCTCATCGGCCGGGTACGGCGAGTTGAGCAGGAAGGTCGCGCCCGGAGCGGCGTACTCCAGCACTTCGTAGCGCTCCAGGAAGTTGAATTGATGGCAGGCCAGGAACGTGGCCTTCTGCACCAGATAGGTCGAGCGGATCTCGTCCTTCCCGAAGCGCAGATGCGAGATGGTCATCGCGCCCGACTTCTTCGAGTCGTAGACGAAGTAGCCTTGAGCCCAGTTGTCGGTGCCCTCACCGATGATCTTGATGGAGTTCTTGTTGGCCGAGACCGTGCCGTCGGCGCCCAGACCGAAGAAGACGGCCCGGACCCGGTCGGGAGGCTCGATGTCGAAGCGCTCCACTGGCAGCGAGGTGTGGGTGACGTCGTCCACGATGCCGATGGTGAAGTGGTTCCTGGGCCGGTCCTTGGCGAGCTCGTCATAGATCGCCTTGACGCAGGCCGGGTTGAACTCCTTCGACGACAGGCCGTAGCGGCCGGCGACGATCTGCGGTTGGGGTCGGCTGCCGTTGGTGGTGGCCGTCTCGTGTAGGGCCGTGACGACGTCCAGATAAAGCGGATCGCCGGGGGCGCCCGGCTCCTTTGTGCGATCGAGGATGCAGAGCTTCTCGACCGTGGAGGGCAGGGCCTGCATGAAGGCTTCGATGGAGAAGGGGCGATAGAGCCTTACCCTGAGGACGCCGACCTTCTCGCCGTGGGAATTGAGCCAGTCGGCGGTTTCGTGAGCGGCCTCGGCGCCGGAGCCCATGAGCACCAGCACGCGGTCGGCTTCCGGATGGCCATGGTAGTCGAACAGCCGATAGCGCCGCCCGGTGAGCTCGGCGAATTGATCCATCGCCTTTTGCAGGATGCCAGGGCACTGGTTGTAGAAGTTGTTGCAGGCTTCTCGCGCCTGGAAGAAGGTGTCGGGGTTCTGGGCGGTGCCGCGAATAACCGGCCGATCGGGGGTCAGGGCCCGCTCCCGGTGAGCGCGGATCAGGTCCTCGTCCATCATGGACAGGAGATCCTCGTCCGTCAGTTCCTCGATCTTGGCGACCTCGTGCGAGGTGCGGAACCCGTCGAAGAAGTGGAGGAACGGGATGCGGGACTCGAGCGTCGCCGCCTGGGCGATGAGCGCGAAGTCGTGCGCCTCCTGCACGGTGCCGGAGCAGAGCAGCGCGCAGCCGGCTTGGCGGCAGGCCATCACGTCCGAGTGATCGCAGAAGATCGACAGGGCGTGGGTGGCCAGCGTGCGGGCCGCGACGTGCATGGAGAAGGCTGTCAACTCGCCCGCGATCTTGTAGAGATTGGGGATCTTGAGCAGCAGTCCCTGGGAGGCCGTGAAGGTCGTCGTCAGGGAGCCGGCCTGGAGCGCGCCGTGGGCCGTACCGGCGGCTCCGCCTTCGGACTGCATTTCTACAACCGAGGGCACGTCACCCCAGATGTTGGGCTTGCCCTGTGCAGACCAGGCGTCGGCGAACTCTCCCATGGGCGAGGCCGGCGTGATGGGGTAGATGGCGATGACCTCGTTGGTGCGGTAGGCCACCGAGGCGACGGCCTCGTTGCCGTCGATCGTGATCATTCGTCGGTCAGTCATGATGAGTCGTTCCTTGTCGAAAAGCGCGGGTCGCGAGTCTTGTGGGCGTAGAGGCGTAGGGGCTTGGGGGCATCGGGCCCCGCCTTGCGATTGCCAGGCTAGCAGTAGGCACAGGGGCAGCCTACACCCAGGTGGGTGGACCCGGGGGCGAGAATGCCCCACCCTCAAGGGTGGGTGTGAGGCTACCCTTCTGCCTCTGGCACTGCTGCGGGGTCAGAGCAATGATTGGATGGGGTATTCTCTTGGCAGCACCAAAAGGGGAACCAAAATGCGCAAGAAACGCGATCCGCTACCGCCGAAATACGAGGGAATGCACCCCGAAAGCCTGATGATGAGCTACGGCTACGTGCCGGCCTGGTCGGAAGGCTCGGTCAAGCCGCCCATCTTCCAGACCTCGACGTTCGCCTTCCAGAGCGCCGAGGAAGGAAAGGAGTTCTTCCAGTGGGCCTATGGCCTCAAGGAGAAGGACCCCGACAAACCGATGGGGTTGATCTACAGCCGCCTCAACAACCCCGATCTGGAGATTCTCGAGGAGCGCCTCAAGCTGTGGGACGAGGCGGAAGCCAGCGCCGTATTTTCGTCAGGCATGTCGGCGATCTCGACCTCGCTGTTAGCGCTCGTGCCGATCGGCGAAGCGGTGGTCTTCTCGCGACCGGTGTATGGCGGCACCGATCTGCTGCTGGAGACGATCCTGCCCGAGCGGGGCATCGTGACCAGGGAGTTCAGGGCCCGCTCCGAACCCGAGGTCGTCGACGCCATTTGTCAGGAGCTCGAGGAGGCGGGAACTCCCGCCAAAGTGATCTTCATCGAGACGCCGGCGAACCCGACGATGTGCATGACCGACATCGGAGGGATGGCTGAAGTGGCTCATCGCCACGGAGCGCTCTGCCTGGTGGACAACACCTTCATGGGGCCGCTCTATCAGAAGCCTCTCAAGCACGGCGCGGACCTGGTGCTGTACTCGGCGACCAAGTACCTGGGAGGACACAGCGACCTGGTGGCCGGTGTCGCCTTGGGCTCGTGTGAGCTGGTCGAGCGTGTCAAACTTTATCGCACGATCCTCGGCACCATGTTGGAGCCCTTCTCGGCCTGGCTACTCATGCGCTCGCTCGAAACGGCGAAGCTGCGCATCACCTGCGCGCGCAAGAACGCGGAGAAGATCGCGGCCTGGCTCGCGAAGCACCCGCGGATCGAAAAGGTCCACTTTCCGGGCATGCCGGACACCCCGCGCCAGAAGGAGATCTACGAAAAGCAGTGCACCGGCCCTGGTGGCATGGTGGCTTTTGAGCTCCAGGATGCCGGAGAGAAGGAGGCGTTTCGATTCCTCAACAACATCAAGCTGGCCAAGCTGGCGGTGAGCCTGGGTGGCACCGAGTCGCTGGTCGAGCATCCGGCCACGATGACTCACGCCGATGTGCCGGTGGAGGAGCAAGAGGCGATCGGCATCACGCCGGCGTTGGTGCGGCTGTCGGTGGGTATCGAGCATCCGGACGACCTCATCCAGTGCCTGTCCTACGCCCTCGATCAGATCGACGTCGAAGAGGACGATGAAACCGAGGTGGCGGTCATGAATCTCGAAGAGGAATCGAGCTAGCGGACAGAGAGGAGGAGACGAGGAAGATGCAGGTAAAGACCGTTCTCTGCCCGGTGGACTTCAGTCCGATCTCACTGCGGAACCTGCGCATGGCGGTGGAGGTCTGCAAGCGGGTCGGGGCTCGCCTGGTGATTCATCACAATCTCGACGTGCGGCCTCCGGGATTCCTGTCGGTGGCGTGGATGTGGTCGGAAGATCACGAGGCTGGAGAGGAAGAGAAGGCGGCGCAGGTGCCGGCTCAGCTCCAGGAGCTTTTCAATCTGATTCCCAAGGGCGTGGAGTACGAGGCCAAGATCACCCGGGGACCGTTGGAGGAGACATTGCTTTTCGTTGCGCGCGGATTGCCGGCGGATCTCATCGTCATGGGGAGCCACGGCAAGAGCGGCTCGGAGCACGATTCCCTGACCGAGAAGATCATCATCAATGCTCCCTGCTCGGTGCTGACCATCGGCGAGAGCTATGTCCCAGAGGCGGTCTTCGATGCCGAGGACAACGCTCCGGCCGACGAGTTGATCATGCTCGTGCCCGTGGACTTCACGCCTCAGGGGCTCGGGGTCTTGGGTGCCGCTATCGATCTCGCGAACGATATGCCTCACCGCATCGAGGTCCTGCACGTTGTCCCACAGACCGGAACCGGGGACGCGGCGCACGAGGAGCGGGAGGTGGAGGCTGCCCGACAGCGCCTGCAGCGCCTGATCCCAGACTCCCTGGCTGGCCAGGTGGCGGTCCAGGTGAAGATCGGCGGCCCCGCCGAGACGGTCCTGGCGATGGCCAAGGAGCTCGATGCCCTGTGCGTCATCATGGGGGCCCACGGCAAGGGGATGGTGAAGCGATTTCTCTTCGGCACCACGACCATGACCATTCTGCATGGCGCCGGTTGCCCGGTGTGGTTCGTGCCGCAGGCCTTGACGAGGAAGCTACCGGGAGTCGCCGGTAGCTAGCGGGGAGGCAGACCGACAGGCGGAGAGGGGGTAGCGGATGGATTGGCAAGAGGCGAAGGAGGCGACTCTCCACCAGTGGCGGGAGCTGAGATCCTCGGTCGACAGACTGGACGAGGTCCATCTGCTCAAGGAGATCAACGCGGTCAACGAGCTGTGCGAAAAGGCCAAGCAGCAGGCCCACGGCGAGATGAACCGTTGCAACTACTGCATCGCGTTTCATCAGTTTGGTGGTTGTATGGGTGTCAGTCTCCAGATGAGCGAGTGTGCCGTCGACGGTGACAAAGAGAGGCTCAAAGAGCTGATGGACGGGTTCATCGGTCAGCTCGAGAGCCTGGAGCCGACGGACGCCACAGCTTGAAGCGGCCGGCGCCTCTGCCGGCCGTTCTTCTCGAGAATCGCCTCTGCTAGGGTCGCGTGGGATGGCCATGTCTGGGGTTGATGGCTCGCGGGTTCCTCATTGGGTCTCATGGATCCTTCTGCTCGGGGTCGCTCTCGGTCTGCGGGTCTGGGGGTTGCAGGACGATCCGAACGGGTTCTGGACCGACGAAGCGGCCAACGGTTACTTTTCATATTGCCTTCTTGAAACAGGTCGTGGGCCTTCGGGCGAGCTCCTACCGCTCTTCTCGCAGTCCCTGGGAGACGCAAATGAGTCCCTCTACCGCTTTCTGACGGTGCCGAGCCTGGCGCTCTTCGGGCTGACGGCCTTCGCCGTGCGACTGCCAGCGGCCCTTGCCGGCATGCTGACGGTGTGGAGTTTGCAGCGGGTCACGAGTGCCTGGTTCGGCCGGGTCGCGGGCTGGTCTGCGGCCTGGCTGCTGGCGCTAAGCCCCTGGCACCTGCAATTCAGTCGGGCCGCATTTCGCACCATTCTGCTGCCGCTGCTCGTCTGTCTGGGCTTGCAGGCATTCCAGCAGGGCATCGGTGCCAGGCCGCGACGCCTCCTACTGAGTGGTTTCCTGTTCGGGCTCGGGCTCTATTCCTACTCGGCGGGCAGGGTCTTCGTGCCGCTCCTGGTCGGGAGTCTGTGTCTACTCTTCTGGCGCGAGCTTCTTCGACGGCGTCGTGACGCGATCGGTTTCGTCCTCATCTTCGTCGCGATCCTGCTTGTGCTGCTGCCATTCTGGGTCTCGTCTTCAGGCCTGGCTCGGGCCGAATCGGTGCGGGTGGAGACCTGGGGTCAGGGTGTCCTCAATTACCTCTCCTACTTCGACCCGGCTTTCCTGTTCTTTGAGGGTGACGACCTTCTGAGACACAGTTTGAGGGGCTTCGGGCAGTTGCACCGCATGGAGATGCTGACACTGCTCCTGGGCTTCACGGTCATGGCGAGCGAGAGAAGACGGTCACACTGGGTCTTGCTGGCGTGGCTGCTGGCCTATCCGCTGGCCGCAGCAGTTGCGGTCGAACCTCACCATGCCTTGCGATCGCTCATCGGGGCACCAATCTTCGCCATCATCTCGGGGGTCGGTCTCGGAGCGCTCTACCAGCAGGTCGGCAAGCCGAGGGTGCGACAGGTTGTGATCGGAATGTTCTCGGCGGCGCTCCTCGTGTCGGCTGGGCTCTGGGTGATGGCCTATTTCGGCAGCTATCGAGTGTATGGCGCCCCAGCCTGGAAGTATGGCTTCGAGGAGGCGCTTACCGTGGCTGGTGAGTCGTCAGCTCCCTGCCTGGTGATGAGCAACGAGTTGATGGCGCCACACCTCTTCTATCTCTTCTACCGCCAGGTCGACCCAGAGGTGTACCGCGTCTCGCCGTGGTCGGCGGCGCCCGACATCAAGATCGAGAGCTACACCCTGGGGAACTTCCACGTTCTGTCCGTCGAGTCGGCACTGGTCCGGCACTCAGAATGCGCCTTTATCACCGAAGCCTGGGAGCGCCCGGTCGCCACCGACGGCCACACGGTGCACTATCCGGATGGGACCGCTGCTTTGCAGGTGTTCCAGGTCTCGCCTGCGCTACGCGCGCCGTGAGGTCTTGGGTCCTGAGACCTCGGCAAATGCTCATGATCTTGTGAGGTCAGCCCCGGGGGTAGGACCCCCGGGGGCTATCCTCCCTTCCGCTGCAAGAACCCCCTGGGATCCTACCCCCCGAACCGACCTCTTGGACGTACCCAGAGAGCTCCATCCCTTCAGCTGGAATAATCCTCTGTTGGTCCCCACGGACGGGCCTCAACGAGATCGTGGTCCCTCAGTGCCTCAAGCCCTCGAAGACCGGTCGGCGAAGTCGCCGAGCGGCTCAACCCCCAAGCCCTCAAAGGTCGGCCCGGAGGAACGACGGACGATTCAACCCCCTGCGCTGGGATCGGCCGTAGGGCGATCATTTGACAAGCAGGACGGGGCAGCGGGCGAGAACGGCGACCTGGTGGCTGATGGAGGTCCAGGTCTTTTCGGGTCGTTCCGGGTCCAGCTGACGGGACGAAAGGACGATGAGGTCCGTGCCATGCTGGTCGGCATAGCCGACGATCTCCCGGGCTCGATTCCCGTAGGTGATCTGCTGGTCTACGGTCCTGCCAGTCACGGTCAGGGGAGCCGCCAGGTCGACCATGGCCTTGCGCGCCTTCTCTTCGAGTCGCTGGTAGAACTCCTTCATGTCCTCGAACTCGGCATCTGCGATCGCCTCGATCACGTGGAGGAGGGTCACGCTGCCGTCTTCGCTGGCGGCGAGCTGCGAAGCCACTTCGATGGCAGCTCGGTTGGAGTCGGTCAGATCCACTGGAACCAGGATTTTGGTGAACATGGCAAAGCTCCCGACAGGCTTCCTCAGGCGTTCTGGAGATCGGCGAAGTCCTGCGTCTCGAGGTCGAAGGTCTTGGCGAATCCGGCAACCAGCCGGGCCGACTCGATACGCAGTTGGTAGAGGGTGAAGTCCGCGAGCTGGAAGGTGATCTGGCTCTTTGGAAACTTCTCGAGGTAGGCGTGCTGGCCGGCAGCGTAAGCGGGCTCTTCGCGGGACAGTGGGCGGACGGTTCCTTCGAGGGTGATTCGGCCCAGCTGTGCGGGATTCTTGTCAGGCGAGGAGTCGAGCTCGTGGATCAATAGAGCGAAGGGAGCGTCGGCTTGGAGGCCCGCCGAATGCCGAGCCATGCTCGAGGCGTGGATTAGGGCCGCGGAGCCATCCTCGGTCAGCGCGAAAGGCACCATGCTGGCGAACGGTCTGCCCTCCACCAGTACCGCGAGGCTGGCGACCCTCTGCCCGGTGAGAAGGTGCTTCAACAGGTCACGTTCTTCTTGTTCCATAGTGCTGCCTTTCCTTGTTTTGATACCAACGGGAGGGGGCAAGCGCCGCACCACCGCATCGATATCGTCACTCCCCTAAGCCCCTAAGCCCCTAATCATGGTTGTACTTCAGAGGCGTGCTCTCATGGAGCCCTTCAGCCTTCTTGGTCTCGTAGTCGAAAGTGTAGTCGGGGATCGGCACCTGTTCGTTGTGGCACTGGGTACAGACCGCCTCGTCTACGGGGTGAACCAGACCGACACCGACTAGGTCCGCCCGTTTGTATTCCTTGTTCTTGAGCGTCATGTAGCCGTCCTGGGTGTATCCGGCCCCGGCTCCATGACACATCTCGCAACCGACGCCGGCCAGATCGGGAGTGGCTTCGATGCTGGTGAAGCCGCCCTCTTTGCCGAGACCGGTCACATGGCAACGGACACAGGCCTCATCAGTGGTGTAATCCACTTCGGGATCGAGTCCGAGCTCGGCCTTGCGTTCCACGTCTACCCCCGGCTTGAGTGTCTCGAAGGCGTTGGCCATCTTGGTCTCGGACCAGGACTTCCATTGCTTGATGTGGCACTTCTTGCAGTTCTTGGTGCCGATGTAGGAATGCTCGCCATTTGCGGCTGACGCCAGCAAAAGAGCTGGGATGAACAGCAGCGAAAGAACTATTGCCTTCTTCATAGGCTCATCTCCTTTTCTTCAGAACGATCGCGTTCCAAGAGTTCCGCGGCGCGGCATTGTCATCATATCGAATTGCCGGCGCCAGGACCTACCCGTTCAGGTGGTGGGCCCTGGGCCACGAAAGCGATAGTCTAGGTGCGGCAGAGGGCCGGGTCAGCGCCAACCTTGGTCGAGCTCTCCGATGTTTCTTTGTATCCTCGTTGGGACCTGAGAAGAAAGGAGACAGGATGGACTATCCGATCTGGGATATTGCTATAGGCGGCGGTGTCCTGATGGGCATCGTCGCGATCACCCACGTCATCGTCTCGCACTTCGCTATCGGCGGCGGATTGCTGATCGCCGTTACCGAGACTCTGGCGGTGCGGCGGAACGACTCCGAGATGCGGGATCTAGCCAAGCGCTCGTCGCTGGTCCTCATCCTGTTCTCGACCGTTTTCGGTGCCATCTCCGGGGTGGGGATCTGGGTAGTGGCCGGCTTGATCTCGCCGGCGGCGATCTCCGCTCTCATCCGCAATTTCGTCTGGGGATGGGCGATCGAGTGGGTGTTCTTCATCGTCGAAATCGTGGCGGCGCTGGTCTACTTTGCCACCTGGAACAAGATCTCGAAGCGGGCGCACGTGATGGTGATCTGGATCTACTTCATCGCGGCCTATCTCTCGCTGGTGATCATCAACGGCATCGTCACCTTCATGCTGACTCCCGGCAAGTGGCTCCAGACCGGGGCCTTTTGGGATGGTTTCTTCAACCCGACCTATTTCCCGAGCTTGTTGCTGAGGACGGGCATCGCCATCCTGATGGCTGTCGCCTTCATGGTTTGGCCGGCGAGAAAAGCCTCGGCTGAGGCCCTGCCGAGATTGAATCGGTATCTGGGTCTATGGGCTGTCGTGGGAGCACTGATCTCCTATGCCGGCTACCGGTGGTGGGAATCGGCCCTGCCGGAATCGACGCGAGACCTCTTCCTCGGAGACGGGGCGTTGCTCGATGGCCTGGCTTTCACCCGTCACGAGGTGATGTGGTCGGTCGCACTTTTCTTGGTGCTGTCGATTATCTTCCTGTTGGCTCTGCCGAAAATGGCCAAGGTCATTCCGCTCCTGTTGATCACGATCGCGGCCTTCTCGTTCTTCGGCAGCTACGAGCGACTCCGCGAGGGAACTCGCAAGCCATTCATCATCCACGACTACATGTTCTCCAACGGTGTCCTGGTCGATGAAATCGGGGAGCTCAACGAGAACGGGATGCTCTCCAAGGCGCGGTGGGCGGCCCGAGTGCCGGCGACGAACTCGGTGGAGATGGGCCGACAGGTCTTCGATGCCCAGTGCCGAAGCTGTCATACGATCGATGGCTATCTCTCCATCCGGGAGCTGGCCCCCGAAGATCCGGACATGACGTACAGCATTCTGTACGCCCTCTACGACCAGGGCGAGATGTTCACCGCGCTGGAACCGGGTGAGGCGGTGGCCATGGGGGATCTGAACTACCCGTTCATGCCGCCCTTCGTGGGTACCGAAGAGGAGATGGAAGCTCTGGTCGATTTCATCGCCTCGCTCACGACGCCAGACGGTGAAGCGGCGGCCAAAGGAGGTGTCTGATGGGTAACGAGCTGATTCCTGCTTTGGACGCATTTCCGATTCCGGGACCGGTGTGGCTCTTTCACTTCCTGCTGGTTTTTACGTTCATCCTGCACATGCTGTTCATGAACCTGACGCTGGGCGGCACCATCCTGGCCGCGTTGAGCCAGTTGTTCTCGAGGGGTAAGGCAGATGACTACAGGGCTGTAATGGCGATGCGACTGATGGGCATCAACACCTACGGCATCTCGCTGACGATCACCTCCGGCATAGCGCCGCTGTTGTTCGTACAGGTGCTCTACCAGCAATACTTCTACACTGCCACGATCATGATTGCGTGGACCTGGTTGATGTCCCTGGTGTTCCTGATGGTCGGCTACTACGCGGCCTATCTCTACAAGTTCAGGGGGACGCCGACGAAGGGTTCCGGTGGCACCGCGTGGCTGTGGCTCTCCGCGATCATGTTCTTCATCATCGCGATGGTGCATGTGGCGGTCAACCTCATTCACTCTCAGCCGGACAAGTGGGCGGCGCTGGCCGACAACCCGCTAGCGATTTTGGGTGATGCTGCGTTCTGGCCCCGACTCTTCCATTTCGTTTTCGCAGGATTGGGCTTCAGTGGGGTGGTCGTAGCGTGGTGGGCAGCGCGCCAGGCCGGCAAGGGCGTCGAGGTCGAGCTCAACACCAGGATCGCGAGCTACGCTTGGAAGTGGGCGCTGTGGACCACGCTGCTGCAGATTGCCGATGGGTTCCTGCTGGTCATGGTGCTGCCGCGACCGGTGCTGCTCGGCTTCATGCGGGGCGGCATGGCGACCATGCTGCCGTTCACCCTGGGCATTCTTCTTGCCCTCGGGCTGTTGGTGATGTTGGCCAAGGTGTCGAACCCGGTGGAGAAGTTCTCGACGGTCAACGGCACCCTGATGGGGATGATCGCCACGATCGCGATCATGTCCATCACCCGGCACCAGATTCGGGCGATCTATCTCGAACCGGTGACTGCCCGATTCCGTTTGGAGACGGCGCCGCAGTGGGGCAACTTCACTTTATTCGCCCTGCTGCTCGTAGCGGGTCTCTACACCGTGTACTACATGGTCAGGGAGGTCCTCGAGAGTCGTGCAGCCGGGCAAGACGCCGCCTGATGGCTCTTGCGTTCGAAAACGATCTGATGCGGAGCGGGCCCCTGGCTCGCTCCGTATTTTGTTTGTCGGCACGAAACACGACCCACCTGTTGGGATAGGCACCCAGTCCGCCCCAAGAGATATGGGAGATTGGTGGGAACGGGCGTATAAAAGGGCTCGAGGGTCGGGGTTCGGAGCTTGGTCCTAGCGAGACCAAGGCAGGGAAGAGTTCCGAAATACTTCACTTGCGCTGCTTGGAGGGGGGTTTGTCGTGGGATCCAGGATTCTCCGATTCATGCTGGTCGCCTCCCTTGGTGGGGGCGCGGCCTTTCTCGTATCGCCGGCACCATCAGCAGGCGCCGATGCGCCGATGTGCCTCGACTGTCACGACACCGATGTCGATGCGTTCGCTGAATCCGTTCACGGCTTCGCGGAGTGTCTCGACTGCCACGTGGGTGCCGACTCGGAAGACCACCCGGAAGTTGGCACGAAGGCCGACTGCACAGGCTGTCATGAAGGGGAGGTGGAACAGCACCATCTCAGTGTGCATGGTCGGATGGAGGCCTCCGGTCGACTTCCCGGCAATGGTGGCTGCGGCAGCTGTCACGGCGACATTCATACTCTTCTACTGCACGAAGATCCGGCGTCGGCGACCAATCCGCTTAGCATTGCCGGCACCTGTGGTAGCTGTCACTCCGATCCTGATCTGGCAGCCGATCTCGGAATCCGCCTCGTGCAGCCGATCGAGGCGTACAGCGAGAGCGTGCATTCGCGAGCCGTCCAGCGGGGTGTCAAGGCGGCCACTTGCTCCGAGTGCCATGGGACTCACGACATCCAACCGGCTGCGAGGGTGGATTCAAGAGTCCATGCCGACAAAATCCCCCAGACCTGCGGCAAATGCCATGGCTCGGTGACCGCGGTTTTCAACGAGAGCGTCCATGGCCGGGCCGTGGCGCACGGCCTGGAGGATGCTCCGACCTGCACCGACTGCCATGGCGAGCACCGCATTTTGGAACCCAAGCGCGGTGACTCCACCGTCTATCCGACCAACCTGCCGAAGATGACCTGCGGCCGCTGCCACGGTGATCTGGCGCTGTCCGACAAGTTCGGGATGGAGGAGGACAAGGTCCCGGCGTACGAAGACAGTTACCACGGCCTGGCTTCCCGCTCCGGAAACGTCGTTGTGGCCAACTGCGCTTCGTGCCACGGCGTGCATGACATCCTGCCTTCGACTGACGAGAAGTCGCATACCTTCCCGGATAATCTGGATGAGACCTGCGGCCAATGCCATCCGGGCGCCGGCGAGCGGTTCGCCATCGGCGCAGTGCATGTGCTGCCGGATGAGCCAGAGCACGCGGCCGTCTACTGGGTCCGCAAGATCTACCTCTGGCTGATCTTTCTCACGATTGGCGGGATGCTGCTGCACAACGCTCTCGACTTCTACCGGAAGCTCCGGCATCCGTTGCCTCGGCCCTCGGAGCAGGTGGAGGATGCGGTCGAGCGAATGTCGGTGGCGGGTCGCATCACTCACGGCCTGTTGGCGGTGAGCTTTATCATCCTGGTCCACACCGGATTCGCACTCAAGTACCCCGAAGCGTGGTGGGCCTGCCCGTTGCCCTTCTTGAAGGGATTCTGTGAGCTGCGAGGCTTGATCCACCGCATCGCTGCGGTGGTGATGATTCTCGCTTCGGTGATGCATGTCATCCACTTGATGGTCGATCGCAGGGCCAGGACCCTGATGAAGGGCATGATTCCCCAGCTCAGCGATCTGCGCGACCTGAAGGGCAAGTTCGACTATTTCCTCGGGCGCACCAAACATCCTCCGAAAGCAGAGTGGTTCAGCTACCCGGAGAAGATGGAGTATGGAGGGGTCCTGTGGGGCACGTTTGTAATGGCGGTGACAGGAGTGCTCCTCTGGTTCGAGAGCATCACGCTCCGGTTCCTACCGAGTTGGACCCTGGATGTGGCGACCACGGTCCACTTCTACGAGGCGATTTTGGCGACTCTCTCAATTGCCATCTGGCACTTCTACCACGTGATTTTCGACCCAGCAGTCTATCCAGTGGATACTGCTTTCCTGACCGGCGAGTCGCCACCGATTAGGAACCTCGAGCGCAATCCACCGAAGCTGCCTGAAGACAAGGATCACCCCCACGCCCCGGCGCATCCAGCGTAGAGGGTTGAGGCAGCCGGGCGTACCTTCGGCTGGTCTCTGGGGCTTGAGTCCTGGGTCCTGAGATTGTGAGTCAGCCGGCAGGCTTGCCGGCTGCCCTACCTTTTTGGATAGCTCGGAGTCCCCACCCAAAGGACAGCTCTCGGAGGGCCGCAGTGCTGTAGTCTTCTCGGGTCACCGGACCGACCGGGGAGGAGGAGTGATCCATGGCCGAGGAATCGACTCGCGACGACCTGCCGGAGCTGAGCCCGGGGAGGCGGAAGTTCCTGCAGTGGCTGACCGGAGGATTCCTCTCCCTATGGGGTGTCGGGTTCCTTTGGGTCATCACCTCGTTTCTGAAGCCTCCACAATCCAAGAGCAGCATCGCGGAGAGGGTGATCAAGGTGGGGCCACTGGACGATCTGCCTGTTGGTCAGGCCCGCCTGGTCAGAAGGGGTCGAGAACCGATCTGGGTGATCCGGCCCGACGAGGAGAATCTCGTGGCCCTGGCCGGTGTCTGCACACACATGCACTGCGTGCTCGACTGGGACCCCAAGCAGCGATCGCTCGACTGCCCCTGCCATGAAGGGGCCTTCGACCTCAATGGCAACGTGCTCAAAGGGCCACCGCCGCAGTCCTTGCGCCGCTACCGTGTCGAGACCCGTCTCGGCGAGATCCACCTTCACGTTTCTTGAGGAGCTGGACGATGAAACAAGAAAAGTCTGGCGCCCTGGACTGGTTCTCTCGCCGTTTGAACCTGACCGAGATTTTCTCGCTCTTGACGAGCTATGGAGTTTTCCATGCCGAGCTGGACAGTCGCAAGAACATCCGCGAAGCCATCGCGGAGGCGAAGGCCCAGCCCATGCCTTCCTACGACCAGTGGCCGAGAGTCCTCGGGCTCCTCGCTGTGGTCCTGCTGCTCATCGAGATCGTGACCGGCTCGCTGCTGGCGTTCTACTATCTGCCGACACCGCAGACCGCGAGGGCCAGCGTTGCCACGATCCTGCGCGACGTGGACTTCGGCCGCTTCGTGCATCAGATTCACTTCTGGGGTGCGCAGCTCCTGATCGCTGTCCTGATTGTCAGGGTCGTGCGCTTTTTGATGAGGGGGGTCTACCGCAAGCCGCGCGAGCTCATGTGGATCTTCGGCGTGCTCCTGCTCCTGGTCTGCTTTCACTCCGACCTGACCGGCAAGGCGCTGCCGATGACCGGTACCGCGTATTGGTCATCGGTGCGGGCTCTCGAGCTGGTGGGCAGCATCCCCATCTACGGTTCCGTAATGCTCTTCCTGCTTGGAGGTGGGGAAACGGTGATTACCGAGCTCACCCTGATCCGCTTCTATCTGCTGCACGTCGCGCTATTGCCGTTCGCCGCCATTACCCTCATCTACCTGCACTTCTCCGGCGTCAGGAGGCTGGGCCAGACGGAGACCGGGAGCCATGAGACGCCGACTCGCGGCGGGCCGGTGATTCGAATTCATCTGCTGAATCAGGCGATTCTGTTCACCATCCTGCTCGGAATTCTCGTCAGTTTGGCAGTTTTGGTTCCCTTTCCGCTCGGCGACGCGGCCGATCCCTACCTAACCGTGCCGGGTGTGGGTCCGCCGTGGTATCTGCTCGCGCCCTTTGGCTTCATGGAGCTGACGGCTCCGTTCTTGCCGACCTGGATCGGCGGGACCATCCTCTTTTTCACCTTCACGGCTTTCGTGCTGCTGCCTTTCCTTCCTGGATTCCGCGAGGGCGCGAGGAGCCGGGGCCTGAGCTGGGTCATCGTTGCCGCCCTGCTCGCGGTTTGGATCTTCCTGACGATCTATGGAGCGAGGGTCGCATGAGACCACCAAGACGAGCGCAGCTGACCGACGGGTTGATCGCCGGGCTGATTGGGGCGCTATGGACCCTGGCGTCCGTTCCGGTGTCCGCCCAGGAGATGTGTGGGACCTGCCACCCCGAGAATCGTGTGAGCTTCGAGCAGAGCATCCATCACCTTGAGAACGTGAGCTGCAGCGACTGTCATGGGGGAGACCCGGCAGCCCGCGAAGTGAAGGCAGCCCATCAGCGTGACTTTCGCAGTCTGTCCGATCGGCTCGAGGTGCCGCAGATGTGTGCATCGTGCCACGCCGACCTGGATCAGATGCGGGCCTATAATCTGCCTGTCGACCAGTACGCGGTCTACCTGACGTCCCAGCACGGCAAAGCCCTGGTCGCGGGTGAGACCAGGGCGGCGATCTGCACCGACTGTCACGGCGGGCACGATATTCGGCGCCCCCGCGATCCATCTAGCTCGGTCCACCCGAGACACATTCCAGAGACGTGCGGTCAATGCCACGGAAATGAAGCCCTGATGCAGGAGTTCGGGCTGGACCCCAACGTGGTGACGGACTACCGCTCCAGCATTCATGGTCGTATGTTGCTCGAGGAAGGTTCCCTGGCGGCGCCCAACTGCACGAGTTGTCACGGGGTCCACGGCGCCACGCCACCGGGTGTCGGAGACATCGACAAGGTCTGCGGAGCCTGTCACGAGCAGACGAGACGGGCCTTTCTGGAGGGTCCTCATTACGAGGGGATGACAGCCGCGAGTGTTGCCGAATGCGCCTCGTGCCATTCGAATCATGCCATCCAGCAGTTCGGCATCGAGCGAGTCGAGTCACTCTGCGCCGAGTGTCACGGTGAGGGCTCCGATCAAGCCGTCCTAGGTCACAAGATCCATGCCCTGATCGACTCGGCCGGCGAGGAGGTTGCCGCAGCCGAGGCGTTGGTGCGCCGGGCCGACCAGGCCGCGCTCGAGGTGGAGGATCCGTTGAGCCGGGTGGAGGAGGCCAAGACCTATCTGACCGAAGCCTTGCCGGCCGTGCATTCGGTTTCCCTGGAGCCAGTCGAGCAGCTGACCCGTCGTGCCCAGTCCATCGCCGAAGAGGTCGAGCACGAGCTCTACTCGAAGCTGGACCGACGAGTCGCCAAGATCGGCCTGGTGCTTTTCTGGTTCTACCTGCTCATGACGATCGCGGTGCTGGTCATCTTCAGGCGCCGGCTGCGGTCCGAGACGGAGGCTTCATGAAACTAGGGCGCTTCACGGTTGCCGGCTACGCCATCGGCCTGATCTTGGGGATCGGCATCGTCGCCACTTATGGGGCGATGCATATGAGCTCGACGCCGAGCTTCTGCGGCAGCTGCCACGTCATGTCTCCCTACTACGAGTCATGGGCCGAGTCTTCCCACGCCAACATCAACTGCGTGGATTGCCACATTTCCCCCGGCATCACTCAGGAGCTGCGCAAGAAGTACGAGGCGATGGCCATGGTGGCCCGCTACTTCACCGGCACCTACGGCACCAATCCGTGGGCAGAAGTCGACGATTCGGCCTGTCTGGAGTGTCACGAGCGACGCCTGCTCATGGGGCGGGAGGTTTTTGGCGATGTCCTATTCGACCACGGACCTCATCTGAGCGAGCTGAGGCGGGGCAAGCGTCTGAAGTGCACGTCCTGTCACTCACAGATCGTGCAAGGGTCTCACATGACGGTCACCGCCACGACCTGCACGCTCTGCCACTTCAAGGGGCAGCAGCCCGGTGAAGGGACGGCTCGCTGCACGCTCTGTCACCAGGTGCCTGATCGGGTGCTCTCGGCAGGAGGGTTGGACTTCGACCACGGTGACGTCGCTCGCTTCGGCATGGAGTGCAATACCTGCCACACCCCCCCCGATCCCAACGCCGGCCGCGTCCCCAAGGAACGATGCCTGACCTGCCACAACGAGCCGAGCCGACTGGCCGAGTACGAGAAGGGCGACCAGTTGCACCAGACCCACGTTACGGATCACAAGGTGGAGTGCACTCATTGCCACCTGGAAATCGAGCATGTGGCGCCACGACATCTGGAGGCGGCGCAGAGCGAATGTGGCTCCTGCCATGGTGGGGGTCACTCACCGCAGCGCGACCTCTACGCCGGTCTGGGCGGCAAGGGAGTCGATCCTCGCCCGGACGTGATGTACCTGGCCGGTGTGCGCTGCGAGGGCTGCCACCTGGATCACGGGAGCGGCGAGACGGCCCTCGCCGGCGAGATCTCCTGCATGAGCTGTCACGGCCCCAAGTATCGCCAGATCTTTGAGAACTGGCAGGCCACGATTGCCGAAAGAGCCTCCGGCATGCGGCGACAAATAGACAGCACCGCCCGGCTGCTCGGTTCTGAACCGCCGGCAGCTTTCGAGAATGCTGTCATGAACCTCGAGCTGGTGGAGCGGGGCAAGGGAATCCACAATGTGCCTTACAGCGTTGCGGTGCTCGAGGCCGCGCACGGACAGATCAACCGGGCGCGCGCCGAGGAAGGCTACGCCAAGCTGTCGACGCCGTGGCCCACCGCACCCTACGCATCGGATTGCCTGGAGTGCCACGCTGGGGTTGAAGCGTTGCAGGTGAGTGTCTTCGGTGGAGGCTTTGCTCATGAGCCGCATGTAGTGGGACAGGGGCTCGATTGCCAGGAGTGTCACTCCACACACGAAGAGAGAGACACCCAGGGTATGGGGCCGCTGAAGATCCAGTCCTCGTCATGCAACAGCTGTCACCACAGCGATCCCGCGCGCGATTGCGCGACGTGTCACGGTAACGTAATGGAGCGTGCCTTGAGCACCGACCTGGGCGACTTCGAGCACGCCTTCCATGTCGGTGACCTGGAGATCGGCTGCACCGATTGCCACGGCGAAGCCCCGAATTTGCAGGCCTCACCCGACTTGGAAGTCTGCTCTGACTGCCACTGAAGGCCTGACGGCCTTCAGCTTGGCAGTCGGGTTGACGCGGCCGGGCGTTCCTTCGGCCGGCCTTTGAGGGCTTGGGGGTTGAGGCAGCCGGCGGGTTCGCCGGCTGATCTTTGGGGCTTGGGGGTTGAATCGTCCGTCGCTGGCTCCGGCCGACCTTTAAGGGCTTGGGGTCTTGAGGTCCTGGCACCCCTAGGCCCTCAAGCCCTTACACCCCTAAGCCCTTACGCGCCTATTGCCTTCAACGGTGCTAAGAGGTTCGTTCGGGTGGCTCGACTGTGGGGCGCCTCGTCGAGCGCATGGCAAGAGCCGAGGAAGTACTCGGGAGATCCGGCGCGAAGACGTGACGAGGTGGCGGCCGACACCGTCCGCCTGCGGACCCCCCGGACGGACCTCCAATCAGATCATGGTCACCAGCACAGGGCCCAGGACCTCAAAGATCGGCCGGAAGCAGCGCCCGGCCGCCTCAACTTTCATTGCCACACTGCCCCAAAGACCGGTCGGCGAAGTCGCCGAGCGCCTCAACCCCCAAGCCCTCAAAGATCAACCGGTGCAGCGCGCCGGTTGCCTCACCCCCCAGGGTGGGTGGGCGTGATTACTTGTAGCCGAAGAGCATGGTGTAGATGATCAAGAAGATCAGCGCCAGACCGATGAACAGCGCGGTGAATCCGAACACCTTGACCGGCTTCTCCAGGTAGGAGGGGATGGGCTCCACGATGTGCTCTTCCAGCGTGCCATCTTCGACCAATCGCTCGTACTCGCCCGGCTTGTCGTACTTGAGCTCGTCGACGGTCATGCGCCCCGTGAAGATCACCGGATCCATTGGGAACTTGTCCGGCCGGAAGTGGGTGTTGAAGAAGTGGATGGTGAAGATGAAACCGGTAGCGAGGAGCGCCTCGTCACTGTGAATGATCGTGGCGACGTTCACGGACCAGCCTGGCAGGATACGGGTGAAGAACTCTGGGAACCAGAGCAGCAATCCGGTGCCGCCAATGATGATGATGCCCCAGAGCACGGCGAAGTAGTCGAACTTCTCCCAGTAGGTATAGCGGCCATACTGCGGTCTCGGACCGATCCCGAAGAACCACTTGATGGACTGGACGAACTCCTTGGCATCTCGGGTTGTGAAGAGAATCGAGGTCGGCCCCGTGACGACCTCCTTCCAGGACATGCCCTTGGTCTTCTTGTCGTGGAGGACGTACCAGAGATGGAGGAGAAAGACGACGAAGAGGAGCACAGCTCCCATGCGGTGCAGTACGCCTGTCACGCCGAAGCCGCCGAGCAGGCGAGCCAGGCCCTGCGCCCAGCTCATGTAGGAGAACTTCAGCGCCATGCCCGTGAGCGACAGGGTGAAGAAGCTGACCAGCATGGTGAAGTGCAGGTGCCGATTGAAGCGCGTGAACCTGCGGAACAACGGCTTGTGATCGGGTTCGGCCAATGCCCTGTGCGCCCTCCACTCGTCGCGGGACAGATACAGCCGCACCAACCAGGCGAGCGTGTGGAGCATGGCGAAGGTCAGCGTGCCGACCAGCAGGATGGTCATGAACCAGAAGGACCAGAAAAGCCATGGGTAACGGTCGGGATCGTGGTGCGTGGCGTGGGTCAGGTAACCTGCGAAGCGCCTGTTGGACCCTGCGTGGCACTCGCCGCAAGTTTCCACCACGTGGTTGCGACCCAGGGCCGAATCGGGATTCGAAGTCGGCAGGATGTTGTGGGTTCCGTGACAGTCGTAGCACTTGGCGGCACCGGCCGATCCGAGGCGAGAGACCTTGCCGTGGAAGGTATCGAAGAAGGTCCCGGCTTCCTCCTCGTGGCACTTGCCACACTGATCCATCATGGTGAAACGGAAGTCATTCAGATCGTGGCGCGAGATGGTGTGGGCGGTATGGCAGGAGATGCAGGTCGGGCGCTCGCGTCCTTCCTCCAGCTCTTCACCGTCTTCCTGAGGCCAGTGAATGCTAGTCCTGAAGGTCTCGGCGATGCCATGGTGGCACTGGGCGCAGGTCTCGGCCACGTTGTCGTGATGGATGGTAGAGCGCTCGTCGTCGGGAGGCAGCTCACGATGGGGACTGTGACAGTCACTGCAAGTTGCCGTGACCAGAAGTCCGCTTTGCAATAGGCCCCTGCCGTGGATGCTGTCTACATAGCTGTCGACAATGCTGTCGAGCTCGGTTTCGATCCGGACCTCGGCCTGGCCGCCTTCCCGATGGCACTGAGCGCACAAAGCGGGAACGTTGCTGGGGAAGGTCGGCGAGGTGGGTACGGTCATCTTCTGGATGTCGTGCTGACCATGGCAGTCCAGACAGTAGGGAGCGTCGGGGTCACCCTGCGCGTGGAGGGTGCCGTGCAGTCCAAGCTCATAGTCGGCCACCGGTTCGGCGTGGCAGATGCTGCAGTCGACCTTGGACTCGATCGTCTCGCAGGCTCGTTCCCGTGATGTGGTGACCTCGGTGTGGCACTGAGCGCAGGCAACCGTGGCGTGCGCCGTAGTGCTGAAGCGGTCTTCATCGACGGTCAGCGAGATCGTCTCCCCGTTCCGTTCCATCGTCAGATCGGGCTTGCGATGGCAGGTCAGACAGTCCTCGTTGGCCATGCCAGCCGGATAGAACACGCGACGGATCCTGTGAGGTGAGTGGCAGTCGACACAGGCCGGGATCTTGTGGGGCTCCTCTTCCCAGAGACGGCCCTCGATCACTTTCTGGTGAACTCTCTCGATCTGCCCATGGCATTGCGTGCAGGTGCTGGCGATGTTGTCCCGGTGAATGCTCGAGGCCGGGTCGGTGTGGGGCAAGATGTCGTGCGCTGTGTGGCAGGAGGTGCAGACCGCTGTGACCGTCAGGCCCTGCTGGAACAGGCCCTCGCCATGAATACTCATGGAGTAGTGCTCGAGGATTCGCTCCTGGTGGATCTCATGGGTCTGCGTGACCTCCGTGCCCTCCTGGTGGCACTTGCCGCACAGCATCGGGATATTCACCACGGAGATCGGGGAAGTCTCGTCGGACGACGGTCGGATGTCGTGGCTGCCGTGACAGTCGCCGCAGAGCGGTGCCAACTCGTCGCCCCGCGCCGCCGCCTGACCGTGCAGGCTGCGTTGCTGCTCGGTTACCTGGCGACGGTGACAGCTGGCGCAGTTGGGTATCTTTTCGGAGACGAAGCCGATGTCGTGTTTGCCATGGCAGTCACCGCAGTCGGGGGCCCATTGGCTGTCGGTGGCTCGAAGTCGGCCATGGCTCCCTGTCTCTATTTCGGAGACCGGACCGTCGTGGCACATACCGCAGTCCACCGGTTCGGGCTCGATCTCGTCGTCATGAAAGCCGTCGCCGGCCAGGTCGGCATGGCAGTCGACACAGGTCATGTCGCCATGGACCGAGGAACCGTAGGCCGACTCGTCTACGAAAACCGAGATCTCTTCACCATTACGGCTGCCTGTCAGGTCGGTGTCCGAATGGCACCCCAGGCAGTCCTCGGCCTCCTGGGCTACTGCCGGAGCCAGACAGGCGATCAGTCCCAGTCCTAGCGACAGGAAGAGGACGCGGTGAACGAGTCGGGAGCGAGTTGGGCCAGACATGGAGGTTCTCCTGCGGAGTGGTTCCTAGGTCTAGTGCCAGGGGAACGTGAGGCAGTTACCAGCTCGACTTCTCGGTTACCCCCCCTGGGTACCTTCCTCAAGTAGAAGCATGGCTTCCGGCGGCTCCCGTTGCCACAACCGGAAGGGTAGGTCAATGCCTCCAAAGGGAGAGTAGATGGGCCACCCCATGAGGTAGGCAACCGGCTTGGGTCTGAGGGTCTCGAAAGGGGGAGATCCCAGGGGGCTATCCTCCCTTCCGCTGCAAGAACCCCCTGAACCCCTCTAGTCGAACCCTTCATTGCTCACCGGGACTGTATTCCCGTCTCTTGCAAGAACCCGCCAAGGCCCCACTGCCCAGAGATCAGGCGGAAGGAACGCCTGGACGCCTCAACTTCTCCCGTCGGGTATATTCTGGGGCGACACCGAACCAGGGCCTGCAAAGTGCAGTAGACGACTCCGGACTCGAGCCAACCTTGATGCTGTTCCTCGGACTCATGGCAGCTGTTGTGGCCTTTGCGGGTAGCGGCCTGGTCGTCTTCATCTTCGTGTCCGAGCGTCTCGCGGGGCGGGCCATTGCCGTTCGGATCACGACCGCCGTCTGTGCGCTGCTCTGGCTCGCCTTCCTGATCTTCCAGATCCTGGGCCTCCTGGGTGCGTTTCGCCTACCGGTGGTTGTCCTGCTCTGCCTGGTGCTTCCAGTGCTGGTCCTGGTGCGTTTTCGAGGGAGGGCCGCAGTGGCTCTGCGCGTTGCCGGAGAGGACCTGAAGAACGAGCTGGAAGCGATCGGTGCCGGTCTGAAGAGAGAGCCTCTGGTGGCCGCGGGGGTCGGAGTCGTGGCGCTTCACTTGACGGTGAGACTGGCTCGCGTCATTGCCACGCCCACCTTCGGCTGGGACGACTTCACCTACCATCTTTTTCGGGCCGGCCGATGGGTGCAGACGGGCGGTGTGGGTCTGGAGCCCGCGCCCGACGCCTGGACCTACTACGAGTTCTTCCCGTGGGGAGGAGACGCCGTTTGGACCTGGGCCCTGATCTGGCGGGCAGGTGACGTGCTCGTGCCGATCCTGGCCATCGGGATCTGGCTGGCGATTCTGGTGGCTTCGTTCGCTCTCACTCGGGCGCTCGGTCAAGGGCCAGTTACCGGACTGGTGGTCGGATTGGCGATCGCTACCTTGCCGAGTCAGCTGACGCAGCTCAACACTGCATACGTGGACAACGGCGTCCTCCTCATGGCCTTGATCGCGAGTCTGTGCGTCGTCGACATGGAGCGGGGCGAAGATCGAAACTGGAGCTGTCTCCTGCTCGGGGCGAGTTGTGGATTGGGTGTAGCCGTCAAGCTCACCTTCTTACCCGTAGCGGCTGCGGGGGCATTGCTGACAATCTGGTGGGCTTGGCAGCGGCGCCGGCCAGGTTGCCTCGGGGCCTTTCTCGTCGGGTCGGCGATTGTGCTGCCGAACTGGATCTTCAACATCGTCCACAGGGGCTCGCCCTTCTATCCGTTCAGGGTCGTGGAGTCGCTGCCCTACAACCAGGCTCTCGAGAATCTGCTGTCCGGAGCTCCGGCGAAGGACCTGGGCACGGCGCTGGGAGCGGCTCTGAAGGCCCTGCTGATCAACGTTCGGGATGTGGATCCCTTTTTGAATGTCGGCTGGCTGGGCCTCTGCCTCCTGATCTTGGGGCTGGTGGGTGGTTGGCGCAGATCGAAGGAGATTGGCAGTCCACTCTTTCTGGGCTGGGCGCTGGTCACCGCGGTTTCGGTAGCGGCACCGGCGCTGGTTGGCAAGGGGGTTCTGCTGCTGGCCCAATGGCTCAATGTGCTCGGTCGATTCTGGGTGCCAGGGTTCGCGGCTCTCTTCGCCTTGGCAGGCTATGCGGGAAAACGCCTCGTCCGCTGGACGGTGCTGCCCATTCTGCTGATCGAGCTCTTCGCCTATGCACCTCGCAAGTGGCCCGCGCCGATTCCTGGTTCCACTCTGCGAGTCTGGCTAGTCGGGTTACTACTGCTTCTTGGTGTCTGGCAGCTCTGTCGTCGGCGGGTCTCGAGCTGGAAGAGAGCGGTGGCTACGGTGCTGATGGTGACCTTGGCCCTAGTGCTGTCTACGGCGATCCGCGAGGTGACCCGGTACGACTGCTACCGGCTCTTCGCCAACTGGGAGCTGGACGACTTTCATCACAACAACTACATTCGTGGTTGGCCGCTGTGGAAGGAGTTGGATGAAAGAGAAGCTCGCACGATCGCTGCAACGGCAGGATTCGGGGGTGGTATTGGCCATAACTGGTTTCGCTATCCGTTGCTAGGCTCATCGCTGCAGCGGGAAGTCCTCTATATCCCCATCACGACCGATGGCGGGTTGATCAGCTACGAGGACTCGGCAGGGGTTGCGGCTGCAGCGGATCGGCGGGCCTGGTTGGGCCGCCTCTTGGACCGGGACGTGGACCACGTGGCGGCGCTGGGTCCTAGAAGCATCGAGCACGCCTGGGTCGAGGAGTTACCGGAGTTGTTTGCTGTCGAGCTGGAGTCGAAAGGGGGCAGCTGGATTCTTGCCCGAGTCGATCGCAGCTCGCTCGAGGCGCACCTGAACGCAACGCGATGAGGTGAGGAACGAATGAGCGCAGAGACAACCATGAAGTCGGTTGGCGGCGAAGGCGGGCTCCGCCTGAGTGCCATCGTTCCTGTCTTCAACGAGCGCTATCTCGTCCTGGAGATGCTCCGAAGATTGCTCGCAGTCTCGATTCCCGGTATTCGTGAGCTCGAGGTCATCATCGTCGACGATGCTTCCACCGACGGCAGCGCAGAGATCGTCGACGCGGTGGCTGCCGAGCACCCCGACCGGGTGCGGGTCTTCCATCACGATGTGAACCAGGGCAAAGGGGCCGCCGTGCGCACCGGCATCGAGGCCGCGACAGGGGATCTCATCGTCTTCCAGGATGCCGATCTCGAATACGACCCGCAAGATCTCGCCAAGCTGGTAGCACCGTTTCTCGAGGACGGGGCCGATGCGGTATACGGGTCGCGCTTTCTGAGCGCCGACCGTCGTCGGGTCCTTTACTTCAGGCACACACTGGGCAATCGGCTGATCACCTTCATGAGCAATTGGGCGACTGACCTGAACCTGACCGATGTCGAGACCTGCTACAAGATGATACGGGGCCCCCTACTGAAGTCGATTCCGATCCGTTCCAACGACTTTCGGTTGGAGATCGAGCTCACCTCCAAGCTCGCGAAGCGAAACTGTCGCATCTTCGAGGTTCCCATCAGCTACAGCGGACGCACCTATCAGGAAGGCAAGAAGATCGGTTGGAAGGACGGCCTCAAGGCGTTGCTGGCCATTTTTCACTTCTGGATGGTCGACGACCTCTACAAGCAGGACGAGTACGGCGGCATGATCCTGCATGCCCTTGAGAGGGCACAGCGTTTCAACGGCTGGATGGCCGACGCCGTGCGCCCGATGCTGGGCTCGCGAGTTCTGGAGATCGGAGCCGGAATTGGCAATCTGACCTCGCTTCTCGTGCCGAGGGATCGGTATCTCGCCAGCGACATAAATCCCGCCTACTTGGCCTACTTGGAGAATCTGAGCGTCGGTAAACCCTACCTGGAGGTGGCACTGCTGGACCTCGAGAAAGACGTGGGCTTCGAGACTGTCGGCGGCCGGTTCGATACGGTGATCTGCCTCAACGTCCTGGAGCATGTCAAGGATCCGGTTGCGGCTTTGCAGCGCATGCGCGAAGCCCTGCAGCCTGGAGGGCGGCTGGTGCTGTATGTACCCGTTGGCCCGTGGCTCTACTCGAGCCTCGACGAGGCCCTGGGCCACCGCTGCCGATACTCCGCCGAGAGCCTGAAGTCCGAGCTCGAGATTGTCGGCCTGCAGGTGGAGGAGACCCGGCCCTTCAACCGGGTCTCGGTGCCAGCCTGGTGGTTCAACGGCAAGGTGTTGCGTCGGCGATCCTTCAGCCGCATCCAACTCAAGTTGTTCGATCTGATGGTTCCGGTCCTGCGCCGCCTGGATCGCTTTCTCCCGTGGCCGAGCCTGGGTCTCATCGCGGTCGCAAAGCGACCGCGATGAGGGTTGAGGCAGCCGTCGCTGGCTCCGGCTGATCTTTGGGGCTTGGGGGTTGAATCGTCCGTCACTGGCTCCGGCCGACCTTTAAGGGCTTGGGGGGTGAGGGGGCGGCCCGCGCTTCGCCGGACTGATCTTTGGGGCAGTGAGGGAGACCTCGTACGCGGCCTTGCACCCCTAGGCCCTTACGTACCTAAGCCCTTTTTGCCCTTCCTGCTGCCCTCAACGGTGCCAGGACCTCAAGACCCCAAGCCCTCAAAGGCCGGTCGGACGTACGTCCGAGCGCTTCAACCCCTAAGCCCTCAAAGACCGACCGGAGGGTACGACCGGTCGCCTCAACCCCCGAAGCCCAGGCCGACGCTAGTCTGCCCGGGCTGAGATCTGTCGGATCTTGAAGGCCAGCCCGATCAACACCAGCACGATGACGGCCAGGGAGACCAGCAGGCCCTTGCGTCGGAATGCCAGCTCGTCCATGGCTTCGATCCCGGCGGCGAAGGCAGCCTCCGCGTGCTCCATGCCTCGGGCATGGGTCTCCATGAACTCACTGTCCTCGTCCACCGCGAACCCGTGCACCAGGACCTCGAGCCCGATCTGTGCGTCGACCGCCTGGTCGATCTCGGCCAGTGCATGGCGCGTCTCGACGCCGCCGCGGCGAGCTCGGAGCAGGACCCGCTCCGCGCCGGCAGTCAGGGAGGTCAGCTCCCGCATCCGATTCTGGATCGCGCCGGATACCCTCAGGCCCTTCGATTCGTCGACCAGGAGAGGTTCCGAGGCATGGCAGGTGTCGCAGCGGATCACGTGTCCCTCGGTCAGCTCGCCGGTCACCGGATCCTCATAGGTGAAGACGGTCTTGCCCAGGCGGAACTTGGTGAAGAGCCGCTCGAACTCCAGACGAAGCACCAAATCACCCCCCTCTGAAGTTGCCAGAGTGTGATTGGGCAGCGTCAGCGCCTGGTCGATCAGCCAATTGAATAGCGCTTGGCCTTCGAGGCCCTGCGCCTCGGCTTCGGCCATAAGGGCATCCCGGGTCTCGATATGGCTTTGGCGAATGGCTTCTGGCTCCTTCAGATACCCCGCCACCTGCTCGTTGGCGCCGTGACAGAACTCGCAGGGAGTTGGCGGAGGAGGTGAGAGCATGCCCACAGACGGTCGCACGATTCCATGATTGCCGTGACAGGCGGAGCATTCACCCAGGCTGGTCATCCTCACCGAGGCTTGCGGCTCGGGGTCTTCGTGACAGCCCGCACAGCCATCGGGGCCGGCCTCCGCCATGAACTCATTGTGTAGCTCGAACGCGGCCAGCTTGGGGCTGGCGCGGAACATCTCGGCCTCGCGCCCGTGGCACTGACCGCAGACGAAGGTCACCGAGTCGAGACCAGGTGGAGCCGCGCCATGGTTGCCGTGGCAGTCGTTGCAGGTCGGGGCTGAGAGATCCTCCTTGACCAGGAGATTTGCGGCATGGACGCTCTGTCTCCAGCGGGCGTACTGATCGATCGGCAGCGGTTGTCCGTTGGGCAGCTGGTAACCACTCATGCGCTCCGGATCACCGTGGCAGTCGCGGCATGTTTCGGCCACCTGCGTCGGGTAGACCAGAGAGTCGGGATTGCCGGCCGCCAGGATGCCGTGAACGCCATGGCAATCGACGCAGGTGGCGACGTTGAGATCCCCGTCCCGGAGCGCTATGCCGTGATGGCTGGTCCAGTACTCGCGCTCCTGGTCGACCCGAGCGTCGGGCTTGAAGCGCCTCATGTAGGTGGGGTCCGAATGACAGCGACCGCAAAAGCCCGGAATGGCATCTCGCTCGGGTGTCCCGACATAGGGGTTCTCGCCCCAACCCTCATCCATCGCCGCCATCATGTCGTCGGCGCCTGCTGGGTCGGGATTGCCGCCATGGCAGTCGTGGCAGGAGAGACCTGCGGCTGCATGGGCTCCACCGCTGAAGTCCTCCATCATTTGCAGGCTCTCGGCCTCGAAGAGATCGGCGTCGGCGTGACAAGTCTCACAGGAGGTGGGGCCCTGGCCGAGCACGGGCGCCGCGGCGATCGCCAGCATGGCGAGGGCCAGCGTCAGAAGAGCCGATCGCTTCATGACTTCCTCCCTTCTATCTGGCCCTCGACCGGGCCCGCATCGTGGCGCGTTGCCAGACCGAGTAGGAGCATCAGCGCACCAGTGCCGACCACGATGAACAGGGGTGTCAGCGATCGGTACCCCCAGGCTGTCATGCCCACGATGTACACCAGGGCGAGAATTCCGATGAACGTGAAGGCTGGGCTGCGCCCCGTCCTGTTGACCTTCCCATCCAGGAAGGGAACGAGCATCATGAGCAGCCCACCGAGACTGAACAGCAGGATCGGAATCGCCTCGTACTCGATGCCGGCGATCTCCCCTCCAGGGACCAGCTTGAGGGTCTCGAACATGAACATGAAATACCACTCTGGCCGGATGTCTTTGAAGGCGGGCGCAAAGGGGTCGGCTTTCTCTCCAAGCTCCCATGGCAACAGAGCGGCGATAGCGGCGAGGACTCCTAGAGCCAGAATCCAGCCCCAGAGATCGCGCATGGCGAAGTCGGGGAAGAACTTCATGGGGCGCTTGCCGTCGGCTTCCTCCTGCTGCTTCGGCGGCACGCTCATCCCCTGGATCTGAACCAGCATCAGGTGAATCCCGAGCAGCACCGTCGTAATTGCGGGCAGGATCGCCACGTGCCAGCCGTAGAAGCGCGACAGGGTCCCACCGGTGACCCGGTCACCACCACGCAGGAACCGAAGCGCCCACTCTCCGACGATCGGCACCGCGCCGGCGATATCGGTTCCGACCTTGGTGGCGAAAAATGCCAGTTGATTCCACGGTAGCAAGTAGCCCGAAAAGCCGAAGGCCATGGCGAGGAAAAGCAGTAGGCAGCCGGTGACCCACGTCATCTCACGAGGCTTGCGGTAGGACTTCGTGAAGTAGACGGTGGCCAGATGGACGAAGGCGAAGAAGACCATCAGGTTGGCCGACCACGAGTGGAGCGAACGGATCAGCCAACCGAAAGGCACCACGGTCATGATGAACTCCACCGACTCGAAGGCCTCCTCCGCCGATGGTCGGTAGTAGAGCATCAGCATGATTCCGGTCACCACCTGGATGACGAAAAAGAACATGGTCATGCCGCCCAGGTAATAGAAGACCGAGAGTCGGTGTGCCGGCACCGTCTTGTGTGCGGCGAACTCCTGGGCCTCGGCCACCGGCAGGCGGTCGTCGAACCAGGCGCGGACGTTTCGAGCGAGATTTTTCATGGCTCAGGCTCGCGAGACGACGATGGTTTGGGGTTGACCCGAGCCCTTGAAGACCAGGTCCACTTTGAAGGGCTCCAGCGGCTTGGGCGGCGGACCGGCGACGACTTGTCCGTGGAGGTTGTACTCACCGTTGTGACAGTTGCACCAGATTCGCTGCTTGTCCTTCTGAAATTCGACAATGCAGTCGAGGTGCGTGCAGGTCCCCGCGAAGGCCCGGTACTCGGTCTCGGAGAGGCGCACCAGAATGACCGGATCGGCACCGAATCGCACGATCTTGAAGCCCTTCTCGAGGAGCTCTGCATCGTTCGTGGGGCCGGCCTCCACCTGATTGGTGCTCGCCTCGGGAACTTCGGGTGGGCTGACGAACCGGAGAACTGGATAGAGGACTGCGACAGTCAGAGCGCCTGCCGCCGTGCCGAGGAACCAGTTCAGGAACCGTCGGCGCGAATTGTCGGAAGGAGTTGTCTCGGTCATGGATCCCTCTCGAGTAGACTCCGGGAGGCCACCAGCGACGGGACACCAACCGGAGAAATCAAACCATGAAGCGTTAGTCTATCCGACTCCTGTCGCACTGCGTTAACGCTTCGTACCCCTCGAAATGGCGTCGCTTTGGGAGTAAGGTAGAGGGTGAACTGGAGGAGCGTCGGAATGCCGAAGTCACTCACTGCCCAGGACATCATGAATCCAGAAGTCATGACGGTGACCAACGAGATGACGGTCAAGGAGCTGGCTGGCTTTTTGACCGACCAGGAGATCTCGGGGGCACCCGTGGAGGACGAGAACGGTGCCCTGATCGGTGTGGTTTCGGTGACCGATATCGTGCGTGCAGCGTCATCTGGTGGAGACCGACTGATGAACGGTCATGACCGCGAAGCGCATTTCTACACCCGTGGCTGGGAGGGGAAGCTCAGCGCCGATGAGTTGGAGACGCTCCATCTGGAAGACGACGAACTGAAGGTTGGGGAGATCATGACGCCTTCGGTCTTCGCCGTCGAAGCCGAGGCGCCGATCAACACCGTGGCCCAGAGCATGATGGATTCCCATCTTCATCGCCTGCTGGTGGTCCGAGAGGGTAAGGTCGTCGGGATCGTCAGCACCTCGGACCTGCTCTCGCTGTTGGCGGAGATCGACTAGGAACTGGAGGAAGTCGCATGCACCCTCAGAAGGTCGCTTTTTCCATCGTTACGGATTTGAGCTACGAGGAGGCGGTACGGCGCTGCAAAGTTGCCCTGGCCGAGGAGGGCTTCGGAGTTCTCACCGAGATCGATGTCCAGGCGACATTCAAGAAGAAGCTGGACGTCGATCGCCCGCCCTACATCATCCTCGGGGCCTGCCATCCGCCGTCGGCATACAAGGCTCTCACCGCCGCGCCGGAGGTCGGCGTGCTGTTGCCGTGCAACGTGACGGTTTCGGTCGAGGAGGGGCAGACGGTGGTGCGAGCCATGAACCCGGGTGTAGCCCTGGGAGTGCTGCAAGCCGAAGGCCTCGCCGAGGTCGCAGAGGACGTGGGAGAGGCCTTGCGGCGAGCCGTCCAGGCGGTCGCGAGCACTGTTTGACCCTGGTGGGACAAACAGTGCGGGTTGAGGCGGCCGGCATACCTTCGGCCGATCCTTGAGGGCTTGGGGGTTGAGGAGCCCGTCATACCTCCGGCCTGCCTTTGGGCAGTCAGGCAATCTCCGCCTGAACAAGGAAGCCCTTCTGTTACCCAGGACGCTACTACCTTACCCCCCTAAGCCCCTACACCCCTAGGCCCTCTAGATCAGGCTCTTGCCGAAGCTCTTTACCGTGAACACAGGACAGGGTGCGAGCCGCACTACCTGTTCGGCTGTGCTGCCTACCAACAGACGCTCCAGACCGGTGAGACCGTGGGTGGCGATCACCACCATGTCGGAGCCACGGTCCTCGGCGAACCTGGCAATCTCGCTCGCCGGTCTTCCGGTGGCGACGAACCTCTCAGCGGGTACCTCGGGCCCGGGGGTTTCGGCCAGCAGCTCGTCCAGGGCCTCTTCGGCTTTCTCACGCAAGGCCTCAAGCTGCTCGACGGGTGAGAGGCTGCTACCGGGTGTGTAGAAGTAGGGGTAGGCTGGCTCTTCGATGGTGTGAAGGACCTGCAGACCAGCGCCGTAGAGAGCGGCCAGCTCTTTGGCGAAGGAGAGAGCCTCCTTGGAATAAGGAGAGAAGTCTACGGGGACGAGGATCTTCGCCAAGGCCTCGATGGTTTCTGGTGTCTCTGTCTGGCGCAACGTGAGCACGGGGCAGCTCGCGTGGCGGACGACTTCCTCGGCTACGCTGCCGAGAAACAGGCGGGCCGGGCCCCGCCGACCATGGGTACCCATGACGACCAGGTCGATGTCGTGCTCCTGAATATAGTCCAGGATCACCTCGCCAGCCGAAAAGCCCCTGACCCTCGCTTCTTGAAGGCTGAACGTCTTGGATTCGTTCTGCCGTACGAGCTCCGCCATCTCGGAGTCGGCGATCTCGAAGAGCCGGTTGAGAATGTCGGATGGCTCCGGGAAGTGCTGATCCGGATCTCGAGGGTCACTCTCGTGGAGGATGATGGCGTGCAGCATGTGCAGCTCCGCCTCGAACTGCTCAGCCAGAAACAAGGCGTGCATCAGCGCTTGCCTTGCGGTGTCAGAGAAGTCGGTGGGGTACAGGATGCGACGGATCCGCATCATGAGAGGGCCCTCCTTTCAAGTCCCTGTCGAGATTCACTCTTGCTCGGGCGGGGAATCCACCAAGCGTGTGCGAAGAGCATAGGCGACGACCTGAGCACGGTTGTGGAGGTGGAGCTTGTCGAGAATGTTGCGCACGTGGAACTTCACGGTGTTCTCACTGACCCCCAGGTGCTTAGCCAGTCGCCGATTCGAGGTCGTGCCCTGTACCATCAGCTCCAGGACCTCGCGTTCTCGATCGGTGAGCGCATCTGGATCGTACTCCTCTTTGGTCGGCTTCTTTGGGCGCGCAAACTCGTCCAGCAGCTTGCGGGCCACGGCCGGCGTCAATGCCGGCTCGCCGCGCTCGACGCCTTCCAGCAGCTTGAAGAACTGTTCAGACTCGAGGTCCTTCAGGAGATAGCCTTTGGCGCCAGACTTGATCGCCTCGAAGAGGTTGTTGTCCTCGTCGGAGGCCGTTAGGACAACGACCTTGACATCGGGTAGCTCGGTGGCGATGCGCTTTGTGGCTTCCAGACCGTCCATCTCCGGCATGGTCAGGTCCATGAGCACGACGTCGGGTTTGCTCTCCCAGGACAGATCGATGGCCTCCTGACCGTTCTTGGCTTCGCCGACCACCTCGATGTCCTGCGACTCGAGGAGGCTGCGGAGGCTGTCTCGAAAGAGAGCGTGATCGTCGGCGATTAGAATTCGCATGAGTGTCTACCTCAAAAACTGATGGTTGCAACTGGTACTCGTATCTTAACGCGAGTGCCACTGCCGGGCGAGGTCTCCAGATCGAGGGTGCCGCCGATGCTCTCGGTGCGCTCGCGCATGATCGCCAGGCCGAAGCGGGGGAAGGCTTCCCGCGGGCGATTCGAAGGGTCGAAGCCCTTGCCATCGTCTTCGACTGAGGCGAACAGTCGATTGTCTTCCTGGTGGATCTTGACATTGACTAGGGTAGCTCCGGAGTGCTTGCGCGCGTTGGAGAGTGCTTCCTGGAGAATCCTCAGCAGCTGAAGCTCGACGGATGCCGATACCTGGATGTCGCCCTCGATCTCCAACGAGCCGGTGATTCCGCTCTGCATCTCCCACCGTTCCATGTAGTCCTGCAGTGCCTCGCCGAGGGGTTGGTCGGGCCCCACCCTAGTGCGCAAGGCCATGATGCCCTCACGGGCGTCGGTATAGACCTCTCGTGCGGCCGACGCCAACTGTTCCAGCTGATCCGAAGCTTGTTCCGGCTTGTTCTTGTCCAGGTAGGCCTTGACCACCTGGGCCTTGGTGTTGACGTAGGCTAGGATCTGGGCCATCCCGTCGTGAATCTCCCGGGCGATCCTGACGCGCTCCTCGGCGACGGCGAGGGTTCGCAGCCGCTGGTTGAGGTGCGCGTTGTCGATTGCGATCGCCGCGGCCGTGGCGAAACGGACCAGGGTCTCTTCGTCTTCGAGCGCGAACTCGAGGGCGGTGATCTTCTCGGCAACGTACAGGTTGCCCCGGAAAGGCCCTTTGCAGATGATCGGTATTGCCAGCAGGGAGTGCATATCGGGGTGGTTCGGCGGAAAGCCCACAGACCGTGGGTCGCGCGTCACATCCGGCAAGCGGATCCGCTGACCTTGGCGCAGCACGACTCCCAACAGACCTCGTCCTTCGGGCGGGGCTCCGATGCGTTCCTTGTCCTCCTCGGGCATTCCGGAGGTCATGAACTCCTTCATGAGTCCCTTGTCGTCATAGACGGCGATGGCGCCGTACTTCGCCTCGAGCAGCTGACTCGCCTGGTCGACGACCTTCTGGAGGACGGTGCCTAGAGACACCTCCCCATAGATGTCCAGAGCAGCCCAGTGGAGTGCCAGAAGCTCGCGGTTCTGCCTCTCCAGTCGCATCTGTAGCCGGGAAACCAGATTGAACACGACGCCGAAGAAGAAGACGGCCCCGACCAGGATCACGAGATCCATCATCAGTCGTCCCGACCAGGTATCCAGGAACGACCTCAGGTTGTAGCGGGCGAACTCGACAAAGACGAAAAGGACCAGCAGCGTGACCAGAAAGGCCCACTTGAGCCTGAGCAGGCCTACGGAACCGGTCTGGTCTGGAGTTTGTTGCAACAAGGCTGGCGTTCCCGTTCAGCAGACTCCCGCCGGCGCCGGCCGAGTGGCCATACCAGTCGGAACGATCTTCGAGCGGCGCGAACAAAACCCTCAAAAGGTGGGCGCAAGAACAACGTGCGCCACCTTGGGCGCTTGTGATTCTATTCGATCGGGGGGGGGAGCTGAGCGGCGGTAGGACCGAGGACCGCTACTCAGTCGGTACGAGTCTGCTTCTTGGTCCCGAAACCGAAAAGCGTGTAGAACGGGCACCAACCCAGAATGCCGGTAACCAGCGGCACGAATCCGAAGATCCTGAAAGCGGCGCCGAAGATCCCTTCACCCAGCACGAGCCAGCCCAGCAGCAGCATTCCTGCCCCGAGCAAGATGCGGAGAATTCGGTCCCAACTGGCTTCGTTTCTGAATTCGGTTGCCAAGGCCTTGATCCTGTCTCTTGTCCGCGGCCGGAATTCGAACGTCGACCCGTTGTGCTGCGAGACCCGCCGACGAATGAACCCCGGGAGGTGCTGGACGATTGGAGAACTCACCTGGACCTCTCCTTGGACTCTTTGGTCTCTTTCGGGGCCGGTCCACAACCGGCTTTCGTTGGCCCAAGCATGGCGCCAGACGGCGCCGAGCGCCACTGCCATCTGGGTAGTTGTGGGTCACTGATGAGGTGGCAAGAACACCCTATGTATGGGTGGTGTTGGCGCCGCCGAGCACCACCCCGGCGGGTAGTTGGCTCCCAGGCCCTCGCCCCCTGGAACCTCTGCCGGATTCTCCTCCGCACCACTGCTAGACTTCCTCCCGCTATGCCGAAGCGAACAGACATAGATTCGATTCTCATCGTGGGCTCCGGCCCCATTGTCATTGGCCAGGCCTGCGAGTTCGACTACTCCGGGACTCAGGCTTGTCGAGTCCTGAGGCGGGAGGGGTACCGGGTGATCCTGGTCAATTCCAACCCCGCCACGATCATGACGGATCCCGAGTTCTCCGATGCCACCTACGTCGAGCCCCTGGTCCCGGAGATCGTCGAGAAGATCATCCAGAAGGAGCGCCCCGACTCCATCCTCCCGACCGTCGGCGGGCAAACGGGTATCAATCTGACGCTGGCGCTGCACGAGGCGGGAGTCCTGGAGCGCTATGGGGTCGAGCTTTTGGGAGCCGGCATCGACGCCCTGCGGCTAGGCGAGGACAGGCAGCTGTTCAAGGAGGCCATGCAGGAGGTGGGGCTCGAGGTGCCCGCGAGCGGCTTCGCCGGCAGCGAAACAGAGGCCCGCGAGATCGCTTCGCGGATCGGCTTCCCGCTGATCATTCGGCCGAGCTTCACCCTCGGTGGGGAGGGTGGTGGCACGGTCTACAACCGCGACGAGCTGGACGACATGGTGGCGACGGCCCTGGATGCCAGCCCGACGAGGCGGGTGTTGCTCGAGCAGTCGGTGCTGGGCTGGAAGGAGTTCGAGCTGGAGGTGATTCGGGACCGGGTCGACAATTCGATCGTCATCTGCTCGGTCGAGAACGTGGACGCGATGGGGGTCCACACTGGAGATTCCATCACCGTGGCGCCGCAGCAGACACTCTCGGACCGCGAGTACCAGGCAATGCGCAACGACGCCTTCACAGTCATTCGGCGGGTGGGTGTCGCCACGGGTGGGTCGAACATCCAGTTCGCCGTCGATCCGGAGACCGGCCAGAGGGTGGTCATCGAGATGAACCCCCGAGTCTCCAGGAGCTCGGCGCTGGCCTCCAAGGCGACGGGCTTTCCGATCGCCAAGATCGCAGCGTTGCTGGCCGTGGACTACACCCTGGACGAGATCCCCAACGACATCACGGGAGAGACTTACGCAGCCTTCGAGCCGTCCCTGGACTACACGGTTGTGAAGATCCCGCGCTGGGCCTTCGAGAAGTTCCCACAGACGGCTCCGGAGCTCGGTACCTCGATGAAATCGGTCGGCGAGGTAATGGCGATCGGCACGACGTTTCGGGAAGCTCTGATGAAGGGACTGGCCTCTCTGGAGCTGGATGGAACGATCGCGGCCCGCGAGCAACGGATGTCGGATCCCGTGCGTCTTCGCCGGCGCCTCGCCACCCCGAACTGGGAACGGCTGTTCGCCGTGTTTGCAGCACTGCGACAGGGATGGACCGTAGAGGAAGTCGCCAGGACCTCGCACATCGACCCCTGGTTTCTGCGAGAAATCCAGAGAATCGTGGAGATGGAGACTGAGCTGGCCTGCTGGGATCTCGTCTCGCTGCCGGACGAGGTGTTGCGGGAGGCCAAGGTGTGTGGTCTGACCGATGCGAGAATCGCCAGCCTGGTCCAGGCGACGGAAGCGCTAATCAAGAACCGCTCGGTCGAGTCGGGCATCGAGCGAACCTTCAAGAGGGTGGACACCTGCGCCGCCGAGTTCCCGGCCCTGACGCCGTATCTCTATTCGACCTTCGGAGTGGAAGACGAGTCCGATGTGGACGAGCGGCCCAAGGTCATGATCCTGGGCTCCGGACCGAATCGGATCGGCCAGGGAATCGAATTCGACTACTGCTGTGTGCATGCCGCCTACGGGTTGGCTGAGGCCGGCTTCGAGACCATCATGGTCAACTGCAACCCGGAAACAGTGTCGACGGACTACGACACCTCCGATCGCCTCTACTTCGAGCCGCTGACCCTGGAGCATGTGCTGGCCGTCTTCGAGAAGGAGAAGCCCCTGGGAGTCGTCGTGCAGCTCGGCGGCCAGACGCCCTTGAAGCTCGCTCGCGGTCTGGAAGAAGCGGGTGTGCCGATCTGGGGAACGCCTCCCGAGGCCATCGACTTGGCCGAGGACCGCAAGCGCTTCGGAGCGCTGTTGGATGCCGAAGGGATCCGCCAGCCGGAAAACGGCACCGCCATGTCGGTGGAGGAGGGGATCCAGGTCGCTAGCAAGATCGGTTTTCCGGTGCTGGTACGACCGAGCTACGTTCTGGGTGGTCGGGCCATGGCCATCTGCTATGACGAGTCCACCTTGGAACGGTATGTGCGGGATGCCGCCGAAGTCTCTCCGGGCCAGCCCATTCTGCTGGATCGCTTCCTGGACGATGCTATCGAGTTGGATCTGGATCTGTTGGCCGATGGCGAGTCCGCCGTCGTGGCAGGCATCCTCCAGCACATCGAGGAAGCCGGGATCCACTCGGGCGATTCGGCCGCCGTCCTGCCCCCTCAGATTGTCGGAAACGAGGATCTGGACCAGATGCGGGAGATCGCCAAACGACTGGCTTTGCGACTCGGCGTGGTGGGCCTGATGAACGTGCAGTTCGCGATCCACCAGGGCCAGATCTACGTCATCGAGGTCAACCCGCGGGCGTCGCGGACGGTGCCGTTCATCGCCAAGGCGGTCGGTGTCCCATTGGTCAAGCTGGCCGCCAAGGTGATGGCGGGTCAGAGCCTGACCGATTTGGGGTTCACGACCGAGCCTGCGGTGCCGGGGATCTTCGTCAAGGCCCCGGTTTTTCCCTTTCGGAGATTCACCGGCGTCGATCCGGTCCTGGGTCCCGAAATGAAGTCCACCGGCGAGGTGATGGGCAGCAGTCCTCATTTCGGCAATGCCTTCGCCAAGTCCTGGGTGGCGGCGGGCCACAAGCTACCGTTGGAAGGCACGGCGTTCGTCTCGGTCCATGACACCGACAAGGAGGCCCTGTTGCCTGTTGCCAGCAAGCTCGCCGAGGTCGGCTTCGAGCTGACAGCGACTGCCGGGACCGCGGCCTTCCTGACCGCCCAGGGCCTGAAGGTCCGTCGAATCAACAAAGTGCACGAAGGCCGGCCCCACGTCGTCGACCATCTGATCAATCGGGATATCGATCTGGTGGTCAACACGCCATTGGGGCGCGAGTCCCACGAGGACGATGCCTCGATTCGTCAGACGGCTCTCAAGTACGACATTCCTTGCATTACCACGCTCTCGGGAGCCATGGCAGCAGTGGAAGGGATCGCCGCCTGGAAGGCCCAGGACCTCGACGTCGCCTCACTGCAAGAGCTGCACAGAGGGTTGTAGGGGCCTAGGGGGCTAGGCGGCTAGGGCTTGAGCCTCTGTTCCCCCAAGCCCTCAAAGACTGGCCGGAAGCAATGCCCGGCCACTTCACCCCCCACTGCCCCAAGGATCGGCAGGGAGGTACGACCGGACGCCTCAACTCAGAGGCGCTCCGGTTTCTGAGAGAATGGCTCCTCGAATCGGATTCCAAGGAGCGCCGACATGACCAAGACTCGGACCGAACGAGACAGCCTCGGCGAGGTGCAGGTACCCGCCTCGGCCTACTACGGAGCCCAGACCCAGAGGGCGCTCGAGAACTTCCCTGTCAGTGGCCTGCGCTTCCCCCGGCGCTTCATTGGTGCGTTGGGGATGATCAAGGGCGAAGCCGCGGCCGTCAACGCAGAGCTGGGGGCAATCGACACCGACCTGGCCGCCCCAATCGGCCAGGCTGCCAACGAGGTGGCCGCCGGCAAACTCGACGACCAGTTCCCCTTGGATATTTTCCAGACCGGCTCGGGGACCTCCACGAACATGAACGCGAACGAGGTCATTGCGAACCGCGCCATCGAGATCCTCGGTGGAAAGATGGGCAGCAAGACGCCGGTGCACCCCAACGACGACGTGAATGCCGGCCAGTCCTCGAACGACGTCATTCCGACCGCCATTCATGTCGCGGCCTATGGCGCGCTGACCAAAGATCTGATGCCGGCCCTGAGGCATCTGGAAGAGGCTCTGGATAGCAAGGCGCGCGAGTTCGACGCCATCGTCAAGATCGGTCGAACCCATCTCCAGGATGCGGTGCCGATTCGATTGGGCCAGGAGTTCTCGGGCTACGCCAAGCAAATTGACAATGGCATTGCGCGCCTCGTCGCGGTCCAACCCCGCCTGGCGGAGCTGGCACTCGGGGGAACGGCCGTGGGCACCGGCCTCAACGCCCACCCAGAGTTCGCAGTCGGAGTCATCGACCGCCTCGCCGTGCGCACCAGGCATCCCTTTGTGCCGGCGCCGAACAAGTTCGAGGCCATGGCGGCCAAAGACGCTGCCGTGGAGTGCTCCGGAGCGCTGAAGACCATCGCCGTCTCGCTGACCAAGATCGCCAATGACATTCGTTGGCTCGGCTCCGGCCCGCGATGCGGCATCGGCGAGATCACACTGCCCAGCCTCCAACCAGGCAGCTCGATCATGCCGGGCAAGGTGAATCCGGTGATTCCGGAGTCGGTCCTGATGGTGGCCGCCCAGGTTCTCGGCAACGACGTGACGATCAGTGCCGGAGGGATGTCCGGCAACTTCGAGCTCAACGTGATGATGCCGGTCATCGCCTACAACCTCCTGCAATCGGTGGAGATCCTCGCCAACAGCTCTCGACTGCTGGCCGACCTTTGTGTCAGCGGGCTGCAGGCCAACGCTCAACGGTGTGAAGCCCTGGTGGAGGAGTCCCTCGCCATGGTGACGGCTCTGGCGCCGGTGATCGGTTACGACCGGGCGGCCGAGATCGCCAAGGAAGCGTTTGCCACGGGCCGCACGGTGCGTGAGCTCTGTTCGGAGAAGGGGGTTCTACCGCCGGAGGAACTGGAGCGGGTTCTCGATGCCAGAGCCCAGACCGAGGGCGGAGCAGGCTGAGCACAGTTCCTGAGAATGTCAGAAGTCAAAGCGGATCGACGGGTCCTGCACTGCGACATGGACTGCTTCTATGCCGCCGTGCACATGCGGGACGACCCGACTCTCGCCGGCAAGCCGGTTGTTATCGGAGGTAGCCCGGAAGGGAGGGGGGTGGTGGCCGCTGCGAGCTACGAAGCGCGCCGATTCGGAATTCGCTCGGCGCTGCCCGCCGCTCGCGCTGTCCGGCTGTGCCCCCAGGCGATCTTCATCCGGCCGGACTTCAATCGATATCGGGAAGAGTCGCAGTATATTGTCGAGATCTTCCGCGACTTCACGCCGGTGGTTCAGAAGGTCTCGATCGACGAGGCGTACCTCGATGTCACCGATCAACTGGAGCCCCGGGGTAGTGCCACGGCGGTAGCAAAAGAGATCAAGCGCCGCGTTAGAGAGGAACGGGGATTGACGGTCAGCGTGGGTGTCGGCCCGAACCGCCTGGTAGCCAAGATCGCCTCCGACTTCGACAAGCCGGATGGCCTGACGGTGGTCAAACCGGCCCGTGTTCAGGCGTTTCTGGACGTTCTGTCAGTGAGGACGCTCCCTGGCGTGGGTCCGGCCTCGGAGCGTCGGCTCCTACGATCGGGGATCGAGACCATCGCCGACTTGCGGGCGGTTCCCAGGGATCGCCTCGAGACGCTGTTCGGGAAGCACGGCCAGTGGCTCTACAACTGCGCGCGGGGCATCGACGAGCGTCCGGTCCGAACCCACCGGGAACGCAAGAGCCTCAGCTGCGAGCGAACGTACGCCAAGGACCTGCAGCGTCTCGAGGAAATGGACCAGGAGCTCGAACGCATGGCCGAGCGGGTAGGCCGCGGGCTGAAGAAACGCGAGCTGTCTGCCCAGACCGTGACGATCAAGGTTCGGTACGGCGATTTCACGACGTTGACGCGATCGTACACCTTGCCAAGCCCGACGTCAGACGAACAGGTGATGGCGACCTGGGCGTACCGGCTCTTGCGAAAGACGGAGGCCGGGCGGCGCAGCGTCCGCCTCCTGGGCCTCGGTGCCGGAAACCTCGTCCACGGAGAAATGTCCCAGCTGGAGCTGTTCTGACCTCAGATGGGTGAGGGTCCGTCGCGGGACCCCCCAGGGGGCTATCCTCCCTTCCGCTGCAAGAAGCCCCTGGGGGTCCCCACGACGAACCCAGGGACCAGCCTCGGCACGAAGCTGAGTGCTTTGCAGGCATAGCAAGATATCGAGCTACACTTGAGTCGCGGGCGTGCAACTCGACAATGCCCAACAGCGGCCTATCGAGGAGAATCGAATGACCACCTACAAGAAATCCGACGCCGCCGTTGCCGCCCTGACTCCGGAGCAGTTTCGTGTGACCCAGCAGAGCGGCACCGAGCACCCAGGCACCGGCGAGTATCTTGCCAATTTCGAGCCGGGCATCTATGTGGATGTCGTGTCGGGCGAACCCCTGTTCGCGTCGTCAGACAAGTTCGAATCGGGTTGCGGCTGGCCGAGTTTTGCCAAACCGATCGAGCCGGCTCGTGTCAACGAGCTCAAGGACCGCAGCCATGGCATGGTGCGAACCGAAGTCCGCTCGGTGCACGGCGACAACCACCTGGGGCACGTGTTTCCGGACGGCCCCAGCGATCGCGGTGGTTTACGCTACTGCATCAATTCTGCCTCCCTGCGATTCATCCATCGCGATGACATGGAAGCAGAGGGCTATAGCGAGTACCTGGATCAAGTGGAGGACAACTAATGGCACAGGAACGCGCTGTTCTGGCGGGCGGCTGCTTCTGGGGCATGCAAGATCTGATTCGAAAACTGCCGGGGATCGAGGTCACCCGAGTGGGCTTCACCGGCGGCGATGTCCCCAACGCCACCTACCGCAACCACGGCACGCATGCCGAGGGAATCGAGATTCTGTTCGACCCGGACAGGATTTCGTATCGCCGCATCCTGGAGTTCTTCTTCCAGATCCACGACCCCACAACCATCAACCGGCAGGGCAATGACTCGGGACTGTCCTATCGGTCGGCGATCTACTATGTCGACGAGGTGCAAAGACAAGTCGCCCTCGACACCATTGCCGATGTAGAAGCCTCGGGACTATGGCCGGGCAAGGTGGTAACAGAGCTCGAGTCTGAAGGTGATTTCTGGGAGGCGGAGCCCGAGCATCAGGACTATCTCGAGCGCTATCCCACCGGCTACACCTGCCACTACCCGCGACCGGAATGGGTACTACCACGGCGTGAAGTTGAGTAAGCGGGCCGAATTAGAAGTTGTTCTGCCAATGGTTGACGGCGGAAACGGAGAGATAGCAAATCGCTCGTTCATTGAGCCGGTCAGAATAGGATGGAACGGATGAGAGTGTCCCGCATCACGAGGGCCGTCAATTGGTGTTACGCCTTCGGAAAGATTGCCTTGATCAGACCGTCGACGAGACCTGGTCGTTCGAGCCGCGATACACCCAAGTAGAGGTGCGCGGTATCGACCCGGATTTCGACAGCACCCGCCGGCTCATCGAGTTTACGCTCAAGACCGCCGTCCGGATCCCGGACTTGCTCAAGAGTAGATAGCCGTGCGAACGAAGGCTAACCGGATCGCCAGCGGTCAATGTCCCGGCGGTCGCGCTTGGTTGGGCGGCCGGCACCCTTTTCGCGCTGCACCGGCCTGCCGCGCAGGATTCGCTGAATAGGATCCAGAGTTGGCTTGGGCGGACTCAGATCCTCGAAGACCCGCGTTGCTTCGGCCTTCGGCAAGGGGCGGTCGCGTAGCTCTTTGACCACGAGGACTCGAGTCCAGTCTCGAATCTCGATCTCCACCTGGTCATCCAGCGCCAGATTGCGGTGCGGCTTGACCACCTGGCCGTTGACCCGGACCCGCCCGAGGTTGCAGGCACGCGTCGCCTGAGTCCGGGTTTTGAACACCCGTGCCACCTGGAGCCACTTGTCCAACCGCACGGCCATGCCCAGAGTCTAGCCTGACTCGTCCCCAAGCCCTCACTGCCACAAAGTGCCTGCCGCTAGAGGCGGCGGCCGCTTCAATCCTCACTGCCTCACTGCCAGGAAGTAGGGGAGGGCCTTGCGCCCTCCCGCGGGCGGGGGCAAGCCCGCCCCTACAAGCACCCGATGGCCTCAGGCACCGATACGAGCGGAGGACTAGATCGACATGATGTGGTCGGCAGCACACTTCAAAGGCCATCGTCCGGCATACCATGTTGGGGTGCAAGAGCACCAACAGTGCAGATTCTCCCTGGTCATCCCCGCCTACAACGAGGAAGGGTACCTTCCACGTCTGCTCGACACCGTCGACATAGCTCGGTCCACATACCGAGGAGGGAGTAACTCGATCGAGGTCATCGTGGCGGACAACGGGTCCACCGACGCCACCGGGGAGATTGCCAAGCAACGGGGATGCGTCGTCGCGCAGGTCACCAACCGCCGAATCGCCTCGGTCAGGAATGGCGGTGCGGCGGTGGCGAAAGGCGATGTCCTGGCCTTCGTGGATGCGGATATGAGGATCCACCCCGAGACGTTCAACGCTATTGAAGACAGTCTGGCCACCGGCACGGTGGTGGCGGGTGCAACCGGGGTGCGTTTGGAGAGGTGGTCGGTGGGAATCGCCGCGACATATGCCGTGATGGTCCCCTGGGTATGGGTTTTGAAGATGGACACCGGAGTGGTTTTCTGCTTGTCTGAGGACTTCGCTGCCATCGGAGGCTATGACGAACGACGCTACTTCGGGGAGGACGTTCAGCTGCTGGTCGATCTCAGACGACTCGGGCGCGACAGGGGCCAACGGTTGGCCCGGGTTCGCTCCGCCAAGGCTCTGGGCTCGATGCGCAAGTTCGACCACTACGGGGACTGGCACTATTTTACGATGATCTTCGGGCTCGTCCCGGCCCTGTTTCGACCTCCAGAGACAATCGACGACAGGATCCGTGAATACTGGTACGGAGATGGGAATCGGTGACGCAGTGAAACAATTGCAGGCGCTGCTTCGTCGACGCATGTAGTGGAGGGCCTTGCGCCCTCCCGCGGGCGGGGGCAAGCCCCGCCTCTACAATCCTCACTGCCTCACTGCCTCACTGCCTCACTGCCTCGCCACCCGGTGCCCCTACGCCCCTACGCCCCTACGCCCCTAAGCCCTTAAGCCCCTAAGCCGCTACGTCCTCGAGCCTACGGCTACCCGGCCGGGGGCGAGCCAGTTACAATTCGCCCATGCTCCGCTCCCAGAAACGCATGCTGGCGCTGGTGGGGTCCCTGATTCTGTTATTGGTGATCTGCGCACTGCTCTACATGGTGGGAATGAGCCGCCTCGAGGGCGAGACGCGGGGCTTCTGGAGAAGTCTCGAGTTCGTCGCCGAGACCCTTTCCACAACGGGGTACGGTGCCGATGAGACCTGGTCCAGCCCGGTCATGGTCGTCTTCGTGGTGTTGCTCCAGTTTCTGGGCGTCTTCCTCATCTTCATGATCTTCCCGGTCTATCTCATTCCCTATCTGGAGGAGCGCTTCGAAGTCCGACTTCCCAAGGAGGCCGGGAACCTGAGTGATCATGTCGTGATCTACAGGTTCGGTCCCGCGGTGTCGACTCTGGTCGATCAGCTCGAACAAGCCTCGATTCCAACAGTCATTGTCGAAGAGGACGAGACCACTGCTCGACGCCTGATCGAAGATGGTCATAAGGTCGTGTCGGGCAGTCTGGAGGATGGGGTCCTCAACCGGATCTGCCTTGACAAGGCGAAGACCCTGATCGCCAACAGCACCGACGACGAAGACGCGGCGGTAATCCTGGCCGCTCGGCAGTCCGGCTTTGACGGCGAAGCCCTGGCGCTCGTCGAGGATCCATTTCACCGGAAACCGATCATGCTGGCCGGTGCCACGGCGACTTACACTCCCCGTCACGTTCTGGGTGCCGCCCTGGCGGCTCGAGCCAGTCAGCGCGTCAGCCCTACTCTCGCCGATGCGCAGCAGGTGGGCCCCAGGCTGAAGGTCAGCGAGGTGAGGATCCCCAGAGGCAGCAGTCTGGCTGGTCAAACGCTCGCTGAAGCGGGTCTCGGGCAGCGGACCGGCATATCCGTGATCGGGCAATGGGTTGGCGGCCGTCTGGTGGCCCCCCCGACGGCTGAAATGCGGTTAGAGCCCGACGGAATCTTGGTTCTGGTGGGCAGTCCCACGAGCATTCACAGGTTCGAGGAGCTTTGCGACGAAGCCAAGCCGCTGCGCCGCCACGGCCCGATCGTGGTCGCCGGCTTCGGTGAGGTCGGTGGCAAAGTAGTCGAGCTGTTGACCGATGTCGGTGAGGAAGTGATCGTCATCGACCGGGAGGAGCGCGAGGGAGTGAAAGTGGTTGGGGATGTCCTCGACCCGAGGGTCCTGGAACAGGCGGGGGTCGGCTCGGCGAAAGCCGTGGTCTTGGCCGTCGACACCGATAGCGCCACGATGTTCGCCACGGTCATCGTCAAGGATCTGGCGCCTCACGTGCCGGTGATTGCGAGGGTCAACCGCGCCGAGAACGTGGAGCGAATCCACCGGGCCGGCGCCGACTTCTCGCTCTCGATCAGTCAGGTCTCCGGACAGATCCTGGCTCGGCGACTGCTCGGTGAAGAAGCGGTTTCCGTCGACCCGCAGCTCAAGGTGCTGAAAGTCGGGGCCCAGGGTCTGGCCGGCGACCATCCGGCGCGATTGGAGATCCGCCAGAAGACCGGCTGTTCGGTGGTAGCGGTCGAACGGGGTGACGCCTTGGTAATGGAATTCGGTTCCGACTTTCGCTTCCAGCCCGAGGACGTCATCTACGTCTGCGGCAGCAGCGATGCGACCCGGTCCTTCCTCAAGGCCTTTCCTCAGAGCTAGGCTGGCCGACCGGGCTCAGCCGGGCGAGCGGAGCCTCTCGATGTCTCGATCGCGCCTCTCCTCTACACGGCGCCTGTCTTCTGCGTACTCCTCCTCGACCTTGACCCTTTCTGAAAGGTCTGCGGCTCCCTTGAGGCTGTCGTGAAAGAGAATCTCGAGCTCGGCGAGCTTGGCTTCGCTCTGATTGCGAAGCTCGGCGATCTGGTCTCGAACCTCGGGGCTCAGGCCCTCGTCACGCGGCCTCTCTATGCCCTGCTCCTCGAGTCTCTCGAGGGCCAGGTCGTAGGCCGACTTCATGCCGGTTGTCTTGTCGTCCCGTGCCACGTGGTGAGCCTATCACCGGGGCGAGGCCCTTCACCCGAATCGAGCGATTTGCTATAAATTCGCAGTTAAGGGGGCGGGTCGTTCCTGGCTTGCTGCCGAATTCGCTCTATTTGAATGTGAGTTTCAACCCTCGTTGGAGGAGGCTACGTAAGAATGATTGATGCGCAAGGCCTGACTCGGCGGTACGGTGAGTTCACCGCCGTCGACGGGATTTCGTTCACCGTGGACGAGGGCGAGATCGTGGGCATGCTGGGCCCCAACGGCGCCGGCAAGACAACGACTCTGCGAATGATTACCGGCTTTCTGCCCCCGACCGATGGTCACCTGACGGTTGGCGGCAGGGATCTGTTCAGCGACCCGGTGGCGGCGCGACGGGAGGTGGGATACCTGCCTGAGAATGTCGCCTTGTACCCGGAGATGAGGGTTGCGGAATACCTGCGCTACCGGGCGATGTTGGAGGGCCTTCCCCGCGCCAAGGCCAGGCCGAGGATTTCCGAGACCGTGAAGAGTTGCTTTCTCGAAGAGGTGGAGAATCAGATCATCGGCACCCTTTCCAAAGGCTACCGCCAGCGGGTTGGGCTGGCGGCTGCCATCCTCCATCATCCAAGCGTTCTGGTCTTGGACGAGCCGACCGTCGGTCTCGACCCCAAGCAGATCATCGCCATTCGGGAGTTGATTCGCGAGCTGGGACACAGGCAGACCCTGCTGCTGTCGAGCCATATCCTGCCGGAGGTCGAGCTGCTCTGCGATCGGGTGATCATCATCGACCGAGGGCGGATCGTCGCCGAGGGCTCGCCTCGGGATTTGCAGGAGAGCTGGGTCGGGAACACCATTCTCAGGGTAGAGCTGAAGGACGATCCTGGGGAGGCGCCGGAGGTGCTCGCAGCTATTCCGGGAGTCGTCGACCTCGCGGGTGGAGACACCGGGTGCTACCGACTCGAGTGCTCCACCAGCACAGATCCGCGGCAATCGGTCTTCGAAGCAGCCAAAGAAAGAGGCTGGGTACTGCTGGAGCTGGCACGTGAGCAAGCCTCGCTCGAGGACATCTTCGTGCGTCTCACCACCCAGGAGCCGGTTCCGAGCTCCGGCCGGGGTGAGTTGGGCGATGCGTCGCAAGAGGAGGTGCCGTCATGAAGGGCATCCTGTCCGTCATGGGCCGAGAGCTCAGGGCCTTCTTCTTTTCTCCGTTGGCCTACATCGTGGCGGCGCTGTTGCTGGTGGTCAACGGCCTCGTTTTCTGGTTGATTGTCAGCTATCTGAACGATCCGAGGGCCGGGTTCGGCGCTCCACTGGAGCTCTTCTTCGGCCAGACGCTGTACTTCTGGCTGGTGCTGTTGTTCGTCGCCCCGGTTCTGACGATGCGGTTGTTGAGCGAGGAACGCCGCAGCGGGACGATCGAGGTGTTGATGACGGCTCCAGTTACCGAAGGGCAGGTGGTAGTAGGGAAGTACCTCGCAGCCCTGCTGTTCTACTGCTTTCTTTGGCTCCCGACGGTGGCTTACCCGGCGCTGCTGGCTTACTACAGTGAAGTGGACTGGGGTCCGGTGCTGGCCGGATACCTCGGGGTGCTGGGGATCGGGGCCCTGTTTCTATCGGTTGGGCTCCTGGCTTCGTCCCTGACGAAGAGTCAGCTGGTCGCGGCGATCCTCACATTTGCGATGCTCATTCCACTGTTTACGTTCGGGCTTCTCGAGAATCTGTTCAGCGACGCACCCATCCGCGAGCTGCTCTCCTATCTGAACCTCTGGCAGCACATGGAGGAGCTCGGCAAGGGCATCGTCGACACCCGCCATCTCGTTTATTACCTCTCGGCGACCGTGCTCTTCGTCTTTCTGTCCGCGCGGGCGCTCGAGTCTCGGAAGTGGAGATAGACCGATGGCCAGATTCGACAAGAAATCGAGGCAAAAGGTCCTCTCCGGCTCTCTGTTCGGTGCCGGCGTCCTGCTGGCGATCGTGCTTTTCGCCATCACGAACTACTTCGGCTGGAAGTACCACCAGCGCTTCGACTGGACCGAAAGCCAGCTCTACTCGCTGTCGGAGAAGACCGAGAACGTGCTGGCAGAGCTCGACCGCGACGTGGAAGTCGTGGTTTTCATGAGCCCCGGCGACCCTCTGTTCAGCGCCGTCCGCGAGCAGCTGGCGCGCTATGAGGCTGGGTCGCCTCGGATCGGGATCCGCTACGTAGATCCGGAAAAGAACCTCCTCGAGGCGCAGAGCCTGGTGGACAAGTACGAGCTCAGCCATCTCAATGTGCTGGTCTTCGACAGTGGTGACGACCGCCGCATCATCGACAGCAACGACCTGGCCGACTACGACTACTCGGGAATGCAGTACGGGCAAAGCGCTCAGCTCACCGGCTTCAAAGGAGAGCAGGTCTTTACCAGCACCCTGCTGGATCTCATGGAGAGCCGGAAACCGAGGATCTTGTTCACGACGGGCCACGGTGAGCTCAGCCTGGACGACGGATCGCCGGAGGGCATGTCCCTGGCCCGCGAGCTGCTCGGCAAAGACAACTTCGAGTTGGAGGAGTGGGCCACGATAGGTCAATCCCAAGTTCCGCTCGGAACCGACCTGCTGGTCATCGCGGGTCCCGACTCTACTTTTCTCGAGCCAGAGCTTCAGGTATTGAGGAGCTTCCTCGAGTCCGGTGGTCGGCTGCTCGTCCTGCTGGATCCGACGCTCTCGGCAGGGACCGGTCTGGTCGAGACCGGTCTGGAGGCGCTGCTGGTCGATTTCGGCGTGGTGGTGGGAGAGGACATCGTCGTGGATCCCTCGAATCCGCTGCCGTTCTTCGGGGCCGAGACGATCTTCGTGAACTCCTACAGCGATCACCCGATCGTGCGGAGCCTGGATCAGGCTCAGCTGCCGGTGGTCGTAGCCCTGGCGCGGTCGGTCGGACTCGCCACCGAGGCTTCGGGGTACGACATGCAGGAATTGATGCGCACTTCGCCCGATGGATGGGGCGAAACCGGTTTCGACAATCTCCAGGAAGTGGGTTTCGACGAACTGGATCTCCCAGGGCCGGTGCCACTGGCTGTAGCAGTGGAGAGCGCCAGCGAAGGCCCAGAGGGTGATCTGGAGAGTCTGTCCGCCGAGGGCGCACCTGGTGGGGATCCTGCGGGGCAGATGCGACTGGTAGTAGTTGGTGATGCCGACCTCGCCACCAACGCGCAGCTCCAGAGCGTGCCGAATGCCACCTTTCTGGGCAACGCTCTGAACTGGTTGGTGGAAAGGGAGGCGCTCGTCGGCATTCCTCCCAAGAAGCCCGAGCAGGTGAAGCTCAGCATGTCCCATGCGGAGCTCTCCCGTCTCACGTGGCTGGTGCTGATCGTGCTCCCCGGGCTCGTCCTTCTGGCCGGACTGGCCGTCTTCTTGCGGCGCAGGAGGTGATTCGTGCGTCCCAAGTCGGTCCTGGTCCTGTTTGTCATAGTGGTCGCTCTGTTGGCGTTCATCTGGTTCTACGAGCGGGAGCTGCCCTCGAGCGACGAGCGAGGGGAGCTGGCCAAGAAGACCCTCCTTTTCGATCGTAGTGAGATCGAGCAAATAGAGCTGGAGCGGGAGGGCCAGCGGGTGCGGCTAGTCCGCATCCCGAGTGAGCCTGATGCAGAGGAGGGAGACGCATCCCTTGGTTTCTTCGAGGACGAGTGGAGGCTCGAAGAGCCCTTTGCAAGCCGGGCCGACGTCGATCTCGTCAACGGGCTGCTGGATGCCCTCGAATCGGTCGAGAAGCTGCGTCAGCTAGAAGAAATGGGGGCTTCCGAGGCCGGACTCGAATCTCCCAGGGCGACACTGCTTCTGCACACCGATGCGGGGATCACGGAACTTGCCGTAGGCAGCGAAGTCCCAGCCTCGGAGACGATGATCGTAAGGGTGAATGAGGACGACCCACAAGTCGTGAGCAACTCCCTCTGGAGCCATCTGAGTGAGGAGCCCGGGAACTGGCGTAGCAAGGACCTCTACCTCGGGGAGCGAGACGCCATCCACAGCGTGGTCCTGGACACCGAGACTGCCAGAATCCGTCTGGCTCGCCGAGGCGATTCGTTCTGGATCGAGGAACCGCTCGAAGACAGGGCGGATCGAGAGCGAATTCGAGCCCTACTCGGCTCGATCGTCGGATTGAGGGTTCACTCCTTCATCGATGAGCCTAAGGACTCCATGGCGGACCTCGGCTTGGATCCACCCGTCGCCACCGTCGAAGTCGCCGCTCTCGAGGGACAGCAGGAGTTTCGACTGGACTGGGGGCTACCGGTGTCGGAGGACGCCACGAGATCCTTCGCCCGCGTCGGGGAGCAGATCTTCGAGACCTCGACTCCTCTGGCGGAGTACCTGGTCTCGAGTCCCGAGGAATGGCGTTCCCTGGCTCTGACGACATTCGAGACCCATCAGATCGACTCCGTTCGAGTACTGACCGATGAAGGCGAGCTCGAGCTCCGGCGGGCCGGTGCGGATTGGCAGCGCAACGACGAGAGGATCTCCTTCACCGCGGTCAGTGATCTTCTCTATTCGCTGGTGGAGGCCAAGGCGTCAGGGATCGATAGCACCGTGGAGCTCGCAGACGCTGATGCGGGGCAGGCCGAGCCGCATTTCGAGATCGCGCTCTCCGACGGCCAGCGGGAAGAGGTCCTGAGCCTCGGGCAGGCGACCGGGGGTGGGATCGCCGTCAGGTCGAGCGACCGAGACGCCATCCTGGTGCTGGAGGCGGAGGTCTTGGACGAAATCCGGCAGAAACTGGCTGAAGTTCGCGCGGCTGAACCGGTCGGCGGCGAAAGCTCGACATCGACCACTGAGATTCAGGAAGATTCAGACGACGAAACGCAGTAGGACCCTACTTGAATCACCCTGCTGAGTGCATCTGACTGAGCCGCAAAAGGTTGCGGCTCTAGACACCTGTCCAAGGAATGCTCGTGCTCGGGTCCCTAGAGGCTCGAGGAAGGCAATTTCTGGGTGTTCGACCACAATATGTAGTGGTTTTCCTCTTGACAGGGCGCCAGATCTCGTGCAGTCTAGGACATCCTGAGATCGTTGAGATGTCGCTCAAAGGGCCCACAGAATGCCAGGGCGAAGCCTGTCCAACCGGCCGGTCAATGGCACTTCCAAGGCCCTCACGACACCAAGAGTTTCGAAGGGGGCAAGCTCACTCGGACAGCGATTCTGATGGGGCTTGGAAAGGGGTCGCCCGCTGGTGATTTGGCGTTCGAAGGCTTCTTTCCGGTGGGTTAGGGCGCCCTGGTGCTCGGTGGCGCTACCCACGGCAAACTCAAACTACTAACGCCTTGAGTCTTGGGGCAGGGGGCTTGGAAGTGACGGTACGTACGGAATCGACTGGCGGAGAGGAGCAGGGTGCGATGCTGAGCGGTGGGAGTGGTGATGACAGGGCAGTCATCGCTCAGAAGAAGATTGGATTGGAGTTCGATCGTGTCTTCACGACGCCGGAGGTCCACCCGCATGACGCTGTCGAATGGGAATTGCGTGACGCCCGTATCAGCAACGAGAAAGGCGATGTGATCTTCGAGCAGAACGATGTGGAGGTTCCGAAGGCCTGGTCGCAGACCGCCACGAACGTCGTGGTGAGCAAGTACTTCCGGGGCCAGCTGGGGACCGACGGGCGCGAAACCAGCGTCCGCCAGCTCATCGACCGGGTAGCGAACACCATGACCGAATGGGGGCGAAAGGACAGTTTCTTCGCGACCGACAAAGATGCCGAGAGCTTCCATGCCGAGTTGACCCACATCCTCTTGCACCAGATGGCCTGCTTCAATTCACCCGTCTGGTTCAACGTCGGCATCGAAGAGCAGCCTCAATGTTCGGCCTGCTTCATCAACTCGGTCAAGGACACCATGCCATCCATTCTCGGTCTGGCCAAGACAGAGGGCATGCTCTTCAAGTTCGGCTCCGGAACGGGAAGCAATCTATCGACGCTGCGTTCCTCCAAGGAGGCGTTGGCTGGCGGTGGCACCGCCTCGGGCCCGGTTTCGTTTATGAAGGGATTCGATGCCTTTGCCGGTGTCATCAAGAGCGGCGGCAAGACCCGTCGGGCAGCGAAGATGGTCATTCTCGACGTCGATCACCCGGATATCGAGGAGTTCATCAACTGCAAGCAGGTGGAAGAGCGCAAGGCATGGGCGCTGATCGAGGCTGGCTACGACGGGGGGTTCAACGTCCCGGGTGGGGCCTATGACTCGGTCTTCTATCAGAACGCCAACCACTCGGTCCGGGCATCGGATGAGTTCATGGAGGCCGTCGAGAAGGACGGCGATTGGGACACCAAGGCGGTCACCGATGGGCGGCCGATCGACCACTACAAGGCGCGGGATCTGATGCGCATGGTGGCTGAATCGACCTGGGTCTGTGGCGATCCTGGCATGCAGTTCGACACCACCATCAATGAGTGGCACACCTGCCCGAACACGGCCCGCATCAACTCCAGCAATCCGTGCAGCGAGTACATGTTTCTAGACGACACGGCCTGCAATCTAGCCTCGATGAACCTGTTGAAGTTCTATCGGGCGGAAGACGAGCGGTTCGATGTCGACAGCTTCAGGCATGCCTGCGAGGTGGTCATCACGGCGCAGGAGATCATCGTCGACAACGCCGGCTATCCCACGCCTACCATCGGCCAGAACTCGCATGAGTATCGCCCGCTGGGAATCGGGTTCGCCAATCTCGGAGCCCTGCTCATGGCTCGCGGACTGCCCTACGATTCCGATGCCGGCCGTGACTACTCCGGCGCCATCAGCGCCATCATGTCCGGCTCCTCCTACGCCCAGTCAGCGAGGATTGCAGGGGTCAAGGGTCCGTTCAGCGGCTTCGAAGTGAATCGCGAGCCGATGATGAAGGTGATGCGCAAGCATCGGGACGCGGTTAAAGGAATCGATTCGGCGCACGTTCCCCTGGAGCTACTCAGGGGTGCCAAGGATTCATGGGACGACGTGGTGGAGCTGGGCGACAGCCAGGGTCTGCGCAACAGCCAGATCTCCGTCATCGCGCCGACAGGTACGATCGCCTTCATGATGGATTGCGATACCACCGGTATCGAGCCTGACATCGCGCTGGTCAAGTACAAGAGGCTGGTTGGCGGCGGCATGATCAAGATCGTCAACAACACCGTGCCGGCGGCTCTCAAGCGTCTTGGTTACGAAAAGGAAGAGATCAAGGCGATCGTCGAGTACATCGACGAGCACGACACGATCGAAGGGGCGCCGCATCTCAAGGACGAGCATCTGGCCGTATTCGACTGTGCCTTCAAGCCAGCTCAAGGGTCGCGGTCCATCCACCACATGGGCCATTTGAAGATGCTGGCCGCGGTCCAGCCCTTCGTGTCCGGAGCGATCAGCAAGACCATCAACATGCCGGAGGAGTCGACGCCGGAAGAGATACTCGACGCCTACATGGAAGGTTGGCGTCTGGGCCTGAAGGCGATCGCCGTCTACCGGGATGGCTGCAAGCAGAGTCAGCCGCTGTCGACCAGCAAGGGCGAGACCAAGAAGAAGGAAGTCGAATCTGCCGAGGGCAAGCCTCGCCGACGCAAGCTCTCCGATGAGCGGCGAGCGATCACTCATAAGTTCTCGGTCAATGGCCACGAGGGCTACATCACGGTCGGGCTGTACGAGCACGGTATGCCTGGCGAGATCTTTCTCGTCATGGCCAAGGAAGGCTCGACGATCTCGGGTCTCATGGACGCCTTGGCAACCTCGGTGTCCATCGCGTTGCAATACGGCGTGCCGCTGCAGACTCTTGTCGACAAGTTCAGTCACACGCGATTCGAACCTTCCGGATTCACCAACAATCCGGAGATACCCATTGCCAAGTCCATCATGGACTACATCTTCCGATGGCTGGCTTCGAAGTTCCTCAGTCGGGAAGGACAGCAGAGAGCGGGAGTCGTGTTGAGAGACGAACCGAACGAAACGGGCGAGACACCGGCGGCGAACGCGGATTCCAACGTTGTGGCATTCGGCACTGGTAACGAAAGCAACAGTAAGGTAACCTTCCTCTACCAACAAGACGCACCGAGTTGCCAGGAATGTGGATCGATCATGGTACGCAACGGAACTTGCTACAAATGCCTCAACTGCGGATCGACAAGTGGCTGCAGTTGAGCCAGAACCGACCTACTCCTAAGTGAGCCTCACAGCTTTAGATCTGCGACCTTTCGGTCTCGCGCATTACGCGGCGGGTAGAGAGGTGTTGGTGAAGGTGGAGAGTGGGACTCTTGGAACCTGTGTCGAAGGGTTCGTTCTTCGGCATTCGTCGGGGCCGCGTCGGCCCCTTTAAGGCAAGGCGCAATAAAGCACCCTTGCCAGGTATCGGGCGGTAGTGCTCGAGTGCCCCAATAGGAGGGGCGGGAGGAACAGACGATGGCTACGAAGAAGAAGGCGCCGGCGAAAAAGAAGGCTCCGGCAAAGAAGAAGGCTCCGGCCAAGAAGAAGGCCCCAGCCAAGAAGAAGGCTACTACGAAGAAGAAGGCTACTACGAAGAAGAAGGCTCCAGCCAAGAAGAAAGCTCCGGCCAAGAAGAAAGCTCCGGCCAAGAAGAAGACGGCTGCGAAGAAGGCTCCGGCCAAGAAGCGGACCCCGGCCCAGAAGAGAGCCGCGGCCAAGAAGGCCGTCGCCAAGCGAAGGGCCGCAGCCAAGAAGAAGGTAGCCGCCCGAAAGAAGGCAATCAAGAAGGCTGCCAGCAAGATGACGGCGGCCCAGAAGAAAGCGGCCGCCAAGAGGATGGCTGCCAGCCGGAAGCGCGTCGCGAAGAAGGTGGCCAGAAAGAAGAAGAAGGTCGTCAGGAAGGTGGCCAGAACGAAGAAGAAGGCTGCGAGAAAGTCGACCAGAGCAACGAAGAAGGCCGCAAGGAAGGCCCCGGCCAAGAAAAAGGCTCCGGCGAAGAAGAAGTAGCAGGACCGTCCGTGACCGTTCTGAGCTTTTCTCGCGGCGCTGCTTCGAATAAGCTCGGGCGATGCCGAAGACGGTTCATTCAAAGTCCCGCGGCTCTGCGACGAGTGCCGTGTTGTTGTTGGTTGGTTTGCTTCTCGTGACCGCGGGCGGTCTGTTGATCTGGAAAACGCTCCAACCGGGCGCCGGAGAGACACCTGAAGAACAGGGTGGTCCTCCGGCGCCCGATTTTGATCTACCGGATCTCGAGGGTGGGAGAGTGCGTCTGGCTGATTACGCCGGCCGAACTGTCCTGGTCGAGTTCTGGGCCACCTGGTGCGGTCCTTGCCGCCTGCAGGCGCAGATTCTCGAAGGGCTCTACAAGGAAGTCCAGGGCCCGTCGGTCGAGTTCTTGGCGATCAGCCTGGGAGAGCCCGACGACATCGTCCGGGAGTTCGTCGAGGAACGGCCTTTTCCGTATCCGGTCGCGCTCGACACCGAGGAGGTTCTCGGGGTGAGCCTGCAGGTCTACGCTCTGCCAACCGTAATGGTTGTCGACCCACAAGGGCGAATCACTTACCTCCGCCCCGGACTCTCGGACGCCGCGACCCTTCGCCAGGTCCTCAACGACTCTGGCGGGAAGCAAGCCTCGCTTTAGCCCCGCCACCCGCACCGTCCTGGGGCTTGGGTCCTGGGTCCTGAACTGATGCTGTCTTCTCGTGGAGGGCCGTCCGGGTGGTCGGCAGGGGGACGGCGACGGCTACTGAGACTGCGATGGGGGGGGCGCCAGTCGCTCGTGGTACGGCGGGTTAGATGCTTCGGGAGCGTCTTGCGATGCGAATGCCAGTAGCGCTATAGTCGCGTTCCGAAAACCGGTGCCTAGCGCCGGACAGATTCCAGTGGAGTGAAGCTCACCTGCTCGGTAAAGCCGTGAGCGGGCCGTCAGATAGAAAGGACAGAAGTCATGTCTGCAAGACAGATCTTCCCATCCACAACCGTCGCTGCCGCACTCCTCATCGGATCAGTGGCTCTCGCTCAGCCGAGTGATATTCGCACCGAACGTGTCCAGTTCACCGCCGGTTCTACCGGAACGACCATCGAAGGGCGTATCAGCGGCTATGAGATCGTCGACTACAAGCTCGGCGCGCAGGCCGGCCAGAGGATGGCCGTCACCATGACGACCGACAGCGGTGCGAACTACTTCAACCTGATGGCCCCCGGCGAGACAGAGGTCGCCTTTTTCAATGGGTCGACGAGCGAGAACTCATTCGTCGGCAGTCTCCCAGCGAGCGGTGACTACACGATCCGTGTCTACCAGATGCGCAGTGCCGCGCGGCGCAACGAAACGGCGACGTACAGGCTCGACGTCGAGATCACATCGGCGGGTGACGCAGATGGTCTGCCTGGCGAGTCGGCGGACGCATTAGTTCCCGGTACGCAGTTCCATGCGACCGGCAACATCCCGTGCGCGCGGGCGAAGGGTCAGCCGCTGACTGAGTGCGAGTTCGGCGTCGTAAGAGAAGGCAACGGCTCCGGATACATAAAGGTCTTGTGGCCCGATGGCGGTAGCCGGGTCATCTTCTTCGAGAATGGCACCCCGATGTCCTTCGACAGCAGCCAAGCCGACGCAGGGGCACAGATGAGGGTCGGCAAGGACGCAGACCTCTTTCAGGTTCGCATCGGAGGTGAGCGTTTCGAGATTCCCGATGTGGTGCTCCTCGGTGACAATCCCTACTGAAGACTCGGTGCCAGGCCCCACTGCCCCAAAGACCGGCTCGGCTGCCGCTTCAACCACAAGCCCTCAAAGATCGGCCGCCAGGGACGACGGGCTCCTCAACCCCCAAGCCCTCAAAGATCGGCCGAAGGAACGCCGGCCGCCTCAACCCTCACTGCCCTGAGGGCACCAGGGCTTTCGGTAGCGTGCCGCTGTAGCCCTGGCGAAAGGAGAGCTTGAGCTTCTTCTTGCCGCGCACCTGCACCTCGATCTGGTGGTAGGTGGGCGTTCCGAGGGCGCTCGTCGGAAAGCCGATGACGTACTGATTGCGAATCTCACTGACGATCTTGTTGCAGGCCAGCAGCGCATCACTCTGGCTCACCACAGGGAAGTAATGCCCGCCTGTCATGTGAGACAGCAGATTCAGCACGTCGGCATATCGATAGACCTTCTCTCCTTCACGGTCCAGGGATTCGATGTCACCGGTGGACAAGCCCAGGACATAGACCGGCAGCTCCGCTTGCCGCACTTTCTCCCGTGCCGCATACGGATCGATTTGGCTCGCATTGTCGACGCCGTCGGTAATCACGATGGCAGCGCGTCGGGCGCTGTGCACGTGGGCGGTGAGGTCCGGTAACCAGGCAACTGCATCGTGCAGGGCCGTGGTGCCGTAGGGCCGCCAGGAGTCTGCTGATTCTCTCAACAGCTCGACATTGTCCGTGAACGACACATCGACCGACACGCGCTCGCTGGCGAAGGAAGTCAGGCCCCAGTTGTCGCCGGACCGGTGCCCCATGATCAGGCGGTCCAGGACCGTTCGGCTGAGGATCATCTTGTTGCTGTTGGCCATGCTTCCCGAAAGGTCCTGCAGAAACATGACAGTGACCGGTGCCCGGTCTCCCTGCTCGAAGCTCTCGAAGTCGACGACCTGGCCATTGACCAGGAGGCGAAAGTCCTCGGGCTTCAAGTCGGTGGCGTAGGCGCCTTTGGCCTGGCGCGCCACGATCGGCACCAGGACATAGCCAACCGAGACCTCCTCCTGGAACCCACCGCCGGGGTTGGGAACGTCCTGAGCGAGGACCAGAGTAAGGCTCAGCACGAATGCCGTCAGCCATGCCGCTGATCGGGAAGCGAGAGGAGGCCTTCTGGTAGCCTTGAGGGTGCCGAAAGAGACTTTCATTTGGACCGTGAGGCCGATAAGGCCTCACCCGTTAGGGGCAGAAGAATTCCTCATGAAGACGATCAACATCCGAAATATCTCGATCAAGTGTGGTCAGTGCCAAACCTATCAAACACTCATCGGTTTCAAACCCGGTGAGGAGCGCAACGTCTACACCTACGAGTGCGACAACCACTCGTGTGAGCCGAGCGTAACGCGAACGCTGGTCGAGGTTCCACGGGATCTCGACGAGTTCGCGCAGCGCGATCCGGGGTGGCGCCACGGGGCCGAATAGGTCGCATTTGCATAGCAGTATTCGCTTCTTGGGGTCCGTGAGGTTGTGTTACCCTTTCCCCGAGTTGAGCGCTAGCCCGCAGTGGGTGATTCCATTGCGGCCAATTGCCTGAAAACAAGAGCGAGGGTGCCATGAAACGAGTCGTCCATGTTGTCGGAACCGGCACGATCGGTGAGCCACTCATCGGCCTTTTTACCGACTTTCGCGATCGGATGGGTATCGATGAGGTGACCTTTCACAAGCGAACTCCTCTGGAATCGGATCGGGCCCGCATCGGCCATCTGATGGCCCGCGGAGCCAAGCTGGCTACCGATCCGGATCGTGTGAATTCGTACGAGAACATGGGACACACCGTGAGCTACACCTCCGAGGAGGCCCTGGAGAGGGCTACCGTAGTCGTCGACTGTACACCGGCAGGCAACCAGAACAAGGAGGACTTCTACATCAAGCTGAAAGGGCCGAAGGGCTACCTGGCTCAGGGAAGCGAATTCGGTTTCGGCAAACCGTATGCCAGGGGCATCAACGAAGAATCTTTGGTGACTGCCGAGGATAGGTTTATCCAGATAGTCTCCTGCAACACCCACAACATCACCACGCTGGTCAAGACCATCAGCGACGAGGGGGAAGGAGTCTACTGCCTGGATCGAGCCAATTTCGTCTGCATGCGCCGGGCCAACGACGTCACCCAGGTCGAGAAGTTCGTTCCAGCTCCGAGCGTCGGCAAGCACGACGATTCGCAGTTCGGCACCCACCACGCCCGCGATGCCCATGGAGTATTCGAGACATTGGGTATGGATCTCAATATGTTCTCCAGTGCCGTCAAGCTGAACACCCAGTACATGCACTCCATATGGTTCCAGCTGCGGCTGACGCGGGACATGGACCTGGAAGAGGTAGTCGAGAGGTTTCGAGACAACCATCGCGTGGCGACGACGGCAAAGCGGGAGGCGAATCTCATTTTCAGCTTCGGACGCGACCATGGTTACTACGGCCGCATCCTCTCGCAGACGGTGGTCGTGCTACCGACCCTGGTGGTGCGGGACAAGAGAGAGGTCTACGGATTCTGTTTCACCCCCCAGGACGGTAACTCGCTCTTGTCGTCGGTGGCCGCTACTCTCTGGTTGATGGAGCCCAACTGGGATTCCGTCGCCGAACGGTTGGAGCCGCTCCGCCGCTGGGTTTATCAGGAGATCTAGACCGATAGACCGGCGCTTTCCACGATCGACTCGCCCGGTCATGAATACTGCGGGCCAAAGTCCGGCGACGAGGTTGCCTGGGAATGAGCGTCAGTCTTCAATTCGAGAATCTGAGAATCGAGGGCAGCTCGCGGGCTGGTGACGCGAGCTGGTTTCGGATTCATCCGCCAGGGCTCGCCTTCGATGTGGGGAGAGGGTCGCTGGCGCTGGCCGGTGCTGACGATGTCTTCCTGACTCACGGACATCTCGATCACGCTCTAGGGTTGCCATTCGTCCTGTCCCTGAAAGAGATGCAGGGAGTGGAGTCGACGCGAGTCTTCTGTCCAGCCGGTACCGTGGAGGGCCTACGGCGGCTCGTCGAGGCAGCCGAGAGCCTCGAGCGGGTCTCCTATCACTACGAACTGCAGGGCCTCGAGCCGGGTGATCAGGTATCGGTCGGGCGCGATCTGAGTGTCGAGGCCTTCGCTACCGACCACGTCGTTCCGAGCCTGGGCTATCACCTGGTGCGGGATCGGCGGCAGTTGAGAGAGCCGTTTCGAAACCGGTCGGCCTCGGAGCTTGCGGAACTGAGGAGCAACGGTACGGAGATCGAAGACGTGAATCAAGAGCTGTGGGTGACCTATTGCGGGGACACCGGCACCGGGGTCTTCGAGCTGGAGCCGCGTCTGTTCGACAGCACGGTGCTGCTCCTGGAATGCACCTTCTTCGGTGAGGCGAGCCGCTCCCGGGGCCAGCGGTTCAAGCATCTTCACTTGTCCGATCTCGCCGACAGGGTGCAACAGTTCCGCAACCGGGATCTGGTCCTCCACCATGCGAGCTGGCGTTTCGACAAGACGCAGATTCGATCGGCCGTCGAGCAGGAGCTCAGGGGGCTGGAGCCTCGCGTTCATCTGCTGATGGATTGAGCCATCTAGAGCCTTGTCGAGCAGAAATCCTATGCCGTTCACTCCCAAGACTCCTGCAGGGTCAGTCCCTCCGGGATCGCGCGAGTCTCAGAGGGGACAAGCTGCAGCCCGGCTCGCCTCCCTGGACGAGCTGGAAGTCGAAGTGGAGAAGCTGATCGCCGGGGGAGATGGCCTGGCCAGATTCGAGGGCATACCCCTCTTCATCCCGCGATCTGCGCCTGGTGATCGCCTGCGTGTGCGGCTGATGGAACGGCGACCCGACTATGCTCGAGCCGAGATCGTCGAGATCCTGGAGCCGGGGCAAGGTCGACGCGAGCCGCCATGTCCTTTCTTCGGAAGCTGTGGCGGCTGTGATCTGCAGCACCTGGAGGATGACCTTCAGGTGGAGCTCAAGGCTGCCGCGGTGGAGGAGACGCTACGCCGGCTCGGAGGGCTCGGTGAGACTCTCCCGGTGAGAGTGGTGGCTGGTCAACCCTGGGGCTATCGCGTTCGCACGCAACTCCATACAAGCTCTGATCAAGGGACGGTCGGGGTCGGCTATCACTCGCGACGCAGCACCGAAGTCGTCCCGGTGGATCGATGCCCTGTGCTCGTGCCCGAGCTGGAAAGTGTGCTGAGTTCTCTTCCTGGCCATTTGTCCGAGGATGGACCGCGCCGGCTGGATCTCCTGGTCGGCGAAGACGGTGCCCTGAGCACGGCCCCGGTGGTTCCCGGTCTGCCTCACGGCGATGTAAGGCTTCAGGTCGGCGATCTCGACTTTTCACTCGATGCCCGCTGCTTCTTTCAGGCCCACCACCAGCTGCTGCCGACGCTGGTCGAAGTTACGGTGGGGGAGTGGACTGGGCAAGAGGCCTTCGATCTGTATGCCGGGGTCGGGCTCTTCAGCCTGCCTCTGGCGCGAAACTACGAGCGCGTCACCGCGGTGGAGGGGGATAGAGTCGCGGCACGATTTGCTCAACGCAATGCACGAAATCATCGATTCAAGCAGCTCGAGGTCGTCTCGCGAGCCGTGGAAGGTTGGATCGACGAGATGCCGGAGAAGGCTGAAAGGGTGATCGTCGATCCACCTCGAAGTGGACTCTCCAAGGTGGTCAGGACTGTTCTTGGCGCCAAGGCTCCAAGCCGCCTGACCTACGTCTCGTGCCACGCGGGAACGCTGGCGAGGGACCTCAGGGTCTTGGGTGAGCTCTACTCGATCGAGGAGCTGGTCCTGCTCGATCTATTTCCACAGACCGGACACATGGAAGTCGTGGCCCAGCTGTTGCGTCGCTAGGTTTCGAGCTTGCCTTCCAGCAGCTCTTCGACCTCTCCAGGGGCGGGAAATCTACCCGTGGCTCGCTTGGAGTAGATCGTCTCGTCGGCGAGCCGAACTTCGAACACACCGTCGCGTCCCTTGATCAGCTCTGGGCTGACACCGTAACGGCTCTTGATTTCGTCCGCCAGACCGGCGGCACGGGGATAGTAGTTTCAAACTACGCAGTATTCGATGGTCAGATCGGGCATGTCGGTTCTCCGTCAGCGAATTATAGACGAGAGTCGGCGACTCGTCGGTGAAGACGTCGGCTTCGAGCGTGAGCTGGCCTCGTCAGGATCGGGCCTCCGACCTGTCGGTGGAGCAGAGAGGGGGTGGGATAGAATCAACAGTCCAGTGCCAAGGCTCCCAGTGTTGGAGTCATCGGGATCCCGGAGAAAGACACGATGAGTCGAGATCAGACCCCTGCCATTGATAGTGCCGATACCGCGGAATCGGCCAACAAGATCGTCGAGACCGACCCGGAGCAGATCCGGAGAATTGCCGTGCACGTCCGAGCCATTCTCGTTGAGTTGGGGCTCGACATGACCGACCACAATCTCCAGGACACCGACGTCCGCGTCGCCAAGATGTACGACGAGATGTTCCATGGCCTCAAGGAAGGGGCCGAGCCCGCGGTGACGACCTTTCCCAACGAGGAGGAGTACTCCCACATGGTGATGGAGCGGGATATCCCGTTCTATTCGATGTGCTCTCATCACCTGGTTCCGTTCTACGGCAAGGCTCACATCGCCTACATTCCCACCGACCGGATCATCGGTTTGTCGAAGTTCGCCCGCATCCTGGAGTTCTATGCCAAGCGCCCTCAATTGCAGGAGCGGTTGACAGAGCAGGTTGTAGGGTTTCTGGAGGAGAAGCTCCACCCCCTGGGTGCCATGGTGGTCATCGAAGCTCGACACCTTTGCGTCGAGATGCGTGGAGTGCAGAAGCCTGGTGCTCTGACCGTGACCTCGGCCATTCGAGGCGCATTTCATCAACGACCCGTCCGTGAAGAATTCCTGGATCTCCTCCGTCGCTCTTAGCCTTTGCCTGGTGCTCCTGTGGGCTGCCTCGGTGACGGAGGCGACCGCCAAGAAAAAGCGCAAGGCTCCGGGTCCGGAGGATGTCACCAACTTCCTGCTGTCGCCCGATTATTCGCAGTGGCTGGTCGGCGCGATCTCGAGGATGGCGACCCAGGAGGAAGTCGACGCCTATCTGGCCCTGGCCACCGACGAAGAAGCCTCCGAGTTCATCGAGGAGTTCTGGGCCAAGCGCGGGCCCGAAGCGGTCTGGCCGAAGAAGAGCAAACGCCTGTTGTTCGAGGAACGCTCGGCCGAGGCGGACCGGCTGTACGACGAAGGCACCCATCGGGGCAGACACACCGATCGCGGCACGACCTATGTGCTCTACGGCCCCCCTGACGACACGCGATTCGAGCAATCGGCGCGAGCCAGGAGTCAAAATGTGGAAATCTGGGCGTATTCGCCAAGCGCCGAGGATGGCCTCGATGACAAGCGTCCAAAGAATTTCTACCTTTTCATAAAGCAGGGTGACCTGACAGTCGAGTACCGCGGCCCGGTACAAAGGAGGGCTCCTACGCGGATCCCACCTGGGGGCTTCCAGTGATAGGTTCTCCGAAGTGGCTTGATCCAGGAAGGAGGAGTCAGCGATGAGTCAGTCCCGAGCCTCGATGCCCCGTGCCTTGATGATGGGATGCGGCACAGAGGTGCCCTCCATCCGCGTGGACAACTCGATGCTGGCCCGCATCATGGACACTACCGACGAGTGGATACGGGAGCGTAGCGGGATCGAGACTCGTTACTACGTCGAGCCCGGTGTGAGCTCGGCGGATCTCGGGGCTGCGGCAGCTCGGGCCGCTATCGCAGATTCGGGAATCGACGCCGAGGAGATCGACTACATCGTCTGCGCGACGATGACGCCGGATCACTACTTTCCGGGCGCCGGTACCTTGATCCAGGAGCGGCTCGGCCTCGGCAAACTCCCGGCGCTCGACATCCGTCAACAATGTGCTGGTTACGCCTACGGTCTGCAGATGGTCGACGCCCTGATTCGAAGCGGCATCGCGCGAACAGTGCTGCTGGTGGGCTGCGATGTGCACACTTCGCTGATGCCGGTCGGGCCCGAGAGCTGGGAAGTGCTCTTCGGTCGCGAGGAAGGTCCCCTGTCTCCAGAGATTCTCGAGTGGAACTCCCGATTCCGTCATCTGGTAGTGCTTTTCGGGGATGCGGCTGGCGCCATGGTCTTTCGGGCTCACGACGAAGACGATGGCAGGGGGATTCTGGGATCTGTTCTCTATGGTGATGGAAACAAGAAGGACATCTTGTACGTGCCGGGGGCCGGATCGGCCCGTCGCCCGTGGGTGGATGAGGCGCAGGTCGCATCAGGCGACACCGTACCTGTGATGGATGGACGCCAGGTCTTCAAACTGGCGGTCACCCGCATGCCTAGAGTGACCATGGAGGTCCTCGAGAAGAACGGACTGACGCTCGCGGATCTGGACCTCCTCATCATGCACCAGGCCAATCTGCGCATCAACGAAGCGGCGCAACGCGCCATGAAGCTGCCGGACGAGAAGGTCCACAACAACATCCAGAAATACGGCAACACGACCTCAGCCACGCTGCCTCTCTGTTTCTCCGAGGCCCGCGAAGCCGGCAAGGCGCCAGAAGGCTCCCTGGTCGCCTTCACCGCCCTGGGTGCCGGTCTGCACTGGGGATCGGTGTTGATGAGGGTGTAGGGGCGTAGGGGCCTAGGGGCGTAGGGGATGAGGCGTCCGGCTCACTGCCGGACGATCCTTGGAGCAGTGCGGGCCTGGGGCATGAATCCCGGAACCTTGAAGCGGCTGGCGCCCCTGTGGCCGATCTTTGGGGTCCTGAGGTCCTGAGTTTTGAGGCGGCCGGACCTGTGCCGGGCACTGTTTTGTCCATCCACCTGCTTTGTCTTTCGGAGGCCCATCTAGGAGGATCCCAGGAGGCTATCCACCCTTCCGCTGCCAGAACCCCCTGGAATCCTCCTAGAAGGACCTCTGTCACCAGTGATGTAGTGAGGCAGTCACGTCGGAAGTGTAGGGGAGGGCCTTGCGTGTTCTGTATCAGGACATAGGTGACAGTTCGACCTCAGGACATGGTTGACACATTGGTTGGGTTGGCAGGTCGGACCACCGCGGTGGTCCGACCTGAGTCGAGGTCGATCTCACGCACGTGCATCTGTCGGTAGCTCACCAGCACTTTGTTGCCGAATCGTTGCCATCGTACCTCTTCACCCTTCAGGGCTTCGCACACAAAGTAGTCGCGGCCTCCCAGGCTCACGCAGCCATTCCCGCGCAGTCGCTTGACCTCGGAGCCGGGTGGGTACTCCCAGTTGGGGGGATTCGCCTGGTAGGGCTTGCGACTGGGACGGTATCGACCCGCCGGAGGCTGGTCTCCCAGAGCCTCATGCGGTCGGATCTGGTTGTAGACCTGTCGAAAGCCCTCGAGGGCACTTTGGAAGCCCTCGAGACTACGCGGCTGCCCTGAGTGCCGAATCGCCTCGTCGAGCGTGCGGTGGAAGCGTTCGACCTTGCCCTGGGTCTGAGGATGACCGACTCCGCCATAGATGAGATCAATGCCTTGACGGATCAGAAAGACACCTAAGCGGGTCAGCCCATGCCCGTTGGTAGTGCCCCACCAGGGGCTGCCATGGTCCATGAGCATGGCCTCAGGCACGCCAAAGTGCTCAAAGCAGCGAGTCAAACGCGATTGGACACCATGGCCGTGCTGGGAGGGCAGGGCGTCGAGACTCAAGATATAGCGGCTGTGATCATCCAAAACCGACAGGGGGTGACACATCCCCCCTCCGCGGAGTCGATACGGACCCTTGAAGTCCATCTGTAAAAGCTCCATCGGGTGCGAGCGCTCAAACCGGCGCAGCGCCGGTCGATGGCGCTTGTCCATCCGCACCAGACCGTACCGCTTGAGGATCCGATCCACCGTCGAAGAAGCCAGATCAAGGCCCTCTGCTGCCAGCAAGTGACTGAGCTTGCGCCCACCCCAGCCATACTGCAGACGCACCTCTACCACGCGCAGCTCGGCCTCCAAGGGCGTGCGATTCGGGCTGTGGCGAGGTCGCCTCGAGAGCTCGTCCAGCTCCGCCAAGCTACCGACCTGATCGAAGCGGCGGAGCCATTTGTAGCCCGTCTGACGAGAGATCCCAAACTCCCGGCATAATGCCGCTATCGTCGAGCCTGGCTGTCGGGCCCGCACTACAAACGAGATCCGCTCACTCCGCACATCGCTCTCCTTCCAGGGCATCTCAGACCTCCTTACGCCAAGGCCTGAAAGTGTCCCAAAGTGTCAGCGATGTCCTGAGGTCAATGTGTCAACCATGTCCCGAGGTTGTACA
>JBATEX010000115.1:0-2653 GCA_049664225.1 Thermoanaerobaculia bacterium
GCTGATCCTGCATCCTTTGCCCAGGAGCTCGAGCCGATCGAAGTCTCCGGGGCAGGAGCGGACCTCCCCAAGGCTGTCGAGGTCCTTGACGACGGAAGCAACATTGACATCCTGGTTGTCTATACACCGACCGCGCGCGACAATGCCGGAGGCACGACCGCCATCAAGAACCTAATCGACCTGGCCGTTGTCGAATCGAATCAGTCGTACGCCAACAGTGGAATCAGCCAACGATTGAGCCTGGGAGACGTTCAAGAAGTGGCCTACAGCGAAGTCGGTTTCAACTGGTCTACTACGCTGTCGCGCCTGAGAGGCACCTCAGACGGCTACATGGACAACGTCCATGGTCAGCGGGACGCAAGTTGTGCTGACGCGGTCGTGCTGATCGTCGGCAGCTCCACTTCCTGCGGAATAGGCTACCTCATGACGACCGTCTCGCCGGGGTTCGAGGATGCGGCGTTTTCAGTCGTCAGCTACAACTGCGCAACCGGCTATTACAGCTTCGCGCACGAGCTGGGACACAACATGGGAGCTCGACACGACTGGTATGTCGATGACTCGACTACCCCCTATGCTCACAGCCACGGATTCGTCAATGCCCCCGATCAGTGGCGAACCATCATGGCCTACAACTCCGAGTGCAGTGACGCGGGGCCCAACTGCACTCGATTGCAGTACTGGTCGAATCCACTGGTCAGCTTTGGTGGCGACCCGATGGGAGTGCCAGCAGGAACTTCAACTGCCTGTATTGAGGGAAACCCGGCGCCAGGCTGTGACGCCGACAACCACCTTACGCTCGACAAGACGACTTCGACCTTCGCCAATTTCCGAGACAGCTCTTCGTGCGGCGGCTTAACTGATATCTTCGAAGATGGTTTCGAGTCGGGTGACACCACCAGCTGGACCAGCACGGTCTCGAACTAGAATTGGGGCGTCGGATCGACAACTCGAGCGTAGTATGCTCTTCGAGACGCAACGGCAATCGAGCGAAGAGGATCCAAGAATGAGACACACCGGTTCGCTGGCCGTAGCGGCATCGATCGTCTGTTTTCTCCCCGCCACGCTCGGGGCCCAAGAACCAGGCGGCGATCGCGTGTTCGACGTTGATCGGAATCCTGCACCTCACCTCCGATCGGCAACACTGGAAGTCGCAGAGGCTCAGCCCGATTCTGGGAAAAGCCGTTTCGACGAGCCCAGCGAGTCAGCCCCTCTGTTCCCGCCTCCAGGCATTTTCGCCGGAACTGGCGATTTCGGCGCTGCCGTCACCAACCCGGCAGTGACCGTGAGCGAGTATCTCGGCACCGCTCGAGAGGTGTTCAGTGGGATTCCAATCTGGGGTGCGGCCTATTTCGAGTCGAATCGCACCGTGTGGTTCACCACTAGCTCTGCAGACGACACCGATGAAGACGGCTCGCAACTCATGGCATGGGAGGGTGGGGTCCCGGCATTCGAGTGTATCCTGACCACCGGCGGCGTACCCATCCGGGTGGACGGCCTGGCAGCCGATCCGGCGACCGGGACTCTCTTCATGGCCCATCAGTTCGGTGACACCGTGGGGCCCGCGGGGATTTACGCCGGCGTCACCTGCACCGACATTGCGCTGCTCGTAGACCTGCCCGGCAGCGAGATCTCGGGCATTGCCTACGATCCGGTCTCGACGACTCTCTATGGAGTTGATGACGCATCGGCACAGCTCGTCTCGATCGACACCACGACCGGAGTCCTGACGCCGATCGCCGCCTATCCTGGCGGAGTCACAGACATCGACGGACTGGCGTACGGCGAAGGCAGGCTCTACCTGGTACCAGATGATCCGACATCGGGAGGGATCCTCGTCTACGATCTCGGCACCGCAAGCTACCTGGATCCCCTGCCGGCACCCTGGATGAATCCCGACACCTTCTCAGGCGCGGCCTTCGTTCCGGGATCGATCTGGGGTGATGGCTTCGAGTCAGGCGACCTTTCGGCCTGGTCAAGTTCGGACCCCTAGCCCGCAACTCGGGCAACCCCGAGGCCGGGCTCGAGCCCGGCCTTTTCTTGGTGCCAAGGACAGACTACGGATCGATCTGAGCGATCGAGACGTCGGCCTTGAGCTGCCAGCCCTTGTCGTTCTTGTCGTTGCCTTTCTTCTTCAGCGAGTTCTTGGCATCGAAGTCGATCAGTACCTTCGTCAGGTCGTCGACTTCGAAGGGCCCGCCATTGATCTTGAATTTCTCGCTCGGGATCTTGAGCGGCGACTCGTCTTCTTCGCAGTTGCCGAGAATGATGTCGCTTGTTGGATCGATCTTCTCGATCACGTAGCTCTGAGACTCGTCCAGCAGCATCTCGATGAACTGGTACAAACCTGCTTCGACATCGAAGTTGCCCAGAATCACCTGCGTGTCCTGCAACTGGAGGAGGTCGTATGCTCCAATTCCGTTGACGGCACCCAAAATCTGCGCCGGCGAGCCGTCCTTCTTGACCCTGAGATCCTCGATGAATACGACGAGCTGGCAAATCTCCTCCGTCGGAGCGTCAGTCATGCTGATTTGAAGCGACCCACCAGTGACATCGGTATCTGTCGTATCGCCCGAATCGTCCGATCCGTCGGAGCTGCCTGAGTCGCCGGTGCCGCCACCCCTTGCGGTGTTGTCCGCCACCGGCTCCGTAGGAG